>JAZUIV010000080.1:0-65507 GCA_045642485.1 Bacteroidales bacterium | reverse complement strand
GATGGAAGGAGACCTGTTTGAGGAACTTTTCGCCGCGGCGGACATCAAATCCCTCAATGCGTCGGACAAGGACACTTATCTGAAATCGGTTATGAACGAATTCGAATACATAGAAACCCTCAAGGACTACCGCGAAGAAGGTCTAAAAGAAGGACTTGAGAAAGGGAAACAGCAAGAAAGACAATCTATGGTTCTCAAACTCAAGAAAAAAGGCTTTTCCGATAAAGAAATAGCCGGGCTTCTGGACGAAAACTAGAGGAAATGACGACGGAAAGAGACATCAGGAATCAGATTGTATATGCTCTGGTCTCCAAATGCACCGGCCTGTCCGAACAGCAGATTCGAAAGCTGCAAAAACCTTAAGCAAAGCTATATAGACTTCACGCCCGATGGCCATCCTCGTTTTTCTTGGTGGGATGGCCATTCTTGCAAAAGGCCTATTGCTGATTATCAGTAAGTTATCTTTTTGAACGATGACTATCCCTCGAAAAAATCAGGGATGGCCATCGAAAAGGTCCGGTAGCGAACCATTGGCAACGCCGAGGCGACGTCAAGGTAACACCGAATCAACACTGAATCAACGTTGATACAGGAGTGGGAGGAAATCGCAGGATTTTGTCTAGATTTGCAGGTATGAAAAATATAGTGTAGTCGCGCTTGCCCTGCTGATGTCCTTCGGACTGTACTCCTGCGGCGGAGTGGCGCCCGGCCGTTCCGGAAGTACGGCGCTGATGAGTTACAACGTGAGGAACGGTGAAGGTTTGGACAGGCTGAGGCAGTATTCCAGAACAGCTGCAGTCATCACCGGCTGCAAACTTTCCTATGCCCTCACTCCCGCCGATTCCATTACCTCCGACCACCGTCCCGTCGTGGTAGGCCTCTAATCCCGCGGGATTACGCAGATTTCTCTCATAAAAACAGTTTCTGAACTTGCACAAAATTCGGCGATTTTATGTAAGTTTGTTTTTATGAACAGAATACTGATTATTGCGACGGCGGTCATATTGCTGGCCGGTGGTTGCGGCCCCAAGGACAAGGTTCCTACCTGGGCCGACGAATTCAACGGAGACGAAATAGACTGGAGCGTGTGGAGCAAGATTCCTAGGGGCACTCCCCATTGGCAAATCCATATGTCCGACTGTGATGATTGCTTTGAGATGAGGGACGGGTGCCTTGTGCTCAAGGGTATTGTAAATCCCGGCGTTGAAGGCGACGATTCGCCGCTGCTCACCGGGGGAGTCTGGACTCACGGGAAGAAATCTTTCGGTTACGGAAGACTTGAGATATGTGCCAGAATAGGGGAGGCTCAGGGTGCCTGGCCGGCTCTGTGGATGATGCCTCAGGCCGGAGAGCCCAGTCTTGAGAACGAATACGGTGGGGAAATCGATATCTGCGAGAAGCTGAATTTCGATGATATCGCATATCAGACGCTCCATACCAGGTTCACTCTTACGGATACTACGGGCCACGTCCACGGCGCGACGGGACCCATAAAACGCAATGAATTCAACGTGTATGCGGTCGAGCACTACCGGGACAGCATCAAGCTCTTCATTAATGACTCCTGTACCATCACTTACAGGCGTCAGCCTGAGCTTGGCTCCCTCCAGTGGTCATTCGACAAGCAGTTCGCCCTCTACGTCGATATGCAGGTGGGCGCACCCTGGCCGGGTGAAGCACGGCTTGAAGATCTCCCGGTGGAGATGGAAATCGACTGGATACGTTTCTACGAATACCCTGAGGAGTAATTATTCTCCCCAGAGTTCCTTGATTACGGGACCGAGGTTGATGGCGTTGGGTACGTTTTCAGTGGGGGCGATTGCGCGCATCATCCCGTTGTCAACGGAGATCGGTTTGGTTGCCGGCATCTGGAGATGGCACCAGGGATCATTCTCCTTTATCCAATGGTAGGCGTAGCGGAGCCAGTCATTCCTCTGTTGCTCCGGCATTACGTAGAACCAGGTCTCCTCATCATATCCCCAGACATAAATCTGCTCCCAGAATGAGAGGTTGGGGTCGGTCCTGTCTGAAGGCTGACCGGGATGCTTGCTCATACCCCATCCGTCAAGTTCGACAAGGTAGGGGTGCGGATAGGTGCCGTACATTGCATCGGTGAAGCCGGGCCTGAGGCGGGCTGTAAGATAGCCGTTTTCGGGAGTCTCTTCCACCCGCATAGGGAAGGCGTTGTAGTCCAGCACGCTGCGGCCGTCCGGAGTGAACATCCCCTCTTCGCCTGCGTGAGCGTCATACATCACGTAGTGGCGTCTTGCGTGAGGGTCGTGATATGCGTGCATTTTTGAAATGAACTCGTCGTATGCTTTCCAGTCGGTGTCCTGTTCACCCACGAGCATCGTCTGGCCGAGGTGGACACCTTCGCAGCCCATCTCCACAAATTTGCCGATGAGTGTAGAGTACCATAGCTGGGTCTCTGTCTGGCGGATGTCGGGTACACTGCTGCCGGGATGCCAATGGTCCACGTACGAGCCGTCGGGGTAGAGGAGGGCTTCATAGTCGAAATGTCTCTCTTCAACCGGGAGCCCGAGGGACTCGAAGGCGTATGCCGGAATCCTGACCGTCTCGATGTCGCGGGAGAAAGCCTCGAAGCAGCATCCCTGCAACACGGTCTCCGGCGATACTGCGTGTATTCTGGCTGACATTTCCTTCGCTCCTTCGACCCAATGGGGGTCGTTCAGCCGTTTTTCGCCGCCCCACATACAGACGGCTCGGCCCACGAACTTCGCGCCGATATCGGCAATGAAGGCTATGTCGGCATCCCTGTCGGGATAGTCGTCAGTGAGGATATTGTTCATCGTTATCGCCCGGTCAAGATAATTGTCCAGCACTTCGGGAGTGGGCTTGCCGTCGAAGTGGTATGGGTTTTCAGGGGTCTGCGTGCAGGCTGCGGCGATGCACAGTGTCAGAATGATGGCTGCTGTCCGTCTCATATTATTCATCTGTTTGTCTTTATGCGAAGTACAGTGTAGGAATAAGGTTCCAGATTGTAGGTGAAATTCTTCCCGAATCCGTTCCACGGGCTCTCGACCGGAGAAATTTTCATCGGCTCATCGAAAGTGTTCTCCTCCCGTTCTCCGTAGGCCGCAAGGGTGATGACCTTGCCACGGCGGGCGATCTTTCGTGCACCTTCGAGGGTGACCTTGAGCGGGAACATCTCACCGCCTCGGTTCACGACTTTGATGACGGTCTCCGAATTCTTTTCGTCATATCCTGCGGTGTAGTATGTCACTGACTCGGAGGGAACGTGGTGCCGGGTGATTTCTTTTCCGTCGATATGGAGGGTGCTGGTGCCGTCCTTCACCTCCACGTGTACGCTCTGCCATACGCCTTCTTTTATGACGCTGCAGTTCGCCTGGCTTTCCTGGGAGAAGCCGCTTCCGGACATCATAAGTTCGATGGATGTGATGCTGTCATCCCAGCCGCCTATTGAGCATCGGTATCCGTTGACGGCGGTCTCGTCCATCGCAAACCCTACGTAGCAGCCTTCGTCACCCTTGATTCTGCGGAATTTCAGGTCGATTGAGTAGTTGCCTTCATATATGCCGTCGAAGGTGCATAGGCTGCCTTCGGCCAGAAGGCTGTTCTGGCGGAGCACTCCCCCGGAAACGCTCCAGTCTCCCCGGATGGCTTTGATGGCGCTCGGGTCCAGGCTGTGAACTATACCGTCCGCCGTGGTCACGGTGATCTCCTTGAACTCGCTGACGGTGTGGTTGGTACCCAGAGAAATTCTTCCTGGTTTGTAGCCCGGGCTGTCAACCTTGTTCTCGTATGCGCTGCATTTCACGTTGTAGTCCGGCCTGTTGGTTGAAGCCATCTTCTGTACGTAGTAAGAACTGCGGCCCAGTACACTTGAAGAGTTCATCCATATCAGATTTACAGGCCAGAGCCGACCGTTGGGGTTCTCCATAAGCGGGGCGAACGAGCACATCCTCACGAAGTCGCCGTTGCGTTCCATTCCTCCTATCCACGCCGCTTCCGCAAGCGCTCCTATCATACAGCCGTTGCCCACATCAGTGTTGACGCCGTATTCCCCCACGTATGCGGTGTAATCTCCTCGCTTGACATTGTCGAACAGGTGGGTGTTCTGGAAGAAGAATTCGGGTTTGACGTACCAGTGGGGGTCAATCATATCAGTCTCTTCAATGGAGCCCTTGCCGAACATTCCGTTGTTGCAGATGAGTGTCAGTTCGGGGTAATTCTCCTTTATGGCCTTGTGGAAGATATTGTAATGCCTCTCATACTGAGTCCCTTCGTTCTCGTTGCCTACCTCGATGAAAGCGAGCGGGAATGGATCAGGGTGTCCGGCCGCGGCCCTTACTGCGCCCCATTCGGAATCGACGGGGCCGAGAGCATATTCAATGGCATCCAGGCAGTCGTCGATGTAGAACTGTATCTCATCTTCGCTGCAGAGGTCACCCTGCCTTCCGTTGCAGCCCATACCGGCATTGCATACGAACAGAGCCTTCGCTCCTATGGATTCACAGAAAGAGAGCATCTCGTGATATCCGAAGTCGAAGCTGCAGTGGTATCCCCAGGGATTGTAGTTACCGGGTCTTGATGCAGGGTCGCCGAGGCTCTTCTTCCATTCGTATCTGGCTTGCAGGGAGATTCCCTCGACCACGCATCCGCCCGGCCAGCGGATGAACGAGGGTTTGAGGTCTGCGAGCATCTCCGCCACGTCATTGCGCAGGGGGAGTTTGACACCATTATATGAGTAACGCTCAGCCGGCATCAGGGAGACATAGTCGAAACTGACTGCGCCTTTTCCATTTATCACCAGCGCGAGGGTGGAACTGTCTGACGTCGCTTCCGGCGTGATGACGGTGCGTACGTCGTTCCATTCTCCGGACCTGGCTGCCTCAAGGGGTTTCTCCGCCAGGATTCCGCCGTCAGCACCGACGAGTCTGACCGCAATATCACTGTCCCCGTATGGTTTTACAATCACGCGGAGTTCGTAGTCCATCCCTTTCTGCAGATACATTCCCCAATAGCCTCCGTTGGTCAGAATAGCCTGACTGCCGACGTTGACTTTCAAGCTGTTGGGAGCTGATTCGAACATAGGGTTCTCTTTGGTCAGAACCATTGTCGCGTCTCCTTCGAGAGTCCATCCCGGCACCGGGTCTGACGGCCAGGGGTGGGCGGTCTGCACCATCTCTCCCCTGATGTGGTGATACTGAAGAGGAGTTACCAGCCTGCCGTCTTCCACGTGGTAGCCTTCCGGCAGCTCAAGGTCTTCGAAGCTCTTGTTTCTGATCAGTTCGGCGTACATTCCACCGTCCCCGGAATTGTTTATTTCCTCGATGAAGATACCGTACATATCAGGAGATATGCCGGCACATTTTTCCGATATGTTGATGGAGATTGAATCAAGTGGGGCCACAACCTCTGAGGAGGGACCCGTGGTGCAGGCTGCCGCTAAGATGGCGGACAGTGCGAAAATTGCTGTTTTTCTCATAGCGCAAAATTACGAATAATTGATTTTTCCAACAAATCACAAACTTTTCCAACATTCTGTAAATGTGGCGAACGGTCTTGGATAGGGGTGGACTTTGCCGCTACTTTGCACTATGTTGTACAAAACTTTTTGCGCCACTTGCATCGGGATTGATGCGGTGACGGTGACAGTGGAGGTGGATATGTCTCCCGGTGTGGGAATCCACCTTGTCGGGCTTCCGGACAGTGCAGTCCGTGAGAGCCTCCTGCGGGTGTTCACGGCTCTCGGGTCGTATGGTTTCACTGTGCCCGGACGTAAGATAATAGTGAATCTCGCCCCTGCCGATATGAGGAAGGAGGGTTCCGCATTCGATCTTGCGATTGCTCTGGGAATCATTGCTGTGTCGGAGAAGGTTGCGATGCCTCATCTGGGAGAATACGTGGTTATGGGGGAACTGGCTCTGGACGGGACCATCAGACCCGTGCCCGGAGCCCTTCCGGCGGCGATTCACGCAAGGGATTCCGGTTTCAAGGGGTGTATCCTGCCACGGCTTTCCGCTGTGGAGGCCGCCGACATTGAAAATATCCGAATATTGGGCGTAGACAAGCTCTCCCAGGTGATTGACCTGCTCTCTTTGGGGGAGAGGTCACCTCTGTTCGAGGAACTTTCCGTGAAACCGTTTTCTGCGGAGGAGGAATCTTTGCAGAAGCCTTTTATGAACGATTTCCGTAACGTCAAGGGTCAGTCCGTGGCAAAACGGGGGATGGAGATTGCGGCTGCGGGGGGACATAACCTCGCTCTCGTGGGTTCTCCCGGCAGCGGGAAGTCGCTGCTTGCCTCCTGTCTTCCGTCGATACTGCCTCCGATGACCAGGGAGGAGTCCATCCAAACGAGCAAAATCTATTCAATTGCCGGAGAGAAGTGGGACGGGCACGGGCTTATGAAGGTGAGGCCTTTCAGGGCCCCTCATCACAGCGCCAGCCTGGTCTCTCTTGTAGGTGGGGGCCAGACTCCGCGACCGGGAGAAATTTCCCTGGCCCACAACGGAGTGCTCTATCTGGATGAGATGCTTGAATTTCCGGGCCACGTCCTTGACGCTCTCCGTCAGCCTGTCGAAAACGGCAAAATCACCCTTTCAAGAGCAAGGTACAAGGTCGAATATCCGGCGGTCTTTATGCTCATTGCCTCGATGAACCCCTGCCCCTGCGGATACTACGGGGATCCGTCCGGACGTTGCAACTGCACCAGGGCGGCTGTTGACAGATATTTGTCCCGTCTCTCCGGCCCGATGATGGACAGAATCGATATGCAGATTTTTGTCAGGCGTGTTTCAGGTGATGACCTGATAGACGAGAGGGAAGCCGAACCCAGCGTAAAAATTGCGGACAGGGTGCTGGCGGCCCGTAAAATACAGGAAGACAGATTCCGGACGGAGGGGATTTTCACCAACTCGCAGATGAATGTCGAGCAGCTGCGCCGCCATTGCGCTCTTGGAAGGGTGGAAAGAGAGTTCCTCAGGGGTGTTGTGGACAAGCTCGGTCTCTCGGCGCGCGGTTATTCGAGAATATTGAAGCTGGCCCGCACCATAGCAGACCTTGATAACAATAATTTTATATCTTTGCAACATATTGGCGAAGCGGTCCAGTACCGTAATATTGACAGGACAAAAGACAATGACTGAGTTGTTTATAAATTCAACCGCAGACTTGAAGGAGGCCGCCGGAAAGTTTCTGGATGCGGTCGGGGATTCGAGAATAATCGCTTTCTATGGTGGAATGGGGGCGGGGAAGACCACTTTCATTACTGCTCTCTGCTCCGAACTGGGTGTTGTTGACGTTGTCACAAGCCCTACATTTACAATCGCCAATGAGTACAGTGACGATTCGGGCCGGCGAATCTACCATTTCGATTTCTACAGAATCAACAATCTGGCAGAAGCTATGGACATCGGCCTGTACGAATATTTCGATTCCGGAAGTTACTGCTTCATCGAGTGGCCCGAAATGATTGAGGAACTGCTGCCGGATGAAACTCTGCGTGTGAAAATCGAGATAGAGGATGACACTGTGAGGAGACTTGTCTTTTGATGGATATCATACAATTTCGCAATACTATTATGAAAAAATTATTCTTTGCGGCTACAATTCTGTTTCTTTCCCTGTGCGTCTCTGCGCAGGAGTCAGGACAGGTCATCAAGACGGGGTATAATTTCGGACCTCTTCCTGCCATAGCTTTTGACGCAGACAAGGGCCTTCAGCTCGGTGCCATTCTTCAGGTGTTCAATTTCGGAGACGGATCGAACTATCCCAACTACAATTCCAAACTCTATTTGGAGGCATCTTTTTTTACGAAGGGCTCTCAGCTTTACCAGCTCAGATATGACAACAAGACATTGATTCCGAATGTGCGTTGGAGTTCCTCATTCAGGGCCAACATAGACAAGGCATACGACTTCTACGGTTTCAACGGCTATCAGAGCTACTATGACTTCAACAGAATAGCGGCCGGAAAGAATGGCTCCGACTATCTCTTTTCGCCCTTCTATCGCCTGGCCCGTAACGAATTCCTTTTCAAGTCCGATTTTCTCGGCACAATCACTCCCCATCTGCAGTGGGAAGCCGGAATTTTTGCTTACTATCATAAGATCGGTTCGATTGACTATGCCAGCATAAACAAGAACAAAAAGCCGGAAGAGGTTTTCCCGGATGATATGCCCACGTTGTTTGACCTCTACAAAAGGGCAGGAGTCATTTCCGAAGAGGAGGCTGAGGGCGGGTTCTCGTCCGGTCTCCGTGTGGGGATGGTTTATGATACCAGGGACAAGGAAGGAGCGCCGTCAAAGGGGGTCTGGGCAGAGGGCCATTTCACGGCCGCAATCCCGGGAATCTCCAAGAATCCCTACTACAGATATTCTCTTACCTGGAGACATTATCTCCCTCTGGTCAAGCAGGACAAACTGACTTTCGCCTATCGCCTCAACTATGAGGGAACTTTCGGAGACGCTCCGTTCTATGCTCTTCCCTATATGACTGTGATGGGGGAGAAGCAGGACCTGGAGGGTCTCGGCGGTTTCTTTACTGTCCGCGGTTTGATGCGCTCCAGGGTGTGGGGATTGGATGCCGCCACCTACAATATGGAATTGCGTTGGAGGTTTGTCAAATTCCTTGTCGGAAAGCAGAATATCGCATTGGGACTGAATCTGTTCAGCGACGGTACAATGGCAACCAGAGGTCGGGATCTTTCCGGACTCTCTTCTTATGACGGCTTCGGCGTACCTGTCAGCGGGACGGAGCGTGATTTGCCGCACGTCACTTTCGGTGCCGGTTTCCGCTTCATAATGAACGAGAACTTCATCGTGGCGTTCGACTACGGTACGCCGCTTTCACATTTCCTGAAGAACAAACAAATTTACAATCAGGACGGTACGGGAGCCTTCTATATCAATCTGGGCTACCTGTTCTGATCCCGGGAGCCAGGCACGGGCTGTTATTTCAATTCGTAATTCGTGGTTTTCCCGTTGAATTCCACGAGGTTCATCGATGTGATCCGGCCCGTGGAGGCGTTGTAGTGGAAGGTGGCGTTCATATAGCCTCTTGAAGTCTTCTCCTTTGCGGCCAGAGTCACTACATATTCTCCGTTTTCGGTCGAGACAAGAAGGGTTGTTCCCTGCTCCTCGGACAGATCCTTGACGCGCCCCTGAAATGCGTACAGGAGCAGATGGCTCAATCCCTGCATCATCCTGTTTTTTGTCAGGTCAAAGACCTGCTTCTTTCCGGTGCGGACCATCGTCATCTTCTGTCCGTCTATTTCGAACAGATCCGAGTTGTCATAGTTCATTGAAAGAAAATCCTTGGATTTGAACTCCAGGGTTCCGGTCAAAGTGGTGGCGTTCTTGGGGTTCGTTATGGAGGACCGCACTTCGACAAAACCGGAGGATATGGACTGAGGAGCCTTCTCCACGATTTTTTTCAGTATGGCTTCCGAGTTCTGGGCTGAAATGGTGAGTGTGCCGGCCAGAAGAATGGCAAGTGTAAGGATTCTTTTCATTTTTTTGCTCTTAATGCTGTTTTTCTTATGAATGAGTTTTTCATTGCGATACGGAACAGCAGGGGCTGGAATGCATACGTAATCAGTATTGTCGAACTCATTCCGATGATTGTGCTGATTCCTATCGAGTAGATGGCGGGATGTTTTGCAAAGAGAAGTGACGCTATCACAATCAGCAGGGTGATTCCTGAGAACAGAATCGCCGCCTTATGGCTCAATATCAAGCTGGAGTCATTGTTTTTCTCTTTGTTGAGCAGTCCGTCCATCACGAATATGCTATAATCAACTCCTATGCCGAAGATGAAACTGGATATCATTATGTTGACCAGATTGAACTCGATTCCGAAGATAGCCATCATCCCCTGCACTACGTACCAGCTTATGAACATAGGCAGAAATGCTATCAGGGAGATGATGATGCTCCTGAAGGAGAGGAGCAGGACCGCAAGTACGAACAGAGAGGAAATCAGCAGCACGACATCGAAATCATTGTGGACTATTTCCACCATATCCCCTGTGTAGAAGAAGGGGTCGAGGACAACCATATTCGCGGCGTCGGCCACAATCCTGTCAACTTCGAGATCCCTGCGGCTGTCAAGCATTACACTGGACATCACCAGCCATTTGTCATCAACATTCTCGACATAGTTTGAAAGGAAGGCATCCGGAAGCGCTCCGCTGTCATATAGCGACTGCGGCTCGTAGTCAACCTCGGTCATCAGGCGGAACGTGGAAGGGATGTCGAAGCCTGTTTTCTCTTCCCATCCGTATTTTTCGGAGTATGAGCAGAGAAGACCGAATCCCCTTTCCACTCTTTCCGGTGTCCAGAACTCTTTCCAGGCCGCGATATTCAAGCGCTGGTCCTCTTCCGGAAGAAGAAATGCTTGCGGACTGCTGAAGTCGAAGATTGTGCCGGACCTCTTGAGAGAGTCCAGAACCTTGTACACGGTTTTGTTCATTGTCAACGCGCTGTCCAGGTCTGATGAGCAGGCCGCGAAATATTGGGGATGATGGAGATTGTTGACTTTTTCCGAATAGAGGTCCTCGGACTCTACGACCTTGGGCTCGCGGTGTCCTATATGGCTCAGGTCGCTGTCGAATTTTACTTTGTGGGATGCCACCGCCGTAATGCAGATTATTGCGCCAAGGACAATGACTGCGACCTTGTTTCTGTCAAGAGGGTAGGAGTTGATGGAGTTGATGACGGCAAAGGCCTTTTCGTTGCGGCCTTCCTCCTGCTTGTTGAAGAACTGGGGCAGGAAGACCAGCGCGAAGAAGGTGGTTCCAACCAGGGTGAAGGATGCGAAAAGCCCGAAATCGCTCAGCAGTTCGCTGGAGGTGAAGAGAAGACCGGCGAAGGATCCGATTGTTGTCAGACTGCCCAGAAGGACAGGCCTTGTCTGTTCGCGTATCACTGTCTCCGGGTCACTGACAAATTTGTAGTGTGTGAACACGTGCAGGCAGTAGCTGAGAGCCACTCCGAGAACCAGGGCGCCGATGCCTATGGCTATGAATGACATACTTCCCTTGATCCAGTAAATGCAGGCAAGCGAGAAGATGGCTCCATAAGCAACCGGGGCCAGAAGAAGGAGAAGAGTCCTGCGCCCCCTGAAGCAGTAGCAGATAAGGAAACAGATGATTATGATGGAGATACCCACTGTGGTGGCAAGGTCTTTCTTCACCTGTTTGGCATTGTAGGTTCCTTCAATGGCCGCTCCGTGGTAGAGAACCTTCAGAGAGGGGTTTTCTCTCTGGAAACGTTCTGCTGTCCTTGACAGCATTTTTTCCATTTCCGTCCCCGATTTGGTGTCTAGGGAGGGGAATGACGGGGCTATGTACGCCAGCGCCACAGTGCTGTCAACGCTCAGCAGATGCCCGTCGACAAGCGCGTATGACCCGAAATTCTTCAGAGGCGAGCCTCCCGATATGAGGTTGTCGATGGCTTCTTCGCTCATCAGCGAATCCAGGGTTGGGTAGATGTGAGTCGGAATATGGCAGGGGAGGGCGACGGTTGCATAATCGACCAGATTCATTATGTCGTCAGCATCGAATCTGTAGAGGATGTTGCTGATGAATCTGCCGCCATCCGCTTCGTTGAGCATTCCAATGAAGCTGTCCATAGCCGATGCCAGTTCCTGCGGAGCGGTGTCGCTCCCATTGCCGGTAATTTGAACGAAGACTTTGTCCTTCACTTTGATGTCAGCAAAAGCAACAGCGCTTTTCTTGCTTTCATCGGTTTTGGGAAGAAGAGCTATGATGTTCTCTTCAAAATGAATCCGGGATGCGAAAAAGCCGAAGACTAGAGTCGATGCGATGAGGATGGAATAGAAGACAGCCTTGTGTCCTGAAAAATACCGGTAGAGAGCAATGAAGAATTTTTCCATTTAGATGTAGATTTTGGGGACTCTCTTGGAGATTCCGCATATTATTTCATAACCTATGGTATCAATTGTCGAGGCCATATCGTCGGCAGTATAGCCATCCCCCAGAATTGTGACTTCGTCTTCAAATGCCACTTCGGGAATGTCGGTTATATCGACCATTATCTGGTCCATACATACCCTTCCCCTGATGGGGGCCGCCTTGCCGTGAATGAGCACCTGCCCCCTGTTGGAAAGATGCCTGTCCATTCCGTCTGCGTATCCTGTGGGAATGACCGCAATCCGCATATCCTTTTCGGCGCGGAAGGTGCAACCGTAGCCGATGGTTTCGCCTTTTCTCACTGTGCTTGTCTCCGCAATGACCGATTTCCACTTGAGAGCCGGCCTGATTCCCGGCAGCAGAGTGTTGGAGATGTCGGGCTTGAGCCCGTAGAGAATAATGCCGAGTCTGACCAGATTGCCGTATGGCTGATATCTCAGCCCTCCCGCAGAATTCATGCAGTGTATGTAGGGCAGTTTGAGGTCGGAGACGGATTCTGCAATTTTCCTGAATTTTGCAATCTGGCCTTCCGTGAACTGCTTCCCGCTGTCGGTGTCGGCCACGCACAGATGGGTGAACATTCCTGTCAGTTCGAATTCTGATGAATATTTGCGGATGATTCTCTCACATTCGGAAGGATTGTTCCCGTCGATTCCAATTCTGTTCATTCCGGTATTCACAGCGAATTGGGCCTTGAGACCGGATCCGGCCATCAGTCCTGCGTACTCCTCGTTCAGCAGAGCCTGTGTTAGGTCATTATGCTTCAACTCCTGCCGATTTGAGACGGGCGTGTATCCCAGAATCAGAATCTGCCCTGAAATGCCGGCATCTCTAAGGCTTATGGCTTCCTCGATGTTGGAAACTGCAAAGTCGAAGCATCCTGTCTCCTGGAGTTTGCGTGCGACGACAACTTCCCCGTGCCCGTAGGCATCAGCCTTGACCACTGCCATTATCCGTTGCCATTCCGGCAGATGGGACTTGAAGATTTGATAATTAGAAACAATTGTGGCGGTGTCGATCTCGACCCAGGACCTTCTCAGCATATTGTTGTATTAAAGTGTAAATATAACGTTTTTAGGTGTAATCACAGGTGCCTATTTGAGAAACACGAAAAATACCGCGGCGATCAGCAATATGAACGCCACGATGTGGTTCCAGGCGATGGTCTGCCCCTTGAACACAAGCATCACGATGATGGAGAATACGGTCAGGGAGATCACCTCCTGAATCACTTTCAGCTGAACGAGATTGAACGGCCCCCCGTTGATGTCGGAGCCGAGCCTGTTGGCCGGAACCATAAAGGAGTACTCCATCAGGGCGATTGCCCAGGAAAAGAGCACCACTGTCCAAAGGGGTGTATCGGAGGTTATCTTGCCCATCTGCGAGAGCTTCAGCTGCCCGTACCAGGCGAATGTCATAAAAATATTAGACAGAATCAGAAGAAGTACTGTCCAGAGGCCTTGCATAGTATCTTTTTTTGAATCTGCAAAAGTAGCAAAATTCTTCTAAAACAGGCGGTCTGTCGGGGTATAATTTGTCCCGGAAGGGTCGAGAATGAAGCCGTAGGTGTTTTTTCCGTTGGTGAGCGCGACAATCCTGGGCTTGAGACGTCTGGCATATCTGATGGCCTGCTCGATTACGTTGCGGTCGATTGTGACTGACGGAGCCTTGCATTCTACCAGGATGTCGGGCTTGAGGTTGCGGTCAAAGACCACAATGTCAGCCCTGTAGCGCTTTCCGTTATAGACGAAAGCCCATTCGCTGCTCATCCTCACCAGTGGGATTCCTCCCGTGCCGTGAAGATACTCTATGAAGGCTTGCCTGACTCCTTCTTCGGGAGTGAGGGGAACCTCTTTTTTTCGCAAAGGGTCGAAAACAGTCTCCATAATCAGCCGTGGTTCAGGATCCCAATTCGCCCGCTTTCCTCAATTCCTCCGCTTTTTCCTCCATAAGTGCGTAGGCGGCGTCGAAGTCATTGGGGATTGTGCCGTTCAGGATGGCCTCTTTTATATAATCTTTTATGACGGCAATGGTTTTGCAGGGAGGAATGTTGTATTTCTCCATAATAAGGTCTCCAGTGACAGGATTCTTGAAATTCCGGATATTATCCTTCTCTTCCACCTCTACGAGTTTCTGCCGGACGTGTTCGTACTGGCGGCGGAACTTCTCCACTTTCTGTTCGTTTGCGGAGGTTATGTCTGCCTTGCACAGAATCATCAGGTCATCTATGTCGTCTCCTGCATCGAACAGAAGCCTGCGTACCGCAGAATCCGTCACTATGTCCGTGACAAGGGCAATTGGTCTGAGATGGAGGGCTACCAGTTTCTGAACATATTTCATATCCTCGTTCTGGGACATCGCCAGCCTCCTGAAAAGGGGCTTGACCATTTTTGAGCCGACATATTCGTGTCCGTGGAAAGTCCAGCCTGTCCCGGGCTCGAATTTCTTTGTTTGCGCCTTGCCTATGTCGTGAAGAAGAGCCGCCCATCTGAGCCACAGGGAATCACTGCTCGCGGCAACATTGTCGAGAACCTGCAGCGAGTGCTTGAAATTATCCTTGTGCCCGCGACCTCCCATAGTCTCCACCCCTTTGAGCGCGGAAAGCTCCGGAAGAATCTCGTCCAGAAGCCGGCATTCGTCCAGGAGGTAAAAACCCCTTGAAGGAGTGTCGCTCAAAAGAATTTTGTTCAGTTCGGTAGCAATGCGCTCGGCGGAGAGGATGCGCAGCCGTTCCCTGTTTCTTCTCATCGAATCTATGGATTCGCATACGATGTTGAAGTTCAGCTGGGTGGCGAATCTTACCGCGCGCAGCATCCTCAGAGGATCGTCGCTGTAGGTGGTGTCAGGGTCAAGAGGGGTTCGTATAAGCCCTTGGTTGAGGTCCCTTATGCCCCCGAAAGGATCGACGAGATTCCCGAAATCATCTTCCTGCAGGCTGAGTGCCAGTGCGTTGATGGTGAAATCGCGACGGAGTTGGTCCTCTTTGAGGGTCCCGTTTTCCACTATCGGTTTGCGGGAGGTGGAACGGTATGATTCCTTCCGGGCTCCCACGAATTCCACTTCCGTCCCCTTGTATTTCAGCATCGCCGTGCCGAAATTCTTGAATACGGAAACGTTGGTGTGCAGGACCTTTGCAACAGCTTCGGCCAGTTCTATTCCGCTGCCCTCGACTACTATGTCGATGTCCGTGCAGGGGCGTTGCAGGAAGAAATCCCGGACATAGCCTCCAATCACGAAGGCGCGCACTTTCTTCTCCCTGGCACATCGTGCCACGGTGTCGAACACCTTTCCTTTCAAAGCTTCCTCAAACATACTGATAAATTCTAAAATTCGGACCCCATCTTGAAGAGAAGTTCGCCGCCGGCCATAATGTCCTTGTAGTCGATGTACGGTTGTGAGATTTTCTTCCCGTTGAGGAACACTTCCCGGATGTATCTGTTCTCCTTTGAGTTGTTCTGAGCGATGATGCTGAACTGCTTTCCTCCTTCCAGATTCAGGCACACGCTGTCAAAGAGGGGGGAGCCGAAATAATATCTGCCTCCGGCCGGCTCAACCTGATAGAATCCGATGGATGACAGTATGTACCAGGCGCTCATCTGCCCGACGTCTTCGTTGCCGGACAGCCCGTCGGGAGAGGCTGAATAGAGTTCTGAGCAGATTTTCCGGACAAGTTCCGCGGTTTTCCACGGCTGACCTGCCATAGTGTAGAAATAGGTGATATGGTGGCTGGGCTCGTTGCCGTGGGCATACTGGCCAATCATGCCGGAGATGTCAGAGGATGAATTCTCGCCGTCAATCTTTTCCTCAGCGGAGAAGAGCATATCCAACCTTCTGCAGAATTCCTCTTTCGAACCGAAGCAATCGACAAGTCCTTCGAAATCGTGGGGAACCAACCAGGTGTACTGCCAGGCATTGCCCTCGCAGTAATCGTCGTTTCTGTGGTCGGAATAGTAGGGGTTGAAAGGTTCCCTGAAGTTCCCTTTGCTGTCAACTCCACGTACAAAACCGCTTGCAGTGTCGAAATGCCTGCGGTAGGATTTGCTCCTTTCAAGGAAATATTCATAATCCTGCTGCTTGCCGAGTTTTGCCGCGACCCGGGCCAGAGCCCAGTCTGCAAGGGCATACTCCATATCGTAGGCAACCGATTCGTTGAAAAGGTCGCACGGGATGTAACCGTATTCCATCCTGAGGTCCTGCCCTCTGTCCGGCCTCATTGCCGAAGCCTTCATCGCTTCGTACATCTTCTGGACGTCAAACCCGTCAAATCCCTTGAGAATTGCGTCGGCGGCAACGGCAATGCCCGGATTCCCCACCATACAGTTCGTCTCGCAGCCGTGCAGGTGCCATACGGGAAGTTTGCCCTGCCTGCGATATATGTCAAGAAAGGTCTGCATTATGTCGTTTTCCTTCTCTGAATGGATTATGGAGAACAGCGGCATTTGAGCTCGGTATGTGTCCCACAGGGAGAAGGTGGTGTATCTTGCCTCCTGCCCGTTGTCACAGAAAAGGGAAGGGGCAATCATCGTGTGGTAAAGGGCCGTGTAGAAGATTGTTCTTGCCGCGGTGTCTGCAGTAGTTATCTCAACCTTTGACAGTTCTCTGTTCCACTGAGCGGCTGCTTTCTGTTTTGTATTCTCAAAGTTCCAATCCGGGAGTTCGGCCAGGATGTTGTTTCGCGCACCGTCGCAGGAAGAAGGGGATACCGACAGTTTGAGTAGAACCTCCTTGCTTGCGGGGAAACTGATTTTCCAGTGATGAGGTGCAACCTGTGTGCAGGATTTGAAAGGAACGGAAAATTCTCCGCTGAACCATATTTTCTGGTTGTCCGCCCAGCCTTTTGAGAAACGGAAACCGTCTATTCTGACGTTCCCTTCGGCGGTGAGAGTGTCGAGAGTGACGGCATCCCAGCAGCCTCCGTTTTCAAGGTCTATTATCAGGGCGTTTTCTTCGGACTTCTCAGCAAAAATATATTTGTGCAATCCAACTCTTTGTGTCGCCGTCAGTTCGACTGTCACGCCGCTCTTCTCAAGATGCACCTTGTAATATCCGGGCGTACAGATTTCGGTGCTTCTGTCTGCTTTGTCCGCGATACCTTCCCTGGAGAAGTCGGCCACGGGGCTGGCCACGGGAAGTACAGTGACGTCGAACAGGTCACCGATGCCGGTCCCGCTCAGGTGCGTGTGTGAGAATCCTATAACGGATGAATCGCTCCGGTGGTAGCCGGAACACCAGTCCCAACTCTGTGGAACGCTTGTGGGGCCCAACTGTATTGCCCCGAAGGGGACAGATGCGCCGACAAAGACGTGGCCGTGACCTCCCGTACCGATTGATGTATCGACAAATGAAACGAAATCGATTTTGGAAGCGGTACAACTTATAACTGAGACAGCGACTGCAAGTAGGGTCAGGTATCTTTTCATATTTCGTAATTCTGATATTCTGCAAAGATAACATTATTTTGTACATTTGTAGATTATGGCCAGGACGATAAAAGATACGGCACAGGAATTCAAGAGAATCAGAGCTGCGATTGAGGCGGGAGACATAGCTCCTGTTTATCTTCTTCACGGAAAGGAACACTATTATATTGACGAATTGTGCAATCTGCTGATGGAAAAGGTGATTCCTCCGCAGGAGAGGGATTTCGGGCAGATAGTGTTCTATGGCTCCGACACATCTGCCGTACGTGTGGTCGAGGCCGCACGTCAGTTTCCGATGATGGTCTCACGGCAGTTGGTCGTGGTGAAGGAAGCACAGATGATGGACAGAATCGAGAATCTGTCTCTTTATCTCGATGCGTTGATGCCTTCCACGGTCCTTGTAGTATGCTACAAGACGGTGAACGATCCCACAAAAAGTTCCAAAGGGGTGGATAAAAGGACATCTTTCTACAAGAAGGCTTGTGAAGTTGGGGTAGTGTTCGAGTCGGATCAGGTCCCTGACTACAGGATGCCTGCGGCAATCGAGGCGTTTGTCGCCGACAGGGGGTTGGAAATCACTCCGGATGCGGCTGCCCTGCTTGCCGAATTCTCAGGTGTCAATCTTCAGAAGATTGCCGTTGAGGTGGACAAACTTCTGAAGGTGCTCCCGGCCGGTACCAGGTCGCTGAATGTCGGTGATATCGAGGCGAATGTGGGGATGAGCAGGGAATATTCCGTTTTCGAGTTGACCAGAGCCCTGTCTCTCAAAGATTCCGGCAAATGCTTCAGAATCGCCCGTTTCTATGCCCAATCTCCGAAAAGATATCCTCTGGTGGTTACTCTGGCCGCGCTTTCCAGCCATTTTATCAAATTGTTCAACCTGGCCGCACTCATCCAGAGCGGAATGCCGCAGAGTCAGGCTATGTCCTCGATGGGTATAAACGCTTTTTTCTCCAGGGAATATGCGACCGCCTTGCGCAACTATCCTCTGCCCAGACTTATGAAGGTAATCTCCCTGCTCAGGGAATATGACATCATCAGCAAGAGCAGCGGGAGGGGGAGCGCTCAGGACGGAGACCTGCTCGTGGAAATAGTATCCGGGATTTTGTCGTAGGGGAGGGGATGAACTTAAAAGCCGGCTGAAAATTCATTTCAACCGGCTTTTCATAGTTTGCTCGAAGCGGAAAGATTACTTCTTAGCTTCTTCTACTGAAACTTTTCTGAAATCCTTCATCAGTTTGCAGATGTTGAGGGCATTTTTGCGGGCGCGAGTTCCGGCGGCTTTGTTACCTTTCTCTACCTGTGCAGCTGCGTTTACCTGAAAAGCAGCGATTTCAGCATTGATCTGATCAAAAAGTTCTTTCATTGTGCTGTTCTATTAGTGGTTGATAATCAATTTTGAACAAATTTATATCTAAAAAAGATAAAATCCAAATTTAATAGAGAGAATTATTGATATTCAACCAAATAAACGTCCTCTCCATCTTCGTGGTAATGATATTCCTCCCTTGCAAATTTCTCCAGGGAGTCTTTTTCTGATTTCAGGTAGTTTATTTTGCTTTCAGTAGAAGATATTTCGCGCTCGTAGAACTCGATTTGGGCATTCTGCTCGCGGAGTGTTTTACGCACTTCCAGCCATCTTATGAAACTGTTGTCGTCGAAAAAGGCTATCCATACAAGAAAACAGGAGACAACAATGAAATACTTGTTGAGGACGATGCGAGCCACCAGATATCTTTTCTTGAACAGGGAAATCTGTTCGATTGTTTGTTTCAGGAATTTCATTTCTCGAGTTTCGTGACTCAAAGTTATAGACGATTGACAATTTAAGCAAAAAAATGTTATAATTTGATTAAATTTGCATTGTGAAATATCTGCAGCATTTCAAACCAACTTTATCCCAGTCGTGGCTGATTGTAGGGTTACTGATTATCGGAAGCCTGACTTTTGGGCTGATTGTCAGTGCACTTGGCCTTATTCTCGGTTTTACCTGGAAATGTGAGTCCCTGTCATATCTGCTTGGAATGCTCTTCCCTTTCGCCTATATCCTCTTCAAATCCGTCCAATCAGCCGGAAGCGAACCTGTCCCTCTGGACAGCCCTGATTTCGGCAGGATGGGGGCCGGTCTCCATTTTCCGGTAGTTGTGGCGGGGATGTTGTCATTGAGCGTTCTCATCGAGCCGGCAACCGCAATTATGCCGATGCCTGATTTTGTCAAGTCCGCTTTCGAGGAGGCGTTTCTGAACGTCTCCCTTTGGGACGGAATTGTTTCGACCTGTATTCTGGCTCCTCTGTGCGAAGAATTCCTATGCCGGGGGATGATGCTGCGCGGGATACTCCATCAAGGCCACTCTCCGCGTTCTGCCATCCTGTGGTCTGCTCTGATATTTGCGGTGATGCACCTCAACCCCTGGCAGGCTGTGCCGGCATTCATAATCGGGCTCTTTTTCGGTTGGATCTATTACAGAACCGGGTCGCTCTGGACGACCGTCGCTCTCCATTGCCTTAACAACTCTCTCTCCACATTGTTGATGCGGACTCTGGACGAAATGGATGTAGACGACGGTTTTATCGACCTCCTGCCAACAGGCCGGTATGTGATCTTATATTGTATTTGTCTGGCGGTTTTCACTGCGGTAATTCTAATTCTCAGAAAAAATGAAAAAACTCTATCCGCTTAAATTTGAAGCGTTCGCAAAAGAAGTAGTATGGGGCGGCAGCAGCCTCGTTTCCTCATTCGGCAAGACTGTCCCTACAGGTGATGACGGAACCCCTTCCGCCGATGCGACCCGTATCGGTGAGACCTGGGAGGTCTCCGATATGTCCGGCCGTTTGTCGGTGGTGAAGAACGGATTCCTCGCCGGCAACGATATCAGCGATTTGATGGAGACTTATATGGGCGATCTTGTAGGGGACAACGTGTTTGATTATCACAACGTCCAGTTCCCCCTTCTGATAAAACTTCTGGACATTTGCGGCCGTCTGTCAGTCCAGGTTCATCCCGATGATGAAAAGGCAGGCGAGCGTTACGGCTCTTACGGAAAGACAGAGTTCTGGTATGTCATCGATGCCGCTCCGGATGCATCAGTTTATATGGGGTTTGCAAGGGATACTTCCGCCGCTGAACTTTACGAAGCCTGCAAGGCCGGCACAGCTCAGGACCTGATGAATGTCTTCCATCCCAAGAAAGGAGATTTCTTTTTCGTCGAGGCCGGTACTGTCCACGCGGCTTCCGGCGGTGTGATTATCGCCGAGGTGCAGGAAGCCTCCGACATAACTTTCCGCCTCTATGACTGGGGGCGTGAGAATAATCCCGCCACACGTCGCGAGATGCACCTTGAAGAGGCTCTGGACTGCATTGACTTCAACAAATATAATGATGAAAAATATCACGGACACGCGGAGAAGGGCTTCTGCAATATTGCCTCTTGCCGTCATTTCGGCATAAACAGCATTGACCTTTCTTCTCCCAGAACGGTGGACAGGGATAAGATAGAGAGCTTTATAGTCTATATCTGCACGGAAGGGGCCGCGGAAATTGTCGCAGATGGGGAAAGCTATTCCCTCGTAAAAGGGGAGACAATACTTGTTCCCGCTTCAGTCGATGATTTCTCCGTGAATCCGGTATCTCCGTCCACACATATACTTGAAGTCTATGTGCCTCACCTGAGCGAGACTGACGGCTATTTTGACGAAGAATAATCTTTGAAGTGGACTCTGTCAGAATAGACAAATACCTCTGGTCAATAAGGGTTTTCAAGACTCGCACCGATGCTACTGAAGCCTGCAAGGGTAACAGAATCACCGTGTCAGGAGTCCCTGTAAAGCCGTCCCGTGAGGTTAAGCCCGGGGATGTGGTATCGGTCCGCAAGGGGGCGGTGGTATATTCCTACCGCGTGATTGCGCTTCTTGAAAAAAGGGTTGGCGCCAAGGATGTCGAGAAATATGCTCAGGATATCACACCGCAGAGTGAACTTGACAAACTGCACGCACCTGTCGAGACGTTCTTCATAAGAAGGGACAGGGGTACGGGAAGACCCACAAAAAAAGAGCGTAGGGAGATGGATTCCCTCTATTCCACATTCTTTACAGATGACGACGAATAGGAGTCTGCGCGCTCTACAGTATAGAGTGGTTGTAGCGCGTCATAGCCTGGCCGATTCCTTCTGTCCCGAAACACTTTATCGCCTCGATGGACTGCTCTGCTATTTTCGGGAGACTGTCTGTCTCCTGGGGGAGCCATCGCCCCAGGACGAAATCTATCTGGTGCCCCACGGCGAAACCGCCGTTGCCGGTGCCTATGCGGAGTCTGGCGTAATTGTTCGTGCCCAGGCAATAATCGATGTTCTTCAGGCCGTTATGACCTCCATCGGAGCCTTTTGCCCTCATTCGGAGGGTGCCGAACGGAAGGGCCAGATCATCCACCACCACCAGCAGGTTTTCCAAAGGAATCTTGCGCTTCTGAAGATGGTAGTTGACGGCTTTTCCACTGAGATTCATATAAGTGGAGGGCTTCAGGAGAGTGAATTTACGCCCCTTGAAGGATATTTCGGCCGTGTCTCCGTACCTTTCTGATGAAAAAACAGTATTGGACGCCTGAACCCAGGCATCCAATACTGTGAAACCGATGTTATGTCGGGTGTGGGCGTATTCTTCGCCGATGTTTCCGAGTCCGGCTATCAGATAACCCATTCCCGATGAACTGTTTGTTATTCAGCGGAAGATTCGCCTTCAGCCTCGGCTACTGAGTTGCGGGTAGCCCTGACTGCACATACGAGAGTTCCCTTGGGGGATACTATCTTGACACCTTCGAAATTGAGGTCTCCTGCATTGATCTGCTTGCCCAGTCCGAGGGGAGTGATGTCGATGGGAAGTTCGTCGGGAATGATGTCCATCAGACCGCTTACTTTGAGCTTGCGGACACCGACATTGAGCTTGCCGCCCTGACGTACACCTTCACTGTTACCGAAAATCTTGACGGGAACGTTGACGGTTACGGGTTTCTCGGGGTCGATTGCGATGAAATCGGCGTGGAGAGCTTTGTCAGTAACGGGGTGATACTGAACTTCACCGAGGACTGCTGTATATTTCTTTCCGTCGATGGAAAGATCCACGATATGGGAATAGGGAGTGTGTGTCAGTGTTTTGAGAGCCTTCTCGTCAATTGCGAAAGGGGTGTTCTGAACGCCTGCTCCATAAATGACGCAGGGTACTCTTTCTTCTTTGCGGATGTTGTTGACATCTGCTTTTCTGCCGGTAGCGCGGACGCTGCCATTAAGTTCAAGGTGTTTCATTGCCTGTAATTTAAAATGTGTTACTCAAACCGGAACGGGCCGGTTCCCATTGCACCAAAAAGATTTTCTTTTTTAGCAACCTGCAAATATAAGGATTTTTTTTATTATCAATTCATTTCAAAGCAGATTCTTCTTCTTTCTTCCGGAACATCAGGCACAGATGCCTCAGCAACGCCATTATGAAGAAGATTGAAATCAGAATCACCGTCAGGTAAAGTTGTTCATTGATTCTTTTTCGAAGAATCATCACGTCGGGGTCTTCGTCAAGAACATCTTCAAGTTCAAGATTGCCCAGCCTGACGGCGCCCCATTTTCCCACTATGACACCTTCGTTGAAATAGGTTATTCCTCCGTTGCTGCGGTTGAGTGTCAGCAGCGTTTTCCTGTCTGCATTCTCTCCGGCGGAAAGAATGACTGCATTCACTCCGAGGGACTCGGCCCGTTCAATGAAAGCGCCGGCCCTGGCTTTCAACCCGGCAGCGACTGCATCCGGTTCATAGATTGAAATCGTGAACAACCTGCCTTCTGTATCCGGAAGCTGGAGGTCGGGCGTGGAATCGTTCCCGGCTCCTCCTGTTGTGACACTCTCTATGAAGGTCCAGGTGCTGTCAGGAAGATTGTCCAGGGTGAATACCTCCCTGATGCCATCTTTCTCGTATGTGAAGACGGTCTTGTATTCGGGGACGCTTTTTGATTCCCGGCCGGAAAGGTCCGCCCCGACATTATATGCAGTGAAGTCTATCTGAGGCAGATAGATGTATGAACATATGGCCACTGTGAGTCCCAGCGTCGCGAACAATGCCACAAAAATCCATTGCAGACGGTCAGATGCAATTACCGTGGCTTTGTTCCTGCCCAAGAAGATGATGAGTATCAGCGCCAGGAGGATGATGTTCTTGAAGAAGGTCTGCCAGTTGGTCAGATGTATGGCCTGCCCGAAGCAGCCGCAGTCGCTTATCGGATTGTAAAGGGCAAGATATAGGGTAATCGCGCTGAAAATCAGGGTGAGGCAGAGGGCGGCAGTCGAAAAGACCTTCATTTTCAGCCCTATCAGGACGCATATTCCGATTGTGAATTCCAATGCCGCCAGCCCGGTGCCGAGGCAGACGGCGGCTATGGTGGGGCAACTCAGATGCACTATGGTGAAATACTCCTTTATTATCAATCCGGTCCCCACCGGGTCGATGAGTTTCAGCATTCCGGCGCAGATGAATACCGTAGAAAAGACAATCCGGCAAATGGCTCTGACGAATCTCATATCACTCTGTCAATCAACGGACGTATTTTGTTGAAAATGAGGTCTGGGGGGAGCATCTTGCCGTCAATGTCGCTGCAGTCCACTCTAAGGAAGGAACTGTCAAGTGTGCACTGCTCCAGATATAGCTCCCTCACCTTGGCCTGGAACGAAATGTCGGCCTCGTGGATGTCTCCTTTCCCGTTGAGATAGTCGCGGTCGCTGTCATCTTTTCTGTCTCCGGACAGACGCTCGCTTACAAAATCCACCGGAACATCAAGGAAAATGTTGAGGTCGGGGCGGGGGATGCCGAAAATGTTGTATTCGGTGCCGGTTATCCATTCCCTGAGTTTTACTGCTTCATTCCTGTCGTGCAGTTTTGCACATTGGAACGCAATGTTCGAATAGACGTATCTGTCCAGAACCACTATATTTCCATCTTCTATCCAGGAGCGGAGCAGGGGAGCGGAGCCGTGTCTGTCCTCCGCGAAAAGAAGGGCCACAAGCTGGGGGTGGACCTGTTCGACGGTGCCGAATTCCCCTCTGAGGAATCTGCTGATCAAGTCTCCATATACAGCCGCGTCATATCTTGGAAAATGGAGGTATTTCACCTCCTTCCCGCAGGATGTCAGATAATTGGAGACCATTTTCAACTGCGTGGACTTCCCGGAGCCGTCCAGACCTTCAAGCACTATCAGCATATTTTTCTAACTTTACGGTTTGTTAACGTACAAAGGTAATAATTTATGTGGAACGGAGTGAAATTAATGGGAGTGGTCAACGTGAACGGCGACTCATTCTTCGGCCAGTCCAGGGTTGACGGCCCTGATTCTTTTCTCAGGCGCGTGGACTACCTTCTGAAAAAAGGTGCGGATATCATTGACATCGGAGCGGTTTCCAGCCGTCCCGGTGCGGAGGAGGTGAGTGCTGTGGAGGAATGGGAAAGACTTGAGCCGGTACTTGAAGCGGCTTCCTCCCGTTTCGGAGGGGTCTCCTTTTCCATAGACACATTCCGGGCATCGATTGTGGCGCGGGCCTACCAGATACTGGGGCGCTTTACGGTGAATGACATTTCCGGCGGGCAATGGGACCAGGCTATGATTCCCACTGTGGGGAGATTGGGCCTGAGGTATATAGCGATGCACCTTCAGGGCGATTTCAGGACAATGCACGCCGAATATCATTATGACAACGTAACGTCCTCCGTCCTGGATTATTTCAGGGAATTGTCCCTCCTTCTGCGCGAATCGGGAGTGGAGAATTGGATTCTCGACCCCGGATTCGGCTTCTCAAAGTCAAAACAGGACAATATGACCCTGCTTCTCAATCTTGAAAGGCTGAAGGTGCTCAACAGACCGATACTTGTCGGCATATCAGACAAAAGATTCACTGAAGGAAACACCGCCTCCCTGGAGGAACTTGCAATCTCAAAAGGTGCGGCGATAATACGCAGCCATCTCGCCTGAACGGGCTGCTAGCGGATGAATCCGGTGGCTTTGTTCCACTCGAGTGTTTTGTAGTAGTTGTTGAGGGAGGGACACTTGGCTCTCGGAATGTATGTGCTCAGTCCGGAATAACTGGTGATGGGAACTTCCAGAAAGGCGGGGGTCGTGTCCTTGAAGACAACTGCTTTTCCCAAAGCCGCACAGAATGATCCGTAGGCCTCGTCCTCCGTCCCGTCTTCATTGGTGCAAATCCGGTGGATAAAATCATCCAGGTCGTAGAACCAATGCTGCTTGTTTCTGAAATAACCTTGCACGGAATAGCTGTCTGTCCCGGAAATGTAACTTCTTCTACTTGAATATATGTCGGAACATACGGAGGCCAGTTCCGGCAGTTCCGACGTCTTTACGGCGGCAATGCATCCGGATTTGCGGAATTCGGCGTCGCTGCGCACCCTTTCCATATAGTTTTCGCAAACGGAACGGACCGCTCCTGCCGTTTCACCGTTGAAGGATGGCTGTATCAGTTCCCCGCATATTATCCCTTTTGCCATAACTTCTGTCGGAGAAGCAATCACGTAGTCGCAAATGTCTTTTACCTGATATGCCACCTCTATGCCTCCCATATAGCAACAGTCGAACAATATGAAATCGAAATGGATGCCGCTCAATGCGGAGACCAAAGCGGGAATTTCAATCTCTATGCCGTCATCCGGGCCCACAGACCTGCTTCCGTCGGAACTTTTTACCAGATGTCTGAATGGATCCGACTCCCTGATGTCCGCGCAATCTTCAGGATTTGACAGATACCCTGTCGGAAGATAACCGGAACCGTGTGATGATATCATCAGGCTTTGCCTGACGGATGGAAACAGGGCCTGGGCGTCCCTCCAGACCTGCCGAATCTGCTCCGGGCTGAGGGAAAGGGTCGAGACCACGTTGCCGGCCGGGTAGTGCATCAGTACCTCTTCCACGCATCTGCCTTCTCCATCCTTGCTGAAGCGGCTAAGGACCGGTATGGAATCGGTCAGGTGGTAATATATGAGCAGGACTTTGCTGTCATCGCCGGCAGGAGGCAATTCACCGTTTCTTATGCTGTTTATCGCTTCTGCACTTGCGCCCGAAAGCTGGTTGTCGTGGCTGGAGAAATAACACAGGATCATATGCCTCTCTTTTTCGGCGGGAGGGTAGAGCCCTTCGCAACCGTAAAGGAACAGGATGCACAGCAATGCTGGAATCAGGCGTGTCAATCTTCTTTTCATCTCCGCAAAGTTAGAAATTATAACTATATTTGCGGAACAATCACTGTTGAAAAAATGAAATCTTTAAGGAAAATGGTTATGATCGCGGCTATGGGAATCGCCGTGTCCTGCGGCTCCGGGGCAGGAGATTCCGAATTCAAGTATTCGATTGACGAATTCGCCGACATTGAGATATTGAAATATCAGATTCCCGGATGGGATGACCTCTCGTTGCAGCAGAAGGAATACATATACCACTTGAGCGAGGCCGCCAAATCCGGAAGGGACATCATCTGGGACCAGAACTTCAAATACAATCTGGCAATCCGCCACGTCCTTGAGAACATCCTTGAGAATTACAGGGGAGAGCGCAGCGGAGCCGGCTGGGAAGGGTTCCTCGTCTATGCCAAGCGCGTTTTCTTCAGCAACGGCATCCATCACCACTATGCATATGACAAAATAGTTCCAGCCTGCCCCGAAGACTATTTCTCCGAATTGATGCTTGCTTCCGGTTGCTATGACAAGGAACTCCTTCATGTAATTTACGATCCGTCCCTTTATCCTACGATGCAGTATCAGGGTACGGAGAAGGACATAGTCCTTGCCTCTGCCGTCAATTTCTACGATGAAGGCATCACCGCCGATGAAGTGAATGCCTTCTATGAAAGAATGGCCGTTCCGGGGGACTCCACTCCCGTCAGTTACGGGTTGAACAGCAGGATTGTCAGAGCGGGCAAGGGGCTGAAGGAAGAGGTCTGGAAAGTGGGCGGATTGTACGGCCCGGCTCTTTCAAGAATAATAGGACACCTTCAGAATGCCTCCGAAGTGGCCGAAAATGAAACACAGAAGAAATACATCTCCGAACTGATTGAATATTACACGACAGGCGATCTCCGTATGTGGGACCGCTACAACATCACCTGGGTAGGGGACACCGACAGCGACATCGATTTTGTCAACGGATTTGTGGAAGATTACGACGATCCTCTCGGAAGGAAGGCATCCTGGGAGGGAATCGTGAACTACCGTGACAGGAAAGCTTCCGAAAGGACAGAGAAAATCAGCGCCAACGCACAGTGGTTTGAGGACAATTCCCCTATCGACCCGAGGTTTAAAAAGAAGGAGGTCAAGGGTGTTTCCGCCAAAGTCATCAACGTCTCTGTCATAGCGGGCGACAACTATCCGGCCACGGCCATTGGAATCAATCTGCCCAATGCCGACTGGATACGGAAGGAATACGGTTCCAAGTCAGTTACGATCGCCAACATTACGGATGCCTATGCCTGTGCTGCAGAACAGCGTCCCAAAAGCATCCTCGGCGAATTTGCCTGGGACGATGCTGAAATTTCACTCTGCCGCAAATACGGCACTGTCACCGACAACCTTCATACCGACTTGCACGAATGTCTCGGGCACGGCAGCGGGCAGCTTCTGGAAGGGACTCCTTCCAATGCGCTGAAGGAATACACCTCCGCTCTTGAGGAGGCTCGCGCGGATCTGTTCGCCCTGTACTATCTGGCAGACCCCAAGTTGGTGGAACTCGGACTTCTTGACAGCAAGGATGCCTACAAGGCCGAATATATGTCCTATATCAGAAACGGTATTTTCACTCAATTCAGCCGGATCGAGCCCGGGAAACAGAATACGGAAGCCCATATGCAGAACCGGAAACTCATTGCTGAGTGGTGCTATGAGCAGGGCGCATCCCGAAATGTCATAGAAAAGAAAAAGCGTGACGGCAAGACATATTTCGTGGTAAACGACTTTGAGGCTCTGCGCGGGCTTTTCGGCAAATTGCTCGCCGAGATACAGCGCATCAAATCCGAAGGGGATTACCAGGCCGGTAAGGAGTTGGTCCTCAAGTATGCCGTTAACATTGACCCGGAACTGCACAAGGAGGTCCTCGAACGCTATTCGTCTCTGGATCTGAAGCCATACAAGGGTTTTGTCAATCCCGATATAGTCCCTGTTGTCAAGGACGGAGCCGTGGTTGACTACAAGATTGTATATTGTGAGGATTTTCTGGAGCAGCAACTCCTGTACGGCAAAAAGTACCGCACTCTGTAAGGTTGTCCTGAAATGGAATTTTTCAAGAGGAGATTGCCGGCGTATATTACGGACAGGACAGGTGTCATATCGATGCTGGTCTTTACCGCCGTATTTGCACTGGTATTCATCAATGCCTACAGGCCGTTCAACGTGGAACAGATTTATCCTTCCGTTGACGGCTTCACCATTTTTCTGGTCTCCAGCCTTTTGATAATGCTGGGGCTGGTGGTGGTGGCCGTAAGCAGGCTTCTCCTTTATTATCAGGCAAGGAAACGTGTCATCACATACCTTGGATTCGGAATATGGATAACAGTTGAGGTGATGCTGCTGGCAGGTGTCTATGCCAGACTTGCCTGCATATATATCCCTTCCCCGGAGCAGCATATCTATAAACTGCTTTTGAATACCTTCAAGAACACTTTCCTTGTGATTGTGATTCCTTACACCATCTCGATTCTGTATATCATTCTGCGTGACTATTCGAGGAGGCTGAAACTTGTGGACGAACTCCAGAAAGCCTCGCGGGAGGAGAGTATGCCCGCAACGCTCTCCTTTTATGATTCCAAGGGGGATATAAGGCTTTCCATCAAGCGGGAGAATCTGCTGTATATCGAGGCGTGCGACAACTATGTAAATATATGGTACACCAACAAAAACAAAGTTGAGCATTTTCTCCTGCGTTCAACGCTGAAGGCGGTCTCCGCCTACAACTGGGGCGGCAGAATCCACAGATGCCACCGTTCCTATATTGTCAACTTTGACAATGTCAGCCTGATACGAAGGGAGAAGGATGGAAGCGTGTGCGCTGATTTCGGTATGGAAGGAGTGGGGGATATTCCCATATCCGCAACTTATGCCGATACTATTTCACAATCTTTCCTTAAATAATATTGTCTGCACGCATCTGTGGCTTGATTTTTGCTCATTTGTTCGTTTCTGTTTTTGATGAAAAAAAGGATTGAATAAATGAGAAAATTAATGAAATCAGCCGCCTTTTTTGCAGCCTTATTGTTGCAATTCGGGGCGGTGGCTCAGGAAAGCTCCACAATGAGCCTTTCTCTTGAGCAGGCTCAGACGTATGCGGTGGAGCACAACAGAACTCTGATGAACGCTTCCCTTGACATCCGCAAGGCGGAGGCCAGCCGTTGGCAGGCAATAGCGAGCATTCTTCCCCAGGTGAAGGGCTCCCTTGACTACTCGGACTATTGCGGATATCAGATGGATCTTGGTGGAATGCAGATGTCAATGCCCCCTTCCGGTACCATCGGACTGACCACATCCATTGCATTTAGCGGTGCTCAGGTGGTCGGGATACAGATAGCGGACATTTCGAGGAAAATGGCCGACATCACCCTTCACAAGACCGAACGTGACATCAAGTCCCAGGTTCAGCAACTTTACTGTTCCGCACTTGTGGTGGAGCAGACCATAAAACTCCTGGAGGCGAATCTGCAGAGTATTACCAAACTGTACCAGATTACCCAGAGTGCCGTTGATGTCGGTGTCTCCGAGCAGACCGACGCTGATCAGCTTGCTGTTCAGGTGGCTTCAATGGAGAGCGCAATCAACAGTACCAAACGTTCTTTGGAGCTGGCTTACAATTCGATGAGAATGCTCCTCTGTGTGGATGAAGGTGTCGGTATCGTGCTCACGGACAGCCTTGACAGGATGTTCGACAGGAACAGAATCGACGAACTTTTCGCTTCCGCTTTCGATATCGAACGGAATTATGATTATCAGCTGCTGAGCCAGAGCACCGAACTGGCAAGGAAGCAGATTGCGATGACCGGCTGGAGCAACGGTCCGGTGCTCAGTCTCTTTCATCAATACAGCGCCAAGAAGTATTTCCGGGATGAACGGACATTCAATATGACGCCGCCCAATATGATAGGCGCGACGTTGAGCGTTCCGATTTTTTCCTTCGGAAAGAATGCCGCTGCCATCAAGGAAGCGCGTATCACCTTCGAAGAACAGCTGAACACGATGGCCGATACTGAGCTCGCCTTGAAGTTGCAGCACAGACAGTTGCTCTATAACCTGAGTTCAAATCTTGAGAAGTTCGAGAACCAGAAGCAGAGCGTATCTGTGGCTCAGCGCGTCTTCGACAACATCTCAAAGAAATATGAACAGGGCGTATCATCAAGCCTTGAGGTTACAAATGCCAATACGACCCTTTTGACGGCCCAGAGCAATTATGTTCAGGCGATGCTTGAAGTGCTTGATGCCAGACTTGAACTTGAAAATCTTTTGAACAAATAAACGAACGATATGAGAATCAAAACACTTTCACTCTGCGCGACGGCAGCGCTTATGCTGGCCGCCTGCTCGGGAAATGACAAGACACAGACCGTAGATTTTGTCCAGCAGGTCGAAACGTCTGCCGTGTCCAAAACCACTGTGAACAGGATGGTGGAATTATCCACGACGCTTCAGGGCTATCTTACACAGAACGTGGCCCCGTCAATAACAGGTAGAATAGAACATATTTTTACCGAGGTGGGGACAAACGTCACACAAGGGCAGATGCTTGTCAGAATGGACCAGAACCAGTTGAACACCACAAGGCTCACAGCCTCCAACCTGGCAGTCGAACTTCAGCGTATGGCCACCCTTCGCGAGACGGGGGCGGTTACCCAGCAGGCTTATGACCAGACCAAACTGAGTTATGACCAAACAATCGAGAGTCTGAATTTCCTGGAAAAGAACACCAATGTGAAAGCTCCTTTTGCCGGAGTCATCTCCGCGAAGAATTACGAGGACGGAGAGCTTTACAACGGACAGCCGATACTGGTGCTGAATCAGATAAACGTACTTAAGGCCCTGATAGCCGTATCCGAGTCCTATTTCCCTTATGTAAAGAAGGGGATGAAGGTTGACGTGCAGTCCGATCTCTATCCGGGTCAGGTTTTCCCTGCCACCGTCGAGATAGTCTATCCGACGATTGATCCTGCAACCCACACCTTCCAGCTCAAGTTGAAACTCAATAACCCCTCGCTCAAACTGCGTCCGGGAATGTATGTTTCAACGTCAATGTCGCTGGGTGAGGTCCAGACATTGGCGGTGCCTTACAATTCAGTCCTCAAGATGACGGGCTCAAATGACAGGTATGTGTTCGTTGCCGACGGAAATGTCGCCAGGCGTGTGTTCGTGAAGTTAGGTCAGCGTTACAACGAGATGATTGAAGTTACCGACACCGAGCTCCGTGAAGGGGACAGGATCGTGACCCTCGGTCAGGCAAAACTTGTGGACGGGGCCAAAATTAATGTCGTAAAGGAGAACTAAGGAATGAGTATATACAAATCATCAATCGAGAAGCCGGTTACGACAGGCCTTATTTTCGTGGCTGTCATAGTCATCGGAATTTTCTCTTTCCTGAGGCTTCCTATTGACCAATTCCCGGAGATGGATCCACCGTACGTTACGGTGATGACCACGTATGCGGGTGCCAGTGCAAGTGAAATCGAGACCAATGTCACCAAGGTGATTGAGAACGCCCTTACGTCTGTTGACGGATTGAAGGAGCTTACCTCGACATCAAAGGACAATATGTCAATGGTGATGGTGGAACTGGAGTGGGGCACCGATATCGACGAGGCCACCAATGACCTTCGAAGTTATGTGGATATGGTCAAGTCGAACCTCCCGGACAACTGTTCCAGCCCTGTGCTCTTCAAACTGAATACCAGTATGATGCCTATCATACAGTATTCCATCAAGGCGAAAGAGAGTTACCCCGGGCTTGAAAAGATTCTGGACGATGAGGTGATCCCTGTCCTGAATCGTGTGAACGGCATAGGTTCTGTTTCCGTTTCAGGTGCACCGGACCGTTATGTCTATGTCGATATTGACCAGGAGAAGCTGAATGCTTACAACCTCTCTCTGGAACAGGTGGCAAATGCCGTAAGTTCCAACAACTTGAACCTCTCCAGCGGAACTGTCAAGATGAATAAGGAACAGTTCCAGATGCAGGTACGCAGCGAGTACGGGCAGAGTTCGGAGATTGAGGACGTGGTGGTCACGTCTACGGCGGGCGGCCAGAAAGTCTATATCAGGGACCTGGCGACCGTGCGTGATACCATCAAGGACCTCTCTCTGGATGAGAAGGTTGACGGGCAGGAAGCTGCGCGTCTGATTGTTTCCAAGAAATCCGGCTCGAATACCGTTCAGGTCTGCCGGGACGTCCGCAAGAAAATCGCGGAACTGCAGTCCAACTTGCCTTCAGACGTTGAAATCAAAATGGTTTACGACTCTTCGGAGGATATAGAGGGGGCTATCGGCTCACTGGAGGAGAGTATTCTGTATGCCCTTCTTTTCGTGGTTCTTGTGGTCTTTTTCTTCCTTGGAAAGTGGAGGGCGACAATCATCATCTGTCTTACCATCCCCATTGCCCTGATTGTGGCCTTTATCTACCTTATGGTGATGGACAGTTCTCTGAACATCATTTCACTCTCCGCGTTGACGGTTGCAATCGGTATGGTGGTCGATGACTCCATCGTAGTCCTGGAGAACATCACCAAACACATTGAAAGAGGATCTTCTCCCCGTGAGGCCGCAATCTATGCGACCAACGAGGTTTGGGTTTCCGTCATCGCCACAACCCTTGTGATTGTCGCGGTGTTCGTTCCGCTGACAATGCTTACCGGTATGGCCGGCATTATGTTCAAGGAATTGGGATGGATTGTGACGATTGTGGTCTGCACTTCCACATTGGCCGCTATCTCCCTGATACCTATGCTCTGCTCGAAGTTGCTCAAGTCTGACAAAGTTGTTGTCAAGGACGGCAAACTCGTGAAGGTTGAAAAGAAGCACGATTTCTACGATAAAATCGTGGTAAAGGGCTTCCTTGACAAACTCGACAGGGGATATGCATCGCTGCTGAGGTGGTGTCTCACCCATAAAGCATTGACAATCGTTATTCTGCTGCTGTTCTTTGTCGCGACAATGATCCCGTTTGCCGCTGGAAAAATCGGAACGGACTTTATGCAGACATCAGACAACGGACGTTTGAGTGTCACTGTTGAACTTCAGCCTGGCACCAGAATCGAGGAGACAGTCAAGACTGCAAGGGTTCTGGAACAGCGTTTCTTGGCGCTTGCGCCGGAAATCACCAGAATTTCCACCTCTTCCGGATCCAACGACGAAAGCAACATCGGAGCGATGTTCTCACAGACAACCAACTACAAGATTTCTATGATTGTTGTCTGTACCAAGAAGCGTCAGAGGGACCGTTCAATCGAGCAGATTGCGGAGGAATTCAGAAAGGAACTTGCAAAATATCCTGAAATCATTGAATATCAGTGCGTACAGAGTGGAGGTATGGGAGGCCAGGGCGTTTCAACTGTTGATGTCGAGATTTACGGTTATGATTTCGATGCCACGAGCCTGTATGCCGCGGAGATTAGTCAGGCCATTTCCGAGAACGTACCCGGAGCGAGGGATATCAAAATCAGCAGGGACAAGGACAGACCTGAGATTAAAGTGGTCTTCGACAAGGAGAAACTGGCTTATCACGGGTTGAACACATCCACTGCGGCAGCTTATCTGAGATATCGTGTGACCGGCTTTACCGCAGGCTATCTGAAAGAGGACGGTGACGAGTATGATATTGTGGTGAGATTGAAGGAGGAGAACAGAAACTCCATAACCGACATAGAGGATATGACCATTCCCACTGCCCTTGGACAGCAGATAAAACTTCGTGAAGTTGCTTCAGTCGAGGAATATTGGACTCCGCAGTCAATTGAGCGCAAGAGCAGGCAGAGATATCTCAAGGTATCGATTACTCCTCACGACGTTTCTCTTGGTGAACTTGCGGAGCAGGTCAAGGGTGTATTGCAAGCTCACCCGGAACCGGTGGGTGTCACGACACTTATCGGAGGTGATTATGAGGACCAGCAGGATATGTTTGGCGATATGGTTCTGCTTGCAGCCCTGATAGTTATTCTGGTCTATATCGTGATGGCATCTCAGTTCGAGTCGTTCGGCAAACCGGCGGTCATTCTGCTGTCAATTCCTTTCGCGCTTTCAGGTGTTGTTCTCGCCCTGTGGGCGACAGGCACGACCCTGGATATGGTGGGAGCGCTTGGTGTAATAATGCTGATAGGTATTGTGGTCAAGAACGGTATCGTGCTTGTCGATTACATCAATCTTATGAGAGACAGAGGATACGAGCTTAACGAAGCCATTGCATTGTCAGGCGCCAGCCGTCTGCGCCCCGTATTGATGACAGCCTTTACCACCCTTCTCGGTATGCTTCCTATGGCGCTCAGCAATGGAGATGGCTCCGAGATGTGGCATCCTATGGGTATTGTCGTCATCGGAGGACTTCTGGTATCCACTTTCATCACCCTGCTGGTCGTCCCTGTGGTATATGCAGTCATATCCCGTCAGGGTGAGAGAGACAAGGAGGAAAAGCAGCGCAAGCAGTATATATTTATGCAACTTAAGCCTGAGGAGGATTAAAATGAAAAGTGTATTCATAGTTTTCAATCAGGCCTTCACTTCGAGGGTCGAGTATATGCTTGACCAACTTGAAATTCGAGGCTTCACCTTTTTTGAGCAGGTGCAGGGGCGCGGTTCTGTTACCGGAGACCCTCACCGTGGAAATCATACCTGGCCCGAAATGAATTCAGCCGTTATGACAGTGGTTCCGGACGAGGCTGTCGCTGAACTGCTCCTTACTGTCAAGAAGCTGGATGCCAGGAACAAGGAAGTCGGTGTCAAGGCTTTTGTGTGGAATATAGAACAGATGGTATAGTCTGACTCCTGTATATATTCCTTTTAATTATTAGTAAAAAGTGTTATCTTCGCCACAGAAAATAACACTTTTTATTTTTTAGATATGACAGTTGCTGTTAATGATTCTAATTTCAAGGAAGCAGTCCTTGATGCCGCTCTTCCGGTCGTCGTTGATTTTTGGGCTACATGGTGCGGGCCGTGCAGAATGCTCTCTCCGGTAATGGATGCTATTTCGGAAAAGTTTGAGGGCAAGGTAATTGTGGCCAAATGCAATGTGGATGACAGTACAGACATCCCGATGCAGTTCGGAATACGCAACATTCCCACCGTCCTTTTCTTCAAAGGCGGTCAGTTGGTCGACAGAAGCGTCGGTGCCGTGCCTCAATCTGAACTTGAAAACAGAATTAACTCACTTATAGGATAATTGTTATGAAAAAACTGACTGTTTTCTGCGCGGTTGCGCTGATGTTCCTTTCTTCCGTCAATGTCAATGCGGAAGGTTTCCTGATCAAGGGCGGTCTTGCATTTCCAAATGTCAATACTGCGCTCGATGCGGCGAAAAGCTTTTCCCCCAAGGGGCGCGTCGGATGGTCCGCAGGAATAGGCTACCAGACCGGTACCTGGGGTGGGTTCAGCCTTCAGCCTGAGGTTCTGTATAGAGCGAAAACCTTCCAGTTTGCAGAAGGCACTGCTTTTACGGATCCTGTCAATGCCACATTGAGTTATATAGAAGTCCCGGTCAACGTCCAGTGGGGGATCGACCTGTTTCTCCTCAGGCCGTTTGTTTTCGCATCTCCGTATGTGGGCTTCAAATTGGGCGACAAAATCAGTCCTGCAAGTCTGTCATCCATTGTCGATGCATTCAAGTCCTCCACGAGGAAAGTCTCCGGAGGTGTCGGACTCGGTATCGGAGTAGAGATTTCCAAGCTTCAGGTTACAGCCAAATACAACTGGGATTTCGGAGGTGTTGCAAACTGGTCTGAATATTGGAACAAGATGGGCGATCAGTTCAAGAATCTGAAAAGCAAAGAAGGCGCTTTCGAGGTTGGATTGGCGATTATTTTCTAAAACTTCTTGTACAAGCATATACAACAATATCTGGGAGATTCCTGGACGGCATACAGGTCGGCCTTCAAAGATTCTTTGAGGGCCGATGTCGCGTTGCTGCGCAAGATCAACGGCCAGTTACTTGACCATACTGGCAAGCAGCTGCGGCCCATCCTCACTCTCCTGACAGCCAAGGCAATAAGCGGGGAGTGTTCTGAAGAGGTCATCAAGTGCGCCGCGGCTGTGGAATTGCTTCACACCGCTACTTTGCTGCACGATGACGTGGTGGACAAAAGCCAGCTCAGGAGGGGTTTTCCGACCGTCAATTCCGAATATGGTGAAACCTCTGCCGTACTTATCGGCGATTTCTGGCTCTCCAGAGCGGTGGAACTTGTGATAGGCAATCCTGACAGGCGTGTCCTTGCCGTTTTTTCCAAAAGTCTCACTTCCCTTGCAGAAGGGGAGATGATTCAACTTGAGAGGTCGCTGTCTCCGAAACCTGATGAGGAGACCTATTTCGAAATCATCCGTCACAAGACGGCTTCCCTGTTTGAAACAGCCGTGCTCTCTTCGGCATACTCTGTGTCCGCCACAGATTCTGCCGTTGGCGCCGTGAAAGAGTATGCCCTGCATTTCGGCCGTGCCTTTCAGATCAAGGACGACATTCTCGATTATTCTCCGAATCTGAAGACAGGAAAACCGAGCGGTCAGGACATAAAAGAGAGGAAAATCACCCTTCCGCTTATCGGTGCACTCAGAAATGCGCCGTCGAAAGTGTCAACTTCGTTCCTTAAGAAGGTCAAGGCCCTGTCCAGGGATATTTCCGCCGAGGCCCTCGAACTCGTCGGGGCGTATGACGGCCTGGGATATGCCGGCGGCCGTCTTGCGGATGAAATAGGGGAGGCTGTCGCCGCTTTGTCAAACCTTCCTCAGAGTGAGGCCCGGTCTTATATGGAGGGAATTGCAAAAAGCCTTTCATAGTGTTGGTTATTTGTACGAAAGGCATTATATTTGTTTAATTGATAGTAAACTGGTTAATTACGGTTATGATAGATTACGATGAACTCGATGATGAGATGATTCAGTTTGAGAAGGATCATCCAAGTAAAAAAAGCGGTGGCTATAGCGGAGGCTCTGACCCGATGAAGAAGATTGTCTATATCTTGGGGGCAGTGGCGGCAGTGTTGCTGATAGTGCTGGTCGTTATGTGGATAAGCAAGAATTCTCTCGTGAAGGAGTTGCAGCTTGACAAGGAGAATCTGACCTCCGAACTCGTGGCTCTCCAGAGTGATTATGAGGCTCTCAGCACCACAAATGCGGAAATCAACGACTCCCTTATGGTGGAAAAGGAGAAGGTTGGACAGTTGATAGACAGGCTCAAGAAGACAGAGGCCACCAACCGTGCAAAAATACGTCAGTATGAAAAGGAGACAGGGACACTCCGCTCGATAATGAAGAGTTATATCAAGCAGATAGACTCTTTGAACACTTTGAATATCAATCTGCGCAACGAGGCGTCAGCCGCGCGCAAGGATGCACAGGAAAGCCGGCGTCAGTATGAAGACCTCAAGAGTACGACAGAGCAGCTTTCGGCGAAGGCCTCGGCAGGTTCTGTTGTCAAGGCCCGTGGCTTCAATATGGTGGCCATCAATTCCTCCAACAAGGTGACCGAGCGAAGCAGCCGCACCGCCAAACTCAAGACTTGTCTGAGTCTCATCGAGAACTCCATCGCTGACCACGGCTACCGTACGATCTATATCCGCATCAAAGGCCCGGACGGAGTCCTTCTTGCTGACAGCGAGGATAATGTATTCACCTGTGAAGGTCAGAGGATGATATATACCGCTTCCCGTGAAGTCGATTATCAGGGTGAGGAGGTTGAGATTTGCATCTACTTTGCAAATCCCCAGGGCTTCACCAAAGGTGTCTATACGGTCGATATCTATTCATCCGAAACCAAGCTCGGCTCAACTGACCTGTTGCTGAAATAGGGCATGGCCGGAATTTATGTCCATTTTCCCTTCTGCGCGAGCCGCTGCATCTACTGCGACTTCTATTCAAGGGTCAGGACGGATTTCCCGGAATATGTCGATGCTTTGATTCGTGAGGCGGAAAGCCGCCGCAGTTTTCTGAAAGGAGTCCCACCAGCCACTCTCTATTTTGGCGGGGGGACTCCTTCCGTTTTACCTGCAGGGGAACTTGAGAGGTTTGTTTCTGCACTTGCCCTCTCTTTCGATTTGTCCGGTGTCGGGGAGTTTACGGTCGAGGTCAATCCTGATGACGTCGATTCCGCGAAGGCATCCGTATTCCGGAGTCTGGGTGTCACACGCATCAGTATGGGAATCCAGTCAATGAATGATGATCATCTCAGGTGGATGAAACGCCGGCATACAGCTGACGATGCGGTCCGTGCCTTCAGGTCACTGAGAGATGCCGGTTTCGGAAACATTTCGGTTGACCTGATATTCGGTTATGATGGGTTGTCCCTTCAGGAGTGGGAGAGGACCGTGCGCAAGGTTGTTGGACTTTCTCCTGAACATATCTCCTGCTATCAGATGATGGGCAGGTATGCTTCTTCTGATGAAGATGCCTGTCTGGCTCAGTATCTGGCTCTTCAGTCAATTCTGGCTGAAGCGGGTTATCTTCAGTATGAAATCTCCAATTACTGCAAGATTGGATTCCATTCCCGTCATAACAGCGCATATTGGAGACGGGAACCGTATCTAGGGCTCGGTGCGGCTGCACATTCTTTTGACGGAGAATTTCGCAGGTACTGGAATGTGTCTGACACTGACGCCTATATTGCGGGCGCTCCTTTGAAGGGTGAGTGTTTGACGGAAGTGGAGGTGGCCGAGGAGGTGATAATGCTTGGCCTCCGTACGTCAGACGGAATCCCGAAGGATCTTGTCTGCCGGAATCCGTCATACTCCGGATTCATCGCTTCAGGAGCCCTGATTGAGTCCGGCGACCGCGTCAGAATCAGCCCCGCCTCATTCTTCGTCAGTGACGAGCTTATCTCCAGCCTGATATCCCATATCTGAGGGTGCGTAGTGGGGATCAGTCGCGCTCGCGCTCGCGGCGCATGTCTTTTTCCTTGATGGACTCGCGTTTGTCGAATTCGCGCTTGCCTCTGGCCAGGGAGATGTTCAGTTTGGCGTAGCCGTTCTCGGAGATGAAAAGGCGGGTGGCAACTATTGTCAGTCCCTTCTCCTTGACGGCGCGCTGCAACTTGCGCAGTTCCTTCTTTGTCAGCAGAAGCTTGCGGTCGCGCCTCGGGTCCTGACGGCTGAATGCGCTGCCCCACCAGTATTCAGCCACGTTCATATTCTTGACGAATAGTTCCGTGCCGACAAAATAGCAGTAACTGTCCACAAGCGATGCCTTCCCTTCGCGGATTGATTTGATTTCCGTTCCGGAAAGGACGATTCCGGCAGTGAAATTCTCAAGGAACTCGAACTCGAATCCCGCCCTCCTGTTCTTTATCTCTATTTTGTTCTTTCCCTTGGCCATAGCCGTTTATTCCTGGTTTTCAGGGTTCTCAAACTGACGGATGCGATAGGAGACAGTGCTCAGCACGCGGGTTGTGTCTTTTCTGAATCCTTCGATTACGACGGGATTGTCACTGGTATCGAAAGTGATTGCGTCTTCATACATCCGCCCAAGACGTTTGGTGCGGCTGCTGCATCTGTAAACTGTCCTGCCATCTTCCTCGGAGGTTTTCTCGTATTCCAAATCCCTCATTGCAAGGTCGATGACATCGGCATATTTCGAGTATTCCCCGTTGAGATAGAGATTCCTCTTTCCGAAACCGAGAGCGGGATAGAGCGCCGCCACCACCAGGAAGAAAATCGCCAGTTTGGGGAAGGAGCCTTCCTGAAACATTTCGACGAAAGAGAGCCCCGACTGCTTCTGTATGGAGAATAAATAAATCAGCCCGACAATCAGGAAGAAAATCAGAACGAAATAGACCAGATACTTTATCGACCTTATCAGATATTTCATAACACTGCAAATTATTTAACAAATATACTATTTTTCTCATGATGTTTGCCGCTTATGGCTCCTGCCTGTCACTATTTCGGACTTCGCTTCGCTCACCCTCCCACTGCGCTACGCTTGTGGGCCCCTCCCGCTATTAAGCGCGGGTGCTTAGGTCCTCATAAGTGACAGGCAATTCGCTAAATATAATCGGCAAACATATCATATCCACTCGATTTGGATTCCGCGGCGTTCCATCCCCCGGAACCAGGTCATCTGCCGCTTTGCGAACTGGTGGATGGCGATGCGCAGCCTCTCCACCATTGTGGCATAGTCCGTCTCTCCGGTGAGATAAAGAGTTATGTATTTGTATTCCAGACCGTAATAAATCAGATCTTCTGCCGGGATACCGCTGTCAAGCAACCCTTTCACTTCCTCAACCATACCGCATTCCAACCTGCGCTCCAGTCTTGCATCGATACGGGCGTTCCGTTCCTCCCGCGATACGCTTATCCCGATGAATTTGGTCTTTTGGGGCAGGTAGGAGGAGTACTGCACGGGATGCTCATTCTCATAAACTGCTATTTCCAAGGCTCGTATCAGCCGTTGTTTCGTGTCGTAGTCGGTCTTGTTGTGAGGCTTGCGGAGTTTCTCGTAGCGTGTAATCAGTTCGTCCATCGGCAATGTGGCCAACTCTGCGCGCAAAGCCTCATTCGCAGGGACGTCAGGCAGATGATACCCGCGCGTCACGGCTTCGATGTAAAGCCCGCTTCCGCCGCAGAGAACCGGGCGCTTCCCGCGGCTGACAATGTCCTGGAACGCTTCGCTGAAATCTTTCTGATACTGATAGATATTGTATTTCGTGCCTGCATCCGCTATGTCAATCAGATGATAGGGGACGGCTCCGTATTCCTCCAGATCCTTGCCTGTCCCTATGTCCATCCCGCGATATACCTGACGGGAATCTCCGGAGAGAATCTCGCCGTCAATCTTTCCGGCAAGTTCCACCGCATATCTGGTCTTTCCGCTTGCTGTCGGTCCGAGTATGCAAATCAGTTCGTATTCGTCGTACATACAGTGCAAAAATATGAAAAAATAACAGGATTTTATTTAAATTTGCCCCCAAAATTCTTGTAAAATGGAAGAGAAATCCTTGAACGAACCCGTAGAGAAAAAACTCAATTTTCTTGAAGAGATTATAGAAGCCGACCTTGCCAGTGGCAAGCATAAGTCCATCCTGACCAGATTCCCTCCCGAGCCCAACGGCTATCTTCACCTGGGCCACGCGAAGAGTCTGTGCATCAATTTCGGCCTTGCGCAGAAATATGGCGGGAAGACCAATCTGCGCTATGACGACACCAATCCGACCAAGGAAGATACAGAGTATGTCGATGCCATCAAGGAGGATATCAAGTGGCTCGGCTTCAAGTGGGAGAAAGAGCTTTACGCTTCCGATTATTTCGAACAGCTTTATCAGTGGGCCGAGATGATGATAGAGCGTGGGCAGGCCTACGTGGATGACCAGACTCTGGAACAGATGCGCGAGAACCGCGGTACGGTTGAGACCCCGGGCAAGGACAGCCCCTGGAGGAACCGCAGCGTTGAGGAGAATCTCCGGCTCTTCCGGGAGATGCGTCAGGGCAAGTATGCCGATGGCGAGAAGGTCCTCCGTGCAAAAATCGATATGGCACATCCCAATATGATGTTCCGCGACCCGATACTCTACCGTATCAAGCACGCTCATCATCACAGGACCGGTGACAAGTGGTGCATATACCCGATGTACGACTACACCCACGGCCAGTGCGACTCCATCGAGAACATCACTCACTCCATCTGCACGCTGGAGTTTGACGTGCACCGTCCTCTCTATGACTGGTTCATCGAAACTCTCGGGATATTCCCTTCCCACCAGTACGAATTCGCCAGACTGAATCTGACATACACTCTTATGTCGAAGCGCAAGTTACTGGAACTTGTGCAGAAAGGACTTGTAAGCGGATGGGACGACCCCCGTATGCCGACCCTCTGCGGCGTCAGACGCAGGGGCTATACTCCTGAGGCGCTGAAGACATTCTGCGACAAGATAGGTGTCACCAAGCACGACCAGTTGATGGATATCGGCCTGCTGGAGTGGTGCGTGCGCCAGGATTTGAATGAGCGCAGCAACCGCTATATGGTTGTCAGTGACGACCCCATCAAAGTTACGATTACCAACTGGGAGAAGGGTAAGGTGGAGTGGTTCGACGCTCCCCTGAATCCCGCCGCTCCTGACGGACCCAAGAGAAAGGTCCCTTTCACCGGGACTCTTCTTATCGACAGGGCCGATTTTATGGAGGATGCTCCGAAGAAATACTTCCGTCTCCGTCCGGACGGTGAAGTCCGTCTCAAATACACATATATCATCAAATGTGAGAAGGTCATCAAGAATGAAGACGGCAAGGTTGTCGGACTTGAATGTACCTACGATCCTCAGACCAGCCCCAATTCAGGCGTATGGCGCTCTGTAAAGGGCACCATCCACTGGGTCAGCACTGATTATATGAAGGAAATAGAGTGCCGCAATTATGGCCGTCTCTTCACCGAGGCCGATATGGGCGGCATCCCGGAGGACAAAGACTACAAGGAGTTTCTCAATCCGGACAGTCTGGTTGTGAAGACCGGCTATGCCGAGCCTGCTCTTCTTGAGGATGAGAGCGGCATCGCCGTCCAGTTCGAGAGGGTGGGGTACTATATGAAAGACCCTGACTCAACAGCGGAAAAGCTTGTAATGAACAAGACCACAAGCCTCAAGGACGGTTTCAAGCTGTAGGGAGCCGGCAGGCTATCTCATACAGCTTACAACCTTGATGGCATCGGGGATTATATCGACTGTGACAGGAGTCCGGCCGATTGTCTCTCCGTCGACCTCCATATAGGAGTAGGGGAATGCTTCGATTTCTATGTGTCTGCCGACCGTGTGATGAGCCTCCTTGTATTGATAGACGGTCCCTTTGAAAAGAGACGGAACCTTCTTGAGGAAGGAGAACTTGCTTATCCTTTCGATTACAGTAAGGTTTATCAGGCCGTCGTCGGGAATGGCGTCCGGAGTCTGCATCATTCCTCCTCCGCAATACTTGCCGATTCCCAAGGCGACTGAAAGAGCCGGTCCTTCATAGAACTGCTGTCCGTCAACCCTGATGTTGAATTTAAGACAGTGGTAGAACAGGAATCCGCTCAGCAGGGACTTGTAATACTGGTGATCCTTCGCCTTTCCGCGTGCCTTTGCCATATCGAAACGGCGGCATACTTCCGCGTCGAATCCCAGCCCTCCGATATTTATCATATACCTGCTGTAAGGCTCTCCATCCATAAGAGTGGCTATCCTGGCAATGTCCTGAAAACGTGCGAAGGCTTCTGCCTGAGCCACTACGGCGACGGCCGCCTTGTAGTTTTTGGGTATCTTGTGCATACGGGCCCAGTCATTTCCCGATCCCACCGGAATCAGGGCGATTGTCACGTCACGGGGAGACACCTCATCCTGAGAGAACAATCCGTTTATCACTTCGTGGACAGCACCGTCTCCGCCAATGACAAGAAGTTTGCGGAAGCCATCCTTGACTGCCTGTGCGGCAAGTTCTATTGCGTGAAACGGATATTCGGTTATCGCTTCGCTGTACTCTATCCCGGCTTTCTTCAGAAGATCGGATATGTCAGGCCAGTCCCTCAGCGCCTTTCCCATTCCTGAGGCCCTGCTTACAATTACTTTCCATATAGTTTTTGTCATACCTTTCTTGATACTTTTGCGCAAATTTAGTAATTTCGCGGGTTAAATGCTATAATATGGGGAAGATTATCGCGATAGCAAATCAGAAAGGAGGAGTGGGGAAGACCACCACGGCAATCAATCTTGCGGCTTCACTGGCTGTGATGGAGTACAGGATTCTCATCATTGACGCCGACCCTCAGGCTAACGCCACTTCAGGTCTCAATTTCAATCCCGAAGAAGGGGGGAACAGGACGCTGTATGAGGTTCTGATAGGAAAGGAGAAAATCGAGGACGTTATTCAAGATACGGACATAAAGTTCCTCAAGATAATCACTTCGGGGATTGACCTCGTGGGAGCCGAGATAGAAATGCTCGACGTGGAAAAACGTGAGATGGTATTGAAAAAGGAACTCGACAAAGTCCGGGATTCTTTTGACTATATCATCATAGATTGCGCGCCGTCTCTAGGCCTGATAACCGTCAATACGCTTACTGCGGCGGATAGTGTCATAATTCCCGTACAGCCTGAGTTTTTTGCGCTCGAAGGGCTGGGAAAACTTCTCAACACAATAAAACTTGTCCAGGCCAGGATGAACACTGCCCTTAAGATTGAGGGATTCCTTTTCACAATGTTCGACAGTCGTCTGCGTCTTCACAATCAGGTTGTGGAAGAGGTCAAGACTCACTTCTCGAATATGGTGTTCAAGACAGTCATAACCAGGAATATCAGGCTTAGTGAGGCTCCTTCGTTCGGCAAGCCGGTCATAACCTATGATGCCGGATCCAGCGGAGCCGCCAACTACCTGTCACTTGCAAAAGAATTAATAAACAGACAATCATAATGGCAAAGAAAGATGTGCTTGGAAGAGGGCTGAGCGCCTTGATTCCCAGGGAGGACCCGGTTTCCGTGAAGGAAATCGAATTGTCCGGGATAAAGCCGAATCCTTTTCAGCCTCGCGATACGTTCGATGACGAGGCCCTTGCAGAGTTGGCCGCATCCATACGGTCTTTCGGGATAATCCAGCCCCTGACTCTCCGCCGCGTCGCAGATGGCGGATATCAGATTATCAGCGGAGAACGCAGATTCAGGGCTGCCGGAATGGTCGGGCTGAAGACAGTCCCCGCCTATATACGTGAAGCGGATGATATCTCAATGCTCGAAATGGCCATCGTCGAGAATATTCAGAGAGAGAATCTGGATGCAATAGAGACCGCTCTCAGCTTTCAGCGCCTTATCGATGAATGCAACCTGACTCAGGAGGCTCTCTCCGAGAGAGTTGGAAAGAAGCGCGCTACGGTGGCGAACTTCCTCCGCCTTCTCAAGTTGCCTGATGAAATTCAGAAGGAACTGAAGACTGGCAGGATTTCTGCTGGGCACGCCAAGGCGATTCTTTCAGTTGAGAATCCTCAGAACCAGGTCAGATTGTGCCGGCAGGCCATTGCAGGAGGTTGGTCCGTGCGCCAGATTGAGCAGAGGGCCGCGGCCATCGGGCGGGAGGTGCCTTCTACCACTCGCAGAACCAAGCCGGTTCTCTATTCTTCGCTGGAAAAGGAATTTGAAAGATGTTTCGGAAGCAAGGCCGCGCTGAAACGATCCGCTTCCGGCAAGGGCACGCTGACCGTGAAGTTCCGTGACGACCTGCAGATTGAACGCTTTCTGGACACGTTGAAATCATTATAGTGCGAAAAGTATCATTGCTCATCATTCTCCTGATCGGTGTCGTTTTCAACGCCGAGGCGCAGTTCCGTTCCAACAGAGCTGACTATGGGGTGCAGAACAACCAGATGATGGGCCCTCCCGGCGCCGGAATGAATACGCAGGGGAATAACGATGAGAACAATCAGGTCGTAACGGACTCCCTCCAGGGTTTTTCCATCAAAAGAATGGTCCGTGGGTTTACCCGGAAAGACACTCTGGAGCTGGGTTATCTGTTTCTCGGGACGGCTGTCGTTCCCGGCGCATCTCAAATTTACAACAAACAGTATTGGAAACTTCCCATAGTTTATGGAGGGATAGGAGCCGGTATTGCAGGCGGTATAATGTTCAACAAAAAATATCACCAGAGCGGTGATGCAAAATACAAGACGTTGCGTACTGCAAGTTACATAGGCGCCGGACTTTTCTATTGGGGGCAGATTCTTGACGGTGTCGCCTCCTACAAGACAGAAGTTCCGAAGCCCGTGGCGGCAAAGGCCACCATCTATTCGGCGATTCTGCCGGGACTCGGGCAGGCCTATAACGGGGACTGGTGGAAAATTCCCATCTGGTACGGAGGCTTCGCCGTGTGCGGTTACTTCTACTATCAGAACGATATGAACTACAAGAGATTCAAGTATATCTACGATATGGACAGCAGTAAGCCGGGGTCCGGGTACATCGGTGGAATCACAGCCAGTCAGGCCGAGTGGTACAAGACCACTTACCGCCGGTATCGGGATTACTCCATACTCGGATTCGTACTGGTTTATGCCTTGAATATAATAGATGCAAACGTATTCGCCCATATGCACGATTTTGACGTGAGCGACAACATAGCTTCCCTTGAGATTTCTCCAACACTAATTACTCCATTGAACGCTGAATATGCCAGCCTGACACCGGAATCGGGTCAGTCTGCTTTCGGCATTAATTTTAAATTATCATTCTAGTTTATGAAAAGAATCTGGCCTGCATTTGTTCTGTTCTTATTTTTTGCCGCACTCGGAGTTGATGCTGATGCGCAGAGCATATTCAAAAGCAAGAGACGTATTTTGGAACTTGAAAGGCAGGTGGATTCCCTGCAGAAAGCTTATGACTCCCTGTATGTCGATTATCAGTCTGCCATTCAGCCGGTCAACGGCGATGGTGACGAAGATGAGGCAGTGGAGGACAGTCTGCCGACCATCGAGTATAATGCCGACAATATCGATTCCCTGCTGAACCTCTACTATGTCCAGAAGATGATGGATGTGAATGAAGTGAATATGTCCAGCATCGACCTCGACACATTGGTCAGCAGCATCCCCGATTCCATATATGTCCGCAGGCTCAACAATATGAGTTCTTTCATTCCGGTGCAGTTCAACAGATATGTCAAGAACAGTATAATCCTCTACACGGAGAAATTGAAGATTACGCCGAGAATTCTGGGCCTCTATTCATATTACGGCCCTATAATGGAAGAAATCTTTGATGAGTACAATCTTCCCAAGGAACTTGTATGTATGGCAATCATCGAATCGGCATTCAATCCGACGGCAGTCTCACGGGCACGTGCCAAGGGAATGTGGCAGTTTATGTACAGTACGGCGAAGATGTACGGACTCAATATGACATCGTTCGTTGATGAACGTCTGGATCCTGTTGCAGCCTGCCGTGCAGCCGCAAAATATCTTCGTGACAGCTATATGATATTCGGAGACTGGTCGCTGGCAATCGCTTCATACAATTGCGGGACGGGCAACGTCAACAAGGCTATACGAAGGAGCGGAGGCAAGACTGATTTCTGGTCGGTGTATGAATATCTCCCGCGTGAGACCCGCGGATATTTCCCCGCATTCGTGGCAGCATTGTATACCCTGAAGTATTACAAGGAGCACGGCATAGTCCCCGCCCAGATATCCCTTCCCGCCCACGTCGATACTTTCCACGTCAACAAGATGCTTCATTTCAAGCAGGTCAGCGAGGTGATAGGACTTCCGGTTGAGACGCTCAGGGACATGAACCCCCAGTATATCCACGATATCGTCCCGGGTACGGAGCGTGAATATATTCTGAACGTGCCTCACAACTTTACCAACGCCTTTGCCGACAAGGAGAGCGAAATCTACGCATATCAGGATTCCGTATTCTTCAATCCCGTTACCATCAAAAAGATTAAGGAAACAGGCACCAGCGACGGCAAGAGGGTCGTGCACAAGGTTAAATCAGGGGAAACGATCGGTGCCATAGCCCGCAGATACCACACTACCGTTGCCAATGTCAAGAGATGGAACGGATTGAAGGGCAATACTATACGTGTCGGACAGCGACTTTATATCTACGGAAGCGCCAATGGTGGAGGTTCGTCTGTCTCTTCCGGGGGCTCATCTTCCTCAAAATCCGGCTCCGCGAATACAAAGGACGGGTATGTGGTCTACAAGATAAGAAAAGGGGACACTTTGTCAAAAGTTGCCCAGAAGCACGGAGTATCACTCTCTTCTCTGTACAAATTGAACAATATGAATTCAAAGAGCAAGATTTATCCGGGAATGACCATCCGGATAAAGAAAACTGAATAATCGTGCCGGACCTTGAGCCAGAGGTTCAGTGATCTTATGGGGGCGTACTTTACGATGAGGTACGCCCCCAATCCTTTTCCGTGAAAAACTTCCGAGGAAAAACTTTCAGGAACGTTTTTCTCATACAGATAGACTCTTGAGTCCCATCCGTCAGTATTGTAGAATGTCCCCCGAGCGGCAATCTCCAACTTGTCCGACCTCCAGGCGGTTTCAGCGTAAACCGCATACCCTTTCAGATTCCCTTCCAGTCTGGAACTGATTTTGAACGGCCCGGCGGGGATTGAGACGTGAAGCCTCAGTTTCAGAACTTTGTTCCAGGATGACTGGACGATGAAAGATGTTCCCCGGTGGGAGGTGTACTGTGCGGCAACTCTGGCCTTGAACACGGTCTCTCCTGCGGGTTTGCCATAACTGTACCAGGGGTGCCAGCCATATTCGGCGTTGAGATTGAATTTCCATGCACCTTTCCGATACATTACGGACAACTGCCCTCCAATAAGATTGTAGGAATCTTCCATTGCGTGCGTGGCCGAATATGCCGGAGAAAAAGCCTTTGCCGTGAATCCCGCTTCCAGATTGTAGGATGGTGTCCACAGCACTCCGGCCAACGCGGCAGGGGAGGCCTTTGCATCCAGAGCGGCTTCGCCGAAAAATCTCCAGTGGTTGGCACTGCAGATGAAATCAATACTCGCATTGCCCCACAGACCGTCATACAGACGAAGCCGGTTGTATTCTCCGACACGCCTTCTGATATCACGGTCATAAAGGTAGGTTACCGCAGTCAGGCCGATTCTCCAGTTCTCTGAGGAAAGGCCGGCATTCACTCCGGCCACAAATTCGTGCACGTCGGAACTGTCAACGGCGTTGAGGTCAACTTTCCTGAATGATGCGAACCCGTTGCATTCCAACCTCCGGCCAATCGGTATTTTTGTACAGACTCCCCTGAGATAATTTTTTTCATCGGATGACCTGTATCCCGCAAATCCTGACTGACGGTGCAAAAGGGTCGCGGGCTCTCCGTAAGCATTCAGGGAGAATGCTTTCCACAGTACCAGCCCCTGACCGAATCTTGCCGAGAAATCGCCTGCGATGAAATTTTTGTACTTCAGATAGCCACCGGCAAAGCCGGGGAATCTCTCCATAGGGTCATTGTCGATTACGATGCCGGAGGAGAATCTGTTTCCCTCATAGGTGTATTTCGCTGTGGTTGAGAAACCCTCTGAAAGGTATTTCTTTTTGAACTTTGCCGTGGCGGTGTGCTTGCCGGTCCCGCTTCTTTGCTCCATTTCTCCCTTGATGTTATCCCAAAGCCATTGGGCTTCGTCGGGCGTGAATCCGTCTATATTGCCCAATTCACTGGCAGAGAGAATGCTTCCGTACTGCTCGCAATAGTCGATCAGACTCTGCCGTTGGAAAGGTGTCAGGACCCGTGTTGTGTCGGCATTCTGGCAATGGCTTGCAGAATATATAAATAGACAGATAAAAAAAGCCGCTGAACGAACGGCGGCAGACAGGATATCAATCCCCACGTTCTCCCTCCTCATAATCCTTGTTGCGGATGGTTGATAAAATGTAGAAAATAAACCATCCTGTTATTGTACTGCGCAAAAATAATGATTAAATTTGTTTGGAAAAAATTTATTTCTCAAATGCCAAGAATTCATCTTCACGACAAATACTTCGTACCATATATCCCGAACAAGAAGATTGAAGCCGCAATCGACAGGGTCGCCGAGAAGCTCAACAGGGATTTCAAGAATACCAACGATATTCCTGTATTCGTGTGTGTCCTTACGGGAGCGATGCCTTTTCTTGTATCCCTTATGCAGCGCCTGAATTTCAACTTTGAAATCGATTGTCTGAGAGTGTCGTCCTATCAGGGCCTCCAATCCACCGGCAATGTCTGTGAAACAATGAGTCTGGCCAGGTCTGTAAAGAATCGCACTGTCATTGTAGTGGAAGATATAGTCGATACCGGGAACACAATTGTCCGCCTGAACGATTTGATGGAGGATGCCGGGGCGAGGGAAGTGAGATATTGTGCGTTGATTCTCAAGAAGGATGTCTATCACAAAGATATTGACATTGATTATGTTGCGTTGGAGATTGAAGACAAGTTCATCGTGGGGTACGGCTTGGATTACGACCAGCTTGGCAGGAATTACAAGGATATTTATATACTGGACTGATGAAATACTACATTCTTTTTGGGCCTCCGGGTGCGGGCAAGGGTACGCACGCAGGCGCACTTTCTGAAAAGTACAATTTGAAGCACATCTCCACGGGCGAACTTCTCCGTGCAGAGATAGCGGCCGGGACAGAACTTGGAAAACAGGCCAAATCCCTGATTGATGCAGGTTCTCTGGTTCCTGATGAAATTGTGGAAGGGATGATAGAATCCGCTTTCGACAAAATCAAAGGGTTCGACGGGTTTCTTCTTGACGGTTTCCCCCGTACTTTGGCACAGGCGGAAGCTTTGGACAGTATACTCGCTTCCAGAGGCGAGGCTGTGACGGCGGTCATATCAATAATGATTTCGGACAGTGTGATTCGTGAAAGAATCGCTCACAGAGCTGCGATAGAAGGGCGTGCGGATGATGCGTCTGAAGCGACCATTTCCAACAGAATCGCTACATATCACGCTCAGACGGAACCTATCGCCGATTATTACAAGAAAATCGGCAAGTATCACGAGATAAACGGAGACGGAGCCTCCATAGAGATAAACAGAGAGAGAGTTCTCTCCCTTATGGCTTCTTTGCAATAATTCTCGGAGATACGCTCCAAGCGGCAATCAGTTGTTGGAAATCAGGGTATTCGGCAGGAGTTACCTTATTCTTGTAGATTTCCAGCGTTCTGGTTATTGTAATCTTGTCGCCGTTAATTGCGGCATTTATGCTGTAGAATCCTGCACCGTTGGTTATTTCAACATTCAGTTTGTCAAGTCCTGAAGGAATCAATCCGTCCTTGAGGGTGATTTCATATTCGTGTATTTCGTTGATACTGCGTTGGAGCAGCAGTTCGGTTGTCCTGCCTGACGGATATGATGAGTAGGGGGCTCCATTGAAGGAACGTGCGGGGAACGGCAGTTCAGTAACGAGATATCCGTGTTTCAGGTCAGTTTCTCCATATTCTCTGCTGATGTGGAATCTCTTCTCAGTGGTCAGTACGCCGGCTTCTGAAACGGCATCGGCTCTCAGCCCTGAAATGTCGGACAGGCAGATGGGGTTGGACTTGCTGACAGGGATAACTTCTGCTCTGACTCCCGTTGAATTCAGAAGCGCGCATCTGAGGACTTCGCGTTCAGATGGAGTGGCATATGCACTTGCCAGTATCTGACCGGCATTTCTAAGCCGGTAGCACGCGGATTCAAGCGGGATGGGGACAATGGACAGGCGTTCCCTCAGAAATCTGTTCACAGTGGCAATCTTTTCATTGTCAGGGCCATTTATGAATACCTGAGCTCTGGTCACGCTGTCAAGATCGCTTTCCTTGATGAACTGAGACGAGAGGAACGAGAAAGCATCTTCAAAGGATGCGAAGGTGGTTGCGCTGAAACTTGATTTCAGGAAATTTCCGGAATCCGACGGGATGGCGTTTACGTACTTGAAGGTCCACGCGTATTTCCTGTTGGACCCGATTGCCGTTTCAACGGGCTCGACTCCGTCCTTGGAGAAGGAGTAGACCAGCTCCTTCTCCTGCGGTATTGTGACGCTTATCTTGAGCTCGTCGATAGGGGAGTCCGTCTCAATGGGGGTGGAGACATCCAGTTCCGGAAGATACCCCGGTCGGGAAATGACAGTGTAATCGAGATAAACCGTGCACCCTTTTTCCAGGCCCGTATGGACGACCACCATCCTTATCAGCCCGTTATGGGCCGGGGCGGAATCAGCGAAGCCGGGCAGGGTAGGGACGAATGCGTTTTCCGGGGTCATCACTTTGGTCCCGTCCGCTTTTTTAGTGTATGAGGAATTGATTACAAGATCCTGCCACTGCGGATCGTAATCAATGAAAGTCTCTCCGTATAGTTTGTGAATTGAATGATAGGAATTGTATGTCAGTTCCAGAACAGTCCTGCAGGATTGAGAGCCGTCGGCCGAAAGGGTGTATTCCTTTTCGATTCTGTTGTAAACGGCATCAGGGTCCTTTACAGCCGCAGAACAGAGGGAGACCAGTGCAAATGACAATAAGATGGTGGCTGATATTTTCTTCATAGGGCTATTTCTTTTTCAGTATTATCCATCCGCAGTAATCATTGTAGTCGCTGATCGCTTCGTGGAATTCCTTCCAGTCTTCAGCCTTGTAGACACGTTTGTTGAGACTTATTGTCTGTTTCAGGTGCAATCCGGCGTAATTCTGGAAAATACGGTTCTCCGACCAGGCTGCGCTTCCTCCGCTCTTGCTGCTCCTTGATCCGCCTTCCAGAAGATAGCCTTTGGGGACTACTGTGTCTTCGGTGACTGTCACCAGCTTGGCAATGTCGCTTTTGAAACTGTAATTACGCCCGTTCGGGTATGAGCCCGTCTCCCTGAAAGAGAAGATGCGTTTGAACAGTCCGCCAGCAGTAATGGGTTTGCAGGCCAGTTCTCCGTCTCCGACAACGGCATATTCCGGTATTTCATATTTGAATGTGATTTTCACCGGTTCGCCCAGATAGTTCAGAGGGTCTTTCCCGTATGAAACCGAGATGAGTTTTGCCTTCGGAAATGCCGATTTGAGCTCTCTCTCGAGCAGTGAATTCCATTGCCGCTGTCTGTTGCCGGTGAAGATGCTTCTGATGCTCTTGTCGGCCCATCCATCTCCTGAAATGGTGAATGTACCGTATAGAGTGCCGTCTTCTTCAAGGATATTCTCCGATTCCACCTTGACGGGATTTTTCTCCGCCGCAACGATGGGCGTTTCCAGCAGGTCGGAACCTTCCGGGATGCCGGGAAGATAGTTCTGCTGCTGTTCAGCGCTGCTCCATAATTCCCTTGTAAAGGGGACCCAGGTGGGGTCGAGCGGCATATAGGTGCCGTCCTTGAGCTTGACCACCACTACACAGTGGTTGAAATGGTCGGCGGGGATCTCCTCGATACGGCTTCCGGCCATCGTCATTGCCGGATAGGCCTCGAAACCTGCTATCCTTAGCATTCCGATGAGAGTCCCCGCAATGTCCTTGCAGACTCCACAGCGGTCATTGAAATTCATACTGAGCGGATGAAGCGTGTATCCCTCTCCCTGTCCCATGGAAATTCCCGCATAACGGATATTGTCGGCAACCCAGTGCGTCAGTGTGGAGATTTTATCCATCTCGGATTTTTTACCCCTGAGGAGTGTGGCAACCATATTTTCAGCATCAGGCGTAGGATTGAAACTTCCGAAATCTTCGTTGATATTGTAGAACCACAGTGATTTCTCCTGCCATCGGTGTGTCGTGCTCAGCAGAAGTTTCGGCGCCACGTCATAAAGGTCCGCCATACCAGGTTCCGAATGGAAGGGCTGTGCATCGTCTATGGCGAAAGTATAAATTTTGGACCCGTTATCTGCGTATTTCATTGATGACACGCAAGTCCCGTTATAGAACCGGAACTGTATCTCTCTGGTTGGAGGAACCTCAAGACGATATACCTTCCTGTCGGTCGGCTCGCTTACCCAGAACGGGACTATGTCATAGAATTCACCTTTCATCGGGGGCGTGAACCGTTCGTTGGAGCCGTCATCCCCGGCGAGCAGAGCGTATGAAAAACCGCTTTTCTCGATTTCGTATTCCAGTATGTCTCCCTGTTGCAATGCTCCCACTTCCAGCATTATCTGCCTGGCTCCCCAGTAGATGAGCCGTGCAGGTGCCGCGTAGTCCAGTGTCCGGGCAACGGAGAGGGAATCTCTGCTGCCGTCTTTATGGTGAATCACCGCATATTTGAAAGCGGCTTTTGCTGTGAGAGGGTCATAATCATATTTGATTACCCGGTTGGCCAATGCCCCCGAAGGGGTGAGGACGGCTGTTTTCCTGTAAATGTTGAATACTCCGGAACCGTCCGTGAACATCTTCACGGCGGTGCTGTCAACGATGACCCTTGTCCCCGGGGATGCGGGACAATGCTGTGAAAAACAAAGGATTCCACACAGGAACCCAAAAACGAACCTTCTGAGTTTCATCTCTTACTCCTGTTATATGTGTTGAAACCGTCCCGGAGGCGGCTTAGTCACTGCTTTTGCTGCTGGCTCTGATTGTGAAGCACAGGGGTGCGTATTCGGATACGGAAGTACCCTGTCCCTTGTCGCCATATCCCATATCGGAACGGAAAAAGGCAACCGCTTCGTCGCCGAATTTCATCAGCCTGACCGCATTCGTGAAACCTGAAATGGTTGAATTCTTCTCGAGCATTGTGGACGAGTCCCTGTAATACTTTATGCTCATCGCATCGTAGTTTTTCCCGGAAACATACAGATGATATTTCTTGGCTGTATCCTGAATGTTGGTGTCGAAAACCTTGTTGTCATACAGACGGCGGGCTACGTAGCGGACATATATGGATTTGTCATCCGTGAGAGTGTCAGTCTCTCCGCCTTCATTCTGCTCTATCCCGGCTTCTGCAATTTTTTTGAAGAAAAATCCGTCCTTGATCTGCTTCAGGCCTGGGAAATGGGCATCTCTGAAGGCCGACAGGACATCATTCTGGTATTCAATTATGTCGGGTACAACATTCTCAAGCGTCAGGGTGTACAGATAATTGTCATCATCTTTTTTCAGAGAGAATGTGTTGTAGAAAACCGAATCCACGGTTGAGGCGGCGAGGGGAAGAGCGATTTTGACAGTCCCTCCAACTTTCATCTTCCGTATGACTTCCTCTATACCTCTCGGGATATGTCCCTTTCCGAGTTGCCAGATGGCCGGGCCGTAATAGTCCCCTTCGGAGAAGGTCCCGTCGTATGCGGTCAGTTGCCTGGCTATGTCTTCGACATTGTATTCAACGATATTTCCGTCAAGGGACTGCTTGACGTAGTGGATGAACACGAAGGAAGTGTCCCCGGGCTGTTCGCCGTAGCCTTCGGTGTTCTCCAGTATGTATGCGCCGGAAGCCGTGGTGTCAGATACTTTGGTGGGATAGTTCACTTTTACCCAGGAATTCATCACTCTCTTGTATGTGATGGGGGAGTCCTCCTCATTGTCCTTGGCGCAGGAGAAAACCAGCGTCGTCGCCAGAATCAGAAATATGATTTCTATTGTTCGTTTCATCGTCAGTCGGCTTTTTTGACCACATTTGTTATCACTGTCTGGAACAGCAGGGCGGAAGCTTCGGGGACTATGTTCAGGGATCCTCTGCCGTAGCCGTACTGTGCCGAGAAGAGCAACACGGATTCTTCGTCTTTCTGTGCTCCGATCAGTCCTCTGTCAATGCCCTTGATGATGTCTCCATCGCCAATGACCGCCGTTGCACTTTCTTCGGTGAAGAGGGTGGTGGGTCCCTGCGCAGTCAATACATAACCTCTGTAGATGAAACTGACCTTATCCCCTTTTTCGATGGGGGAGCCGGTCCCTTCCTGGATTATGACTCGATTTACGCCTTCGTTGCGGACAACTGTGTAGTCCGCAAACTGGGCATTGATATATTTGTCAATGAAATTCTCCTGATCAAGCAATGCTGTCTGATAATCCGATTCGCAGGAAACCGCCAATAGAGCGACAACCATTATTTGAAATATCCGCTTGATCATCCGTGTTGTACTTTGAGGACAAAGATACAACAAAACCTATGCCTTGAAAAATTTTTTTAATGCATCCTCGAAATATGCCGGGATTTCCTCTATCGGAACCGACAGCCGGCCTCCTGCAGCATTTTTATGCCCTCCTCCGTTGAAATATGCCTTGGCGAATGAATTTACGTCCAGATTCCCCTTCGACCGGAGGGAGACCCTGACATATCCGTTGGTCGAATCTTCCGTGAACAGGGCGCTCATCCTGATGCTTTTTATCTGAAGGGGCAGGTTCACGAAGCCTTCGGAGTCTCCCTGCCTGTAGCGATATCTGCGTTTATCCTTTTCTGTCAGAATCATATAGGCCGCACCGGTTCCTTTTACCTTTTTCAGGATGTCCTTGAGAAGGTGCCCCATCAGCTTCAGCCTGTGGTAGCTGAAACTGTTCATAACCTTCGACTGCAGACGGTCCCTGTCCACTCCGCGCGCTACCAGCATCGATGCCATTTCAAATGTGGACGGATATACCGAGTTGGCGAAATTGTTGGTGTCTGTCATCATCCCCACATAGAGGGATCCGGCGGTTTTCATCGGAAGCCTGCGGACGTCCCCCGCTATCTGAGGAAGGTTCAGGATAATCCAGAACAGAAGTTCACTCGCCGAGGAGATTTCGGTGGTGGAATACACGTGGTCGAACTGTTCCCTGGCCGGATTGAGATGGTGGTCTATCAGGATTTTCGGCACACCGGAGGAAATTACGGCGTCCTTGACCCCTCCGGAGCGGTCAAGAGACCGCATATCCAGACAGATGATGGCCTCGGCCCTTTCTATTGCCAGGCAGGCTTCTTCGTGCCGTTGAGTGTCAATCACTATCCGTTTCCCGGAAGGTCCGGTCGGGTCCAGGAATCCCAGGTTGACCGGATATTCGTTCGGCAGAATCATCACGGGGTTCTTTCCGATGGCCGAAAGGAAGTGGTAAAGTGCGGTTACGCTTCCGACAGAGTCTCCGTCCGGATTGATGTGGCCGACAATGGCTATCTCCGAAGCGGAACTTATGACTTTCTCGATGTACGAAGTTTCCGTTTTCATCTCGTTTGAAAAATCTTGACCACAAAATTAAAAAATATTGCAAGGACTAAATATTTATTTTTATCTTTGTAAATCGGATATGCCTTATTCGAAGAACATTTTGAATATATAAAACGTATAGAATATGAAAAAATTATTTACCATTGTCCTGTTCCCTATTATCATAATAGGCCTGGTATTCCTGGTGTATTCAAGCATCAGCAAACCCGTAAAGTTCGACAAGGAAAGGGATGCCCGCAAGGCTGTGGCTATTCAGCAGTTGAAGGATATCCGCGATCTTGAGGTAGGTTTCAAAAGCGTCTACAATCACTTCACCGCAGATGTGGATTCCCTGAAGGATTTCTATCTGAACGGCAAGATGAAAGTTGAGCTTCAGGTAGGTTCTCCTGATGACTCCGCTGCTGTAGCCAACACTGAAAGAGTTCGCAAGGCGAACAAGAAAATCACCAATGCCCAGCTTTACGAACTGTATCAGAAAGGCGAGAAGAATCTCGTTTTCACCATCGAGAGTGAGGTTCCCACCAAGGAGACCATTCTCGTAGGCCGTAAGGATTTTGATGTAAACAAGATAGGTGTCATCCCCTTCTCTGATGGTGATAAGGTTCAGATGGCCGCTGTCGTAAAGACAGTTTCCGGTGTTCAGGTTCCTCTGTTCGAGGCCAAGATGCCGTACAATTCCCTTCTGAAAGGTATGGATCATCAGCTGATTGTCAATCTGAATGCTGATATGACTGATACCGACCGCTATCCCGGTCTGATGGTCGGCAGCGTCGACAACCCCAACAATAACGCAGGTAACTGGGAATAGTGTTCAAGTTTACGTTGGTTCCTTCCGAATTCTTCGAAGAGGGCTCCACTGCAGATTATTTGTCAAGTGTGACTCCTTTAGAGGAAACGGATTCGATAAAAAGCATAGAACTGCCTCAATACAAGGCAGTTCTTGTTTACTGTGGGGATGACCGTAGAGCCGCGGCGCTTCAGGAGGAGGCTTCAGTTCTTTCCTGGCTCGCCCCATTCAACAAGATTCTTGTAAACGTTTCAGAAGAAGGGAGGATGGATCTCCTTGTCGCTACGGGAAAAAGGCTGGTTATGTTCAATGCTTTCTCTGTCGCTGATGCGACAACTGCATTATTCTACGTCGTGTCGGCCTTGGGGAAATTCAATCTCAAGCCCGGCCTTTCCCTTCTTCATATTTTCAGAAATGACGTTATCGGGCTCTCTGAGGAAGCCGCACGTATTTTCAAAGGAGTGGAGGCAGTGTCGTGAGAATAATTGGCGGTGAATTGAAGGGGAGGGCCATTCTTCCCCCTTCAGGCTATAAGGCGCGTCCGACGACTGATTTTGCCAAGGAAGGCCTTTTCAATGTCCTGATCAATGAGATTGATTTTGAGCAGTCGTCTCTGCTGGATCTTTTTTCCGGGACCGGAAGCATTTCGTACGAATTCGCGTCTCGCGGATGCCGGGATATTGTTGCCATTGAGATGAATGCTGTCAATGCCGCTTTCATCAAAAAGACAGCCTCTTCACTCGGGATTTCCGACCGCATTCAGGTTGTCCACCACAATGTTTTTGATTTCCTTCCGATATGCCACAAGGAGTTCGATGTGGTTTTTGCCGACCCTCCGTATGCGATCAACGGGCTCGACACTATTCCGGACAAGGTATTTTCCAATTCCGCTGTGGCAGAGGGAGGGCTCTTCATTCTGGAGCATCCTGCGGAATATTCTTTTACCGGGCATCCATATTTTGTGAAAGAAAAAAAATACGGAAATGTTCACTTTACTTTTTTTGAAAAAAGGCTAAAATAATTTTGTATAGAAAAAAAATCTGCATATATTTGCAGTCCCAAAACGGAATGGTGCGGTAGTTCAGCTTGGTTAGAATGCCGGCCTGTCACGCCGGAGGTCGAGGGTTCGAGTCCCTTCCGCACCGCCACAAAATGCCTCTCAGATATCTGAGGGGCATTTTTATATCAAGAACATTCGTCTTTTGGGGTATAATGGACATTTTCGGACTACTGATAAACGTATTTTCATCATGAAGAAGACAATATTTTCACTTATGGCACTTGCCCTTGTGGCACTGACTGTGGGTTGCAGTAAAGACAATCAACCCGTTAAATCAAAGAGTATCTGCGAGATCGGCAACACGGGGAAGGTGGCATCTTCGTGTAACATATCGACAAGTACGGATGGCTCTCCGATTACGCTTGTGTCTGATATGACTTTCTGGTATTGTCCTGACTGCTCCAAAATCACCGCATATGACCTCTCGGAAGGAATGCCCGGCAGACTTATGAAGGATTACTCCTTCGTGCTTCACGGGGATGCTGTCATTGACAATAACGGAGATGTGGTTTTCAACGGTTTCAAGTTCAATGACAAGGGATATGTCAGCCATCTGGTTTGCTTCAAGGAATTCAGCACAAGCCAGGGAACGACACACGTCACATTCGACATTGCCTACAATGATGAAGACCGGATGTCAAAGATTACGTACAACTTTCTTGATGCAAATGAAAATCCGGTACACATCCAAAACATCGACCTTCTCTGGGAGGTCGGGCTTCTCAAGTCAGTGAAGTTCGACAATAATGGCGAGGTTAGTACAACGACTTACGAATACGGCAAACAGGCGAATGTCCACCGTCAGCCTTCCGTTTCATTCTTCAACAGTTTGAATTTTTTGTCATTGGATGATATCCGTCCGTTCCTTGTTGCCGGATACTTCGGGAAGGGACCGGATATGTTTGAGGTGTCATCCCACGAGCCGGGTTCCCTTGTTGTTGAAGACAGGACCTATTCCGTGGAACTGGATGCGGAAGGTAAGATAAATGTTCTGCACGAAGAGTATAGTGCAGGGGACGGTAAGTACAGTCACGTTGACTATACGTTCACCTATTCTGAAATCAAAAAGTAAAAAATATATGAAAAACAAATCGATTCTATTATTTGTGCTGCTGGTGGCAGTCATTGCTTCCTTCAATTTTATATCGTGCCATAAACAAGTGACTGAAAACGACGACTATTCTGTATGGTGGGAAATGACTGAGGTGGATTCCGTCATTTATGCCAAGGCAAGGGCAGCGTATCTCGAAGATCCTGAAAATAAGGGTAAGGCTGAATATATGATTATACAATTCCTTTCGCAAAACCCGCTCGCCGTGAGAACAAAGGCTGTTGAGAACGGGATGAACTATCAGTTTGCCTGCTTTGATAATTATGTCGTGACGGTTTATAAGGGTACTGGCGATAAGGTCGGGAAGGTGATTGAGATTGAGAAAGGATCTAATGTTGATGGGGGCCCTGGCCCTATTCCGCCTAAACCTAGAAAAAGGGATACACTTATATATTAGTCCGGGAAAGGACGCGCTATGGAAATTCTCTCACAGGCAGAAAGGTTCATAGAGTCGCAGGGATTCCATCTGATGACTGAGGAGGATATCCCCAAGTTCGCACGTTGTGCGGCGGAGTCATACGGGAGTATCACTTATGCGCTCGACGACTACTTCGTCGGGCATCCGTGCACGAAGGATGAATTGTGGGAGATGTGGTTTTTCAATCTGAAATACTTCCATTCCAGAGCGCTCATCTACTCCGACAGCCCGGACTGCAACGCCTGGCTTCTATGGGTGCCTCCGGGGTGTAAAGGTGTCTCGGTAATTAATTTCATACGCTATGGAGGCATACGGCTGACACTCAAGCTGGGTCTCCCGGCAATGAAGAGAATTATGCATTACGAAGACTACAGCGCTTCCGTGAGACTGAACGCCACCGGCGGGCGCGAGTGGTACTGGTACAACCTTGTCGTGAAGCCGGAGGCGCAGGGACAGCATCTGGTCGGCAAGCTTCTGAGACCGATGCTCGAATACTGCGAAGGACAAGGGAAGCCAGTATATCTGGAAACCCATTCGGAAAAGAATGTGGGGATATACCGACATTTCGGATTCGAGGTCGTGAGCGATGACCCCATCCCCGGCACAGAAGTGACCCATTGGGGAATGGCGAAGCAAAGATAGTTGATGAATCCTCCGTCCAGATGAATGGCCTCAGTCGGCAAGGCCACCCGGCTCAAAATCCGGGCAGATGCTTTCTCCTGCTGACATTCAGCTGTCTTGACGGTTCTTGAACTGAGTCATACCAAAAAAGGGAAGGCCTTTCTTTGGGCCTTCCCTTTAATGAATATACTTGTGCGTTGATTACTTCACGATCAAGTAGTGCTTGCCGAAACGCTCAAAAGCGGCTCTTTCGAGTGCCTCGCGGTCGTCCGGATGGGCGATGGAGGTCAGCAGGCGGGCACGCTCCTGATAGCTCTTGCCGTAAAGGTTGACAGCACCCCACTCGGTTACAACCCAGTGCACGTGGAATCTTGAAGTCACGACGCCTGCGCCTTCCTTCAATACCGGTGATATCTTGCTGACTCCCTTCTTTGTGCGGGAGGACATTGCTATGATAGGCACACCTTCCTCGGCAAGGGATGCTCCGTATATGAAGTCAATCTGTCCGCCGACACCACTGAAGTGCTTTGTGCCGATAGAGTCAGCACAAACCTGCCCTGTGATATCCATCTCAACAGCTGAATTGATGGCTGTCATACGAGGGTTCTTGGCAATCACATAAGGATCGTTCGTGTAGCCCACGTCCATCATCAATACGTCAGGGTTGTTGTCTATGAAGTCATAAACCTTCTGTGAGCCCATAAGGAAGGTGGATACGATCTTGCCTTTGTCTGTAACCTTGTTGGAGCCGTTTATGACACCCTTCTCCACCAGGTCGAGCACGCCGTCAGCGAACATCTCCGTGTGGATACCGAGGTTCTTATGGTTTCCGAGCTTAGCCAGAATAGCATTCGGGAGAGCTCCAATTCCAAGCTGGAGACAAGCTCCGTCCTTGATGAGAGGCAGACAGTTCTCTCCGATGGCGAGATCGGTTTCGTCAGGTACGACTACCTTGGCCTCCATGAGAGGAGTGTCATCCTGAACGAAAATATCAATCTGGTCGATAGAGATCATTGCCTGACCGAAAGCGCGTGGCACGTGAGGGTTGACAACGGCGATGACCGTCTTTGCGCACTCAACGGCAGCGAGAGTAGCGTCTACGCTGGTACCGAGGGATACCATGCCGTTCTCGTCAGGAGGGCATACCTGGATCATTGCGACGTCACATGGGACGGCTCCGCAACGGTACAGTTTCTGCGTCTCGGAAAGGAATACCGGAATGTAGTCTGCATAACCGCTCTGAACGCCGCTGCGGACATTGCCACCGATGAAAAAGCCCTGATGGAAGAATATTCCGCTGTATTTCTCGTCAACGTAAGGTGCGGGACCTTCCGTATGAAGGTGGTGGATGCGTACATCCTCCAACTCTCCGGCATCACCTCTGCGGCACAGAGCCTGAATCAGGCACTGCGGTGCGCTTGCTACACTGCTGAAATGTATATGGTCACCGGACTTGACAACCTTGACAGCTTCGTCAGCACTGACAAAATTAATCTGTTTCATAAGCTTTAACTATTCTTTTCCCATCATAAGTTTCATCATAGTAGCAGCAGAATATGCCACGGTAGTACCAGGGCCGAAGATTGCTGCGACACCAGCCTTATAGAGGAAGTCATAGTCCTGGGTCGGTATTACACCGCCGGCAACGACCATAATGTCCTCGCGGCCGAGTTTGCGGAGCTCCTCGATGAGCTGAGGGATGAGGGTCTTGTGACCTGCGGCAAGTGAGGATGCACCTACAATATGTACGTCATTCTCGACGGCTGCGCGGGCAGCTTCCTCAGGGGTCTGGAAGAGAGGTCCCATATCGACGTCATATCCGCAGTCAGCGTAACCAGTGGCTACAACCTTTGCACCGCGGTCGTGACCGTCCTGTCCCATCTTGGCGATGAAGATACGAGGACGACGTCCTTCCTTCTTGGCGAATTCGTCTGTGAGGCGGACAGCTTCCTCGAACTGTGCGTCCTTCTTGTATTCTGAACTGTACACTCCTGAAATGGTTCTGATTGTTGCTTGATAACGGCCTACGACTTTCTCACATGCATCGCTTATCTCACCAAGGGTGCAGCGCAGTTTTGCGCACTCGATGGCAGCTTCAAGAAGATTGCCGTTTCCTGTACGTACGACTTCGGTAAGAGCATCGAGAGCTGCGCGGCAAGCCTTCTCGTTACGGTTGGCGCGAAGAGCTGCGAGAGATTCCTCCTGCTGCTTTCTAACCTCAGCGTTGTTGATCTCGAGAATATCGATAGGATCTTCGTGATCGAGACTGTATTTGTTGATACCGACGATTGTCTGTGCGCCGGAATCGATACGTGCCTGTGTACGGGCTGCAGCCTCTTCGATACGCATCTTAGGAACTCCGGTTTCGATGGCCTTGGCCATACCGCCGAGTTTCTCGACTTCCTCGATAAGGGCCCATGCCTTCTCCACGAGCTCGTTTGTCAGGCTCTCCACATAGTATGAACCTGCCCATGGGTCGATCTGCTTGCAGACCTTGGTCTCGTTCTGGATGTAGATCTGAGTGTTACGGGCGATACGGGCAGAGAAGTCCGTAGGGAGTGCGATGGCCTCGTCAAGCGCATTGGTATGCAAGCTCTGGGTGTGGCCGAGCACAGCGGACATAGCCTCGACAGCGGTACGTCCGACATTGTTGAACGGATCCTGTGCGGTGAGTGACCATCCTGAAGTCTGGCTGTGGGTACGCAGAGGCATTGATTTGTCGCTCTTTGCGCCGAAGCTCTTCACAATCTTGGCCCAGAGAAGACGTCCTGCACGAAGTTTTGCGATCTCCATGAAGTGGTTCATGCCGATGCCCCAGAAGAATGAAAGCCTAGGTGCGAATGCATCTACGTCGATGCCAGCATTGACACCTGCCCTGAGGTATTCCATACCATCGGCGAGGGTGTATGCGAGCTCGATGTCAGCGGTAGCTCCGGCCTCCTGGATGTGATATCCGGAGATGGAGATGCTGTTGAACTTAGGCATATTCTTGGATGTGAACTCGAAGATGTCGGCGATGATTCTCATTGAGAACTCAGGTGGGTAGATGTATGTGTTACGCACCATGAACTCCTTGAGGATATCATTCTGGATGGTTCCTGCCATTTCCTCGAGTTTCGCGCCCTGCTCAAGACCGGTCACGATGTAGAATGCAAGGATAGGAAGCACTGCACCGTTCATAGTCATTGATACGGACATCTTGTTCAGAGGAATTCCCTCGAAGAGTCTCTTCATGTTCTCGACTGAGCAGATGCTCACGCCGGCCTTGCCGACGTCACCTATGACTCTCATATTGTCAGGGTCATATCCGCGGTGGGTAGGAAGGTCAAATGCAACGGACAGTCCTTTCTGGCCGGATGCAAGGTTGCGTCTATAGAACGCGTTTGATTCTTCGGCTGTGGAGAATCCTGCATACTGACGGATGGTCCACGGCTTGAAAGGATACATCATTGAATAAGGTCCGCGCAGGAAAGGAGGGAGGCCGGCTACGAAGTCCAGATGCTCCATCCCCTCAAGGTCTTCCTTAGTATAAACCGCCTTCACACCGATTTGTTCAGGGGTTTTCCAAACTATATCATTCTTTGCCATAATTAGATACCGAGTTTTTGATTAAACAATTTCAAGGTCTCGAGCTGGTTTACCTTAACGTGTATGAAGTTCTCGATGCCTGCGGCCTTGAGTTCTTCTGCACATTCAGGATTGCCCGCTACCACGAACAATGCCTTACCTGCAAGACAGTTGTATGCAGGGATGGCATACTGAGCATATTCCTCGTCTGAAGAGCAGATCACCACTATGTCGGCACCTGCCTTTATGGCAGCGTCCACACCTTCTTCAACGGTTGCGAAACCGAGATTGTCCACAACTTTATATCCTGCGGATGCAAGGAAGTTGCATGAGAACTGCGCGCGTGCCTGACGCCAGACAAGATTGCCGATGGTGAGCATGAATGCAACCGGCTGCTTAGCGGCTTTCTCCGTGGTAAGACGAAGAGCCTCGAAATCAGAAGACAGTCTGGATGAGCTTATGCCCTTGTAAGGAGTCTCTTCTTCCTTTGCACATTTGCAGCAGCAGGTAAGAGGAGCCTTGCCGTCAGAAACCTCTGTGAAGTTAGGGAACTGGTTGGTTCCGAGAATGAATTCGCGTGACTGTGCGGCCAGAGTGTGGCGCCTTGCGTCAGAAGCGGGGATGTCGTCCTGGACAAGACCCTTCTTTGCATATTCCACGATACCGCCTTCCTCCTGAACCTTGAGGAAGATCTTCCAGGCCTCTACTGCCAGAGAGTCTGTGAGGACCTCGATGTAGTAAGAACCACCGGCAGGGTCAACGACCTTGTCGAAGTGTGACTCTTCCTTGAGGAGGAGCTGCTGGTTGCG
>JAZUIV010000079.1:0-49576 GCA_045642485.1 Bacteroidales bacterium | reverse complement strand
GAACGATATCGGCTTCCAGGCATTCTTCTTCTTCGGAGTGCTTGTGGGGTGCTCATCCATCTGGCTTTACAGCAATTCCAACGACACTTCAAGGGACAGGAAGGCTCTGGACATCGACTTGAGCCTGTTCCACACCAGCCGCGGCTACGCCGTCGGAGGAGCGTTGATAATTGTATTGGTGGCATTTTTATATCTGATTCTCTGGTAGTATGTTGAAAGAAAATCTGAAATAAATCAAATCTAAACAGTTGAAATATGATAAAGGAATTTGAAAATATGGAACTCTGGTGGGTTACCGGGGCCCAGTTGCTTTATGGCGGTGAAACGGTTAAGATTGTGGACGGTCATTCCAAGGAGATGGTTGATGGCCTCAATGAAGGCGGAATAATCCCTATCAAAGTCGTTTACAAAGGCACTGCAAATTCTTCGAAAGAGGTCGAATCCGTAATGAAGGCCGCCAACAATGATGAAAAGTGCGTCGGTGTAATTACCTGGATGCACACTTTCTCCCCGGCCAAGATGTGGATAAAGGGGTTACAGGCCCTTCAGAAGCCTATGCTTCACTTCCACACCCAGTACAATGCGGAGATTCCCTGGGATACGATGGATATGGACTTTATGAACCTGAACCAGAGCGCCCACGGAGACCGTGAGTTCGGTCATATCTGTGCACACCTGCGCAAACCCCGCAAGGTTGTAAGCGGCTATTGGAAAGACGAGAAGCCTCAGAAGGCCATTGCAGTGTGGGCCCGCGTCGCCGCTGCCTGGGCTGATTCTAAGGATATGAGAATTCTTCGTTTCGGTGACCAGATGAACAACGTCGCGGTAACGGATGGTGACAAGGTCGAGGCTGAGGTCCGTTTGGGCTATCACGTCGATTATTACCCCGTTTCCTCCCTTATGGATTATTTCCGCAAGGTGACTGATGCTGAGGCCGAGGCCCTTGTGGAAGAATATAAAAAGAGCTACGACATTGTGATTGGTGAAGAGGGCGAACAGGAATACTGGTTGCGCGTCAGGAATGCCGCCAAGGCTGAGATAGCGATTCGCCGCGTTCTCAAGGATGAAGGTGCCAAAGGCTTCACCACCAACTTTGATGACCTGGGAGGAGCTGACGTCAACGCCCCCGATTTTCTGGGCTTTGACCAGATTCCCGGTCTGGCTTCACAGCGACTGATGGCCGAAGGCTACGGCTTTGGAGCTGAAGGTGATTGGAAATCAGCGGCTTTGTATCGTACTGTATGGTTTATGACTCAGGGCCTGCCTACCGGCTGCTCTTTCCTTGAAGATTATACCTTGAACTTCGACGGTGCCCGCAGCGCCATTCTGCAGAGCCATATGTTGGAAATTTGTCCTCTGATTGCCGCGGACAAACCCCGTCTTGAGGTTCATTTCCTCGGCATAGGCATACGCAAGGCCCAGACCGCACGATTGGTGTTCAATTCAAAGACAGGCAATGGCGTGACCGCTACTGTCATAGATCTTGGCAACCGCTTCCGTCTGATTGTCAACGATGTGGAGTGTATCAAACCGAAACCTCTGCCCAAACTGCCTGTGGCCAATGCCCTTTGGATACCCAAACCTGATTTCGAGGTGGGAACGGAAGCCTGGATACTTGCGGGAGGTACTCACCATTCCTGCTTCAGTTACGACATAACTCCCGAATATTGGGAAGATTATGCTGAGATTGCCGGAATCGAGATGCTTCACATTGACGCGAACACCACCGTCTCCGGAATCAAGCAGGAGATGAGGACCAATGAGGTCTATTATATGTTGAACCGTTCAGTCCTGATGTAATATGGAAGTCAAGACATTGATTGAGCAGGGAAGGGCCGTACTCGGAATCGAGATCGGCTCGACCCGTATAAAAGCCGTGCTCATTGACGGCGACCACAATCCCATAGCACAGGGTGGCCATATTTGGGAGAACAAATTGGAAAACGGCCTGTGGACCTATAGTCTCGATGACGTTTGGAACGGTCTGCAGGACTGCTACGCCGAGCTCAGGAAAGACGTGAAGAACCGTTATGGCGTGGAATTGGAATCTTTTTCTGCCATAGGCATAAGCGCGATGATGCACGGATATCTGGCCTTCGACGCTGCAGGCAAACTGCTCGCACCTTTCCGCACCTGGAGAAACACCAATACGGGTAAGGCTGCCGCCGGACTGTCAGCCCTTTTCAATTTCAATGTGCCTCTCCGTTGGAGCATTTCTCATCTGTACCAATGCATACTGGACGGTGAAGCCCACGTGAAGGACATATCTTTCCAGACTACTCTGGCAGGTTACGTGCATTGGGCCCTCACCGGTGAGAAAGTGATAGGCGTGGGTGACGCATCAGGAATGATACCCGTGGATTCCCAGACAGGAGACTATGACGCCGCGATGGTGGACAAATTCAACGCTCTCGTGGCTCCACGCGGCTATTCCTGGAAGCTCCAGAATATTTTCCCAAAGGTACTCACGGCTGGAGAGAACGCAGGCTGCCTTACGGAGGCCGGCGCGAAACTTCTTGACCCGTCAGGTCACCTGAAGGCAGGCATTCCTTTCTGCCCTCCCGAGGGAGATGCGGGCACCGGTATGGTGGCAACGAATTCAGTGCGTCAGCGTACGGGCAACGTCTCCGCCGGAACCTCTTCATTCTCGATGATAGTGCTCGAAAAGGCGCTCTCAAAGCCTTACGAGGTGATAGATATGGTTACCACTCCTGACGGCAGCCCTGTGGCGATGGTCCATTGCAACAACTGCACGTCCGAGATAAACGCCTGGGTGAACATATTCAAGGAATTCGAAATTCTTATGGGCAGGACTCCCGATATGGGAGAACTTTACGTCAAACTTTTCGGAACAGCCCTGGACGGGGACCCCGACTGTGGAGGCGTATTGTCGTACAATTTCGTATCCGGTGAGCCAGTGATAGGTCTGATGGAGGGTAAGCCCGTGCTTATCCACGATGCTCAGAGCCGTTTCAGCCTCTCCAATCTGATGCGATCCCAGTTGCATGCATCAGTTGCCGTCCTCAAGATTGGCAACGAGGTGCTTTTCGGTAAGGAGAAAGTAAAAGTTGACAGGATTCTCGGTCACGGAGGCCTTTTCAAATCCACCACCGCCGGCCAGCGCGTTCTCGCCGCGGCCCTGAATTCACCTATCTCCGTTATGGAAACGGCAGGTGAGGGAGGTGCCTGGGGCATGGCCCTGCTTGCTGATTATATGGTGAAGGGAAATGGCCTGAGCCTTGCGGATTATCTGGACGAAAAGGTGTTTAAGGGCAACGCCGGTGTGGAAATCAAACCTACAGAAGAGGATGTTGCTTGCTTTGACAGATATATGGAATCCTACAAGTCGTCACTTGGAATTTTCAGTAATTTAATACAATAGATATGGCAAACATTGAAACTTTGAAAAAAACCGCCACACAGATACGCCGTGACATCGTGCGTATGGTGAATATGGCCGGGAGCGGTCATCCTGGCGGATCGCTCAGTTCAACGGACGTTGTTACCGCCCTCTATTTTTCAGTTATGAAACACAATCCTGCCACGTGGACACGTGACAGCAAGGGCCAGGATGTATTCATCCCTTCTGCAGGACATCTTGCTCCTGTCTATTATGCGGCCCTTGCCCGTGCAGGATATTTCCCTTTAAGTGAACTCGGCACTTTGCGTAAGTTCGGAAGCCGACTTCAGGGACATCCCAGCGTAAGCCATGGCCTTCCGGGAGTTGTGCAGGCATCCGGTTCTCTGGGTCAGGGGCTTGCCTGTGCGGCAGGAATTGCTCTCGGTAAAAAGGCTGATGGCGACCCCACTCGTGTTTACTGCCTTCTCGGCGACGGGGAGCAGGAGGAAGGTGAGATTTGGGAGACTGCACTTTTCGCATCCCATCACAAGATTGACAACCTTGTTGCAATCACGGACTGGAACTGCTGCCAGATAGACGGTAATGTGGATGATGTAGCCGGTCTGGGTGACCTGCAGGCAAAATGGTCCGCTTTCGGGTGGGAGACCATCGTTGTTGACAACGGTAACGATATCGAGTCCGTAGTCAAGGCATTCGAGAAGGCCTCGTCTGTTGTCGGAAAGCCTGTTATGCTGCTCCTTCATACTGAAATGGGTCACGGCGTTGACTTTATGGCAGGCAAGCACGGCTGGCACGGAAAGGCTCCAAAAGCTGAAGAAGTGGCCCTTGCCCTGGAACAGTTGGAAGAAACACTCGGAGATTTTTAACAGGAGGACACAATTATGACAGAATACAAGATACTCGACAATAAGGATACGCGCAGCGGTTTCGGAGTTGGCCTTGTGAAGGCAGCCGAGAAAAATCCCAAGGTTGTGGGTCTGACTGCAGACCTCGTTCCATCAGTCAAGATGGGCGATTTTTCCAAACAGTTCCCCGACCGTTTCTATGAGTGCGGTATAGCGGAGGCCAATATGGCCGGTGTCGCTTCAGGACTTGCAATCACCGGGAAGGTGCCTTTCATAGCATCTTTCGCTGAATTCGTTTCGGGACGCATCTATGACCAGGTGCGTCAGGAAATAGCCTACGGACATACAAACGTCAAAATCGCATCTTCTCACGCAGGTATTACCCTCGGAGAGGATGGCGCCACCCATCAGACGATGGAAGACATTGCGCTTATGCGTGCTATCCCCGGCATGGCTGTGGTTGCTCCCTGCGATTACAACCAGGCTGTTGCCGCAACCATTGCGGCGGCTGAATACGAAGGACCCGTGTATCTTCGATTCGGGCGTCCGGTAGTTCCGGTATTCACGGCTCCCGAGCAGGAGTTCGAAATAGGCAAAGCCTATGTTATGAACCCGGGCAAGGACGTGACCATACTGTGCTACGGACATCTGGTATGGCCGTGCCTTCAGGCTGCCGCCCTTCTTGAGAAGGAAGGCGTAAGTGCCGAAGTGATTAATGTGGCTACCATCAAGCCTCTGGACAAGAAGACTATACTTGCGTCTCTGGCAAAAACCGGACGTTGCGTGGTCTGCGAAGAGCACAATCTTGCCGGAGGGCTTGGAGAGGCGGTATGCGCCGCAATAGCGGAGGAAGGCGTTGCGGTAAAGGTCAAACTGCTCAACGGTGGAGACCGTTGGGGCGAGTCAGGGACACCCGCCGAGTTGTTGAAAGACTACAACTTCACTCCGGAATGCATAGCTGAACTTTGCAAGAAACTTCAGTAAATACATTAACTTCTGCGCAAAACGCGTCACCCCGGGGTGACGCGTTTTTGTGCAATAAATTTCCAAACCGGGTGTATATAAATAGTGAAACTTAAATGAAATAATTATGAGAATGACCAAAATTTTCTTCTGCGCGATTGCGACACTGCTCTTCGCCTTCTCCGCTTCCGCGGAATTTTCACCGAAATATCCCTGCAGCGATTCAATGGTGCTGCAGCAGAATACCGATGCTCTGGTCTGGGGACACGGTGATGCCGGTAAAACCGTTACAGTAAAGACTTCGTGGGATGGAGGAACCTATACCGCAAAGGTGGCTTCAGACGGCGTGTGGCGCGTATATGTCAAGACCCCTGCGGCTTCCTACAACCATTACGAGATTGTTGCCCGATGTGGCAGGGAGACATTCACCATACACGACGTTCTGGTCGGTGAGGTATGGATTGCATCCGGTCAGTCCAATATGGAAATGCCCATAAGTGGCTTCTACAACTGCCCCGTGGAGAACTCCAATTATCATCTGGCAAATCCCGCCGGCGGTGACAGGGTCCGTATGTTTACCGTTTGCATAGACCAGCCCGACGAGCCGGCCGCTGACGTTGCAAAGACCAGAGGATGGGAGAAGGCCACAGTGGGAGGTATCGCCGAAATGAGCGCCACGGCCTATTTCTTCGCCGAGCAACTGACCCGCAGTCTGGATGTACCTGTCGGCATTGTGGCTCTTCCCCGTGGAGGCGCCCGCGTCGAGGGTTGGCTGCCCAAAGCCACCGTGGAGAAGTTCGGAGAGGACTGCAGTCCCGAGGCCGTGGCTGCACGTCACGAGATGTCACGTCCGTTCCAGATGTATAACGGAATGCAGCAACCTGTCAAAGGATATACGGCGCGCGGCTTTATCTGGTATCAGGGTTGCAGCAATGTGGGTGAGGACGGGGTTTTCGTCACCAGAATGGCGGAACTCGTGCGCCAGTGGCGTGAGGACTGGGGAGACAAGGACAACGGTATGCCTTTCTATCAGGTCGAGATTGCTCCCTACAACTATGGCGGAGGTTCGCAGGCCAAATCTCCAGCGCTGCGTGCCGCTCAGCACGAGGCTGCCAAGGTCATCCCCAACAGCGGTATCGTCTGCACCAACGACCTGGTCTATCCATACGAGTGGTACAATATCCACCCTTGTCAAAAACAGCCTGTAGGCCAACGCCTTGCATATCTGGCCCTTAACCGTGACTACGGGTTCGGAACCATAGCCTGCAATTCGCCCGAGGCCGTATCTATCGCACGCAATGCCGAGGATACCTCAATGCTGCTGGTATGGTTCTCCAATTGCCCTAACGGCATTGACCGAGAGCAGGGGGTCGAAGGACTCGAAGTGGCCGGCGCCGACGGCGTGTTCCACCCCGTCACTTCAGTATATATGGACTGGAAGGAAAGCAATCTGCAGATCAAGTGTGAGGCCGTGGAACATCCTGTCACTGTCCGCTACGGCTGGGGTGACTTCCGTCCCGGCAACCTCCACAACTCCGAAGGGCTCCCCTTCGTACCTTTCTGCCTTAACGTGGAATAACGGATAGGGATTTCCTTATTCGTTCCAGAGTTCCTTTATCGTCTCTGTCAGGTTCATCCCGTCAGGGACGTTGGCAGTGGGGGCAATCGCGCGGGCCTTGCCTCTCGTTCCGGGCATCTGAAGGTGGCACCAGGGGTCGTTTTCCTTGATCCAGTGGAATGCATATCTGAGCCAATCCTGTCTCTGCTGCTCGGGCAAGGTGTAGAGCCAGGTTATCTCGTCGTACCCCCATATGTATATCTGCTCCCAGAAGGGTAGATCGGGGTTGCTGCGGTCAGACGGTTTGCCTGGATGGTCGCTTGTACCATAGTTGTCGAATTCCACCAGATAGGGGTGGGGATAGGTGCCGTACATTGCGTCGGTGAATCCGGGCCTGAGCCTTGCGGTGAGAAATCCGTTCTCCGGCGTCTCCTCTATGCGCATAGGAAATGCGTTGTAGTCCAGAACGCTGCGGCCGTCGGGGGTGAACATCCCCTCTTCTCCGGCGTGCGCATCGTACATCACATAGTGGCGGCGTGCCTTGGGGTCGTGGTATGCGTGCATCTTCGAGAGGAACTCGTCATAGGCCTTCCAGTCCTTGTCCTGGTCGCCCACCAGCATAGTCTGGCCGAGGTGTACGGCCTCGCAACCCATCTCCACGAAGTGGCCGATGAGAAACGAATACCACAGTTGTGTTTCGGTCTGACGTATGTCGGGGACGCTGTTCCCGTCATCCCAGTGGCCTACGAATGAGCCGTCTGGGTAGAGCATCGCTTCCATATCAAAGTTCCTCTGCTCAACGGGGAGACCGAGGGATTCGAAGGCCCAGGCCGGTATGGCGAGCGACTCGACTCCGCGAGTCATATATTCGAAGCAGCATCCCTGGAGAACCACGTCGGGCGCGGCCTCGTGTACTTTGGCCGCATAGGCTTTGGCGTTTGCGAGCCACTCCTTGTTGTTGAAACTGCTTTCACCTCCCCAGATGCACACGGCACGGCCCACGAATTTGGTGCCTGTCTCGACTATGAAGTCGATGTCGGCATCCTTGTCGGGGTAGGAGTCGGTCAAGAGCCCCATCATTGTGATGGCGCGGTCAAGGTAATTGCAAAGTACTTCATCTGAAGGCTTGCCGTCGAAATGATAATCTTTTACAGCAGTTCTGCCGCAGGAGCAGAGAATAGACAGTGCAATGAACAGTGCTACTTTTTTCATAGAGTATAAATGTTATAAGGGAAGGGAAATATCGGCTTTGATGGGGAAGTTGAAGTATGTGTCGGGGTAGGGCTCATTCTCCAGCGTGAAATGCCACCACTCACAGTCATAGGGTCTGAATCCGTGGCGCAGCATAGCATCGCGGAGTATCATCCTGTTACGGTACTGCTCCTCCGTGATGGGCTTGTATGAACCTATTTCCTGTCCAGGGAGGACGTCCGGATGTGACGCGACTCCGAAATAATCGAAGGTGCACCCCATATCGACTTCCTTTTCCATCTTCATATCGAACAGAGTGAGGTCAATGGTCGAGCCGCGGGTATGCCCGCTCTTTTCGGCGATATACCCTTGGGGAATCAATACCGGCTTGTCCAGTTCAGGATAGAAATATTCCCGCATCCGGACATCGCAGGTGTCCTTGGCCCATTCCATAAAATAGTCAACGGCACACTGGGGTCGATAGGCATCGAATACCTTTATCCTGTACCCCTGGAGAAGCAACTCGTCGCTGACGGCTTTCAACGAGTCCGCCGCCTGCCGGGTAAGGATGGCGACAGGCTCCTCATAACCGGGGATGCGGTCTCCGATGAAATTATATGTGCTGTAATATCGGATTTCAAGGATGGCGTCAGGCACCACGTCAGTTACCAGAACAAATTCGGGCCCGGTGTTTCTGCAGGAAGAGAGCAGGGCAATGACAATTGCACCTGCGGCAAGTGCAAACCTTCTGAGGGGTGATATCATAAATCGATAATCATTATGGTGATGTCGTCATTCTGTTCGTTCCCTCCTGTAAATCTCTTGACTTCCGCGTAGAGGTCGCCCACTGCATTTTCGGAATCCTTTTCCGGGCTCAATCCGCTGGCCCAGGTCAGAAGCGCCCGGTCTCCGAACTGGGACTGGTCAGCGGCTTCCGCTTCTGTCACTCCGTCGGTATATAGAATCAGCCGGCTCCCTTTCTTGAGGCTTATCTGCTGTCTCTGGTAAGGGAAATTATCGAACACTCCTATCGCCAGATTCGGTTTCTGGTCAAGGAAACGCGCGCTTCCGTCAGGTTCTTTTATAACTATGTTGTTGTGTCCGGCATTGCAGTATTGAAGTTCCCCGGTGTCAAGATCCAGGCAACCCGCGAACATTGTCACGAACATACCCGAGTCATTGCCGTTGGAGACTGCGTTGTTTATCTGATACATCACTTCATCGATAGGAATGCCCATACCGGCAATGAACCGGAAGGCACTGCGTGTGATTGCCATAAAGAGAGATGCCGGGACGCCCTTGCCGGAAACGTCTCCTACGGAGAAAAACAACTTGCGCTCTTTCGTGAAGAAGTCATACAGGTCTCCGCCGATTTCCCTTGCCGGTTGCAGCATTGCGTGCAGGTTGTAATCGTCATTTTTGGGGAACTTGCTGGGAACCATATGCATCTGGATGTTACGTGCGATATTCAATTCACTTTCGAAACGCTCCTTTGTGGCGGTGGTCTTTTTCAGTTCCTCGATATATTTGAAAAGTGACTTCTGCATATGGTCAAACGAATTGCGAAGATTGCCTATCTCGTCTTCGTATTTGATTATCGGCAGGTCCGTGTTGAAATTACCTTGGGCGATGCTTTGTGCCGCTTCGCTGAATTCGACCAGCGGATGGGTGAGGTGTTTGACCGTGTAATAACATATGATGAACATCAGGAACAATCCTATTGTTCCGATAAGGATGAGAATCAGATGCATCTGCGAGGTCCTGGCAAGCACCTCCTTGTATCGGCAGGAGATGGCTGCGGACCACCCGTTTTGCAGGGGACCGTAAACGGCGAAACTGGGCTCTCCTCCGTAATTGTAGCGTTTCATCCCCTTTTCGCTGTTGAGCATTGACTTGCAGATTCCGATAAGATCTTCGTTGCCAGTGCTGCCTGCAAGAGACATCAAGGTGGTCTCTTTATATGAGTCCACCAGATCGGTCGCTACAAGGGAGCCTGAACTTGTGACGATAATCATATATGAATTCCGGTAGGGCTTGATTTTGGTGACCAGGTCCGAAAGCCATCCCAGATTTATGTCGGCGGTGACAACGGCGATTACGTTGCCCCGGTTGTCCATAATGGGATAACTGTAGGTGGACATATATTGCTGACCGCCTCCATCGTCATAATAAGGCTCACTCCATTGAGGCTTGCCCGTAACGGATGGCTTGAGATACCACTCCATTTTGAAGTAGTCATACTGATCGTTGCCCAATTGTCTGGATTCGACCAGGTGGGTTTCCTCATTCCTGAAGGAGTAGGGGGAGAAATAACGTTCCCCGTTGTGATACCCTTCCCTGAATGCAATGGCACTGCCAACGATAGTGGGGTTGCTCTCGACCATTTTCCTGGTTATGGCGTAGAGTTCCTTTTCGTCGTTCGGATTTTCAACAGCAATCCAAGCCAGATTGCGTACGGCGCTTTCCACATCCGAAAGTGTTGTCTGTATCTGGTTGGTGACTGACGAGAGCATATTGGCGGATGATTTTGCCGCCTCCTCGGATATCAGTTTGTGCGAGGAAACCGCGGCTACTATGATAGCCAGCACAAAGAGTACTGAATTGATCAACAATACGTTGATACTCAACCTTTTGGGAAATGATTTGTTGGTTTTGGCCATATTGGTTTCTTAACTAGAATCTTCGCAGTTCCCAGAAAGCCACGGCAGCGGCCGCCGCCACGTTCAGAGAATCTACATTGTTTTTCATCGGAATGCGTACCACATAGTCTGCTTCGGAAATGACTTTTCTGGACAGGCCGTCTCCTTCCGTCCCCATCACCAGGGCCAGACGGTCTATGGTTTTCAGAACAGGATCATCCAGAGGTATGCTTTGGTCTGTAAGAGCCATAGCTGCGGTCTTGAAACCATATTCGTGAAGGGAACTGACCGGTTTGTCCAGCCAGGTCCAGGGTACCAGAAAAACGCTTCCCATCGACACCCGCACGGCACGTCGGTTCAGAGGGTCGCAGGTGGTTCTGGTCAGAAGGACGGCATCAACTCCAAGGGCAATCGCAGAACGGAAGATCGCTCCTATGTTGGTGGTGTTGGTCACGCTGTCTATCACCACAATCCTGTGGGCATCCTTCAGCACCTGACCGATTTCCGGAAGGACGGGCCTGTGCATTGCACAAAGCACGCTCTTTGTCATCTCGAAACCGGTCAACCCGGCCAGCAGTTCGCGGCTGCCGACATAAATGGGAACATCCGAACTTCTTGCCGCCACTCTTTCCGCCGTGGGGAGGTGCTTCTCTTCAGTGGCCAGTGCGAACGGTACATATCCGGCTTCCAGGGCAACGTCAATCACCTTTCCGGTCTCGGCGATGAAAAGGCCTCTGTCCGACAGTCGCTTATCGCACAGCTGGGCTTCTGTCATAGAGGAAAAAATCTTCAGTCCGGGGTCTGAAAGGGATGTTATGTGAACAACGGGCATAATCGTTGTAAATATAGCGAAATTTCAATGAAAATTGCATTTTTGCTATAAATGAAAATCCCGTCCGACTGGCTGCTGAAGCCCTGAACTACTCTTTCACTTTTGAGATGACGTATTGGCATACGTCATCTACTGTCACGAACGGAGCGGAATTTTCGAACGATATGGAGAACTTCGTCTCTATCGCCATTGACATCAGCAACATTGTCAGTGAGTCAATCCCGAGGTCTCTGGTGAGCTGGGTGTCATAGTCCACTGCACTGAGGTCGGCCGACGGTCTGATTACGGAAAGGACCTCCTTGAGAGCGGGCAATACTTCTTCTCTTTTCATAATTGTCAGATTCTTGATACTTTGAGGCTTCCGGTGCGCTTGAAATCTTCGGTGCGGACGGTGACCTTTGAAATTCTGTGAGTAGTGGGGAGAGTGGCGTTGATTTTTCCCACGAGGTCATTCATATATTTTTCGATTTCTTCGAACGGTGCACCTCCGAATGCCTGGAGATTCGGCAGTATCTCGATTGCGATGACCTGTCTGTCATCAACGACATCTTCCTTGGCGATTGCATCGCGGACGTGGTCATCGGCATAGAAGGGCTCTTCAATTGTTTCCGGACTTACGTTCACTCCGTTTGAAAGTATAATCAGGTTCTTGATGCGTCCGGTTATGTAGGCGAAGCCGTCTTCGTCAAAACGGGCCAGGTCTCCTGTACGGAGCCATCCGTCTTCGGTGAGCGCGGCTCTGGTGTTCTCGGGATCGTTGTAGTAGCCAAGGAAGATGTTGTCACCCTTTATCCAGAGTTCTCCATCGACAAGTTTCGTTTCCTGCCCGGGGTAGAACTTGCCCACTGAAGTCGGACGGGTCTTGACGTCAGCGTTGCCCGTGGAGAGATTTGCTCCTTCGGTCAGGCCGTAGCCTGCAAGAAGTTGTATGCCGAGATTGTCAAACACTGAAATCAGCCTTGGCGGAACGTTGGCCGCACCGGCGATGATGGTCTTGAGGGCTCCGCCAAGGAACTGTATGCCATACATCTTGACCAGACCCGCGAGCACTTCGCACAGACCTGGTACCAGCACCAGGGTTGTAGGCTTGATTATCTGCATCTTGGGCATCATTGCCTTGATGTCGGGACATTCGTACCAGAGGTTCCCCGTATAAAAGACTGAAAGAAGCCCTCTGATTGCACCGAACACGTGGCTCAAGGGGAGGAATCCGATGTATCTGTGACCTCCGATTACGCTGCCGGGGGAGAAGCAGCCGTTGAGAGAGCCCCTCATCAAAGCTCTGTGAGGTACGACCGCACCCTTCGGTGCGCCGGTGGAGCCTCCGGTGAAAAATATGGATGCGGGGGCATCCTTGTCAACTGGGGTGACCGGGTCTATCCGCTCTCCGGTCGATTTGGAATCAAGCACTTTGATTCCTTCAACCGCGGCGGTGGATTCCTTGAGCGATTCGGCTGCGAAAAGGGCCGATATCCGGAACTTTTTGCAGCATCCCGCTACGGCCGGTGCCGGCAGGGCGGCGGGAAGAATCACGGAAACGTATCCTGCGGAGGTAATTGCAAGGAAGAGTTCGACAGCGTCGATGGTGTTCCTGTCAAGGATGGCGACGTGGCTTCCCTTCTCAAGTCCTAGAGAGTTCAGAAGCGCTCTGCGACGCCCTATATTGTCACATAACTGCTTGTATGTGTAGGTTTTTTCAATGTTTGATATTGCCGGGCTGTCCGAATATTGTTTCTCAATCCATTGCAGGAATTCAGGAACCGTGGGGACATACTGAAGCCTTGCCAGTTCCCCGGCAGGAATCATATCGTGAAAATAGTTTGACATTACGGTAAGGTTAAAGGTTTTTGTTTTCTTCTGCTAAAATAATAAAAAAATATTATTTTTGTTTGACAATACAGTACTGATGAAAACCATCGTTAAGGAAGTTATCTCGCGCAGGGATTTGCGCACTTTCATCACATTCCCCGAAAAACTATTCAAAGGTTGTGAAAACTGGGTTCCGCCCCTTGTCGGAGATGAGTTCGACACTTTAACCCCTGAAAAAAACGCCGCTTTCGAATTCTGCCAGGCCAGGTACTGGCTTGCATATGATGAGAACGGAAAAGTTGTCGGCCGTGTTGCCGGCATCATCAACCACGAATCCAACAAACGCTGGAACAAAAAAGACGTCCGTTTCGGTTGGATTGATTTTGTAAATGACTTCGACGTGGTTTCCGCGCTGATTGAAAAAGTCAGGGAGTGGGGTCGGGAGAAAGGTATGGAGCATATTGTGGGTCCGCTCGGATTTACCGATATGGACAAGGAAGGGCTTCTTGTCGAGGGCTATGACCGTCTTTCTCCTTTCACTTGCATCTACAACTATCCGTACTACGGCGAACTGCTTGAAAAAGCAGGCTTCTCCAAGGACGTCGACTGGATTCAGAATGTCGTTGAGATTCCGTCCGAACTTCCTCCGATGTTCCAATATGCCGAACTGGTTGAGAAAAAGTTCGGGATTCACGTTGTCAGAGCAAAATCGATGAGTGATCTCAGCCGGAGATACGGTATGGAGATATTCCACCTCTACAACGAGGCATTCGCACCTCTGTACGAATTCTCTCCACTTACTGACAGGCAGATAAAAAGATATCTCCAGACCTACGTGCCTATCCTGGACCCTGATTTCACCTGTGTCCTGGTTGATGGTAATGACAGGCCCATAGGGTTCTGTTTCTGCGTACCGACCCTGTCAAAGGCTGTCAAGAAGTCCGGCGGCAGGCTTTTCCCCTTCGGACTGTTCCGCATCCTGAAGGCTCTCAAGAAGAACGACACGTTGGAGGCCCTGCTGATAGGCGTTTTGCCCGAGTATCAGGGGAAGGGAGCCAGTGTTCTGATGTTCAAGCATATCCACGAGAATTGCATACGACGTGGCGTCACGCGGCTGCTCGGTAACCCCCAACTGGAGACAAATTACAAAGTTCAGTCGATGTGGAGCGGGTATGAAAGCAGCTTCTATCAGCGGCGCAGATCGTATGTTCAGAATATCTGATAGAATATGAAGAGACTCTTTTATACGGCTGTGGCAGCCCTTATCCTTGTATCCTGCTCGCAGCATCGTTTTCCGGCCGTCGCTCAGGATGGTCGGATTGCCGTTGTAGCCCACAGGGGTTTCTGGCAGAACGAAGAGGCCGGTATGACCCGCAACAGTGTGGCCTCCCTGAACCAGGCCATCCGCCACGGTTTCGCCGGCAGCGAATGTGACATTCATCTGACACTCGATTCTGTGGCGGTCGTATGCCACGACAACAATATCGGCGGGATGACAATCTGGAATTCCACTTATGAACAACTGCTTGCGGCCAGGCTGGACAATGGTGAGAGGATTCCCACTTTCGATGAATATCTGGATGCTTACGCAAAGGGCTCCGACATTACCCGTCTGGTAGTGGAATTCAAGGCACAGGAGGATTTTGAACACGAAATGCTGCTGGTTGACAAGGCTTTCTCCTCATTGAAAGCGCATCGTCTCTTCAATCCCGAGAAAGTGGCGTTCATCTCTTTCAGCCACGACATCTGCCTGAAGGTGGCAGAGGAGGCACCACGTTTCGTCAATCAATATCTCCAGGGCGACGTCGCCCCTGCCACCTTGGCCGCCGAAGGTATAAACGGCATTGATTACCATCACGCAGTCCTCCGTGAACACCCTTTCTGGGTGGATGAGGCCCACTCCCTTGGAATGTCTGTCAACGTCTGGACTGTGAACGACACGGAAGATATCGATTATTTCATCACTCTGGGCGTGGATGCCATCACTACCGACAACCCCATCCTGGTGCGTCAGAGGCTTGGGGAGCGTGAATACAGGAAACAGCCCGTCGAATGACGGCGGCTTCTATCTGAACTGTTCGGCTTCGGTGTTATCCCTTATGTCTGCGGCCTGTCTGAGTGTATCTTCGACAGAAGGAGTTTCAATGCCGTTGCTGCATGCGGATGCAATGGCGACAGCCAATATCAATGACGTTCTTTTCATATTTAAGTTTAGATGAAGTATTGCCCTTTTTTTCCATCACTATGTTAGTAATTTTATAAATATTTCCGTATCTTCGTAAACGGTAAATATGTACCGATGTTACGCATTTTTAATACTTTTTTTGCAATTGTTTTGATGACGGCCTGTTCACCGGCGCCAGTTGCATCATCGTATGAAGAAAAAGGGGATATCGACCTTGCAACATATCGGTACAATCTGAACAATGCTCTGAACGGATGTCTTGCGGACAGCCTTATGCACCATTACCAGCCGTTTGAACGGGGTTTGTTCATTCCTCTCGATGAAAAGACACCGCTATCTTCCATCCGTGAATCATCAGAGGTGTGGTTCCAGCTTGGGGCGATGACTCTTGCGGAGCACAGTGCGATGCTTTCACTGGCTTTCTTCCACAACGAGCCGAGGGAAGATATAATCAGAAGGCTCGCGGAGATAAATCTGGTCACCGGACAGTATGAAGCGGCCCGGAAATATCTGAACATACTTGCAGATTCGCCGCAGAACCGGAAATGGGTCAGGCAGCACACCCCGGGCAGGTTCAGCAAATCCACTGAGAAATGGCTGGAATCCAAGCGTAAAGATATGCCACGAAGGGATTTCGTCCACGGAGCATATGAAATACGGCCGGCACTTGTCTCGCTTCTGGAAGCGAATCCCGACAATACCCTTGCCCGTGAGTATCTTCTCTGTTACGACCTGTTGGTGAAGGACCTCCAGTCGTTCGCCCTGGATTTCGATCCGGCAAAAAGCTCTTCTCGGCTGTATGAGGAGGCGATGACCATACTTTTCGCATCCCGTGGAGGGGCTTCGGCGGAAGAACTTGACCATTACCGTGTGAGCCGTGAGACTCTCTCTGACTTTGAGGAATACAACCGCATCTATACCTCTTCGGGGAACAGTATGAAGGCAGTGCAGGCTGTTTTCGGCACTACCTATTGGTTCTACTATCAATTCGCGAAAAGAAATGAGAAATAGATTTACGGCCATAGTGATTTCGGCAACGTTGCTCTCAGCCTGCACCGGCGGCGTGCTGGAGTCTGATTCTTTGATTTCTCCCGATTATACGGACGTGACGGTGCCTTGCAATATCGCCCCTCTCAATTTTCATTATACCGGAAGCGGATATGGAAGATGCCGCACGACCTTCACAGTCGGAGATTTGAAGCAGGAATTCCGGGGTAGGGAGGTGAATTGGGAAGAGTCCCGATGGAAACAGATGCTTTCTCAGGCTGTGGGGGATACAATCCGTGTCAGCAATTCAAAGGGCGATGCCTGGACAGTTGCGGTAAGCCCTGATTCTATTGATTCATATCTGACTTACAGGTTGATAGAGCCAGCATATGAAGTATGGCACGAGGTTAAGATAGTGGAACGCTGCATTGAAAATTTCGACGAAACGGTACTGTGCGACCACAGGCATACCGGAAATTCCTGTATGAACTGCCATATCCACGGACAGAACAGGGGAGACTACTCCCTGTTTTATCTCCGCGGCCCGAAAGGGGCTGCGATTCTCAACAGGAACGGCAAGTTGAGCAGATACAACCTGAAAGCGGAACGTATGGTCTCTTCCACTGTTTACGGGGAACTTCATCCTTCCGGACGCTTCGGTGTATTCTCCTCAAACGTCATAATTCCGGGTTTCCACAGCGACCCTTCCGGGAGGCTTGAGGTATATGACAGACAGTCCGACCTTGCAGTGGCGGATTTTGATGACAATCAGATGCATATAAGCGCGCAATTCTCCCGTGCCGACAAACTTGAGACATTTCCCTGCTTTTCCGCAGACGGCCGTTGGGTTTATTACTGCAGTGCTGATACGGCCGCGTTGCCGGAGAATATCACCAGCCTGAAGTATTCCCTCTACCGTGCCGGATTCGATGAAAAAGACGGTTATATGAAAGGGGAGCCGGAGGTGGTTTGGGATGCTTCCGTCAGGGGCGGTTCCGTATGTCATCCAAAATGCTCTCCCGATGGGAAATGGATACTCTATACGGTGGCGGATTACGGTACTTTCCCTATCTGGCACACCGAATGTGACCTTGAATTGATGGAGCTCTCATCAGGGAGGACTCTGTCACTTGAAAACGTGAACTCAGACCGTTCCGACACGTATCACAGCTGGTCTTCCAACAGCCGCTGGGTCGTCTTTGCCAGCAAAAGGGGAGACGGGCAATACGGGCGGCCCTATTTCTTCCATCTGGACGGGGATGGAAATGCAACGAAGCCCTTTGTGCTTCCACAAAAGGCTCCTGATTTCTATGAGAAGTACCTTCTCTCTTTCAACATTCCGGACCTCGGCAGGACATCCGTCGGATTTACCTGCGAGGACACCGCCACTTACTGACTCACTTTTCACCGCCAAGGCACCTAACAATAAACAATTATCTCTTATAGACCATCGTTTGGGAATAATCTCTCTGGGATTCAGACATAGGACTTATCTGCTCATCCTCCCTTACTTTTATCAATTATTACTCACTTTCTGTTCCAAGGTTTACCGTTCTATCGAATTTGTAAATGTACACACGCCCATCAGATTTGCTGGTAACTTTATCATAAACATCCCAAATGCGATCCAAAGAGGAATATATCTTACCGTCATTCGCCTGAATATCAATGAATAATATTTCCTCGTCATATTTCCATCGTTTGGCATATTTTGGAGAATCATCGAGCAACAACGTATAAGCCGTATTGTAATATGCCGATATGGCCGGAGCCCCAAAAGTGACCAAGTAGCAATATTCTGTCAATTCAAAAGAATACGATGAACATTGCGGATAGTATCTTAACAAATATTCTATGTCTTCTGCATCGGTAACCAGTATAAAAGCATAGGGGCGAAGAAGGCTTCCGTCTTCCGCGCTTTCATATATGACGTAATTTGTCAAATCGATGTAATGAACATCAAAATCATCTTTATTCAAATTATATGCATAATCCGCAAGAGTATCTTCTTCTGACGCCATATGCCATACAATAACACCTGACATTACAGCAGACACAATGCTGACCAAGATCAATAATCCAGCAAATAAGGAATTTTTACATTTCATTTGTCTAACGCTTTAATATTACTTCTGTTTTCGGCTTGTTCCATAATACTGTCGGATAATAATTAAAAGCGCTTTTTGCCCCGCTCCCGAAACTAAGGTGCTGAGTCATATACACTTTGCAAAGTGTAGTCAGCATCGTCGCAGTTTACTGCTTTGACCATTGTGTCAATGATTTCCTTCGCCCTGTCGCTCATATAGCCACCGTCTCCGTGGTTCAAGTATCCGTGGTGCTCGGGACCTTCTCCCGCCGCTCCATTGTCCCACACGAACATAGGGAGTTTTCTGTCGGCGGCGGCCTTGCAGAAATATTCGATATAATACTTCTGATATTTGAAATCATCCCCGGGGTGGAAAGAGCATCCCATCTCTCCGATATACACCGGCATTCCCTTCGACAGATAGGCTTCCACCAGATTGTCAAACACTGCGGTTACGTTTGCCTCGTCGTTGTCGCTGCAACGCCTGGACCTGTCGGCTGTATGTCCCCATTGCTCGGTCAGAGGATTGGCAAGAGTAAAATTGTAGGGATCGTAATCGTGTACTCCTACGATCAGTCTGTTTGCCGTGGTATAGTCTTCAGGAATTTTGAGGCCGGTAATGGTGAACCCGGGATTCGCGCTGTATCCTACTACCGAAAGCCATCTTGTGGCATTCTCGCCTCCGGAGGAGCGGACAGCATCCACGAAAGCCTGGTTCCATTCATTCAGTGCGTCATATTGGGGCTGAGGATTGCCTTGGAAAGCAGAACTCCAGCCCCATCCTCCGTCCTGAATCTCGTTGAACGGTTCGAAAATGAGCCACTCTCCCTTGTCCTTGAACCTGTCGGCTATCTGGCTCCACATCGAATACAGTTGTGTGAGAATCTTCTTCTGTGTGCCGGCATTGGAGGAGGCGTTCTTTATGTCCAGCCAATGATTGTCCCCGTTGTTCTCGTCGTGATGAGTGTTTATGATGACGGCGAGTCCTGCATTTTCGGCATATCCCACCAGTTCATAGACTCTGTCCAGCCATTTGCTCTCTATCTCGTAATAGGGAGCCTCCCCGATATGGCCCAGCCAGGTGACAGGGATACGGACTGACGAGAAACCGGCTGCCTTGACCGCATTGAAAGTAGCCTGTGTTGCCTTGGGATTTCCCCAGACTGTCTCCGATGCCACGTCATTGGAAAAGGCGTCCATCTGATTCCCGAGATTCCATCCCATCCGGAGCGCGTCGAAAACCATCTGAGGAGTCAGGGGTTCCGCATCCGCCACGGTTGGTTGGGGAATGGCCGGCTGGGATATACTTATCTCCAATGACTCTTCACCGCAGGTGACGGTGAAACTTCCATCCTTGTCCGACCCGGAACGGTTGGGAGCTACAAAAACGTCAATCGCAGTGTGCCTTTCACTGTCGATGGAGCCGGTCTTCACACTGAACCAGTCATCCCGTGCATCCACCGATACGGCTGACGTGGAGGTGGTTACTATCCTGTAGTGTCCTCCTTTGGCGTTGCAATCTATATCTTTCACATCTGCTGAAAGCTCCACTTTTTTAATCGCCTGCCTGACAGTTATCTTTTCCGTCTTCTGATCACCGTTGACATAGACGGTGCATTCCCTTGGCCCGGTTGTCGTATTCTCGGAGGCGGTTACGGTCAGGGTGACTGCGCCTCCGTTATATGAGCCTTCCTTCACCTCAATCCAGTCGGATTTGTAATTTACGGAAGGTTTGATTGATGAGGTGACAGTGACTGTCGCGGTGCCTCCGGCATATTCGAAGTTCAATTCCGCCGGATTGACGGACAGGACCGGTGTTTTCTTCTGTTCTTCAGGCTTCTCAGCGCAACTTATTATGACTGCCGCCGTGAAAATGAACAGGCATACGGCCGAAATGAAATTGATGATTCTAGTCATATGGTTAGATTTAAACTTCCGGTTTGGCAACGTGAGCCGTCTGCTGCACATTTGCACTTCCTACAAATGTATGAAATAGCCGTGAATATTGCTAGTCGTGGTTATTGGAAAAAATGAATTCTTTTCGATATCTTTACATATTGTTAAAAAGTCAAATGCTGATGAAAAGTAAGGAAACATTGCTGAAAATTGTCGCCTCTGCGATCTTCGGCCTTGCGGTCTTCCTCTTTTTCCGTATAGCCTATCCCTATCATCTGCATTACCAGGAGCTGTGCCAGATGTTCCTCTTCAGTTCCGATTACCTGTTTGACGTGGTTTCAATGCCTGGAGGCTTTTCCGATTACGTCAGCAGATTTCTGATTCAGTTCTTCTATCAGGCCGGCATCGGAGCGGCAATCATAGCTGGTCTGGCGGTTGCGGTACAGGTTCTGACCTTCTCAGTATTCCGTAAAAAAACTTTGGCGGAATACGCACTCTCTTTCCTTCCTGCCTGTATTCTTGTCGTCTATATGTGCGACGAGAATGCCCTGCTTTCGCCATCTGTTGCCGTTATTTCGGGTCTTTCCTTTACATATCTGCTGTCTCGTTCCACTAAGCGGACATTCAGATATGCACTTATAATCGCTCTGGAGATTCTGCTCTATCTTATGGGCGGCGGGCTGGCCGTTATTGTATTCTCCGTGGCTGCACTGTGCCGCGAAAAGGATTGGAGGCTTGCCATTGCCTGCGTTGCGGCCGCAGCTGCATCCGCATCCATATCGGCTTATCTGACTGATCTGCCGTTCCAACGCCTTATGTTCGGCACACATTATTACCGTTATCACAATGTCACGCCTCTCTGGCCCTGGACTTCCGCTATTCTGCTGTCGGCACTCCTCCTTGCCGATGCATTCGGCCGGTATGCCGATTCTAACCGCCGCTGGCCGGCTGTTGTTACTCTGCTGGCGGTTTTTGCCCTGTCCGCCACCGGGGTCGCGATGCTTCAGGATTCAAAAAAGGAGGAAATGATGAAATATGCTTTCTTCACCAGAATGCAGCTGTGGAACAGAATCATCCGCTGCGCCGCTGAAAAGAATCCGGATACACCCGTGACGGTCTCCTGTCTGAATCTTGCCCTTGCAATGACGGGCCAGATGGGGGAGCATATGTTCGAATTCTTCCAGAACGGGACGGAAGGTCTTCTCCCTTCTCATCAGAGAGACCATTTCAGCCCCATATCGGCCTCGGATATCTGCTGGCATCTCGGTTTCGTGAATACTTCCCAGCGCTTCATATTCGATGCCCAGGAAGTTGTTCCCGATTTCCAGAAGAGTGCGGTGTGCTACAGAAGAATGGTGGAGGCAAGCATTGTGACAGGAGCGTACGATGTGGCACGAAAGTATCTTGAACCCTTGAAGCGGACTTTTTTCTACCGCAAGTGTGCGCTTGAGAACGAAAGGCTGCTCGACAACCCCGCACTGATTGAAAATCACCCTGTTTACGGGCGCCAAAGGGAACTTGTGCTCAAGGATAAGGATTTCTTTTTCAGCGATTATGAGATGGATTCGATGCTGGGCCTCCATTTCGTGGAAAACCGTTCCAATAAGGTGGCTATGCAGTATCTGCTGGCCTGGACTCTTCTGAGCAGGAACCTTCCCAGATTTTTCGAATGTATCCAACTTTATGACGGGAAAATGTCAAAATCGTATCAGGAAGGGGTGATTCTCTATTGGGCCGAGACCCACGACAGCCCTGAAGGGATGCCTTCCTACATTACTAAGGATGTTTATGACAGGTTCGTCAGGTTCATCAGCGAATACCGGTCCGGCAACAAGCCGCTTCTTGAGAAGAAATACGGGGACACATACTGGTACTATTACTATTGCAGGAACATCTGATATGAGACGCCATATATTGTTTTTTGCCTTTTTACTGGTTCTCGCGTCCTGTACGCGGACTGATTATTTCGGTGACGGATACGGCGTAAGACCGATTTATCCGGATTATGTCGGAGTCACAATCCCTTCCACCATCGCTCCCCTCAATTTCGTCTATACCCTTGAGGGAGCGGAGGATGCAGTCACCACATTCACCTGCGGCACCGAAAGCGTGACAATCAGGGGCAGGGAAGTGGAGTGGAAACATAAGGAGTGGCAGAAACTGCTTTCGCAGGCGAAAGGAGGCGGGGAAATTAAAGTGTGCAGCTCTCCGATGGATTCGACCTGGACCATTTATGTGAGTCCCGACCCCATAGACTACGGAATTGCCTACAGGCTGATATGTCCGGGGTATGAAACGGCAGGCTTCATAGGTATATATGAGCGTAACCTCAGCACTTTCGATGAGATTCCGCTGATGGAGAACACCCAACTGAACGATTGTTTCAACTGCCACTCTTTCCGTCAGACCGAACCCACGGACCTCAGTCTGCACGTGCGGGGCAATCACGCGGCAACAATTCTCCGCAGGGGTGGGGAGATGACCGCCTACAATACAAAGACTCCATCGACACTGGGCACCTGTGTCTATCCCTACTGGCATCCTTCGGGAGACTATATCGCCTATTCCACGAACACCACACGCCAGTGCTTCCACGTCCGCCCCGGACAGCTTCTTGAAGTGTATGACATAGCATCCGACCTTCAGGTTTATGATATCCGCAACAACTGTCTGATTTCCAGTCCCAATGTCAGGACCAAGGAGAATTGGGAGACTTATCCGGCTTTTTCTCCCGACGGGAGGACGCTCTATTTCTGCTCCTGCCCGGAAAGGGAGATACCGGCCGAACTGGAGAAAATAAAGTATAATCTATACAAAGTGAGTTTCGATTCAGCCACGGGCACTTTCGGTGAGGTGAATGAACTTGTGATTGACGCCGTTTCCCTGGGCAAAAGCATTGCCTTTCCGCGCCCGTCATACGATGGACGGTATATTATGTATTCTCTCTTCGACTACGCAACTTTCCCGATTTGGCATAAGGAGTCCGACCTTTGGCTCTATGATACGGCAACGGGGGAGACATTCCCCGCGGAAGGGGCTAACAGCGATGATGCCGAAAGTTATCACAGTTGGAGCAGCAATTCCAGATGGTTTGTCTTCGGCAGTCGAAGGGATGACGGCCGGTTCACCAGAGCATATATCTGCCATATTGATGAGAACGGCAAGTGCGGCAAGGCTTTTATGCTTCCTCAGGAGCATCCGCTCCGCTATTATTCGGCTCACGACCGTTCGTTCAACGTCCCCGAATTCATCTCGGGACCGATTGATTTTGATACCCGTAAAGCGCTGAAGACCATTACTTCCGATGAGCGTGAGAATTTCCGCTACCGCTGGTCCGGCAGCGACAAGATTTTCGATGCCGTTTCCGGCGCGTCCAACCTTGAGCCCGGCGCCACCGCCCCTTCCACAGACAGCTCCCTCGCTCCGAACTAACGACTTTGCAGTTGCGTAGACGGATGAATCAAACAGATGTTTTTGCAGCAGACCCCAAAAAGAATGCGTTTCGTGTCAAGTGGATGCTTATTTGTCCTTGTAATGGAATCGCATCGCAAGAACGAAAACGGTAACAAGTTCACCGTCGACTTGATAAATCAGCCTGTCCTTATGATTTATCCTCCGTGACCAGGCTCCTGAAAACTGATACTTCAAGGGTTCCGGCTTTCCTATCCCGGAAAATGGATGCTCCTGCAACTCCCTGAGCATTGCCTTGATCTTTTCAGCAGTTTTCGGATCTGTATTTTTCCAGAAGTCGAAATCTTCCCGTGCCTGCGGAGTGAATGCAATCTTATAGCTCATCTATATTGACCTCTGTGAAATTACCGTTCTTTATGTCTTCCATTCCCTGAAGAATTACTCTTTCCATCTCTTTTGAGGACATCAGATATTCTGTTTCCTTTATGGAATTGTATTGGTCAAGGGGAATAAGCACAGCTGAATCGCTGCCTCTGCTGATAACCACTTCCTGACTGTCGTTTATCACGAGGTCCAGGTATCGTTTCACGTTGGATCTGAAGTTTGTTGCCGTCGTTGTTGTCATATCAAAAATTCTAATCGTCGCAAATATATGTACATTATTCCGTACATCCAAATAATCTTTCATTTTTATGAACCCCTGTGAAGTGAACACATGGCGAGTATCAGCAGAGTATATAGTTTCATTCGCGCAGACGGATGAAAATATGAGCTTTTTGTGTAAATTCGCACTATTCACAGTAACCGGGTCAAAGATATGACCCCGATACAATACGAAACAACAATGAAACAGGTGAATTTGAACGTACTTGGAAAGGAGAATCTTTTCGAACTTATCGGGGAGCAGTGGATGCTGATCACCGCCGGCGACAAGAAATCTTTCAACACGATGCGCGATGCCGGATATGACAAGGCCATCACTTTTGAGTTCTCCCATTTCATGAGTCCTCAGAGCGCTTATCTCCAGGCCGGTCACCTGTATGACAGATACAGGGAATATTTTGATATCCGATAGACGTGAAAGACAGTTCATCCAATTTCGCATACATCCTTTTCCTGGCCTTCGTGGCCGCTCTTGGAGGCATCCTTTTCGGATATGATACGGCTGTGATCTCGGGTACCACTGCCGATGTCTCCGCCCAGTTCGGCCTTGATGAAATGAGCAAGGGGTGGTATGTGGGATGCGCCCTTGTAGGTTCCATCATCGGTGTGGCCTGCGCCGGAATGTTGAGCGACTTCCTTGGCCGCAAGAAGACGATTCTCATTGCAGCCGTACTTTTCAGCGTATCGGCCATAGGCTGCTGCTTCTGCAACGGTTTCACAGACCTTGTGATATACAGAATCATAGGAGGGCTCGGCATAGGAATCGTCAGCATAGTATCTCCTATGTACATCTCAGAGATTTCCCCGGCGAAGGTGCGGGGCACGATGGTGGGACTCTATCAGCTTGCCGTTACGACGGGCCTTCTTCTTGCATATCTTGCCAATTACATCATCCTTTCAAACGGAGAGGGCGCTCATTTCTCTTCGGCATTCCTACGGAGATATTTCTCTTCCGAAATGTGGCGCGGAATGCTTGGCAGCGAAAGCGTTATCACGGTACTTTTTCTGGTAGTCGCCTTCTTCATTCCCGAAAGTCCGCGATGGCTTATCGTAAGGGGACGATATGATGAGGCGATGAAGGTGTTCCTCCGACTGAAAACCACTCGGCAGGGGGCGGATGAGGAATTTGCGGCAACCAGGGACTCCGTTTTCGGGACCGTCAAAAGCGAATGGCGCTCCCTTATGGAACCCGGCATCCGAAAGGCTGTGCTCCTCGGCTCGGCCATCGCCATACTCGGCCAGTTTATGGGTGTCAACGCCGTGCTCTATTACGGCCCCGACATCTTTGCCGATGCCGGATTGGCGAGCACCGACTCCTCCTTCTCCACCGTTCTGGTAGGGCTTGTCAATATGCTCACCACGGTTCTGGCAGTGTTCATCATCGACAAGGTAGGACGCAAGAAACTCATCTATTACGGAGTGAGCGGTATGATTGTCTGCCTTGTGCTCATAGGAATCTGTTTCTTCAAGAGGCAGGATCTCGGATGGAGTCCTGTTGTACTCCTCGTCTTCTTCCTGCTCTATATCTTCAGCCAGGCAATCAGCATCTCCGCAGTGGTGTTCGTGCTTCTTTCGGAGATGTACCCCAACCGCGTACGCGGCATTGCTATGAGCATTGCGGGCCTCTCGCTTTGGGTGGGCACCTACCTTATCGGGCAGTTCACCCCCTGGTGTATGTCGACTCTCACTCCGGGCGGCACCTTCTTTTTATTTGCGGTGATGTGTCTTCCTTATATGTACATACTCTGGAAGAAGATTCCCGAGACCACCGGAAAGACACTGGAGGAGATTGAACTTTTCTGGAAGCGGGAAAATTTATGAAACAGCCGGATGGAGATACTTCCAGACGCCGAAGAAGACCTTTGACACAGGTTTGCTTACTCAATAACATAAAAAATTTCTTAAATTCGAATAAACCATATTATGAACAAAAAGAAATCAATTGCTATGAAACTGAAATATATCACTCTCGCCGCGCTTCTTCTGGTTGCGCTGGCATCTTGTCGTGAAAACGGTCCGCGTAAGGCCGTGTACATAATAATCGACGGCGTTCCTGCGGATATGATTGAACGTCTCGACCTGCCTGCAATCCGTGAGATAGCTTCCGAAGGGGCCTACGGACGCAGTTATGTCGGCGGTACGGTGGGAAGATACGACGAGACTCCGACAATCTCCGCCGTAGGCTACACTGACCTGCTCACCTCCACCTGGCTGAACAAGCACAATGTCCCGGGGAACGACAACCTCTCCCCGAATTACAACTATCCCACCATCTTCCGTCTTGCAAAGGATCAGAAACGGGAGGTGAAGACCGCACTCTTCTCCAGCTGGATCGACAACAGGACCGTCCTTATCGGAGAAGGCCGTCAGGAAACCGGCAATCTTACCATAGATTACGTGTATGACGGGTATGAGCTAGACAGGGAGAAATTTCCCGACAGGGAGTACGACCTTCGCATTTTCGATATAGACGAACACGTGTCGGAGTGTGCTGCGCAGTGTATCAGGGAGCAGGCTCCGGATTTGAGCTGGGTCTATCTGTGGTACACCGATGATGCCGGGCATATCTTCGGAAACGGTGAAAAGTTTGACGAATATGTTCGTCTGGCGGACAAGCAGGTGGCCAGAGTCTGGGAATCGGTGAAATACAGGAGGGAGAAATATGGGGAGGACTGGATGGTTGTTGTCACCACCGACCACGGGCGCGCCCTTGACGGACACGGACACGGAGGTCAGACCGACAGGGAGAGAACGACTTGGGTTGCGGTCAACAAGCCTGTCAACGGTAGGATGAAAAGAGGGAAAAGCGCCATCACCGACATAGCTCCCTCAATCTGCAGGTTCCTCGGCTTCGAGATTCCCGCTGAAGTGGAACGGGAGCAGGACGGCACCTCGTTCTATGGGAAATCGGACATTATGGATATGGAGGCGGTGCCATACGACAACACCGTCACACTGACCTGGAGCTGTCTTAAAAAAGGGGCTCGGGTCACTGTACTTGCCGCAACTACTAACGAGTTCAAGACCGGAGGCGCCGACAACTGGGTAGAGGTGGGGAAGGCTCTCTCGCAGGACGAATCCTTCACCTTCGACCTTGACGTTCTTCCGAAGTCCGATTTCTACAAGTTCGTCCTTGAAACCCCGAACGGCTCCATCAACCGCTGGCTGGATTGACTTGCGTCAGAAGCCTGAATCAAAATGGAGGCAGGCCCGCAATGACGTTTCATTCGTCCAGACGATTGAACACCCGCGAGTGACTCGCGTCTGTTCAAATCAGTTCGGGTTTTTGGGAGGGAATAGTTTGCGGAGGAAGGCGCCGAGGGTGGTTTCGAGGCCGACGTTTTCGCAGAGTTTGCGGGAACGCTCCTTGTAAATGGCTCTGACAGAGTCGGCCTGGGCTTTCATCCCCATCTGGTACAGATTTGACGTTGTTGCGTTGACCTCCACTGTAAGTTCTTTCCAGACCTGAAGGGAGTCGTTCTGGGGAGTGCCGTAGCCGGAACTTTCCTTGCCGATGGTGACGTAAATGTCGCCGGGCTCGGTGACAACCAGAAGATTCTCGTGGCCCATCCTGTGGGATTTGTCAATCCTCAGGTCGGCCATCCATTCCTGCCGCATCTTTCCGTGACCTTTGAATTCGAACCTGTTGTCCCTGATTACCACCGAATCGACCATAGATGCACTCTGGTCGTGCAAGGGGACCAGAAAAATCTGCACTCCGTTCAGACTGTTGTCAGGGGTGTAGCCGTGGATTCTATATTCACCCTTGGGGGTGCAGCAGGTCAGCATAAGCGCCGCCATACAAATGGATAATGTCTTTTTCATAATCTGTCAATGGCTTTTGTTCTCTTGTCCGAGAAGACTTCTTCATAAACTCCTCTTTGCTTGAAATCCACTTTTCTGGCGGTGAAATCAGGGACGTTGAAGGAGTAATTTGTCGTATGATAATATTCTGAAGGATTTTTAACCGGAAGGAGGAAAGGTTTTGTGGCTCTGCCGTCAGGTCCGATTGTAGAGAACCACAGGGTGCCGAAAAGCCCGTCGAGCCGTCTGCTTGCGAAGAGGAACCACCCTGAATCGCTGCTCCAGTTGTGGTAGCTTTCGGAGTAATCGCTGTTGACCTCGTCCATCGGTCTGTATTGCCCGGTTTCAAGGTCCATAATCCAGAGGTCCGCTTCCTTGTGGTCGATGGGGAAGCAACTGAAGTCAGTTACGCAGAACATCAGATATCTGCCGTCATATGACGGACGTGGCCAGGTGATGCTCTTTCCCATAGAGGCGGCTGGAATAATCACTTCCACACTGTCCCCGAAGCGTCCTGTCCGCTCGTCAAAATCAATCCTGCAGAGGTCATACCTTACTGAATCGACCTGCCTGGGAACTTCATAAGCCTTTGAACGGCAAAAGAAAAGTGATTTGCCGTCTGCGCTGAAGGCCGGCTCGGTTTCGAGCATTTCACTCTCAAGAAGAGGGGAGTGCAGAAGTTCGTGGCTGCGCATATCCATCACCACTATGTCGGAAGCCAGATCGAAAACTTCTATCCATCGATCTTTCCCTGTCCAGAAACTCTGCCTGACGGGATTTATCGATCCTGCGAAGTAATTGCCGGATGGATGCCAGTAGGTGTAGGCAACATTGCCGATGGTATTTTCAGTCTTTGTCGTGAGCCATTCCCGACGGCCGTCCCGCTGTATCAATGTGGCTCCGTGAGCTCCTCTGGCGTGGAACATATACTGGTCTGCCGAGCCCCTGTTGGCTGTGTGGCAGCCTATGCACTGCCCCGGAACCAAGGTGCTTTCGATTATCGGGCTCTCCTTGAAATTGTGAATGTTACGCTGATAGATGCCGATATGGCTGAAGGTGGTGTAGCCGGGGGCGATTTTGCGGTAGGTGACTCCATAATCGGTCAATGGCGTATCGCTCACGTAAATCACGAAGGTGCGGAACTGGGTCCAGCGGCCGTCCTTCTTGCCCAAAACAGTGAAATAAATTTCGCCACCGGCATTCATTTCAGTCAGACGATGCCATTTGCGGATATTGAAACTTGCATATTTGCCTGAAGATGTGAGCCGGCCAGCCTTGATGCCCTGCACTTCGACGAACACCTTGTCCCAATCTCCCACCAGGGAAAAATTGAGCGGAGCGATGCCTGCAGGCACCGTGACACCGATGTAATCGGGGAATATCTCCGGCAGGGCTTCAGTGGCGCTTGTCCCTCCCTTGCAGGAGACAATGCTAAGAACCGTGAGCGCCAGTATCAGGAATTTCTTCATCTCTGTCTTTATCCGCTGTTTTCAGTTTCTGCCAGGCATTGAAGTACAAGGCTGCGGCAACGTTCGAATTGTTTTCTTTATAGAGTATTGCCATCATCACGTCAAGACTTCCGTGATTGGCCAGAAAGTCGTCCTTGTATCCGGCCCTTCTGTAGTACCGGTAGAAGGGGTCCGTATCGACACCGTCATCTCCCTTATCAATCATCGCCAGCCTTTCGAGAGCCCACTTCCTGTAAAAGATGGTGCGGGTGAGTTTGTCCAGATACCTTCTCGCTATCCCGTAGTGCCCGTTGACGATGTGACATTCGGCTATCCTGGAGGTGAAACGGCCGCTCTTACGACTGTTCGGTATGGACTCCTGGAGGTCGAATGCATATTGGAGTGAGGTATTCGTCATTCCTATCATCCAAAGGATGTCGCACCCGGCCACGTTGCTCATATTGTCGCGTATGCTGGGCAGAATGAGTCCGTCTGTCCCGCACTGATAGAAATCCCACAACCGGTCGGAGAGTTTCCCTTCCATAGCCAGAGCGTGGTTTACGTAATTTGCACTGATTGCATTGCGGGGCTGGTATTTTTCTGCCCTTTCTATGATTTCAGAGAACCGTGATTCCCGTTCGAGGTCGGTGTATGCAAGTATTTCCCATTCGTCCCTGTCGTAAGTCAGTTTAGTACAGGCCCATCCGGCGAAGATGACAGATGCGGAAAGGAGAGGATTGAGAAAAACGGGTACTTTGCGGGGCTCGGCCCATTTAACCAGCAGTGTGCAGGCCAATGCAATCAGAGGCAGGATAATCAGCATCAGAGGCCTGAGGATTGCAATCCTGTAATAGTTGATGCCGAAAGCGACTCTACTGATTGGATACTGCATCAGGAACAGCAAGTAAAGGAGATAGGCCGCCAGAACAGACCATAGGAGCATCACCAACTCCTTGCGGGTCCTGTTTACTGCAAGTGAGAAAAGGCAGGGGATGAATGCCACGGGGCCGATAAGCCACCAGAGAAGGGGCGCAGCCCACAATTTGTTCCAGCCTGATTTTGCGAATGGCCTGCACGCCAACAGCGCTGTAATGAGCGCGACGGGAAACGAAATGAGATATTCCATATCCCCGCAGATGACAATCCAAAGAATCGGTGGGATGAAGGATACGGAATGGATACAGGTGTTTTTTTTGCCTGAAGCAGTAAGAACGGCTCTTTGCATCGCAACGGCAAGAAGTGCGAGAATCGATGCACCGAGCCATTTTATCCGGAAGAACTGCACCAGAAACTCTGAAAGCCAGTCTGCCAGGCCGCCTGCTACTGAGATTCTCTCCAGAAAATAACCACTCGTCCACAGGAAGAGCTGGTTCTGCTCCGCATAGTTGAGAGCCTGAGGATAGGCAAGCATCCAGAACAGCCATACGGCTGCTCCGAAGAGTAATGTCAGAGACGGTTTAATCCACCTTTCCATATCGGAAAGTAAAATTACAAAAAAGCCGTGAAGTGTCAAACTCCACGGCTTCAAAACAGATGAAGACTAACTGTTAATGTTTAGCCTTGAATAACCAGAAGGTGATTTCACCCCAACTTCCGACATCAGACTTGTCATCGACGAGAGTCAGGTTGTCAGCATCGATGTACATAATGCTGAATTGAGCGGGTGTAGCACCGCTTGTATTGATGGAGTAGGGGAAGAGGATGCCGGGCGCGGCAAGTTTGCCAAGCTGCCATCCGCTTGAACGTTTTTCGTCGAAGTCGCTCACCTCATAGTCGGAAGAGGCAATCTTGCTTCCGTCAGCGGCGTATGATGTAACTGTTCCGTTAACATCGAATACCATATATGCATCGGTGTCCTCCGCACCTGTTGCAGCTCCGCCGGGAGCGTGAGAAAGCTGACCCATAAATTCTTCGGTATTGGTGACACCCCACCACTGGCCGTCAACTACGCCAGCCTTGAAGTTTGCACCGGCGCCTGTGCTTCCGGCATTGCCCCAGAAGGCGTTGCCGTTGCTGTTCCAGGTCCAGGTTCTCTGGCTTCCGCCGTTGAGTGCGTCATCAACACCGCTCTTGTTCTGGAACATCCAGAAGGTGATTTCGCCCCAGCTTCCTGCACCGTTGCCTTTGGTATAGACCAGTGACATATAGTTTTTGTCCAGATACATAAGGTCAAACTCGGTGACACCCTTTCCTCCCTCATTGATAGACCAGGGGAAGAGGACGGCGGGAGCATCAGTTACAAGTTTACCTATTTCCCAACCGGAAGAGCGGGCGGGGTCATAGTTCTTGATCTGATATGTGCTCTTGGTAATCTGTGTTCCGTCAGGTTTGAAGGAAGTGATGTTTCCATCCTCGTCGAAAGTCATATATGCATCGTTGGCCTCGGCACCTGTGGCAGCACCACCTGCTGCATGACTGAGTTGGTCCATAAGTCCGTCAGGAGTATCAGGGCCCCACCATTTGCCATCAACGGTATTCCAGGTGAACCCGGCACCATTGCCTGAGTTTCCTGCATTACCCCAGCAGGTTGCACCGTCAGTGTAGTGCCATCCCCAGGATTTTACGCCATCTCCAAGCAGAAGCTTGAGTTCCGGATCAAGTTCTCCGGGAACGAATACATTGACGGAGGAATCAAAACCTGCGACTGATGCATCCTGATTAATTACTTCCACGTGGAAAATCTGATTAGGGTCTGAACCGCGCTTGGGAGTGATGTTGAATACACCGGAAGCTCCGGTTGCAAGGATTGTCTTCGCGCCGTTCTTCAGATTGGAAACCTGAACGGTGACGGCTGGACTAGTATGATACTTGATGAAGTTACCGTCGGACTGAGGAGTCGTGCAGGCTGCATCAGCAAATTGGCCGTCGATTACGAAGGCGGACCGGACTTCTTCGGCACTTACGCTTGCTCCGACAGATCCTCCTTCGATTACTTCAGGCTGGCAGGAGGCCAGAAACATTCCGGCCGCTGCGATTACTGCTAAGTATGATAATCTTTTCATAATTCTATGGATTATTTAAGTTCAAACTGCTACCAACCTGCGAAGTCTGTTCCTGCGCCCCATCCTTCATTCTGGACGAAGGTGTATTCCTCACCTGCACCTGCAGAAAGTGAAATCTGGGCTTCAGGAATTCTTACGAATCCCTTGGTAGCCTTGTAACGGTTGCCGTAGCCTCCGTTGTACTTGGCTGCGTCGTTGATTCCTTCGACACCGCTGTTGTAGCAATGTACACCCTGCTGTTTGTCGAGGGCTGCGGTTGCGTATGCCTCGCCGTAGCGGCGGAGGTCATTGAAACGGACACCTTCGAAAGCAAACTCCCAACGACGTTCGTTGCGTATGTTGTCTTCAGATGCTGTCTTGCTTCCAAGTCCTGCGCGTGCACGGACCCTGTCGAATGAAGCCTGACTTCCGTTGATTTCGGCATCCATCAGCAGAACTTCGGCGAAGCGGATAAGAACCATATCGTTCACGCTGTTGAGCTGGAAGTTGTCCTCATTTCCGCTGGACCAGGTTAGTCCGGGGAACATTACGTTCGTGAAGGACTTCATATATTTGCCGTTCTCCTCACTCCAGGCCAGGACAGGCATTATCTTGGTCTGATAGTATCCGGATTCCTGAATGTTGGAGTCTCCGCCATACTTGTATGAAGGCCATTTGTCGACCGAGATGATAGAAGCGTCAAGACGCTTGTCACCGGGTTCGGTGGCTTTCCAGTCATCGACAAGCGACGGGTTTACGGGGCACATACCCCAACCTGTACCGAAGGGGAAACACTCGCCGTTGTCAAGACTCTGGCCGCGAACGCCCCAGTAGAGGGCTGTCTGGTTTGAATAACCGATGGTCGTGCTCCAGGAAGGCTGGGTGTTGAACTTGATTACGAACATCGCCTCGGGATTGACGGCACCGTCGTCTTCAGCCCATTTGTAACCTTTACCTTTCCAAGGGGATTTCTCATCCTCGACTGAGCATCTGTTGGAATATGCCCAAAGATTGTGAGGGTCATCCACGAGTGTGTATCCTGAACTGCTGACGCAGTCGCTGATGTATTTGCCGACCTCGGCTTTGGTGATTTTGGTTCCTTCAGCGATGCTTACACCGATGGCCTCGTTCTCGTAGGCAGGAAGGGTGATGTCAGTCAGACCATAAAAACCGGTTGCGAAGAGGAATGCGCGACCGAGAAGAGCCTCTGCTGCATATTTGTCAACGTGTCCGTCGCCTGTAGCCTTTCTTGCGGGCATTAGGTCAGCTGCAATCTTGCAGTCCTCGATAATCTGGCCCCAGAGAGCTTCACCGGAAATCTGAGGAAGTGTGGGGTCAGCTGTAGTGGTAATCGGGCATGGGATGTTTCCGAACATTGAAGCCAGTTCGTAGTAGTACCAGGCGCGGAGGAAAAAAGCCTCGCCCAGATACTGGTTCACCTTGTCGGCACTCATATTGGCGGCAAGGTTGGGCAGTGCTTCGATGGCGGCATTGGCGCGAGCGATACCTTTGTAGCGGGTGGTATAGAAACCGTCATACATACTTGAACCGAAGTTCATCATAAGGTCCTCCGCCTGAGCTGCCTGGTCATTGGCTCCACCACCGCCGAGGCAGTTGTCGGACGCCGCTTCAGACCACATATGATGGGCGAAGAGAGGGCTGTTGCCGATGACGATATTCATATTGTTATAAATACCTGCAATCATCTGGTCAGCATCGGTCTCGTTAACAGGGAAGTTGCTGCTGTCTTTTGACCAATAGTTCTTGCTATCAAGGAACTTCTCACAGGAAACGAGTGAGAGCGTCATAGCAGCTACTGCTGCAATACTCAATATCTTTTTCATATCAGTCATCTAATTAAAATTTAAGGTTAAGTCCGACAAGGATTGATCTTGCCTGAGGGTAGTAGCCGAGGTCAAGTCCCTTTGCCCAGGAATCGAAGCTGCCGTCTGAACCGACTTCAGGGTCAAGACCCTTGTACTTGGTGATGGTGAAGGGATTCTGTGTCTGGACATAGAGTCTGCACTGCTGGAAAGGAGCTTTCTTCCAGGCGCGCTTGAAGTCGTAGCCGAGAGTGATTGACTGGATTCTGAAGAAGTCCGCATTCTCGATGAAGATGTCGGAGTTGTTCATGAAGTTCAGGTCGGTACCTGCTGTCAGGCGGGGATACTTGTTGGAAGTTCCTTCACCGTGCCAGTAGTTGTAAACCTCTGTAGTATAGTTGTTCCACTGGCTGTCGGAATAACGGCGGTATGCGCGGAACACCTGCTGGCCGAACTGACCGTAACCGCTGACTGCAAAGTCGAAGCCATAGAGGTAGAATGAAAGGTTGAGACCCATAGTGAAATCGGGGTTCGGATCACCGGTCATTGTCTTGTCCCTGTCATCGAGGATACCGTCGCCATTGAGATCGACGAACTTGAGGTCGCCGGGAACGGCAGTCCCTCTCATCGTGGGTTTGCCTGATGAAACCCAGTTGTTTATTTCCTCCTGATTCTGGAAGATTCCGTCAGTCTTGTATGTCCAGAAGTAGCCGATAGGATAGCCTACCTGAGCACGGTAGATTTCGGCGATTCCCTGAACTACGTTTGTCTGGCCGTGGATGATGCCTTCATCGTTCGCGATACGGGTAACCTCGTTCCTGTTGTAGGCTCCGTTCACGTTGATGTTGTAGGAGAAGTCCTTGCTGACTGCATCGTTCCAACCGATTGCAAGCTCGACACCCTGGTTGCGGACGTCACCTCCGTTGATGAAGGGGGCGTTGAGTCCGTAGTGACCGAGAACGGGAGCGTTGACGAGCCAGTTCTTGGTGTCCTTGCGGTACCAGTCGAACACAACGTTGAGCCTGTTGTTGGCGAAGCGTGCGTCGAAGCCCACGTCAATCTGCTGGGATGTCTCCCAGGTGATGTCGGGGTTGGCGAGCTTGTCTGCGTAGGCTCCTGTTCCTGAAGTTGTTGAAGTGGGACCTGTGTAGAAGGAATAACCACCGTCGGCCGCACCTACAGATACCGTTGAAAGATACTGGAAGTTGTCAACGTTGCAGTTACCGTTCTGTCCCCAGCTTGCACGGATCTTGAAGAAATCAAGGACGCCGCGCGCACCTTCCATCCAGGGCTCGTTGGTCAGCACCCAACCTGCGGATACTGAAGGGAATGTACCCCAGCGGTTGCCCCTCATGAAGTTGGACGAACCGTCACGACGGATGATGAAGGAGAGCAGGTATTTCTCGGCGTAGTCGTAATTGATACGGCCGAAGAAAGAGACCAGACCGCTGTCGCCCCAGGTTGAACCGGTCACGTCAGAGGTTGAAGGGTCGCCGGACATATTGCTCACGTATGCATGAGCCCAGTCGTTGGGCCAGAGACCATTGCTGTTGGTCGCGCCTACGCTCTCGCCGAAGCCGTTTGCCTGAAGTGTGTTACCTACAAGTACATCGAAGTTGTGGTCACTGACGTTGAACTTGTAGTTCACGGTGTTCTCCCAGGACCAGTTCCAGCCTGCACTTGCGCTCTGATTTGCGCTGTCAGAGTCAGAGAACGCATAGTTGGTGAGCTTGTAGATCTTCTGATACTGACGGTAGGTGTTTGCACTCATACCGTAGTTGAACTGGCTCTTCCAGATGAGGTTCTTGATGGGCTGGACTTTCAGGTTCGCTGACATATTGAGAGCATATCCGTGGTTCTCGTTGTTGCCGCGTGAACTGTAGTACATATTGGCGACAGGGTTGCTGGTATAGGGATCCTTCTGCCAAATGCCGCTGTTGCTCAGCCAATCGTATTCGGTGTAACCGCTTTCGCTCTGGCCTGTGGGATCCATGAGGGGAACGAGAGGGCTTGCGGACAACATACTGTAAACATCGTTCCAATAGTGGTTTCCGATACCGATACCGCTCTTCTTGCTGGTTGAGAAGGTGATGTTTTCACCGAAAGTGATGATGTCAAGACCATTCTTTCTCCAGAGCACGTGATCGCTGTTTATACGGGCGGTGAGACGTTTGTAGTTGGATGCTACGGGCTTTCCGAAGATACCTTCCTGTCCTGTGTAGGAGACACCCATCGCGAATTTGGAAACGTCGTTACCACCGGTGACGTTGACTGCGTGGTTGGTGGTAGGCGCGTTCTCGTTGCGGATAGCGTCAAGCCAGTCGGTTCCCTGGAAAGAACCGGACATAATTGAATTGTAAAGGTCAGGATTCAGTATTCCGGCCCAATCCACGGGTGTACGGCCCATATTGAACTCGACCTGGTCCTGAATGTCCATATACTGCTTGGCATTGAGAAGCTGAGGCATTCTGGCCACGTTCTGGACTCCGTAGAATCCGTCGTAGCTAACTGAAATCTTGCCTTCTTTTCCCTGCTTTGTGGTAACGAGGACAACACCGTTTGCACCACGTGCACCGTAGATTGCGCAGGATGCCGCATCCTTCAATACGTCGATGCTCTCGATGTCTGAAGGGTTGAGTGCGTTGATGTCACCTCCGGCCACACCGTCTATTACATATAGAGGTGCAAATGAACCGGTGGTACCCATACCACGGATGGTGACCTTGTAACCTTCACCGGGCTGACCTGATGAGGAGATGATCTGCATACCGGGAGTGGATGACTGCATTGCGCCAAGGGCGCTGGTTGTGTTCAGTTTTGCGAGTTCCTCACCCTTTACCTGAACTGTTGACCCGGTGACCAGTTTTTTCTTCTGTACACCGTAACCGACAACCACGACCTCATCGAGGAAAAGGTTGTCTTCTTCCAGAAGGACTTCGATGCGGCTCTGTTTGCCGACAGCGACAGTCACTGTTTTGTAACCGACTGATGAGAAAGTGAGGGAAGCGCCCGGCTTTACAGTCAGGGTGAACTCTCCGTTCTCGTCTGTTACAGTTCCATTAGAGGTGCCCACTTCGAGCACACTCACTCCGATTGCGGCTCCGATGTTGTCCTTTACGACACCCGAAACCTTGTTCTGCGCGAAGGCGACTCCGCACCATAAACACAGAACCATCAGAGAAGCAAATAGTTTACTTTTCATGAAAATGGGTTTTTGGTTAATAAATAGTGGTGAAAATATGGTTTTTCTATCAATTTGTTCAACGCGGATACAGCCCGCGTCAAATCTAACACAAGGTAGGGTTTATTACAGAATCAAAAAAATACTATTTTGTCAATAATGCGTATGTTTTTGCATTTTCAGACAATCACGCTGTGCTTCTTGTATAACTGTCTGAATTCCTTTGGGGTTATCCCCTTGCTTTTTTTGAAGAGACGGTTGAAGTTGGAGAGATTGTTGAATCCGGATGCGTAACATATCTCTGAAATGGTGCTCGTCGTGTTCACCAGCTGCCTTGCTGCGGTGCCAAGGCGAATGTCCAGAATGTAGGCTGTCAGGGTCTTGCCCGTCTTGTTCTTGAAGAAACGGCTGAATGAACTGGGACTCATTCCCACGATTCCGGCTATTTCCTCAAGAGTGAGCGAACGGGCGCAGTTCTCAGTCACGTAATCCTTGACCTTTTGTATCCTGCGGCTCTCGCTGTCTTTCTTGACTCTTGCGAACGTGCTGCTTGCAAGTATCTTGCATTCAAATTGAGAAAGAGTGTAAAGCAGATTGAGCATCATCATCAGCTGCTCGAAACTGTTTTGGGATTCGGCCAGCCTGTCCAGATAGATGTAGGATTTCATTATGGCTTCCGACGGGAATGAAATCCCGTTGCGCGCTTTCTTCAGCATTGCGTTGATGGAGGCGAACTGGTTCTTGGAAAGAAGTTCTTCCGGCAGCATCGACTTGTCGAACTGGATCGTTATTTCCCGGATATCCCTGTTCGTGCACAGGCCCTGGTTCCAGACGTGCTCCAGATCTTCCGAACCTATCATCGCCAGGTCCACGTCACCGATTGTCTCTATGCTGTCACCGACAATTCTCTGTGCGCCGGCAGCTCCCTGCACAAAGTTGATTTCGAGCTCTTTATGGCAGTGGATGGGGTAGTTGAACTCGCTTTTCCTTCGGTCCACGATGTAGAAGCAGTCGCTCGGTGACAGAGGCGGTATTTCGTACAGGATATCTTCCATATCGTTAGTTGAGAGTTATTGTTAAAGTGAGATTTCAACAGTTTTCCCTCTGTACTGCACGGATGATGTGACCACACCTTCGGGAGTGAAGAGTCTGACATTGAAAGTTCTTTCCGAAGGCATCGCCGTAGAATCCCCGCTGAGGTCGGAAATCTTCAGGCATCTGTTTTGATTGTCCCAAATGAAGGATACGGTGGCGTATTCACCCTTTTCATAGTCATAGGTAAGGCCGTCATCCTCGTAGAGGCCGAATGTCGCATCCGCACCCGCGAAAATGTTGACGGTAAGATTCTTCTGGACCTCAGCCGTGCTTTGTATTTCATCTCCGGTCACCACAATCTGCCCGGCCCTTGCATAGAGGGGAATCCTATCATAGGGGGCCTGCGCGGTGAAGCGGGAACCTCCCTTGATGAAACTGAAGTCATTCAGGTCATACCATCCGCAGTCGGGAAGATAGACCTCGCGGCTTCTTGCACCATATTCATATACGGGGCAGACCATAATCGCGTCGCCGAAGAGGAACTGGTCTGAAATCTCCCGGGCAACCGGGTCGTCCGTGAAATCCATCACCAGGGGACGCATCATAGTGTAGTCCTCGAAATGGACTCTAGAAGCAAGAGTGTAGATGTAGGGCATCAGGCGGTAACGCATTCTGTCCACGGCAAGAATCGCGTTGTAGGTCTCGCTCCCTTCCGGTGCGATATTCCAGGGCTCACGGAGGGGATATTGCCCGTGTGCGCGGTAAAGCGGACAGAACACGCCCCACTGATGCCATCTTGTGTTAAGTTCTCTCCACTCTTTCAGGTCCTCGTTCACTATGCCGGTCCTGTCATAAAGTTCCTGCGCTTTCTGGAAGCGGAACTCGGAGGTGAAACCTCCTATGTCCTGACCCCAGAAGGGGAGTCCGCTGATGCAGTAGTTGAGCCCGGCGCTTATCTGTGCCTTCATATCCAGCCAAGTGGTGCTGATATCCCCGCTCCAGGAGGCTGTGGAATATCTCTGCAGTCCGGTATAGCCGTTTCGGGTGAGAAGGAATACGCGTCTGTCGGGATCCACGGAACGCTGGCCGTTGTAAATGGCCTCTGCGTTGAGCAGTGCGTAGGCGTTGAAATATTTGGCCGCAGGCCCCATCGCAGTGGGCCCCGCCATCTTCTTGCGGTATTCCATATCGGTGCAGTCGTGGATGTTGGGCTCGCTCGCATCCATCCACCAGGAATCGACTCCGATGGGGAAGAGGTGCTCGTACATCTGCTGCCAGAAGAGTTTGCGGGCGTCGGCACTGTAGGCGTCATAGAATGACTGGCTGTAGCCGAGCCAATCGACTACTTTCTCGTCGATTGCAGTCCTGTATATCCAGCCGTTGTCATCAAGCTCCTTGAAGTGCTGCGTACCTTCGTAGAACTTGGGCCAGACACTTATCATATACCGGCCGTTAAGCGCGTGTATGCTGTCCACCATACCCTTGGGGTCGGGGAAGCGGGCCTCGTCGAATTCGTGGCTGCCCCACTGGTCCGGCTTCCAGTATTGCCAGTCCTGCACGATATTGTCGATGGGAATGTTCTTTTCGCGGAATTTCTTCATCACGGAGAGAATCTGCTCCTGGCTGGTGTAGCGTTCGCGGCTCTGCCAGTAGCCAAGAGTCCATTTGGGAAGAATCGGGGCTTTTCCTGTAAGTGTCCTGTAGCCGGAAATGACTCCGTCAACATTTTCAGCCGCTATGTAATAATAGTCGATTTCATCCTGCATCTCGCCCCACCAGGCCATTTTGCCCTGCTCCTTTGCATCCACCGGCGGGAGAACCTTCAGCGCGCAGTAGCTTACGCCTCCGTCGGGCTCCCATTCGATTCTCAGGTCAGCCTTCCGGCCTGATTCAAGTTCGTATTCGAATTTTCTGCCGTTGGGGTTCCAGGCAGTCCTCCAAAGTTCAGGCATAACCATCTTTCCGTTCACGAAGACTCGGGTGTAGCCGGCATAATACATATAGAAGTGGTATAAGCCGCTTTCAGCCGGCTCCAAAGTTCCCTCGAACACCACGTGGGAACCGTTGAAGTCGAACCCTTCGGGAGAGTTCTTCACCACGTCGCACTGCGGGGTGCGAAGAAATTCCTGATTGATGGCTTTCTCCCTGCGGACCAGCGTCTCTCCCTTTGCGGGATAATAACTTCCTGTCAGAGCACCGGCCTTGCCATCCTTGTCATACAGTTTGAAAACTTCGTCAAGCTGCATATAGTCACGTGAATCTCCCCAGCGGCAGAAACTTGTGCTTTCCCACAGGATGCCGTACTTTTTGGAAGATACGACGAACGGGATGCTGATTTTTGTGTTGTATTGGTAGAGTTCCTCGTTACGGCCCTTGTAATTCCACTCGTCGGCCTGATGCTGCCCCAGTCCGTAGAACCCTTCGTCATCATCTGAATTGAAGATCTGGCGCACAGTCCATCCCTTCGTGCCTTCGACCTCGATGGGGGAGAACTCCCTGCGGTCCTCGCTGACCACCGGATTGCCTTCCCGGTCGAAGAAACTGACCTGTCCGGTTGCGGTGTTCACCTTTGCGGTGACATTTTCCGTGCGGGCCACAATTTCACCCTTTCCTTTACTGACGTTAAGTTTCACTCCGTTGTCCTGCTTTACCACTGAAAGTGACTCTGCGGTAGAGAATCCGGCTCCGGAAGGAACTGCTTCCACACGGATGATGTTCTCTGAAACTGCCGTCAGACGGACTTTGCCGCCGTCGTAATCGACCACGGTGGAGTTGCTCGTGCAGGCTGAAACTACGGCTGCCAGCAGAAGGATTGGTGTGATTTTTTTCATAAAAGGTGCGGATTTATGATACTCTATCGACAAATATAACAAAAAAATTCAATGAAAGAATCAGTATCAGACACGGTACTACTTTCGAGCGGAGGAAGTCGCTTTCGGCAGCACTGTCCTCTTGACGGGAATTGAGCCTTTTTTTACCTCCAGGAACGGTTCCCCATTCATGATTCCGACTGTGCCGAAGCCGCTCTCGGTTGAGATGAAAGAACGGAAATTTCCTTTGATGCGCGGGTCTATATAGAGAGTGGAATCAACTGCATCATACCTTGCACCGGTCATTGCCTGAAGCAGGGAATAGCTTGACATTGCCCTGGAATACCAGTTGCCACATTCGTATTCGTTGAAAGGATTCCTTATGCTACCGTCATATCTGTCAAGACAGGTTCTGACAATATCCAGGCCCTTATCAACCTCTCCCTCAAATATCAGATTCGCCGCTACCTGGTATTCAATGCCTGTCCAGACTTCGTCGGAATAGACGAACGGCAGTTCCTGTTTTCCTCCGTGGGGCCAGGTACACAGAAGCAGTCCTCCCTCATGGCCGAATGCATATCCGGGCCTCTGGGGGTTCGAGTGAGTGAAAAGGTCTTTCTTGAGATTGTATTTATAGACAGACCTCAAATGTTCCGCCACCTTGTCACTGTCTAAAGGATCATCCAGTCCGGCACACAGAGCCATCCAGCTGCCGATGATGCCGTCAGAGAGGCAACCTGTACCGTACTGGTACTTGGGACCGTCCTTCGCAAGCAGGAGGGTGGCCTCCGGAGAATAGACCTGGTCATTGATGCCGGTGAGGCGTGTGGTGATGCCCGTTGCATCGAGCAGGTTCCAGCGTATCTTGTGATAGAAGTATTCACCGTTCCAGAGTTTATTTTCCATATAGGTACGGCATTTTCCGTACAATTCCTCATATCTGGAGGAATCCTCTCCGAGACCTTTGCTTATTTCGATGAAGGCCTTCAGTGCCGCGGCATAGATACTGTTGCACATTCCGTCAGCTCCCCAGAATTCGCTTTCATAGGTTGTGATGTGAGGCTCCTCCATAGCACCGACTTCACGCGGGTCCCAGGTCCTGATGCAATATTCGAGGCTTGCTTTTATCTGGGGATAGAGGCCGCGGATCCATTCGGTGTCACCGCTGATTCTCCAGTCGCGGTATGCCTTGATGATGCCGCCGAGCTGGCCGTCGGTGGCGGCAATATGGTCGTGCCTCAAAGGCCTTATGGGCAATCCGCTCCGGTACATCTGGTGGCCGTATGTATCCTGACTGACGTTGAATTCAGTCTCCCTGAGAGTTCTCTCCATTCTGGGGAAAAGATGCGGCAGGGCCTGTGCGTAATTCCACACGTGGGTGCAGGAACCGGAGCAGCTGCCCCACGAATCGCCGCTGCCTTCATAGGCCCAGAAACGGCCGTCGTGCTGGCGCAGGACGGTGGGAGATTTCAGAATGGTCAGATTATCCGACACTGCGCGCAGGATTTCCACAGGCAGGGAGGAATCGTAGAAAGCATTCGTAAAAGCATCGGTATTTTCGCGCAATGAATCATAATTGTCTCGCCAATAGCCGTCAACTTCATCAATGGAGCCGAATCTCGATGCATACCACGGCTTGTAGAATTCAGGATAGTCCCTGTAGAGTGATTCTTCATAACGTGTCCCGAAATCGGACGGGTAGGATGCGTCATTGCCGAACCGCATATTTGTCACCGGTACATACCAGCTGACAAGAATCCTGACTGTCCGGCTCTCCCCCGGAGCAAGTCTGAAGGGGACATAAAGAGATCCGCCTGTAGTACCCTCCGCCGGCTCGACGGGAGTGATATCCCCTGATGCGACCTTGTTCCAGGCCATAGTCATAGGATCCCACCAACCTCCGCGAAACCACCCGCAGTCCGTAATCACATTCTCTTCAAAGGGAGCTGACACTCCGAAAGAGCCTTCATCCCACGGATATTCCGCTCTATTGAGGCATTTGAGGACAAATCCTTTTTTCAGCTTCAGAGTCGCGCACTGGTCAGGGTTGTTCCACCCCATAAAATTGCGCGAATTGAATGCAAATACGGCTTCCACCTCCGAAGACGATGTATTGGTGAAACTGTATTCGAGAGCGCCGGCCGGCAGACCGGAGTTGTCCTCATCGCCGGGAATGAACGGACTCCAACCTGTAATCTGGGCGGAAAGTGGCATTGCATTGTCTTTCAGTCGGACGGTGGCGAACGGGAAGCGGGCTTCGAAGTATTCCGCCTCCGCGAATCTGGGCAGCCCGTAAGTAGCCCCGGCAGAACCTGTTCCGTTTCCGTGATTTCCGAATTTCTTCCAATCCGGAACCGGGCCTTCGACCACCTTCGTGCCGTTTTCAACTCCTTTCACGTGGATGGTTGCAAAGATGCAGGGTTCATTGAAAAGGTCGGGATGATTCCGGATGGACATATGTGAAATCGCACCCGTTCCTTCGAGACAAAACATCCCGGCACCCATACCTCCGATGGGGAAGGCTATCCGGTCCATATGGTCTGTATCGAACAGGGAGTCATAATTGCTTTTGTTCGGGCAGTTGCGGCATCCGGATACAATGAGGGCCACGGCCAGGACTGTGAGCAGTTTTTTATTCATAAACGGCTTCTGAATATTTTATTCATTCAAATTACAGTTTGAAAAGCACAGAAAGAGGGCCTGCGGTGGCTTTGAATTCGCCGGGCTCGAGGACCCATTTGAGGTTCTCATCCACGAAGGCAAGGTCGGAGGCCTTGAACGACAACTCCACCGTTCTGGTCTGGTGAGGTTCGAGAGAAACCTTATCAAAGGCGCGGAGGCGTTTGATGTCAGGGGAGATTGAAGCTACCAAATCAGAGACAAACAGGAGTACGGGCTCCTTGACGCTCCGCCCGGATTTGTTGGTGAGCGTAACGCTGAACTTGACGGTCTCTCCCTGCTCCACGAGTTTCAGTTCATTATACTCCACTTCGGAATATGACAGGCCGTAGCCGAAAGGCCACTGCACAGTGGTGTTCGCATCATAGTTGTATGCACCGTTCATCGTCTCCACATATTCGCAGGGCTTGCAGTCGTATGTGATGAACGAACCGTGGTACTTTGGATAGGTGTAGGGGAGGCGCCCAGAGAAGTTTGACTCTCCGGAAATCAGATTGGCAAGAGCGTCTCCACCGTAGTTTCCGGGGAGGAATGTCTGCACAACGGCTGAAGCGAGGGGGACAATCCCGTTTATGAGGCGGGGACGGCCCTCGTTGAGCACCAGGATTACGGGCTTGCCTGTGGCGGTGAGGGATTCGACCATTGCCGTCTGGTTGGCTGACAGGTTGAGGTCATCGATGTTTCCCGGAGTCTCAGTGTAGGAATTCTCTCCTATGAACGCTATCAGCACGTCTGCACGGGCAATCTTGTCGGCAGTGGAGCCGCCTTCCGCGGCAGCGGATTCGGGGACCTGTTCGTCTTTCCGGAAATCAAATCTGTCATAGCGCACCATCTCGCTGAATTCCACGTTCTGCTTTCCGAACTTTTCCTCAAGCGCTTCACGGAAACTGTGATATCGTCCTATCTTTCTGGCAACCAGGTCAGTCCTTTCGCCCTGCCAGCTGTAGGACCAACCCCCGTTCATCGGGCGGAAATTATCGGCATTCGGGCCGCATACGAAAATTTTTGTGCCGGGCTTCAGAGGGAGAATGTCCTTGTCGTTCTTGAGAAGCACCATACACTCTTCTGCCATCGCAACGGCCTCACGGGCATATCCTTCGGAGCCGAAATCCTTATACATCGACTTGAGGTCACCGGAAGGGATGTCCCAGGTGGCGCGGTCCATCAGGCCTACACGAATCTTGAGCCTGAGGATGCGCCGTACGGCATCGTCAATCCTTGACATCGGGACGCGGCCTTCATTTACAAGTTCGGTCAGCAGGTCGCAGAAATCGGTGGAGTAGGGGTCCATTGTCATATCGATTCCGGCATTGATGGCCATAGCGATGGCGCCCTTCTTGTCGGCCGCGACGTGATCGCGTTTCCAGAGGTTGTCTATGTCTGCCCAGTCGGTGACAATCATTCCGTCCCAGTCAAGACCTTCTTTCAGCCATTCCGTGAGAAGCGTATGGTTCGCGTGGAAAGGTATGCCCCCGTTGTTTGAGGAATTGACCATCACGCTCAGGGCTCCGGCTTCACAGCTGGCCTTGAAGGGCTGGAAATACTTTTCCAGCATATCGCGGTATGGGATGTTCGAAGGTGTCCTGTCCTTGCCGCTTGTTGCTGCACCGTAGGCCAGATAATGCTTCAGGCAGGCGGCGGTGTTGTACATTCCTATGTGGTTCGGGTCGTCTCCCTGAAGTCCTTTGGTAAGTTCGGCACCCATAACGGAATTGACAAGCACGTCCTCTCCGAAACTTTCCCACATTCGGGGCCAGAGGGGAGAGCGTGAGATGTCCATTACCGGGGAATAGACCCAGGGAATCAGGCAGGCCCTGCTCTCGTAGGCGGTTATCTGACCGATTCTGAAGGGAATCTCAGGGTTGAAGGAAGCGCCCTGCCCGATCTCCTGGGGGAAGAGGGTTGCACCCCAGGTATAGCTTGCCCCGTGTATCTGATCGACACCGTAGATTTGGGGAACACCGCATTGGGCCTTTGATGCATCATTCAGGGCCCGTATGATATCTGCCCAGACTTCCGGTGTCTGCGCGATGCCTTCCGGAACATTGAGGATTGAGCCCACCTTGTATTTTCCGAAGACTGTGTTGACAGCCTCTGCGGACAACTTGCCGCCTGCAAGGACCTTGTCTATGGCAAGCTCGCACATCTGACCGATTTTTTCCTCCAAAGTCATCCCGGAAAGGATGGACTCTATCTGGGATTCAACTTTAGGGTCTTTAGGAAGGCACTGTGCATAGGCATACTGTATGCCGGCAAGTGCAATGAGGGCTAGGAGTAATCTTTTCATAAGTGCAATTTACCCAATATTATTCAAGTTGACTAATGAAATGTTATCCTCTTTTTTGATTATTTTTGCATAAACAATCCATTAATAGCGGTATGAGAAAATTTGTCTTGATTCTGACGGCCGGATGTATGGCGGCCCTTGCATCGTGTACAGGAGGATTCACCCCTGAAGCAAGCGACAGTGACCTAGTGTTTGACAGCCTTGCAACCACCTGGGATGAGGCCGTGCCTCTGGGTAATGCCGAATTGGGACAGCTTGTCTGGGAAAAGAGGGGTAATCTCCGTTTCTCCCTTGATCACTATGATTTGTGGGACCTCAGCAAGACCCCCGACTATCAGGATACCGTCAAATTCAAGTACAAATGGATGCTGGACAGGGTGACGGCCGGTGACAATGATGCGATACGCCAGCAGTTTTCCTATCATTACGGTCACGCTCCGGCTCCTTCGAAGATATCCTGTGCGGCTCTCGAATTTCCTCTGGAGAAACTGGGTGCAGTGAAATCTGTCCGTCTCTACCTCAATGACGCTTTGTGCCGCGTGGAGTGGGAGAGTGGGGCGACCCTGGAGACTTTTGTCGCCGCCTCCGAACACGTCGGATGGTTCATATTCAAGGGTGTGGAGGATCCGGAGTTTGTGCCTTCTGTCAAAGCCCCTCAGTATCAGGGGAAAGCCGACGAGGAAGCAGACGGCATCACGGTCACTGAACTGGCGTCGCTTGGCTACGAGCAGGGGAGTATCATCACCTCCGGCCGCAACATACATTATCACCAGAAAGGTGCGGGAGATTATTTCTATGACGTGGCGGTCTCGTGGGAACACGAAGGGGGCAACCTTACGGGTGCCTGGAGCGTGAGCACCTCCCTCAATGATATCAATGCCGTGGATGAGGTAACCAAGGCTATGGAACGTGGCATCGGAAAGGATTTCCGCAGCCATCTGGAATACTGGGGCGACTTCTGGGACGCTTCCTCCGTGACAGTGCCGGACCCCGTGATACAGAAGCAGTACGACAATGAGATGTATAAATTGGGCTCAGCAAGCCGCAAGGAGTCTCGCCCTATCTCTCTTCAGGCTGTGTGGACCGCCGACAACGGTCTTCTCCCTCCCTGGAAAGGGGATTATCACAACGACCTCAATACCCAGCTCAGCTACTGGCCTGTATATGCCGGCAACCATCTTGACGAGGGGGAGGCGTTCCTGAAATATCTCTGGGACTGCAGGGATACCTTCAGGCGTTACGCCCGCGACTTCTTTGAAGTGGATGGCATTATGGTACCAGGTGTCGCAACGCTTGACGGCGAACCTATGGGCGGATGGGCGCAATATTCCTTCTCTCCCACGACGTCGGCCTGGGTTGCCCAGCACTTCTACCTCCACTGGAAGTACAGTGCAGATGACGGATTCCTCAAGGAGAAGGGCTATCCTTTTGTTTCAGAAGTGGCTGTTGCGTTGGATCAGCTTTCGTACATCGATGCCGGCGGGCACCGGGTGCTGCCCGTGAGTTCCAGCCCTGAGATTTACAACGACAGTATGCAGGCTTGGTTCCGCACTATGACAAATTACGACCTTTCCCTGATGCGCTTCCTTTTCAGAGCAGCGGCCGAGATGGGGGATGCTCTCGGTCTTTCAGACGATTCCGCCAGATGGAAAAGATGCCTGTCGGAACTGCCGGAGCTTGATGTGGAGAACGATGCTCTCACCTTTGCCCACGGATTCCCGTACAATGAGTCGCACCGCCACTTTTCCAATGCCATGGCAATCTTTCCCCTCGATCTGCTGGACTGGTACGATGGAGAGGAATCCCGTAGAATCATAAAGGGCACCATAGCAAAGCTCGATGAGTACGGACCGGACTGGTGGTGCGGTTATTCATATTCGTGGCTTGCAAATATGAAGGCTTATGCTTTGGACGGTGAAGGAGCCGCCGAGGCCCTGCGCACTTTTGCCCGGTGCTTCTGTCTGCCTAATACATTCCACGCCAACGGTGATCAGACCAAAAGCGGCAAATCCCGGTTCACCTACAGGCCGTTCACTCTTGAGGGCAATTTCGCTTTCGCTTCCGGTCTCCAGCAGATGCTTATGCAGAGCCGTAGCGGTGTGATAAGGGTCTTCCCGGCCATTCCTGCCGATTGGAAGGAGGTCAGCTTCAGTCATCTGCGTGCCCGCGGAGCTTTCCTTGTCTCTGCCGTGATGACGGGAGGAACAGTTTCAAGCCTTGAGGTCATTTCTGAAAAGGGAGGCCGTCTCTGCATTGAAATTCCCGGTCAGAGCGAACCGTTCGTGGCTGAAACCAAACCCGGGCAGGTTATAAGACTGATATGATGGGAATTCGGGCAGTTATATTTGCCTCTGTTGCTTCGCTGGCTCCGGGCTGTCACTGATTCGGACTTCGCTTCGCGAATCCCTCCCAGCTGTCGCTGGGCCCCTCCCGCTATCAAGCGCGGGTGCTTAGGTCCTCATTCAATGACAGCCACTCCGCCAGCTTTATCGTAAAGCCTTGCGGCGGAGCATCGCTTCGCAGCCTTCGAGAATGTCCTGGAAGGTGGTTTCGAAATCACCGGTGTACCACGGGTCGGCCACATCCCCTACCGTTCTCTTGTCCCTCGCAGGGTGCTGTTTCTGGAGTTAAAGATACAAGATTTGTAAGCAATTCACAACAAAAGCATAGTCTAACTGTTTTTGAGCCGGGCTGTTTCTGGAGTTAAAGATACAAGATATCGCTTAATTTTTTACCTCAATTCCGCAAGAAAGTTTGATAATGGCAGAATGAGCGTGTTCCGAAGGTAAAAACATGGTCTGAGGTGTCGGTAATTGCCTTCAATTCTGAATCGGACACACAAGTTCAGCGTTCTGATGGTCCTGACGGTTCGTTTTTGGGGTACTTTTTAAAGTGTGTTGCACGTGCAATCTGCGGTCTTGTGCAGACCGCTACTGTTTCAGATATGTTTTGGTTTCGGTATCAGCAACAGAGGCTGAGGTAGATTTGCCGTTTGGTGTATAGCGTGAGCACATCCGTCCTTGCTGAGCGTGTCCATTTTGCAGGTACGGTGACAAACTTGCGCACGAAGCGCTTTATCCTTGTGCTGCAATCAATACCTTC
>JAZUIV010000078.1:0-13270 GCA_045642485.1 Bacteroidales bacterium | reverse complement strand
GGCCTTCGACTTCCCGATCCCGGACTGTTGCGCACCGGTCTACGTCTCCAAAGCCAAACAGACTACGAGGCGCCGCGGCCGTCTCGCCAAGCCCAAGGTCGAGAAACAGACTTTTTAGTACAGAAAATTGAAAAACTCAGATAAGTCTGCTTGATATCCTTGTCATCTTCGTTCCGTCAGCCTTGATGGCGAATGGAGAGTCCGGGAGCTTCGGTACGAGGGTCCCGACTCCCTCCAGCTGCGTCATCGAGCGCAAAAGTTTAATGAGAATCGACAGGCTGATGTCCTGCGGGGCTTGCCCCTCTATCCTCTTGATTGTGGCTATCGACACGCCGGAGCGCTGTGAGAGCTCCTCCTGTGAGAGACAGCAGCTCCTTCGCATCCGCGCAAGCCGCCTTCGAATCTCACCAAGAATCTGCTCGTCGGTGGATTCATATATCATCAATGCATCAAGAATATCCATATAGTATCTGTTTTGATACGCAAATATAATGGTATATTCTTACTATGCAAATTTTAGTATCAAATTTGATATACTAACTTATGATGTAAAGAGTGCTATTTTCCTTGCAAAGCAAATAGTATAAGGTCTGCCTTCGAGAATTTGCGGGAGATTGAGCCGTTCTTCAGAGAGACGAACTTCAATTCCGAAAAGCCGGTTCCGCAGGATTCTTCTGCAGGCATCTCAATCGAGACGGAACTGCCCTCCGACCATTCGGAAAAATGCACTTTCCCGCCGCGGACAAGTCCTATGCGGATTCTCCGCTGCGGCTGTGGCAGTTCTCCCTCTGCCTTGGAAACGCTTAAAGTGAGCCTGTTTCCTTCACTTTCCGCAGAAAGGCAATATCTCGCGAAAACGTCCTCCTTGTATCCATATCCGTCACCCTCATCTTCATACAGGAAGCCGGAGGCTCTGCCGTCCGAATCCGGATTGACGAGCACAGTCAGGTTGAGAGTATTGTATTCCACCGTATTCTGGAATACCTCCGTGACGGGAACAGCGGCTCCCGGACGGATGGCCAGATAGGACTGATATCCGTCATCCTCTTCTTCAAAGGAGAAAAGTTCCCAGTTGCCCTTGGGAAGAGAGGGATTTTCGCACCAGCGGGGAATTATGAGCAGGTCGCCGCCAAGAAGGAACGCCTGCTGTTCGGTTCGGAGGGAAGTATCCTTGAAATCCGCCCAGAAGACGGGCCTTATGACCGGCAATCCGCTGCGGGAGGCCTCTTCAAAAAGCGTGTAGATATAGGGGAGAAGACGGTATCTCCTTTCAATGGCCCGCCTGCAGATGTCCTCGGTCTGAGTGTCGAAGACCCACGGCTCCTGATTCGCCGTACCTTCGGCAGAATGGTTCCGGACAAAAGGGAAATAGACTCCCGAAGATGTCCAATGGCGGAGCAAGTCAGGTGTGCAATCCCTCATAAAGCCTCCGATGTCAGGTCCTGCGAACGGCTGCCCGCTCAGTCCTATGTTGAGGCACATCGGCACGGATTCCTTCATCTGGCTGTAGTCGCTGTAATTGTCTCCGGTCCACATTGCCGCATAGCGCTGTCCGCCAAGGAAATTCGAGCGGGAAAGAACGAAAGGGCGCTTTTCCGGTCTGGCCGCTTTCACTCCCTCAAGGGTGGCGCGTATCATCAGCTCTCCGTAGATGTTGTGATAGCGGGCATGGGGGCCTGCCGGCAGTTCATCTCCACCCCGGTGGAGGTTGCTTTCAGGCATCGTGCCGCCGAAACCGACAAATACGGAGGGTTCGTTCATATCGTTCCAGACTCCGTCCACTCCTTTGGAGAGAAAATCCCTGTAAAGTCCGGCCCACCATTTTCTTACCTGAGGCATTGTGAAATCCGGGAAGTGGCACTGGCCCGGCCAGACTCTTCCGTGGTAGATCTTTCCCTTTCTGTCCCTGACGAAATAATCTCCTTCCACTCCCTGGTCATCGACAAAATATCCTTTCTCCATCTTGACTCCGGGGTCAATCATATAGACCGTCTTGAATCCGTTTTCGTGCAGATGACGGTTCAATTCTTCAGGTTTGTCGAAGCCTTCCGGATTGAAGGTAAAGATTTTGAAGCGGTCCATATAGTGAATGTCAAGCCAGATGACATCACAGGGAATCCTATGGCTGCGCAGAGTGTCGGCTATCTCCGCGGCTCTTTCCTGAGGGTAGTAGCTGAATCGGCACTGCTGGTTCCCCAGAGCCCAGAGAGGAGGAAGGGCCATTTTTCCGGTCAGGTCGGCAAGGGTCTTCATAACCTCCGCGGGATTCTCTTTTTCGATGATGACTACCCTGAATGCGGGCCCCTTGCTCGAGAATCGGATTTCGTCCTTCAGGGAGAGAGAGGTCTTCCAGGTGGTGTCGGCTATGATGCCGAATGCCGTGCCGTTCCTCCGTACACCGAGTACCCAGGGATGAGACTGGTACATCTGCTTGCCGTTGTGCAGATAGCCTGTGGGGTTTTCGGTGTTCCAGAAGGTCTGGCTGTCACCGTTTCTGCGCAGGTTGCCGCTCACCTCGCCGGTTCCGTAAAGATCCGCATCTCCGGTATCGATTGTCACACAGTTCTTTCCAAGTCTTTTTCGGAAAGAGGGGCGCAGATTCCAACCGTCGTCCAGAGGCGCGGCGCATTTCAGTTCTTCAATGAAAATCGGGGATGGGGAATGGAGGGAAGGGACATAGCCTTCAGGCTCAAATACAGCGACTCCACTCCTTGTCAGATATGATCGGGTCGGTTTCATAATACACAAATTTACCTTTTTCCCGGGATTTTTCAAAGTCGTCGTTGGGGTTGGTTTATTAATGTCTTATCGCGCAGTTTGAGACTGATAGGGAAAAATAGGTTATATTTGTAATAGCGTGAGTTGATAACAGTTTCGGTATGGAGACGAAAAACATTAAAGCCGAAAGGCTTCTTTCCCTTGATGTTCTCAGGGGGCTCGTATTGTTTATGCTGGTATTCTTCCAGCCGCTGCTCTGGTCCATAGGCGGTGTTGTCGACAAGCCCTGGATGGACGCGATACTGTTCCAGTTCGACCATGAGGTTTGGCAAGGATTCCGTGTATGGGATATGGTGATGCCTATGTTTATGTTCATGGCCGGTGCGACAATCCCGTTTTCTATGGAAAAGTACAGGGACGACAAGAAACAGGCGTATGTCAGGATAACGCGGCGCATCCTTCTGCTGTGGGTGTTCGGAATGATTGTCCAGGGCAACCTGCTGGGGCTGGACCCCAGATATTTCAGATACTATTCAAATACGCTGCAGGCGATAGCGTCCGGTTATCTGGTAAGTTCAGTCCTGTATCTTAACCTGAAACCGAAATGGCAGGTGGTTGCGGCGGCTTTCCTGTTGCTGCTGTATTGGGCCCCTGCTACCTTCCTCGGTGATTTCACGCCTGAAGGCAATCTTCCGATGAAGATTGACAGGGCTGTTCTGGGGAGTCATATGGACGGGGTTGAATATGATTCTTCCGGTGCATGGCATTTTTCCGAATACTACAATTATACGTGGATATTCAGCAGCCTGACATTTGCCGTGACGGTTATGCTCGGTTCTTTTGCCGGGCAGATAATCAGGCGCGGAAATGATAAGAGGAAGAATGCCCTGAAACTCATTGCCTATGGAGTGATTCTGGTTCTCACGGCTCTGCTGTGGGACTTGCAGATGCCCATCATCAAGAAGATATGGACCTGCAGCATGGCTTTGTATGCGGGCGGTTTCAGCTTCATACTGATAGGCCTTTTCCATTACCTGATAGATTACAGAGGCTGGTCTTCAGGAGTGAAATGGCTGCGTATTTATGGAACGAACTCCATAGCGGCCTATCTCCTCGGGGAGGTGGTGAACTTTCGGAGTGTGGTTGAATCCCTGAGTTATGGCCTTGCCCGGCATCTGGGAGAGTGGTACAATGTATGGGTGACATTCGGTAATTTTGCCATAGTGTTCTTCATCCTCTGGATTCTCTACAGGAACAAGGTGTTCATCAGGTTATAATTCATTTGTCCAGATGAACGTCTGCAGACTGTTCGCAGGGGGCAGTGGTATGGAACTTGCTGACTTTCAGTGAATAAGGTATTTTAACCCCCCTCTCGAAAAGGCGGGGTATGTTTGCTTTAAGCGTTGATTGTGAGCGACTTGCATTCCACCGGCGGAAATGAGAAAGGTGTCGTCAGTTCCGTTCTTCTCTTTTTTTGCATAGTGTTATTTTTTTAATACCTTTGTATTCTCTACGATGCCCGGATGGCGGAATCGGTAGACGCGCTGGTCTCAAACACCAGTGGCCGCGAGGCTGTGCCGGTTCGACCCCGGCTCCGGGTACAAAAGGCGGAATTTCCAGATATTATCGGGGATTCCGTCTGATTGTCTAAATTTGTATTCTGAAGAATGGATTTGTCGCAGATAAAACAGCGTTTCGGAATCATCGGTAACAATGCCGAGCTTGACCGCGCCATTGAGGTGGCGTTTCAAGTTGCCGGCACAGACCTTTCCGTACTGGTAACAGGAGAAAGCGGCGTGGGAAAGGAGGTAATCCCTCAGGTAATCCATCACAACAGTCCGAGAAAGCACAACGACTACATAGCCGTCAACTGCGGAGCAATCCCTGAAGGGACCATAGACTCCGAGCTCTTCGGTCACGAAAAAGGTTCCTTCACCGGAGCCATCGAGACCAGGAAAGGATATTTCGAAGAGGCGGACGGAGGTACCCTGTTCCTCGACGAGGTGGCGGAGTTGCCCCTATCCACACAAGTCAGGCTGCTGAGGGTCCTTCAGACAGGCGAATTCATCAAGGTTGGCTCCTCCAAGGTGCAAAAGACAAATGTCCGCGTGATTGCAGCGACCAACATCAACCTGAGGAAAGCCATCGCCACCGGAAAATTCCGTGAGGACCTCTACTACAGGCTCAACACCGTCCCCATCAACATTCCTCCGCTGAGGGATAGGAAAGAGGACATTCACCTTCTGTTCAGGAAGTTCGCATTGGATTTCGCAGACAAGTACCTCACCCCCACCATCAAGCTCACTCCCGAAGCGGTGGAACTGTTGGAAGCCTACCGCTGGCCGGGCAACGTCCGCCAGCTCAAGAGCGTTGCGGAGCAGATTTCCGTACTGGAGCACAATCGTCTCATCTCCGCCGAGGTGCTGGCCGCATATCTTCCCACAGACAAGAGCGAAAAGCTGCCCGTCAAGTCTTCGGAAGCCGGAGCGGACTATCTGAGCGACCGCGACATAATCTTCAAGATACTCTTCCAGCTCAGGCAGGAGGTCGATATGCTCAAGGAGCAGATTGAAAGGGGGGCGGGGTCGGACAATATCGTCGTGAGCCGGCCGCAGCTTATGATACACCCGGAGGATGTCACGGGCAGCAAGGTTGAGGAGGAGACGACCTTCTCCATACAGGATGCGAGCAGCGACCTGATCCGCAAGGCACTTGCCAAACACGGGGGACGGAGGAAAGATGCGGCCAGGGAACTCGGGATATCGGAGCGCACGCTTTACAGAAAAATAAAGGAAATGAACGGATAAATGAGACACACCTATCTATATATAATTGTCGCCATCTCGATTCTGCCCCTGCTTGCAGGATGCGGCATCTACTCCTTCAGCGGAACCTCCATTCAGCCGGACGTCCAGACCATCTGCATCGAGCCGGTAGAGAACAAGGCCCTCAAGACCAATCCCCTTCTGGCAAATCAGCTGACAGAATCCCTCAACGACAAGTTCAGGAAGATGACCAGGCTCGAAGCCGTCGAAGAGGACGGAGACCTCAACATCACCGCCACAATCGAGTCGTATGACGTGCGCGCCGCCGCAATCACCGCACAGGAGGTCGCGGCTTTGAACCGCCTGACCGTAACAGTAAAAATCAAATTCACCAACGTCAAGCACCCGGAAGATGACCTGGAACAGTCCTTCGCGGCATACGAAGACTATGACTCCCAGAACTCTCTCGATATGGTGGAAGCGACTCTCTGCGACGCGATTGTCGAAAAACTTGTGGAAGACATCTTCAACGCTACTGTCGCCCAATGGTAAGTCTCAAGGACAAAAGCCTCAATGAACTGAAGGCTATGATAGCGGAATACCCGTGGTTCACCGCGGCCAGAGCGGAATTGATTCTCCGGACAGCCGGCTCTGAACTTGACAGGGCCTCGATTGTCAGAGCCGCCGCACCCCACGCGCTTTTCCTCCCCTCTCCGGACGCTTTCATCGTGGCCCACGAAAAAAAGAAGCCCCGAAAATCCGCTTCCCGCTCCAACGGCGGCGGAGATTACTTCGGCAAAGAGGACTTTGAAGGGCTTGAAGATATGGGGCTTGCCTTTTCCGCGCTCAATTTGCGCCGGTTCAGTTCCGATAAAAATGATGAAGCCCCCCAGCCGATGCCTCAGGCGGAAGAGCAGGAGAATTCCGGAGTTTTCACGGAAACACTCGCCGGAATATATGTCCAGCAAGGGCTTTTCGACAAAGCCATAGAGATTTACGAAAAACTTATTTTGTTATATCCGGAAAAAAATGCTTACTTTGTGGCCCTTATTGAGGAATTAAAAAACAAAAAATAAATTTTATTATGCAAGCCGTTTACATTACAATTTCTATTATCATAGTGATTGCCAGTATATTGCTCACTCTTGTCGTTCTTCTTCAGAACTCCAAGGGAGGCGGATTGGCAGCGAATTTCGCAGCCGGCAACCAGACTTTCGGTGTACGTCAGACCGCTGATTTTCTTGAGAAGACCACCTGGACCCTCGCCTGCACCATCCTCGTTCTTTGCGTTGTCGCAACTTTCGTAATCCCTGAGAAAGCCGTCCGGAGCACGAGCGTAAAATCCCAGATTGAGAAGACTGTTCCCGCAGAAGGAACTCCTGAATTCCCCGTCGGAACTCCCGCCGGAGAATAGTCCTGAAATATACCCGAAAAGAAAGACCGGTTGAAAAATTTTCAGCCGGTCTTTCTTGTCAGAATCTGTTTTGAAATGGTTCACGAAAATTATTATAGGCTATTTTTCGATGGATTTTTTGGTGATTTGAGGCCGCAATGGGGTCGCGAGTGGTAAAAAGCAGGCATTTTGATGCCTGCGGCCCGAGCAGCAGGGCTTTAGCCCGCCGGGCTGGGGCTGAAAAGCAACGAAAAATACGCAAAAAAGAAGCATAAGAATCGAAGTTAATCATTTCAAAACAGATTCTCAAAGTATTTTGTATTTTTGTATTGCTATGAAAAATATCCTATTCCCTCTGGCGGCCGTCTGCTTCATTATTGCCTGCACGCCCGCAACCAAGGAGTCACCCAAGGCAATGCAGCAGGTTGACTTCTCCCAGGTCCTCATCAAGGACTCTTTCTGGTCTCCCAAACTGGAAAACAATGCCAAGAACACCATCCCCGTCTGCATCGACCAGATTGAGAACCAAACCGGGCGAATCCGCAACTTTGAAAAAGCCGCTATCCCTGAAGGTCCCCACTCCGGTATCTTCTTCGATGACTCCGATGTGTACAAGGCTGTCGAAGGTATGGCATACAGCCTCATCAACAATGCTGACCCCGCTCTGGAAGCCAAGGCAGACGAGTGGATAGACAAATTCGCCGCCGCTCAGCAGGAAAACGGATACATCAATACTTTCTTCACCATTCAGGAACCCGAGCGCCGCTGGGTGGATATGGACAAGCACGAGATGTATTGCGCCGGTCACCTTCTGGAAGCCGGTGTGGCCTATTACAAAGCCACCGGCAAGCGCAAACTTCTGGATGTGGCTCAGAAGATGGTGGACCATATGATGACTGTATTCGGCCCCGGCAAGCGTGATTGGGTCCCCGGGCACGAGGAAATCGAACTTGCCCTGGTCAAGCTCTACGAAGTGACCGGCGAGAAGAAATATCTTGACTTTGCATACTGGCTCCTTGAAGAGCGCGGCCACGGCTTCGGCACATATGATGTCACCAAAGGCATTGAGAGCAAGTGGAACCCCCTTTATTATCAGGATTCTCTACCTGTACGCGAACTTACTGAAATCACCGGACACGCAGTCCGCTCAATGTATCTTTTCTGCGGTATGTGCGACGTGACAGCCTATATGCCCGAGACCAATTATATGGAGGCTCTTGACAGGCTTTGGAACGATGTTGTCGGGACAAGGATGTACATCACCGGAGGAATCGGAGTCGCTTACTGCACCGAGGGCTTCGCCGCCCCGTTCGAACTGCCCAACTACGAGGCGTATTGCGAAACCTGCGCTTCTATAGGAATGTGCCTGTGGAATCACCGTATGAACGAGTGGAAGGGAGAAGCCAAGTATGCCGACATTGTCGAGAGATCTCTTTTCAACGGAGTCCTTGCCGGCATCAATCTTCAGGGCAATCTGTTCTTCTATGTCAATCCCCTCGCCTCCCACGGCGACCATCACCGTCAGGAATGGTATGGCTGCGCCTGCTGTCCCAGCAACGTTTGCCGCTTCATACCTTCCATCGGCAGCTATGTTTACGGCACCAGCGCCGATGCCCTTTGGGTCAATCTCTACATAGGCAATGACGCATCCTTCAAGGTGGGCCGCAAGAATGTGGACGTCAGTCTCCAGACCGGTTATCCCTGGGAAGGAGGAGCGGCCCTCACCTTCAAGTCCGCCTACAAGGGCAAGGTTAAGATGCGTGTTCCCGGCTGGTGCAAGTCATTCAGCATCAGTGTCAATGGAAAAGAGACCAAGGATTTCGTCCTCGACCGCGGCTATGCCGTCATAGACCGCAAATGGAGCAAAGGCGACAGTATGTCCATCAATATGGATATGCCTGTCGAAGTTATCGCCGCCGACCCCCGCATAGCCGCTGACGAAGGCCAGCGCGCCATTCAGCGCGGACCGCTGGTATTCTGCATAGAGGAAGTCGACAACAAAGTGGATTTCAATACGGTTTCCATCAGCGGAAGCACCGTTTTCGAGTCTGCATTTGAAAAGGACCTTCTCGGAGGTGTCGAAACCATCACCGCCACGACTGACGGAAATACCCTGAAGTATATCCCCTACTTCAGTTGGGACAACCGCGAAGCCGGTCAGATGAAAGTCTGGGTTCCTTTCAAGTGAACCTCAGAAACTGTGACAGGATGCCAATCACCCTGACGGACTTTCATCAGTTTGCCTTGACGGGTCGCTCTGCTACAATTCTATTCTATGGGAAGCCTTTCTCCCAAGTCAGTCAATCCAGGGAATGCGGCTTCCAGAACCGAACCGTTGAAAATAATCGCAGTTCCACCGCTCAGAAGCATAACTTTATTCAAGACTTGCGCGTCCTGAAGGAGATTCTCGAAATTGTCCTGTATTCCGGCCTTCAGTTGTGCCTTGGAGGCCTGGGCAAGCGCCTTTTCAAGTTGCGCCCGAATCTCGGAACCGATGACACCGTCAAGTTCGGAATATTTGTTCTTCCAATACTCGATGTCCTTGTTGGAGCCGTTCATATAGGCATCCTGAGCACAATAGACTGACCATACCACGGCAATGTCCGCAAGAGGTTTGTACTGGTCGCCCCTCTTGCCGGCGAGATATGCGGATGAAACGTCATACACTCTCTTGCCGAGGTCCATCTGACTCTCAACCTTGCTGAAGCCGATATATGCCTGGTTGGAATAGAGTTCATAATCGGGGGCGAGTTTTCCCGCCGCCAGCTTCTCAAGACCCGCATTGGCATTGGTAAGAGCCAGAGAGGTGTTGAACGCCTTGGCATTCATAGACTTAAGTTCCGTCATCATCGACTGGAATTCAGGGATTCCGGAACATACCTCCATTGTCTTTTCCGTCAGTTCGGACAGAGCCGTCATACGGTTCTGAAGGAGGTCCATCGCACCTTTCGTGCTGTTGAAAAACTCCTCGTCATTCCTGAGCCTGTCCTCTATTACACTAAGTGCGGGATCCTCCTTCTGGGCGGAATAGCGCGAGGCCTTGGAGATGTCTCCGCCGGCAAGATCAGACTGGACGGAAAGACCGCCGAAAAGGAAACCCAACCCGAATCCCGCCGCTACGGCGAGAATAAGATAGATTGCGAAGTTTTGATTTTTTACGTACATAACCGATATTTTTTAGGAATGGTTAAAAAATAAGTTGGTAAAGATTTATGAAAGATTGTTTATGAATTTTGGATATGGAATGAAGGAGTGTAGCGGGCTACTCGACTGAAATACATATTCAAAAGGCGAAACAAGATTCATAAAGATTACCAAGTTATTTTTTATTAATGACTTAAATTGTTTCTTTCAGCTTTTTTCGTTTGCTACCGCAAAGATATGACAGGTTTCACCTCAAATCCAAACCGTCACAGCAACTTCAGGGAGAACATAAAATCACCCTGGTTGAGACCGCCGCCCCAGACTCTGGCATACCCGAAGGAAAGAGTGGTCTTCATATGGGTGAAGAAGACCATCTGAATGTTCATCTGGGCTCCTGCACTGACATAATTTGCCTTGAATTCCCTGCCGCCACCCCACAGGTCCGTTGCCAGGTCGTGTCCGAACAGACAGAACTGAATGTAGTTGGGATAGCACTGCAAGGCTCCGAAATTGTTGAACCGGATGGGGCAGAAATTGATTTCCCCGGTCGCTTTCAGATAGCAGTGGGCACCGATTTGGTCGATATTCGCACCAGGCATTGCATTGACGGTCCGGTACCTGTTCACCTCACCGTTGTCCACGAAGTTGTTGCGGAAACCGCCGAAATAGGTATTCCCGAAGGCAGAGCCGCGGTCCCCGAACGACTGGCCGGCAGAGCCTTTGAACCAGAATGAATTATGCCTGCCGACGGGCAGCAGGAATCCGGCATCTCCCGACACTTCCAGGGAAGGGAAGAATTTCCCGTCCGCCAGATAGGTGTAGCCTTCGGCTGAGAAACGGTATCCCTTTTCGGCCGCAACCGACCCGATGGAGCCGCGTACCTTGCCGCCCTTTATATAGACATCCGCCGTCTGGAAAGAGTGAATGTCGGTCGTAATCTCCTGATATAGGGGTAGCGCATCCATATCTCCATAATGCGCGATTGAGGCACCCCAGTCCCAGGTGAATGGATATTGCATCGTGTGTTTGGAATCATATCCGAGTGAGACGTGGTAGCCTTTTCTGGAAGAACGTCTCGGGCCGAACAGATCATAGAAACTGGTCGGGTTCCAGGCCGCGTTGAGAGTCCACTGCCAGTATTTTATCTCGGCGCTCGCGTGAAACTTGTTCTTCCAGTCGTTGTGACTCCACGGAGAAGCCCCCACGAACAGATTGACGGAAAAAAGGGACAGCGGGTCGTAGAATGCGAAATGATAGCCGAGGACCGGCGTCATCTTGTTCCACCCCTCCTTGTCCGTGAACCCGCTGATATCCGGATAGGCCCCCTGGAACCTGATTTCCCTGAACGGTTTATATACCTTCACCGAATCATAGACCTCACCGAAACCTATTTCCTCCACAGGCTTCTTCAGAGTTGAGAGTTCGGCAAGGCCGGGATTGGCCTCAAAAGCCTTCTGTCCCAGGAATTCCACACTGTTGGCATCTTCAAGCACCCTGTATTCGAACCGGACCGGAGTCATCCCGTCAGAACCGTACTCAAGCGCATAGACACTGCCGTCCGAGGCAAGATACGGTGCGAACAGGCCGGTCTGGACGTTGGAAAGCAGGTCGAACTTGCAGGATTCCAGATCAAGCGTCCAGATGTTGGGGACACCGGTGTAGTAACTGAATCCGACCAGTCTGCTGTCGTCGTGACTGAAGCGGAACTGGCTCAGGTTGGAGTCTTCCAAAGAATAAAGAGTCTGATATTCGTAATTGGAGTTCTCGATGTCTGACCGCCTGAACATTATCAGCGAATGTTCCCCTTTCTTGCCAAGGACGGACATCACTATCTTCTCTCCGTCGTGAGATACGTCCAAGTCGCTCACGCTCACTCCGAAAGGGAAACTGTAGATGAGTTCTCTCTCCTCAAGTGCGGAATCATATCTGACGAGGTGGCAGATGCCCTGATTGCTGATGATACCATACATACAGTCGCCCGCATTGTCATAGCAGATGTCGTACACACGCTGGTATTTCAGCCTCTTCTCCACCCTGCCCCGCTTGAGGTCAAACACCACAAGTCCGCGCATCTTTGAATTCCTGTCCGTCCAGATGAGCCTGCGCCCACGCCTGTCGTAAGCGATGTACGCAGTCTGATAGGCCTGGACACCGTCGATCTCCGCCAGCTTCTTCATCTTGCCCAGGGTACCGGATGCAGTGTCCAAAGGGAATCTGACAACCTGCGCGGGGCTTCCCGGGAAGTAAACTGCAGCGAAAGCCTCCCCCGCCTCCTCATCGTAGATAATCGGTGATGTGGCGCCGAGATTCTTCCCGACCATCTGCCTGCACTCCGTCAGGGGGTACTCCGCCAGCTTCTCAAGATTCTGCCGCTGATACTCTTTCTCGAAATCCTCCCACTCCTTCCACACGGTGCGGAGGGACTTGCCATAGACCTTTTCGAACTGTTTTGCATAGAACGTGCGGCTGTCCTGCGTCCTGTTGTAGAAATCAATCAACTTCTCATAGCCATAGACGTATGCCAGATAGTTGACGAACCTTGTTCCGTAAAGGTAAGAGGTCGCACCCTGCTGGAAATCGGACGTCGTGCCCTCCGTCTCCAGGCCGACCACCGAATAAAGTTCCTCCCCCTCCTTGATGTGTGTACGGAAATAGGTTTCGTCATAGCCTCCGAGAGACCTCCCCACCCCGTCTCCGAGCCAGGTCTCCATAAAGCAGGCGATACCCTCGTGATACCATCTGGGGGCATACCATCTTGGAGCATCAAGGTAACTCCACAGGGCGCTGAGAGGATATTTTGAATTCGGCACCACCTTGTTGCCGGTGAATCGCCGCCATCCCATATCCCGGTCATTCGTCTTGTCCGCCATCACCACGTGGGTGTACTCGTGCTTGAAGAGATGGTCAAACCGTTCATTGGAAGGTGAAACGAAATAGGCCATATTCATCGGGGCGAGATTCACCTGGATGGTGGTGTGAGGCAGCACCCCGACTCCCGCATTTCCGTCATCCTGCCAGTCCGTCAGCATCATAAAAGGGGACTGGGAAGGAATCGTGTCCCATATCTGACGGTGCAGTTCTTTTCCCAACTCATATTTCCTCATAAGATTCTGAGTTTTTCAATTTTCTGTACTAAAAAGTCTGTTTCTCGACCTTGGGCTTGGCGAGACGGCCGCGGCGCCTCGTAGTCTGTTTGGCTTTGGAGACGTAGACCGGTGCGCAACAGTCCGGGATCGGGAAGTCGAAGGCC
>JAZUIV010000077.1:0-59488 GCA_045642485.1 Bacteroidales bacterium | reverse complement strand
CGAAAATTATTATAGGTTATTTTTCAGTAGATTTTTTGATGATTTGATGGCGCAATGGGATTCCATTGCGGCTGAAAAGCATCGGAAAATATGCGAAAAAGAAGCATAAGTATTGAAGTTAATCATTTCAAAACAACTTCTTAATATCGTATCCAAGTTTCTTCAGAAGCATAATCGTCTTCATAGCCGTTTCACGGTCGTACTCCTTCTCGGAGTCCGGAAGGTCAGAATATGGCAGCAAATCCGGGTGATGTTTCAATTTGTCATCGCGCTGAGGACCATATTTCCATCCTTCGGCCATCCGGCCTGCCGCCCACACTTCGTGGGCATTCTCGGCAATGGCCTCACGAAGCTTCAACAAATCGTCATCGACAATCACATCTGACAGTTCGATTGGAGCAGGCTTATAATGTGCGGCCCGGTTTTCCCGCGTCGTCACGGTGAGCATATAGTTGCGGGAGTCGCGCCAGGCATCCATAAACCTTTCGACGCTCACACTCACCGGCATCTCGCCGCAGGCAGGGTCATAAAGCATAACCTCATCCTCGCCACGGTCAGCCATCATCACCACCACAGTGTGGTCAGGAAGTTCTCCCACTATTTCATCCTCCATCGCTTCAATGTCAAGGTCACCTGAAATCTCGCCGCCATCGACCATTGCCAACACCTCCAAGCCTTCTTCAAGGGAGGAGACAATGTCATCAAACGTCGCATCGAACTTCCGATGGACGGACAAACCTTTCTCTTCCATCAATCTGCCGACATTCAACAAGGCAATGCCTTCGTCCACAAGCCACCCGTGTGAAGCGGAATCCCGCAACAATTCGTCGAGCGTTGCGGCAATGCCGAATCTGCGCATCAGATATAGTTCGCATTTGACGGCGCATTCATTTTCACTGTTGTCGTTCGCAGCATAGCACATCACCGGGAGGCTTTCCCTGTCACGCACAGATGCGCCATCCAACTCTTGCGCGAACCGGATATATTCCTGCAGTTCCCTGTCGCGGGATGCCGCGTTCAGTACCTCCAATGTTTCTTCCGCATCCGTATTCCCATCCAGAAAGGAAGCAAGGAGATTGTCCGATATATTACTGTTTCGTTTCATTCAATGCTATTTGAGTGAGTTCAACCAATGCCCGCTTCTTGATATTATATAGATTCGCCTTCGAAATGCCTGTCTGCATTTCCAATTCGTCATATCCCATTCCTTCCAGCAATGTCTTTTCCAGAACCATCCTGTTCCGCTTGTTCCTCATCTGCGACATCAGAATCCTGATATCCATATCAGCAATTACCCGCTCATCGGTATATCCGGGAATAATGTCGCGGACATCATCCTCGCCCAACTCTATCTCATAGGGAGTCTCTTTTGTCCTGTCTTCTACCATCTGCTCCCGTTTCTTTTTATCGCTGAAGTAATTGTATGCAACTCGCTTCAACCACTGGCACAGACTGCTTTTGAACTGGAATGTACGCAATGCCTGACCGTCCTTGCTCATCAAGGCAAGGTAGAGTTCGTTCACCATCTCGTCATAGTCGACCGAATACGGGAAAAATTTGCCGATAATGCTGTATATCAGCGGGCGGCACTTGACGAAGAAGAAAAGACGCGTTATCCTTTCATCCTTCGCCAACAATCCTTCGACTATTTCCCTATCTGTCATAAAGCCTCTGTTTTATCCTTTTCGTACAGTTCCGCTATCCTCTTTGACGCAATAATCCGGACCTTTCTGAAACATACAATGAAACATATTGCCAACAAACCTCCGACAGCGGGAACGATGTTTACAGAGAACAGGATGCTGTCGAACACTCCGTGCATCAGGATGGGAACTGCAACGGCAAGGATCAGATTGGTCCTTCTCTGCGCTATGTTCCCGAAATGAGCAAGGGAATAATAGTACCCCATTGCAACTGCAAAGAAGAAGTGACCAGGTACCGATATCAAGGCACGGATTATTCCGATTGAAATCCAGGAATCATAATTGTCGATAAGATAGATCAGATTCTCCGCACCGGCGAAACCCATCCCGACACATACGGAATATACTACCGCGTCTATATGTTCGTCGAAATACCTATTGCCCCGCACCAACAGCCACAGCATAAGAAACTTTGCCAGTTCTTCCGGAATTGCGGCCACACAGAATGACTGAAAAACGGCATTCAACAGAGGGGATAGGGTAATAGAGAGGTCACCGAGTGGACCGAGAACAAGCAAAACCAAAGCCGCCGACCCCACACCATAAAAAAACCCCTTTATCAACTGGCCTTTGGGTTCAGGCTTCATCTTGTCCTTCCTGAAAATATAATAGATGAGCAAGAATGAGGGCAGTACAGCCGCCAATATGAGAAATGTAGACTCCATTACCGCATTTTTATACACAAAGTTAAAAATCTGTTTTGAAATGATTACCTTTGTTTGACATATTCCTATTCAATTTATGATAAAATCGATGACAGGCTACGGGAAGGCGGAATGCCTTGTCGGAAGCGACAGATACAGAGTTGAAATCCGTTCGGTAAACGGCAAGAATGCCGACATCAGCATCAAGACCCCTTTCATCCCGAGGGAGAAGGAGATGGAGGTCAGGCAGCACATAGCGCAGACCCTGAGCAGGGGCAGCATCGACCTTTTCATCACCGTGGAACGCTCGGCGGAGAACTCCGCAAAGACAATCAACGCCGATGTCGTGAAAAATTATCTGAAACAACTCGAAATCCTCTCCGGGGAGGCCGGTGTAGCCAATCCGGATCCCGAGGCCCTGCTTCCTCTGGCCCTCAGGATGCCCGACGTTTTTGACACCGTCTCCAGGGAACTCTCCGCGGATGAGTGGGAAACTCTGTCCGGCACCATCAAGGCAGCGGTCGCAGGACTGGACGAATTCCGCACAAAGGAGGGGACCAGTCTGAAACGGGACGTCTTCGGACAGGTTGACAAGATTGAATCCTACGTCGCCGAAGTGGAGAAATTCGAGAAGGAAAGAATCACGGCCATACGAGAGAAGATACTGAGCCGTATTGCCGAACTCGGTGCCAACCCGGACGAAAACCGCCTGGAGCAGGAGATGATCTACTACATCGAGAAGCTGGACATCAACGAAGAGAAGGTCCGCCTGCGCCAGCACTGCAAATATTTCCGCGAGACCGCCGAAAACGAACCCCTGCCCGGCAAGAAACTGGGATTCATCGCACAGGAGATGGGCCGGGAAATCAACACTATGGGCTCCAAGGCGAACCACGCCGAAATCCAGAAATGGGTGGTCCGGATGAAGGACGAACTGGAAAAAATCAAGGAACAATCACTCAACATCCTATAATACATATGAAAAAACTACTCTTTATCCTTATGCTCGGGCTGGCCGTCATTTCCTGCACGGACTACCCAAAGATTGAAACCACCGTACCCTACAAGGTTGTCAAGGGCACAATAGTTCTTGACACCCCGGCCCGCGAGCCCGGTCAGCAGTCCGCTCTCGGAATGACCGCAGAGCCCATCGAGACCGTCAGGATAGGTCTTGTCGGACTTGGCGGCAGAGGTTACAGTGCTCTTGAAAGACTCACGTACGTGGACGGTGTCCAGATCAAGGCCATCTGTGACATCTACCCCGAGAAGGTGACAAGAGGCAACGAATACCTCGCCTCACGCAATCTCTCCGCAGCCGCGGAATACAGCGGTGAAGAGGGCTACAAGGCTCTCTGCGAGAGGGAGGACATCGACCTGGTCTATATCTGCACCTCCTGGCTGGCACACGTTCCCGTATCGCTCTATGCTTTGGAACACGGCAAGCACGTGGCCTGCGAAGTCCCCTCAATGCTGAACGTCAAGGACTGCTGGGACATCATCAACACCAGCGAGAAGACAAGGAAGCACTTTATGATGCTTGAGAACTGCTGCTACGATTTCTTTGAGCTGACAACCCTCAATATGGCGCAAAAGGGCCTCTTCGGAGAGGTCTATCACGTCGAAGGAGCCTACATCCACAACCTCAACCCCTTCTGGGAGGGATATCAGGACAACTGGAGGCTTGACTACAACTCCAAGTTCCGTGGCGACAACTACCCCACCCACGGCGTGGGCCCCATCTGCCAGGTGCTTAACATCCACCGCGGAGACAAGATGAACTATCTGGTCGCAATGGACACCAAGCCGCTAATGGGTGCCGCCAAAGCTAAGGAGAATATGGGAATCGACTATTTCGCGGACGGAGACCACACCGTATCCCTCATCCGCACCGAACTCGGACACCAGATTGAGGTGCACCACAACGTCTATGCTCCCCGCCCCTACAGCAGGATACACCAACTGACGGGAACACAGGGCTTTGCGAACAAATATCCCGCATCACAGCTGGCCTTTGCCCCCGAATTCGAAGACTTCGTGTCCCAGGAGAAATTCGACAGTCTGATGGTGCAGTACAAGCACCCCATCACAGCAGAGTATGAAGTCAAGGCCCGGGAAGTCGGAGGACACGGCGGAATGGACTACATTATGGACTGCCGTCTGATCTACTGCCTGCGCAACGGTCTTCCTCTTGATATGGACGTATATGACGCGGCCGAATGGTGCTGCATCAGCGAACTGAGCCGCATCTCAATCGAAGCCGGCTCGATGCCGGTCCAGGTGCCCGATTTCACAAGGGGTGACTGGAACAAGGTTCAGGGTGTTCACCACGCAATGGTGACCGGCCCGAACAACCCGTAGGACTTCAATTCATCGTCCCTCTCGAACCCTTCGAGTGTCCAGGTTTTCCTTTCGGCCTCAGGAAGGGTGAAGTCATAGACAAGGCGATTATACCACGAGCTTGTAACATCAATCTCAACGGTATTTTCGCCTTTCTTCAATGCTGACGAGATGTCAACGGAATAGGGCTCCGTCCAAAGCGGGCTGAACTCCCTGCCGTTGATTCTCACGCAGGCAATCATATCCACGGCCCCAAGGTTGAGCACATACTGCGCCCCCTTTTCGATTTTCGGGAGATTCAGTACGGTAGAATAGGTGGCCGTGCCGCTGAAGGCCTTTCCTTCGGCTGAAAGCGGCATATCCTTCCAGGGGATGAGGCGGTCTGTCACCACGGGAGCATCTATTCCCCACCCCGCGGGGAAACTGACGGTCCAGGAATTGACGGAGATGTCGATTGATTTTCCTTTAGCCGGCTTCTGCACTTTATCAGCACGGAACGGACTGTTGAAGACGACGAAGAGAGACTGCCCCTCCGCAAGATCCAGATTTACTGCCGTATATCCGTTCTCCCTGCGTGAAGGAATTGACAGAGACTCTCCTGTAACCGGATCCCATATCTGAACGGGGCCGGTGCAGTGGAACTTCACCTCTCCGTTGAACGGGGTCTGAGCCGGTGCGCACACGAAATACCAGTCCGTGCCGGCATCCTGTCTGTGCAGCCACTGTTTCTGCAGTCCGTTTACATCGGGAGATATGCCGCAGGCTTCCAGCGCCTGCTCTATGCCGTATCCGGAAATCACCTTTCCTTTACCCACATTGCGGATGCCCGTCCCCTGCCATAGGGTTGCCACAGCCTTGTCATAACGGGCCTGCTGGTGAGAGTCTTTTCTGAGCGTGGCTATTCCCGCAGGTAGGTCAGCCACCAGAATCCCGCCCTCGTTGACAAGAGCAGCGAGTCTTTCAAGAGTCTCGGGCAGCATTCGGCCCGGCTCCGGAATCCACATCAGGGAGTAGCTCACCCCTTCGGGAGTCACCCATCTGCCATCCTTTACTGAGATGCGGTTGAGTAATGCATCGGGATTGCAGTAGTCGTACCTGTAGCCGTCCGGGAAAGGATATCGCTGGAGAGGCTTCTGCTGAGTCTCGTCACCGATATAGAAGAGGACATCGGAAACCATCCTGCCGCTTTCCAGCATATACGAACATCGGGCGAGATATGAAGTGAACGAGGGCATATATTTCCACCAGGTCTGTCCGCGAAGGAACGGTGTTCCGATTCCGCCGTTGAAGGCGACACCGGGGAAAAACTCAGAAGCCTTGGGATTGTGCGTGTATGTATGAAAGACGTTGTGCGTCACACCGTCGATTATGTTCTGGTTTGCTATGTCCCTGAGCATCTGCCAATGCTCGTCCCAAGTCAACTGGAAGGAGGTGAAGGACTCGGCATCCACACGCTTCTTGCCGTACATACGGGCCGCGGATGCAGTCGGACGTATCGGCTTGAATTCGTGGCTGGAGAGGTAGCCTGAGAAATTCTGCCAGAATTCGCACATCGGGACATCGGCGAATTTGTAATATTCCATCGGGTCCATAGGGGTGACGTCACCCCCGGCCGTCTCGTAGGAGACGGTAAGTCCCGCTTCGTGGGCATTCGCAGCCATCCTGCCGAAGAAATTGTTGACATAGAGGTCATTGAGAGTGCGTCTCCAGTCCCCGAGGAAGAGAGCAGTATTCTCCAGGTCATCCAGAACATAACCTAAAACCGCCGGAAGAAAACTCTTCAGTTCATAGCCCGCCACCCTGGCGAACTCGGCGGGCATATTTGCCGTCCAGGTCTGGGCCTCACATTCCCAGCTGTCCATCAGCATATTGCTCAGCAGTCCGTCCAAAGGACCGGAAGCCAGTTTCCCGACATAATTCTTGAAATGAATGTCGGCCCCTGAAGGGTCAAGTTTGTTGCACTCCCATCCGGTGGCCTCCGCGGGAGCCGGGGCGTTCTTCCGTTTTGTATTGACGTGCCCGATACGCAGGACCGTCCATTCCCCTTCCGGTGCATCCCATTCCAAAGTCCCGTCAGCATTCATACAGGAGGTGATATCGACAATCCTTGAATGGTCAACGTATGACTTCCTGTCCTGGACCGCGTCGCTGCGATACACTCCGCGAAGAGTCCATCCGGCCTCCCCTTCCCAGTTGGGATATCGTGCCGCCGAGCGCAGGCAGATGCGGCTCAGGTTCATATCGTATCTGTTGTCGAATGTGATGCGGTAGCGTGAGCACTCCCCACATTCGGAAAGGGCGAAGGTGGTCGTAATCCAAGTATCCTGCCAATTGGACCGCGGGACCTCCGTCGAAAGGACGGTATGGGTGACGCCGGCATCATCGATTGCCTCAACCTTGAAACGCATATCGGGGTCGTCGCACTGGGCATAGTTCATCTCCCTGACCGCGCAGAATTCCAATGTCCTTGCAACCGCAGGACTGTCAAGTTTTATCTCCAATATCACGCTGTGGTTCGTGGAGGACGGGGCCAGTTTCAGGGAGCCTTCCCAGAGCGGCTTGTCGAATTCTCCGGCAGGAGTCGGAAATGCCAGCACGCAGATGTCCCGAAAATCGCTATCCCTGTCTTCAGCATTTTCCGGAAGAGGCAGAACCACGTGACCGTCACCCGCTTTCACGGCAGTGCGGCTGTATGCCAGATGGCGCATCGTATGGTCGAGGTCTATCCAGGGGCCGCCGCTCATAGCCCAGCCCGGGCAGTTCTGCATAGTAAAGCGGAGCCCCAGTCGGTTTGCCTCGGAGGCTGTGTGTCTGACAAGACTCTCCCATCTGTCTGAAAGGCAATAGACCGGGTCCGTCACCCCTTTCCAGGGCTCATTGCCCCAACCTCCGTGGAAGAACTGCACACCGGAGATTCCCGCCCCGGCAATCGCTTCGAGGTCTTTCGTTATTCCGTCCCGGTCAACGTTTCCGTCCACGTAGTGGAACCAGGTTTCGGGGTAGTGCGCCCTTGCGGGCTGTTGAAACTTCTGAATGGAGATTTGCGCGGGTGCGGCGTTCACCGAAAAAGCAGCAATGCAGATAAGGATTAGGCGTTTCATTTTCGATATTGTTTGAAATAGCAAGTTAGAAAAAATTATCGGATTTATTATCTTTGCGGCCCTATGCGCGTTGAACTGACAGGACATTACGGAGTATGGCGGCTGGTGCGGACCGGCCTGCCGTCGATTGCAATGATGATCATCACATCCGTCTACAGCGTCGTCGACGGATTCTTCGTCTCCAATTTCGCGGGCACCACAGCCTTCGCCTCCCTCAATCTGGTATGGCCCGTCATAGCGTTGCTTTCCGCCCTCGGCCTGATGACCGGCACAGGAGGCAGCGCGCTCGTCTCCAAACTACTTGGCGAAGGCAACGGCGACAAAGCCAGGTCAGTCTTCACTATGATAGTCTTCCTCACCTTTGTGGCGGGAGTGATATTCAGCATACTCCTGCTGGTTCTGATGAAGCCTCTTGTCCTGGCGCTCGGGGCGGAGGGAGAGATGGTCCGGCTGTCTGTAAGATATGGCAGAATCGTGGCCTGCGGACTCCCCGGGCTCACTTTGCAGATGGCATTCCAGTCTTTTTATATGACTGCGGAAAGACCTCAGCTCGGGACAGTGGTGAGCATTGTCTGCGGAGTCATAAACATCGTCCTCGACGCCCTGTTCATAGCGGTGTTCGACTGGGGGCTGACAGGCGCCGCGGTTGCGACAGCCATTGCCCTTGCCGTGGGCGGAGCATATCCGCTTGCTCACTTTGCATCAAAGAGAAACAACAGCCACCTCCGCTTCGTTAAATTCTCATCGATTGACTGGAAATCAATCGCCAAGACCTGCACCAACGGTATGTCGGAATATGTGGGGAACATTGCATTGAGCATCGTGAGCATCGGTTACAACTTCCAGCTGATGAAATATGTCGGGGAGAACGGGGTTTCCGCATACGGAATAATTATGTATCTGGGCTTCATTCTGGCCGCCGTCTTCATCGGATACAACCTGTGTGTCTCCCAGGTCATCGCATTCAACTACGGGGCGCAAAACAGGAATGAACTGCGCAGCCTGCTGCGCAAAAGCATCGGAATCATCGCTGTGGGCGGGCTCCTGCTCACCGGAATTGCAGAACTTTCCGCACCGGCAATTGCCGGACTCTTCGTAGGATATGACCCTCAGCTGTGCGACCTTACGGTCAGGGCTCTGAGAATCTATATGCTCTGCTTCCTCCTCTGCGGTTTCAATATGTTCTGCTCCGCCTGGTTCACGGCCCTCAACAACGGTCTTGTCTCCGCGGTTGCGGCATTCGCCAGAACCCTCGTCTTCGAACTTGCATCGGTATTCGTCCTGCCGGCGTTCCTCGGCATCGACGGCATCTGGATGGCGGTCAACGTCGCGGAGATTCTGGCATTCATCCTTTCCGCCGTCCTGATTCTCTGCTACAGGGAAAGATACCTCGGAGCAAGATCACTGAAATAGATTCATACGGCTTGAATTCTCCCATGTGTTTACGAATGAAAAAAGTCAGAAACAAGCGAAAAAAATGACTGAGAAGCTGTTTTAAAAAATTATTTGGCGGTGAGCGCGACTTTTGTTATATTCGCAGCTGAATAATTTCATGTATGAGATCACTTATTATTGCAAGAGAAAAGGAGCAGGCGATGCTTGCCAGGCTATTAATGGAGCCAACAGCTCAGTTGTTAACCGTATATGGAAGACGAAGAATTGGTAAGACATTTCTCATCCGAGAATATTTTGATGACAACTTCACGTTCAAGCATACGGCAGTGTCACCATTGGAATTCAAAGATAAGGATGAGAAACTCCTATATAAGATACAGTTGGAGGAATTCGCGCATTCTTTAAGAAAATATGGAGCCCGGATAACTGAACCTCTCAAAGATTGGGCGGATGCGTTTCATAGATTGGAAGATTTCCTGGGTAAGAAACGCATGAAAAAGAAGATGGTGGTATTCATTGATGAAATGCCATGGCTGGATACCCCAAGGTCTGGCTTTATGACGGCATTCGAACATTTCTGGAATGATTGGGGATGCGGGAAGCATAATCTCCTGTTAATTGTCTGTGGTAGCGCAACGACATGGATGCTGGACAAACTAGTCAATAATTATGGTGGTTTATATGGTAGAACCAATCGGGAAATGCATATGCACCCATTCACTCTGAATGAGACGCAACGATATCTCAATTCAAGAAATGTCACGATGGATCGTTATGATATTGTTCAGACTTATATGATGATGGGTGGAGTTGCATACTATATGTCCTTCATGGAACCCGGGAAATCACTTGCGGAAAATATTGATGACATATTCTTCAGCGAAGGCGGTTTCCTGGTTTCTGAGTATGATCGCTTGTTTACCTCTCTTTTTACAGATAATCAAAATTATAGGAAGATTGTTGAATGTTTGGCGTCATTACGATATGGGGCTAAAAGGAATCAGATAGTTGAAAAAACAGGTATTGCTGACGGAGGAACGCTCAGCGATATGCTCAAAGCACTGATAAAGAGTGACCTTGTGACCCCTTATTACAATTTTGGTGAGAGCAAGCGGAATCAATATTATAAGCTCACAGACATGTTCTGCTTGTTTTATCTTGGCTTTGTAAGCAAAAATCCCACTACAAATCCTCACTATTGGTATGATAACCAGAATTCCCCCAAACTGAATCGTTGGAGAGGAATCGCATTTGAAGATGTATGTTTTGTTCATCAGAATCAAATCCGTGCAGCACTGGGAATAGCGGGGGTACAGGCAGAAATTTATCCTTGGAGGGCTTCCTCCGAGAACGACTCACCAGGAGCTCAGATTGACATGCTTATCGATAGGGCGGATCGTGTGTTGAACCTTTGTGAAATGAAATTCACAAGAGACGAGTTCTCAATAGATAAAGACTACGACGCTAAATTGAGGACCAAGATAGATACACTCACCCGCGCCACAAAAAACAGGAGGAATATCCAGGCAACTCTTGTAACAACATACGGCTTGAAACTGAATATGTATAGTAGCAGAATACAACGCGTTGTGATAATGGATGCCCTATTCGGACAGGATTAAGTTATGCGTGAGTCTTTCATTCGTACATACTTTGACAAGTTCGTCGAATGCAGCAAAAGAATATTTTTTACTAACTTTATGTCATGTTGTTCCTTGTTTCGGCCATAATATTCGGATCGCTGTTCTCGATTGTATTCAAGGTCTGCCAATCCCTGAGGATTGACACGGATCAGGTCATCCACTTCAACTACCTGACTGCGTTCATCATAGCCGTGCTGTCCGCCTTGTTGCAGTCCGGTGGCCCTGATTCCGTCCTGCAGGGTTTTTCCCCTCGCTGGTCAAACACCATCCCGGCACTGGTGGAAGGGATTCTGTTTGTCCTGAGTTTCGTTGTGATGGACCACAGCGTTTGGAGGTCGGGAGTCGCACTGACGACCGTCGCGGCAAGGGCCTCGCTCATCCTGCCGGTGATTTTCAGCTGGATATTCCTCGCGCAGCCTGCACCTGCGTGGCTTCCCGTGGGAATCGTGCTGATATCTCTCGCCCTGATAATCCTCCCGGCAGAAGGCCAGAAACACGACCCTTCCCTTCTGACGAACAAGACAGATGCCCAAAGAAGGAGACGTACTCTTCTTATGCTTGTAAGCGTTTTCGCCTGCTACGGCTGCTCTGACTTCGGGCTCAAGATAGTGCAGCAGACCGACCCGCATACCGATGTAATGATGGGGCTGATTTTCATTTCGGCAACACTGTTCTCTCTTCTGATATGCTTTGTAAAAGGCTCGTTCAGGAAGCATCCTCTCGGAATCAAAAGCATCCTGGGTGGCTTCATCCTGGGGTTGGTCAACACTCTCTGCACAGCTTCCCTGCTGAGGGCATTGGGGGCAATGTCCACCGGTCTCTTCTACCCCCTCTACAACATCGGGATAGTCCTTGTCGCCACCCTGACGGGAATCATCTTCTTCAAGGAAAGGCTCAAGCCCGTGCAGTTTGCCGGCATCGCCCTGTCAATCATCGCAATTGTCCTGTTCTTCAGGTAGCGGCGGGAAATGGAAGCTGTTTTGAAATTCCGAAAAATAAGTCTAATTTTGTGATTATATGCCCGGAACACATCGTAAGTCATTATTAAAAACGTCATACATTATGAAAACACTCAGAAACTTTCTCGTTGCAATGACAGTAATCCTGCTTGCAACTCCCACAGTTATGGCACAGACAGACACCGCCGTAGAGGATACCACTCAAGTTGTAACTCTCACTGCCGAAAATGGTGAGGCAGTCGGTTCTGCACTCTCCAGCCTCTATTCGCAATTCAAACAGGCAGGCCAGCTTGATATGAAGAACCCTGTCAATATCGCCAACGTAGTGGCCATCGCAAACAATACCAAGGGGATTTCGAAGACCAAGGATGTCGCTGACTTTGTCAGCGGCCTTGTTTCAAGTTCAAAGGGACTGATTACTGACGAAAATGTCTCAGCCGTGCTCTCCACACTCGGGGCGTTGTCAAGTCTGGACCTCGGTGCTCTCGGTGGAGGCACAGCCAAGGTTGCCGTTTCCGGACTCCTGTCCAAAGTCGGAGTCAAGTCAGGTAAAGGCAATGATGGAGAATCATCCAAGGCATCCTCCATACTCACCGGCCTGTTCAACGGTCTCAAATAGAATTTTCAAACCATTCCCATAAAAAAATGAAAAAACTTTTTATCATTTCTGCCGCACTGCTGATAGCGGTAACAGCATCAGCACAACTCAAAATTGAGGCAGCCGGAAACTTCGGCGGATTCAGCAACGGTGCCAGTTCGAACAATCCTTCTTCCTCTTTCTCGAAAGCGATGAAATCGGGTTTCGGATTTTCCGGAGGTTTGATGTATGACATCAACCTTTTGAACAATGTTCTCTTCCTTGAACCCGGGGTGAAGTATATCCTGAACAATATGACTATCAAGGATATCAACGAGAAAATGCAGACTCAATGGATTCAGGTACCCCTGAGTGTAGGCTACGGTTCAGGCAACGGCGGATTTGAAGCCTTCCTCGGACTATACTACGGCCGAGCTCTCAAGCAGGACTTTGAATTCAACAAAAACGACTTCGGCTTCAATGCAAAGATCGGATACGCATTTCCCGTCGGACTTGGAATATTCTTCAGTTATGAACGCGGATTTCTCGATCTTTCACAGGTCAGTGACTACCGTGCTTTCAACAATCTGGCAAATTTTGGACTGTATTTCAAACTCGGCAGGAAGGAATAAAGTCTCTTAAAAAAAAATCACTCCGCAGGTCCGATTGGACTGCGGAGTGATTTTTTTATGCTCCGGCGCAACCTATTCTGCCGGATAAACCTGCTTGCCTTCAAAGTACGTGTTGACCACCTTGGTGTCGCGGATTTTGCCCACTTCGCAGGTAAGGACATCCTGATCAATGAGCAGGAAGTCGGCATACTTGCCCTCCCTGATGCTGCCGCGTTCATTTTCAAGGAAGAGTTGTCTGGCACCGTTTATTGTCAATGCCTGCAATGCCTGCTGACGTGTCAGCAATTCTTCAGTCCACCATCCTCCGAGGCCCCAGGTTCCTTCTTGTTCCTTATCCCATATTCCGTTCACTGCAATTTCCATAATACCGAAGGGGCTGTCAGGACTGGAGGACAAGGCCGGGAAATCAGTGTGCGAACTAACATTGACACCATAGTCGAAATAGGACTTCATCGGATAAGACTGCTCCTCCATACCCTCCGGCACCATACCTGTCAGATACAAAATGAAGGGAGCCAGTTCAGGAAAATGATGCCACAGCATACCGGAGGTAGCATAGACATTGTTGTCCGCCATCTTCTGATAGTAACCCTCAGGTACATTACGCACGTGGACAAGCGTATTGCGTCTGTCTTTCTGACCGCCCTCCGCAAAGGCGTCCACAGCATCTCTGACCGCTCCATCTCCCATTGTGTGGACATGCATTGACAACCCTTTGCCATTCGCCTCACGGGTAATTTCAGCCACTTCATCTTCATTCCAGTTGATAAGTCCCTGATGTCCGTCGGGATAAGGTGTGATACAATAGCCGCTGCCACCTTCCACCGTACCGTCCACAAACAGCTTGATCCATCCCGGATTGACGTGTCTGGAGGCATACTGCCTGACCTGATTGGCCGCTTCCATCGCCTTGGAACGGTCACTCCAGCTCTCAAACTCATAACTCATACCGAGGAGAACGCGAAAGTCGTTGCCATCATCCAGCTGTGAAGCCGCCTTGTAAGCACTCTCATTGTAGAAATAGTTGCTCCACCCGTCCATAACCATTGTGTAACCGACGGAATGCAGGTACTTTTCCATATCTTTCAGACTTTGCTTTGCCACTTCAACGGGATAAAGCTTGTCATTATCCATCTTGGAGCGCACGTATGTACCGGCCTGCTCCTTGAGGAAACCGGTAGGAACACCGTCTGCATTCATTTCAATCTCTCCGCCGCGAATGGCATCTTTCGCCATCAGGGGTTTGCCGTCATTGTCCAGGACACCGGCCATCTGAAGGCAAAGGGTGTTGGCCAGCCCCTTATGCCCCTCTTCATCCGCGAAATACATCGGGATATCGCTGCAAATCCTGTCCAAGTCCTGACGGGTCGGCATCTTGTCCTTGAAGATATGGTAGTTCCACCCGAAGCCGATTATAGCGGCTTTGCCCTTTGCTTTGGCATCAGCCGCCTCAACGGCGACTTTATCGAGGAATGTCTTGACATCAGCCTCATGGTCAATCATCATACCGATGCGCTTCAGCCCGAAGCCCAAAAGATAGTGCGCGTGACCGTTGGCGCAAGTCGGCATAACCATACCCTTGCCGCTCCAGTCAATCACTTTCGTCTCCTTGCCGATGAACTTCTGTACTCCTTCCCTGCTGCCGACATAGAGATACTTTCCGTCCTTCACTGCCATTGCTTTCGCCATCCGATACTCTTCCGCTTCCACGGGAGCCTCGATGACAACCACCTCAGAGGTGAAAATTTTCCCGTAAACGACAATATCAGCGTGCAGGATTCCGGCAGTAAGTGTCGTTGCCGTCGTGTGGCTGCCCCCTGCATTATCGACAACAGTAACGGTGAGAATGGCGTCCGTTGAATCACCGGGAGTATCCAGAATCAGGACTGCGGGATTCTCTGTCACCTTCCCGTCCTCTCCGAACTTGGGGTTGAGAACCTTTATCTTCCAGCCAGCCTCAACCGCGCCTTTGGTCGCCACCGACACCGCCACGCCACTTTCGCTTGCCAGTTCGGCCTTGATGCCAGCGTATGAAGCCTTTGTGAATGAGGGATTCAGAATCAGATTGACTGTATCACCTGCGGCAACAGTTCTTTTGTCGAACGTACCGAAACTTATTGTCGCGTCCTGTCGGGGCAGGATGAAACTCGTGCCGTCCGTCAGGGTGAACTTCACGCTCGACTCGCTGATTTCCACGTTACCGAGGTATGAACTCTCTCCCGAAACTTTCACGTTATAGATTGTAATCACCTCATCGTTGTCCAGAACGATATTGTACCCTGTACCGAAATCACCGAAGAAAGTTTCCACATAGGAAATCCCATTGAAATTCTCCACGGCCTTCTTAAGTTCGGCGACCGCATCGATTGCAGTCTGGGAATTGTCACACCACGCCTTGAGCGATGACACCTGCTCCTGAAGTTCACTGATGTCCTTCCTGATCTGGGTATCATCATACTTCTGGCAGGATACAGCACCCAGCATTACCGCCAGACAGATGAAAATTCGTTTCATAGTTGAAAAAATATTGGTTAATAGACTTGTCTGCCTTCAAAATACGTGGCGATGACCTTTGTGTTGTGGATATCACGTACAGGGCATTCGAACACGTCTTTGTCAACAAGCAGGAAGTCGGCATATTTTCCGACCTTGATGCTTCCCCTTTCATTCTCGCAATGCATCTGCCAGGCCCCGTTTATGGTGAGCGCCTGCAATGCCTGCTCGCGGGTGATGAGTTCCTCCGGCCACCAGGGTCTGGTAAATTCGCCGGGCCTTCCGGGATAAGGGCAACTGCCGGTAACGGCTATCTCCATAATACCGAACGGGTCGTATGGTGAGCCTGACGTTGCAGGGAAATCACAGTGGGAAGTCATAACGATTCCATTGTCGAAATAGGACTTCATCGGATAGGACTTCAACGCTATGCTTGCCGGTGCAGTCTCTTTGACAACCTCCCACATCTCATCAGGCAGGACGTGCCAGAGTATGCCGCTGACCACTGCAACACCATTGTCAGCAACCCTCTGAAAATCCTCCTGAGGCATATTGCGTACGTGGACCAGAGTGTTTCTGGCCTCCTTCGTGCCCCTATCGGCAAATGCATTGACCGCCCGGTGGACAGCTCCGTCCCCCATAGTATGGATATGCATTGTGAAACCCTGCGCGTTGGCCTTTCCGGTAATGTCGGCGACTTCGTCTTCCTCCCAATTGGCAATGCCGGGGTGTCCGTCGGGATAAGGTTCAAGGGTCAGGCCCGTGCCCCCCTCGACCGTTCCGTCTATGAAGAGTTTGACATAATTGGCATTCACGTGTCCTTTCGTATATTTCCTGCCCTCGAAAGCCCTGGCAAGTTCTGCATCCACGTCATCACAGGAACTGTCGAATTCGTATGTCATTCCGAGAAGGATGTGCAGTTCACCGGCAGCATCAAGCTTGCCTGCCACATCAAAATAACGCGAGTTGCCGAAACAGTTGGACCATCCGTCCATATATGACACATACCCGTTGGCAAGAAGCATCTGCTGCGACAACAGCGCAGCTTGCGTGGCTACCTCATCCGTGAGAATCTCGTCAAAGTCCAGACCTCTGTTCCGCACATATGCGACAGCCTGTTCAAGAAGAAGGCCGTCGGGCTTTCCTCCCGCATCCATAGATATCTTTCCTCCCCTGATTTCTCCTTTCAGAACATTGCCTCCGGCATCAATGATTCCTGCATTACGCAGACACACGGAGTTGGCAAGGCTCTTGTGCCCCTCGGAGTCGTGTATGAAAACGGCCACGTCGGGACAGACGGCATCAAGTTGCTCACGTGTGGGCATTCCTTGTACAAGGAATGTATGATAATTCCAGCCGAATCCGAAGATGTAGGATTTGCCTTTTTCCTTTGCATCGGCGTATGCAAGCTTGAGTTTCTCGAAGAACGTATTCACGTCATCTTCTACGGGATTGAGCATCAGTCCGTCCATACAGTTCAGGGTGTTCCCCATCAGGTAATGCGCATGTCCCTCGAAGCACCCGGGCATAACCATTCCTTTCCCCGTATGATCAATAACTTCGGTGACACCTGCCTTGATGTAATCTTTGACACCTGCCTTGTCGCCGACATAAATGAATTTGCCATCCCTGATGGCGATGGCCTCGGCCACAGGCATGTCTTCTTCAGCTGTATGTACAGTTCCTATTATGACTGTATCAGCTGCTTTGTTGCATCCTGCCGCCAACAGCCCGGCGGATGCCAACGCAATAATTGATTTGAGATTAGAAAGCATAATTTATTCCGATGAGCACCGCGCGGTGCATGGGTGAAGTGGTGGAAACTTTGAGATAATTCAGGTCGGCATTCCAGGTCTCCTCGTAAATATCCTTGTTCACGATATCCTTGACTTCCGCATACAGGTCAAGCCCCTTCGAAAGTGTCTTCGAGAAGCGGAGGTTCGCAAGAACATCCTCTCCCTTCAGATTGTATGCCGACTGCTTGGCACTGACGTACACCAGGCTCGATGACAGTTTCGTCGTCTCGTTCAGGAATACGTCCACGGTGGTGCCAAGTTCATAGTTGAAGTCTTCCTTGTTGGCCTTGTCTGTGTTTCCGTAGATGTCATAGTTGAAACCAGCCCAGATATCGGCCTTGACATCCTTTCCGTTCATCTTCAGGTCCAGCTTTGCACCGAAGGAGTCCTGCCACTTGTTGTTGATCCAGGTGTAGATTGTCTTCACCCCGGGATCCTTGACATCCTTTGACTTTTCAAGGTCAATCACCTTCTCGGCCGTATTCCTTTTATCCCTGTAATTGAGATCCAGGCTCGTGACAAATATTCCGTGAGTATATTTGTAATTCAAGTTTATCTTGTCCGTGACTTCCGGCAGAAGGTCAGGATTTCCTATGATGTATTCTCCTTCGGAACCGCCGATCATCAAGGTCGGGCAAAGTTTCTTGTAATCCGGACGGGAGATGATCCTTCCGTAGTCCAGCGCAAGGCGGTTTCTCTCGTTGATGCGGAAAGTGATGCCCGCCGACAGGAGGTTCTTGAAATCGGATTTGTCAAAAAGTCCGACAACATCCTCCGGTCTTTTCCTTTCGTCAAGCTTGTCCAGCATACTGTGCCAATAAATCTGCCCCCTTTCCCTGACGAAAAAATCGAACTTGCCGACAGACCAGGTGAGATTCACGTATGGCTCCATAGCATTGGAGTTGTAGAAATATGACTGCTTGTATTGTGTTGAATCCCGCCACTGTCCATTGACATATGTTTCTGCCGAATATCCGTCCAGGTCCTGATTGGAAAAGTGGTCCAGACCGGCCCGCAATTTCAACTGACTTTTCTCGAATTTGAACACGTCATCGTATGATATTGACAATTTCGTGTTGAAGTCATTCAGACTGCTGTATGTCGCATAATTCTTGGGGTTCGAATAGATAGGACCGGAAGTTATCCTCCGGTTCACATCCGCGTTCACACCGATCATCTCGGAAAGAACTATGTCAAGTCTGGCATCGGGTCTTCCCGCGAACTTGTGGGAATAGGCAATCTTCCCGTCCATAGCGTGTTTCTTGGCGTATGTGGTATCAATTTGCGTCCCGATTATCGCATCCCTGCTCAAACCGTTATATCTCTGGGTTTCAAGGTTGGAGGTTTCATCCTTACCGCTGAATCCATAGCCGAAGGATGCGGATAGGACATTGGCCGGATTGAACCGATATCCGAAATCAAGGCTTCCGCCCGCCTTGTAGTTCCTAGGCTTAATTGTCTTGTTCTCCCCCTTGTAATATTCGCTCTCCTCTTTCTTGGCATCAAGGATGGAAGTCACCTGGGATGACGGCTGGAAACCGTGTCCGACGTAGACGTTGGTGCCGAAATAAAATTTCTGCCCGTTGTATTTCAATTTGAAATCGAGATTCTCGGTGTTGCTTTGCTTGAAGTTCCAGCCTCCGTCCACCTTGAGTCCACCCTCCCACTGGGCATAAGCATTGTCGATGCCAAGCAACATCAACAATGCAATCGTCAGGTATTTTCCTCTCATTACAGCTACATTTTGGTGATATTCTCTTCAGCGCAGAACTTGCTGAACTCCTTGATCAGGACACGGCGCAACGGCGCCCTGTCAATCTCATCGCACGGAACGGATATACGGAAGACGTTGAAGGCAGGGGTTGCATCCTGAACTCCCAGGAAATTGCAGCCGCCCTTGATCTGCGGATACTTGTCCGTAACACGTTCAAAGAATTTGTCAAATGCCTTTTCGACATCCTCGAAAGAATGCTGGGAGGAAATCTTGAGTTCCAATCTGGCAGCAGACAGCCTGCTGGTCATATTGACCACACCGCTGACGCCGCTGTTTGAGAAAATCTTGACGTTGCCGTCAATATCCTCCACCTTGGTGGTGCGTATGCCTATGTTGGTCACCTTGCCGCAGAATCCTCCGATATTCACTATATCACCCACCCTGTAGTCATTCTCCATAATGATTGAAATACCGGCCAGTATGTCGGTGATGAGGTTCTTGGCTCCCAGACCTACCATCACGGAGAAAGCGCCGAGGGAAGCGAGGACTCCGGTAGTGTCCACCCCGAACATATACAGTGTCACGAAGACGACGGTTATGTATCCGGCGTAGCGCAGAAGCGATACAATAAGTTGGCATACGGTTTCCGCCCCCGCATTGATTGCATTCTTCAGCACGGACATAAGTTTCGTAAGCAGGAGCATGAAGAAGGCAAAACTCATCGTGATGACAAGCATAGTGGTAAGAGAGAAGATGTTGACACCTCTCTGCCACAGGAATGACATCAGGAAGCCGGAGAGGGTCTCCGTAGGGCCGGTACTCAGGCCTATGAACAGAGAGGATGAGACAAGTATCATAATAATGATCCATATCTTGCGCATCGCGCTGAGAATCCTCTGCGAGGATGTCGGCGTTTTCCTTATGTTCACGTTCATTTTCTCTATCTGGACGGCCGACATCAATTTTCTTTCTTTCATCTCCCTGTCGGCATCTTCCTTCAATTTCAAGGTTCTGGCGGGACCATATATGAGCAGCACTGCCAAGAGGACAAGCACTGTCAGCAGCGTAACGGCAAAGGTAGCCGTGCAACTTGCGGACCGGCCGAGATACACATCGGAGAGCGGCACGAAGGAGAGAATGAAATAAGGTCTCTTGCTGCCGCTTATTTTCTGTGTCGCAACACAATACCGGATATCTCCCGCCCTGTGGAAGCCGAGATAGCCGTCGGTAAAAGCGGCGGCCGGCAGACTGGCGGCGACATTGCCCAGAGTCCCTGCGCAGTAGATGACATTGTGTCCTTCCTCCGCAGCGGTCATAAGATAATGGCAGTGTCCCGATTCGGAGGCCGCATCGAACGTGCTTCCGATAGATTTCAAAATGGATGCCCGCTGATCCAGACTCGCCTTGAATCTTGAAACAAGCATTCCATCGGATGCTTTGCCTGCCTGTCGGAGGGAAACGGGTGCGCATACATAGAAATAATCGTCGCTGACAATCTTACGGCTTGGCGCCACCCCGTCGATGACATCAAATACGGCGGCTGTTGCCTCATCATTCCGCGAGAATCCGAGATTGAGCAGGGTTCCGCTTGTGGATACAAGCCTTCCTTTCTTGTCAAATACGGAAATGTTATCGGCCGTCTGCGCCTGTGCCAGTCCGGCAAGCCAGGGATTGCAGATCTCCACAACGCGCACAGTCCCGTCGTTGTCCTCGACTTCCTTCAGTCTGGAAGCATCTCCGCGACTGAGCAGCTCCTGATGCTCGTCCAGAACGGAGGCGGCAATCTGGAGGAATTCCGCCATATCTTCAGTTTCCGCATCGAAATTGTCTGAAGTCTCCTTATCTATCCGGCAGAGGTTCTCCGCGACCTGACGGATGTTCCAATGCGAAGTCCAAATCTGATTGGCAACCATATTCAGCGAATTGAGATAGAATCCGACAACAGTGACTATGACGATGCACAGCAGAGAGAACGGCAGAAGAATCCGTACCTTTTCCATATCCACAGAGCAGCCTTTCTTTCCAAAAGATTTCAATCCTTCAGCCCTTATCTGGAGTTTGCCGGGCTCTTCGTCGATATATACACTGTACAGCTGCAGAAGAAATGTGATTATCAGTATCGTTGCCAACAGTATTGCCAACGGACCGGCCGGCACTGCCCCGGCATCGGTATAAGCCGCCAGAATCGTGACGTCACCGAAAATGTCCGATTTGTATTGGACGGTCCTGTAACGATAGCCATAACCCATTACGGTTGAGTGGCCGGAACTCGGCTGGCGAGTGACAGACTCGTCAAGATTAAGCGCGGAAATCGGTTGCCCGCTGAAATCGGCGGCCTCCGTCTGCAGCGAACCGAAAAGGAGAGTCTCATTGTCTATCGGCGCCACGAACAACCTCTCGTCCAACGCGCCGAACATACCACCCATATTGTCCAATGAGTAGACAGAGGCATATTTTCCTTTCAGAACAGCCGGCATCACAAGCCTTGCGCCATCAAAAGAGACGGCAAAGAACTTGACGAGACTGCCGTCCGCCATCTTGACGGCCCCGGTGTTTACATATCCCTCACCCTCCATTATCAGCCTGTACTCATCCGGAGAGAGAGCATAGACATCGGTAAGTTTCCGTCCGATGGATGATTTGTCAGTCCCGTTCAGGATTGCGCCGTCTTTCCCCACAAGGAGAATGGTGGTCGAAGTTTCAATTCCGCCGATTCTTTCAAAGGTCTTCTTCTGTCCTTCCGTTGCCATCAGGTATTTGACTGCGGCGAGGTCATTTTGGAATTCGAGATCGTATTCACGGATAAGGGCTGCCCTGGATTGGGATTCCGCGTCGAGTTGTGCGGGAATGTCTGTAAGGGCCTTGTCAACCAACCCGTTCTCCACCTTGTTGCTGGAGATTGTCTGGAAAGCGGTTATGACAACCGCCGCAGCAACAGTGCAGATGATGGATGTTGTCGCTGCCTTGAAATATTTGTTTTTCATACTGATACTATTGTTCAGGAATGGTTAAAATCTCTTGTAGATACCTATGCCGTATGATGTGAGGCCCTGAACCAGGCCATCCCACCCGCCTTTGCGGATATCCAGGTATGAAGCTGTGGAAGTGGTACCGTCATCGTAATGTGAGGTTGATCCCGCCCAACCCAATGAGAGGATACCTACGTGAAGGTCAAGCGCAAGTGTTTCCGTTATGTCTATTGCCACAACAGGGAGGACCTGGAAACCGTATTCAGTCTGACGTCCCCACATCTCAGGGAACGAACTCTTTTCTTTCTGGTCCGACACGTTGTAGAATTGGCCCACATACGCATTGGCCTCAAGCCATACTGAAACAATTTTCCAGTTCAAAAGTCTGTACGAATAATACGGGGCAATGCTCCATCCTATACTTTTTCCTTTTTTTATGGCTTCATCCTCGTGGGCACTCTGGTCGAAAACAATGCCCTCCATAAGATTTCCATATCCGAAACCAAGTCTGGTGCCGAGTTGCATCTTTTCATTCAGATACCAGAAGAATTTCGGTTTCAGGACAATCTGGAAAGACTTCTGGTCCGTCTTTTCCCCATACTGATTATAAACGCCGGACTCCCTGTAACTGTTGATGTTGACGTTCCCTCCGAACCTCATCTGAGCTGAGACATTGGAAACGACAAGAGTCGAGGCAATCAGGACAAAAAGTAGTTTTTTCATCGAGCTATAAATATTAAATTATTCCAAATATTAAGAATCTGTTTTGAAATGATTAACTTCAATTCTTATGCTTCTTTTTTGCGTATTTTTCGTTGCTTTTCAGCCCCAATGGAACCCCATTGCGGCCTCAAATCACCAAAAAATCCGTCGAAAATAACCTATAATAATTTTCGTGAACCATTTCAAAACAGATTCTAATGTGCAAAATTAACAAAATTTCCGCAGCAACAACAATTTACTGAATATTCGTTCTTCGCATCGCAATAATCAGGAATAATGAGACTTGTCATACAGAGAGTACGAGAGGCATCCGTCACGATTGACGGGAAAACGGTATCCACGACAGGACGCGGCCTGCTTGTCCTTGTGGGAGTCGAAAGCGGAGACCCCGAAGACGACATGCGGTGGCTTGCCGTCTCCCAGTTCACGTCGATCCGGAGCGGAACAGGCCTGACAACCGAATCCCTGCTGACGGACTGCTCTTGGGCAGAGATGACTCCCTTTCTTGTTACATTAATCTCCATGGGACTCTGTTTTGAAGTAAATTTAACTAAATTTGTGTATTAAGTCATTATTAAAACGCTATTTCGAATCTCTTCCCTATGAAAAAACTGACACTGCTCATTATGCTTGCACTTTTCCCATTGAATGTCCTGCTTGCAGAAAATCCCGGTCCGGTCTATCTGTTTTCCTATTTTGTCGGAGAGGCCGACGGATTGCATCTGGCCTGGAGCAGTGACGGTTATCACTGGGAGCCGCTTGCCGGCAACGCCTCCCTCCTGCCCCCGCAGATTGGAGAGGACAAACTGATGCGGGACCCGTCAATCTGCCAGGGGCCGGACGGCACTTTCCATATGGTATGGACCTCCAGCTGGCACGACAGACTCATCGGGTATGCTTCTTCAAGGGACCTCGTCCACTGGAGCAAGCAGAAAGCGATACCGGTGATGATGAACGAGCCTGATGCCAAAAACTGCTGGGCTCCCGAACTTTTTTATGATGCGCCGTCGGAGACTTATTATATCTACTGGGCCACCACAATTCCCGGAAGACATTCGTATGTCCCCGTCAACGAGAATGAAAAGGGGCTGAACCATAGAATCTACTGCACAACAACGAAGGATTTCGAAACGTTCTCCCCCACTGAAATGTTCTTCAATCCCGACTTCAGTGTCATCGATGCGGCAATCGTAAGGGACGAGGCAAACGGGGAGCTGATAATGTTCGTCAAGAATGAGAATTCCGCTCCCGCGGAAAAGAATATCCGCATCACAAGGACGGATGACATAAGAAAAGGCTTCCCGACTGCCGTGAGCGCTCCCATCCACGGCAAGTACTGGGCCGAAGGGCCGGCGCCACTGTTTCTGGCAGACGGGTCCCTTATCGTCTATTTTGACAGATATATTGACGGGAAGTACGGAGCTGCCGTAAGCCGGGACAACGGAAAAAGTTGGACCGACGTTCCGGACGAAGACCTTTCTTTCCCCGAAGGGATGAGACACGGAACCGCATTCAAAGTATCGGCCAAGCAGTTCAGGACCATTCAGATGAATCTGGCAATCCCCCAGAGACACTCCGTCAGGCAATATAAGGATGAACCGCTCTCCGCAGAGAATATCGCCTTCCTGCAGGAAGAGATAAAACTGTGCAACGAGGAAGGGGGGCTCTCTCTCAGACTTGTCACAGGTGAGCCCGAGGCTTTCAAGGGAATAGGACATTTCTCAAATGCCACAAACTACATCGTCCTGGTGGCAAAGGATGCTCCCGATGCAGCCAGAAGAATTGGATATTACGGCGAGCAGCTTGTCCTTATGGCTCAAGCCAACGGCCTGAACACCTGCTGGGTCGCAGGTTCATACAATAAGGTTGACAGGACGATGTCCGTTCCTGAAGGTTATCAACTGTATGGTGTCATCTCAATCGGCTACGGCAAGGACTCCGGGAAAGAGCGTAAAAGCAAGAGCTTTGATGCAGTCACCGAAGGGAGTGACTTTCCCGAGTGGTTTGTTGAAGGCGTGAAGGCCGCGCTTCTGGCACCCACGGCAATGAACCGGCAGTCGTTCACCTTCAAATGGGACGGAAAGGATGTCGTGGCTTCAGCCCCAGAACAGGTCTATGAACAGGTAAGCCTCGGCATAGTTGAATATCATTTTGACATAGCATCAGGAAGAAACTGAAATTTTCATACGGATATGACCTCCACAACTGGAGGAGATGCCGGTGCAAGCTACGGATGGATTAACCGCGACAACCTTGACATCAAAGTCTATATGAGCCTATATCCCTGGGACAAAGGCGGCAGGACACTGAAGATAAAGAACTGAAGACTCTATTCAGTCTTCAACTGGTGACCGAAAAATTTATCGACAATCATCGCGACTGCGCAGTCCGAAGTAACGTTGCAGGCTGTGCCGAAACTGTCCATAACTATATATAGCATAATTGCCAGAGCCTGACTGGAAGCATCGAAACCCAGAACGGCTTCAAGGACGCCCAATGCAGCCATAATCATTCCCCCGGGAACGCCAGGGGCGGCAACTGCCGTGACGGCCATCAACATTATGAAATGAAGAAGATGTCCGAAGGAAAAAGGCATACCCTGCATCAGCATAATCGCAATGGCACAGGACACCACCTTTATCATTGAACCGGGCATATGAATCGTGGCGCACAATGGGACTGAAAAGTTGCTGACCGGCTCACTGACACCGCATTTGCGGACACAGGAGAGAGTAACCGGAATAGTGGCGGCGCTGCTCGCAGTTCCAAGAGCCGTCAGATATGCAGGGAGCATCCTGTACAGAGATTTGAAAGGATTCCTTCGGGAAATCAGCGCTGACACACAGAACAATGTTACAAGCCAGACTATGCTCATCGCAAAAATCACGACAATGATTTTTGCAAAGACTTTCATTACCGGGACGGCATCTCCCGTATATGTCATCTTGAGGAAGATGCCGAATATGTAGAGAGGCAGAAGCGGAATGAGAGTCTTCGAAATCGCTTTTGTAACAACCTCCTCAAAATCGTAAACGACATTCTTCAAATGTTCACTGACCACGGTTGTAAGCAATGTCCCGACCAGGAACGCGAAAACCAGAGCAGTGGTAACCCCCATGATTTCAGGTATGTCCAGGGTGAAGAACGGTTTGACTTTGTCTGCACCGGAATTTTCGACGTCCATCCGCAAGCCGTCGAGAAGGCCCGGGAACAGGCTTGTGCTGGCGCCGTATGAGAATACGCCGGCAATTACGCTGAAAAAGTATGCGAGAGCGAGAGTGCAAAGCAGCATTTTCCCGGCTTCGGACCCCATTCTGCAAATGGCAGGCGTGACAAGGCCTATTATGATAAGGGGTATCATAAAGCCGATGTACTGGGAGAAAATGTAATTGAAAGTGGTGAAAATCCTGACCGCGGGCTCTGGCAGAACCAGACCGAGAAGATATCCCATAACACAGGCGATAAGGACTTTCCAGATTAAGGCTATTTTGATTTTTCTCATAATCATTCGAAAATCAGATCCCCGAAGAATTCGGGGCGGTGGAAATCAGGAGCGGGGGTGTCAATGGGATTCCAGCTCAGGAAATGGGGTATTTCTGTTTTGTCACCGCATTTGTAGAAATTTGCGGGGACCGTTCTGCCGCTGAACGGCGGTATGGCATCGCCTGCCACGGAATAGAGTTCCTTGGGGATTGCCAGGGTCAGGCTCCACTCCACCTCCCCTTTCATATTCACGGGACTTCCGCCGAGAGATGCGCGCCTGCGTATCCTTGAGACAATCTCATCCCCACAGGCGTGTCTGTTCTTCCGGTCCGGCCCGTGGCAGAATATGCCGTGCCCGATGCAGTTCATTTCAAGATTGAAATATTTTCCGCAGCCGGGGGCCGGGACAGTGAAGAACTCCACACAGTCATCGGTCCAGGGCTCAGAACCGGAGTCGTAGTCGAAGACGGCCCTGGCTCCCTGCTGACGCACCTTATACTGGATATAAATCTCACTTTCAGAATGCATTATGCGGAAACAAACTTCAGGAGCGCAGGGATATTCCGGCCAGTTGACGCAGGAAATTGGAACCCATTCTATCTTCTCGTTCTCAAATGCGGCCTCAACTGCACCTATTTCAGGTTCAACGGCGGCCATCAGCACCTTCTTTACTCTTATTATCATTGTCGTATCGATTGTATTACATTTCGTATGCAACGGTTCGCTCTCTCTTCGGGGACCGCCTTAAGCATCACTCTCCAGTCACACGCAAACGGTCAGATACTCTGCAGGACATCATAGACGCATTGAATGTCGGAGGAATGTACGGACCAAGATTCTTCACCAGATACGGCTTTGCCGCTCCGGCGCCTATCAGTCTCATATCAATGCTGTACGTGTATCTCCTGTCATTAGGGATATTGAGAACACCGTCCAGCTGTCCGCCGTTACCCCAGGGATTCCTCATTGAGAAAAGGAAATCAGACTTGCGCGTCAACATCATTGAAAATGCGTGATACGTGACGGACGGAAGTTCGTCACACATCAGATTTGCAGTGTCAAAACCTCCGATGCAAATCATCCCTTCACCAAGAGCCCATTTGAGAATTGTCAGACTCTCCGAGGGATAGATTGAATTCGTGGCAAAGGCGAAACTGTCCCCGTCCCCGGTGAAAAGAGGGGCTGCAAATTCAGAACCTATTCCCCAGACATTATCGACTTGATAAATCTCCTCCCATTTCATCATCGCCTTCTCCATAATCGTTGCCCAGGACGGAATCTCATTCTTTCCGGTACACTGCGCAATATACCCGCCGTTGTCCATAAGGAAATAATTGTTGACACTGACATCAACCGGTTTGCCCTGCGGGTCGAACATCTTTACCGTATATGTATCGTTTCCGTTGTCAGTAATGATGCTTTTTATGAACCCGGGGAAAAGATAAGACATCTCCGCAAAGACTGCAATGGCGGAGCAGTCCCCGATGGAATGCTGGTTGCAATCCGCCGGCACAGGGTCTCCGAACGGGTAGAGTACAACTTTCTTCTGCCGCCATTGGTTCATATCGTTGATGCCGGAAGGATTCTTTGTGGCATCGGCAAGCCAGGCCCTGTCAGAATCGGAAGTAACGTGAGCATTAAGGAAATGAATACCCATAGGATTCACATCGGAATGAGTATGCCCATAGCTGTATCTCTTAAGAACATTGATATCAGATGTCTCCGCATGCTCCGGATCTTTCAGATCTTCCATTATCAGGTCATTTTCCGATGCATTGTTCGCTTCATATTCGCTCGGATAAAAATATCTCGTGGATCCATTGTGTTTTACAACCAGCAGCTTTTCAGTTTTTTTCACAATGACATGTTCCTGAATATCCGCCGGGTTGTTTCTTCCTTTAATCTTAAACGAAGTGTAATCGGAATTGTACTCGACATCATATATCTCATCCGGCTCACTGCTGCGTCCGCGCCATTCCATCACAAGTCCGTTGAAACTCAAGTATTCCGAACTGGGATATACATAAATGGACCTGCCGATTGTCACGAAATGAAGATACCAGTTACCATCTATCATATTGGATGAGGCAGGATTCTCCTGCTGAACTACAGTATATGTAGCCGAGAGGGAACCGTCCTGATTGGAGATTGTCACCTTGGCACTACGCTCCTTCCCATCATTGCGGGCAACGTTGATGATAGCGGAATGTTCTGACATTGTCTTGGTCTGCACGACTTTTATCCAACTCTTTGCGCTCTCTTCCACCGTCACATTGCATTTGATGTTGGACAAATAGCACAATTCGACGTTCCCTCCGTCACTGGAGACAGTAACCCGGGGACTGTCAGACAACACGATTCCATCCGACTCGAACAGTAGGCTGCATATTTTGACAGATGAGCCGTCAGTTGCAATTACAATGACCTTCTCATTTCCCGTCAGGGAATACCCGGCCTTTATTATCAGCTTTCCGCTTTTCCGGTCTTTGTTGTATGTAACCTCCACAGATATGTCCCCTTGAGCCATAGCTTCCAACTCAACATCTCCGTCAATCGAGGTTTCGGCTTTCCATCCTACAGTTATGGTCTGGCCGGGTTTTATCGGCATTGTGCTGTCAACATCAAGAGAGAAGGTAAATGTGGTCTTGACCGGAATGCTGAAACTGCGACCGTCGCTGAGATGAAAGACAACAACACCATTCTCAACGGCAATCTCGGAGATATATTCAGCGGTCGGCTCAACATCCTCAGTACCATCAGGCTTTTGGACGGTCACCGTAGAACCGTCGGAAAACGTCATAAAAAACGCACCGTCCGTTTCCTTGACGGACAGAATGTGGAGATTCCTCTCCACCGCATTCAGTGCACTTTGCAAAGCCGCAGTCTGCTGTTCCAGCCTGCTTAGCGACGATTTAAGTGCGGAGTCATCATATTCGCTCGCGCAGGAAGTTATCATCATCGCTGCCAACACAATAGCCGCGGCTGACCTGATTATTTTTGATGTTGTCATATTGATTTGAAGTTATACTGTTGAATTTTAGTAGAGCCTTTGGTTCATCACTATTACTCTGCCGTTTCAATTACAGCGACTGCAAATTTACGAAAACCCGGCCAAAGTGGGCACAATAATTCCAACTAGAAAGAATATCCGACACTCAAATAAGCGCCTGGTCCAAACTCTCCCCCATTACGCCAATGAAAATCTCCATTGATACCTATTTTGATATGATTAAAAGACAATCCAATTGTTGGGATTGCGGAAGCCCCACTAATCATACCTTTATTTCCTTTATAATCACCCATCGTCAACGAATAACAAACCGTACCCATTACATAGAACATATTTGTAATGGGATACACGTAACTTGGTCCAACTCTAAACACAATATCCGCATCGTCTTCCAAGCCATAATTGGCCCCGACCGTCAGCGTGGCACCTAATCCATTTTTCAAGAAATATTGCCCTTGAATGCCATAAGTCACACCCACAAGGTCTGTAAGGTCGTGCCCAAAAGTAATCGATACCGAGGTAAAATCGCCCCTGCTAAAACCGCTGCTGAAAGACGACTTGTGAACGGTCTGGTCTTTAGTCTTAGCCGGCTTATTCCGTACCTTCTTCGTTGAAGATGTTTTAACTGCTACATTGTTAGGGCTATCAGAGTTCGCTTTTCGAAAAATCCCCTGTACTTTTGTTTTACTTGGAATGATAAGTTTCATACCTTCATAAATGGTTCCCTTAGCAGAAGAATTCGCTTGCCGCAAATCATTCACACTAACGCCGTAACTCTTAGCAATACTCTTCATGGTCTCCCCTCTACGCACGGTATGAAACTGGATGGTCTGTGCCAACATACTCAATGATACGAGAAGTATCAAAGCAAATGAAACGAGTATTTTTCTCATAGCATTTATTGTTTATCTCTATCAGCAATTAAAATTTCGCAAGTATCAAAGTTAATCTCCCAACTTCCATTAGGTGCGCTTTCCCATTGGTACTTCTGGTACATAGTGTCCCACCACTTCTGAAACTTTGTTCCAGTGATACCCATATCCTTGATCAGTTTCTCGTACAGTTCGGAGTTATCAGCAGTCAAAATCTTTGCTAATTCATTCAGGCCATTCCGGCGTTCGAACAGAGTGAGTATTTCATTTTTCTCTTCCACTGTAACTTTACCAACAACTTTCTTTTCCATATCAGTATGATTTATTAATTACTTTTTCGAATGGGTCAAGATAGTCAATCTCTTGAATTGAGTGAGATGACATCAAATTGAGTTTTGTCTGTAAACGATTCAATAGATCCTTGCCCGCATTTCTTTCAATGTGCGCAATGACACATTGCTGCTTACCGGGGGTATTGACCTCATATGTCAGTTTACGATTCAACCACACACAACGTTTGCAATGGTAGGCATCACATTCCCTACAGATAGGGGCAAATTCAAGTTTGTATAATTGCGGGTTCCTGATATTTAAACCTTCCTCTAGTGAGCCAATGCAAAACTTGCTCTTCCCTAATCCATAGTTTTCGTTTTCATCTACATGATAAAATGCGGGGCAGACATAAAATTTGCCATCAGGAGCAAGAGTGATACTATTGTCTCCCGCCCTACAATTATTCATTGATTCAAGCATCATTCTATCAGTCAAGAGATTGAACTGAGGCCGCCCTCCATCAGCATAGATATTGAACAAAACTTCACTCCATTCAGATAGAATTTCTTTGTATCTACTATAATCGTCATCGTGAAATGACTCAATATCAGTAATGACAAGATTCAATCGCAATACTTTGCCCAAGAAACAGCCAATCTCTTTTACATTCTTAAACAACTGCTCTTTTGAGATTCGTAGAACGACAGATTGAAAGATAAATTCCTTCTGTGTTGAGATCAGTGCGGCAACATCATCAAAAACCATTACATCTGCGTCATCTACTTTCAATGCGGAAGGAACAATATTGGAATGGTCTATCAATTCTATCTCTTCATTATATTCTTGAGGAAGCTCATAATCCGGATAGACAAACTGAATCATCAAGTTTTCCTTCATGCCGAAGACAATTCCTTTATGCAGAACGTCAAGTGGAATCAGATGACGCTTCGAGCATCCATTCTCGTAATGGCAATACGAAGTGCTTGTATCGTCAAGTAGTATAACAAGATACTGTAGCATACTAATAGCAATTTATCTTATCATTCTTTGGCTTGTTTGCTTCAAACTCCTCTCGCTTGCCTTCCAGTTCAAGTTTACGATAGAGTTTATTCCAATAATAGTTGTTTGCACGTACTCGGGCTTTGTGCATTTTGCAAATAGCAGTACTACGCTGGTAGATTGTTGCAGTATCAGCAGCATCATAATTCTCTCCTTGGCACCATGCACAACCTTGTGAGACCTCACATTCAATACACTCTCTTGAGGATTGTGTACAGCGGTCTAGAGTCAAGAATGGCCTTAATTTATTTTTATCGATGCCAGTGTTTACATCGCCAATCATCCATGCGTTTTTTTCACGTAAAGAATACTGAGCAAAACGAGTGCATGGATAAAAGTGTCCTTTACTATCTACAGCAAGCATCATTCCAGCTCCGCACCAATTCTGATTATCAATTTTACAATCCAATGGTTTGCCGACATGCTCATAAAAAAACGAACAAACAAAATGTTCATACAATTTTCTTTCAATTATTGTATCCGCTAGCTTTATGAGTTGTTCCTCAAACAACAGGTCATCTCCATCCTTCCAGACTTTTTCAAATACACAATTTATATTAACTTCCTTAATACCTAATTCAAACAAATGTATTACACTTTCGTGAATATAGGGGATGTCGTCACTTGATATTGTAACTTTTGTTCCTCCATTCGGAAACTCTTTTAACCATAGAGGAATATTCTTCACAACGTCATCATAAGATCCTTTTTCTGGGGTTATTCCTTTCCATATTCTATTTAAATCGTGTTTTGTTTTAGTTCCATCAATCGTAAGTCCTATACTTATGTGGCTTTTGTTCTTTTTTATAAATTCTTGAACATGTTTCGTGTGATAATTGATGCCATTTGTGGAAAAAGAAAATCTATATGAATTAAACCAATGATGATTTCTTTTGAACATTTCTACTTTAATGTAATCACAAATTTTATCAATTAAATCAATCTCAAGAAATGGTTCCCCACCTATAAAATCCCATACTACACTTTCTTCTGTAAAGTCGGACTCTTGGTCAAGGATGTAATCTATAGCCTTTTTGGCAATGTCCCATGACATACGTTCTTTGGCGTTTTTTCCCACCAAATAACAATATTTGCAAGCAAGTTGACAATCTTTTGTCACAATAAATGTGATGTTTTTTGACAGACCTAATTGCCAACCTTCGTCTTTTTTTCTTATATAAGCCATATCATGATTTCATAGTTCCATAACAATGTCCATAACAGGTATTGCCACATCCACTTTTACACTTTGCCCCACAACCAGAACACGTTGTTTTACCTCCGTAACTGCACATAGAATAGCAACTGTAACATGATGTGTCGCATGTTCCACCGCAAGAATTTTGACATCCTTGATAACAATAGTTGTCACAATCTCCTGTACAATTTTTCGTGCAACTATTTGCACAAGAAGAACAACCTGTGTTGTTATTATTATCAGCACACGTTTTTGTACATTGAGAGGCACATCCTGAACATGATGAATACGAATTGTCGGCACAATTTTTTGTACATTGGCTAGCGCAACCAGAACAACTTGAATAGCTGCCATTTGCACATACTGATGAACAAGATGAAGAACAATAACCAGAACATCCGGTGCTTCCACCATTTATCAAGTCATCTTCTCTGTCACAACTCAATAAAACTGAGGGTATTGTTAAACATGCAAGAATTGGAAGTGTTTTTTTAGCACCTCTTTTGAAAAACTCCCGTCTGCTAAGAAGTTCTTCTTTGGAAATTTTGTCAGCCATAATGTGAATATTTGGAATAATCCGACAACCTACTCCTTTACATAGTTGATAGCCCAACAGATACCCAGTCTTCTCAAATAGACGAAATATATACCCGTATCAGGCAATGTGAAGACGATTTTAGTTGTTCCATTTATACTGGTGGAAGTATCAGCATCAATTTCTGATTCAAAAAGTGTCGAATATGTGTACGCATATAAATCAATCAAATTTGCAGGTTCTTGTTGCTTTGATTTCTTGAATTTCTTGGTTTTCTTGGCACTGATTTGATCATCGTCCCCACTCTGCTTACCAATCAATGATAATGGGATATTTTTGAGTTTCATAGCCTTGGCAATAAAGACCTCGGCTTCGCCCGTAATATTTGTCTCAACGGTTACTTCAGCCGAACTGACTTGTGCCACTAGACTCAATTTGTCAGGATCAATCACAAAGAACTTGATTGAATCCTGATTGAGAAGCATAATGGTTTCAACCTTGGAAAGCGTACTGTCGCGATTGATACGACTTTCTCCTTCACTTAAGACAACATCATACAGAGGTTGATAATCGGGATTCTTGATACGCTCGATTGAAACGACATCCGCAAACCGATATTGTCGTGTATCCATTCCATCTCCACTTTTTTCCGCGAACAGGATATTCATATCCTTTGAGAATCCATTTTCGATAACAAGGCCATCACCCGTTGTCCTGTTACGGAGATGAATGCGATCCAGCCAGGGAGTTTGTTTCCAAATACTATAATCCTGGTTGAAACGGCTTTTGCCAACGGAGCGGACATCTGCATAATCGACCATGTGAACGGAATTATCGGATTTATTCCATATTGTAAAGCTTTCACCGGGAATTTGCTCAAGCAATACACCTGTATATGTCGCATTGTCTGTCTGGAGAATATCATCGATATCGGTAAGAAGAGCTTTGTCCCGTTCTTCTTTTCTAATGCTCTGAATATCGGAAGTTTTGCAAGTCTCCGTGCCGTTTGAAATTGTGAATACCGACAGATATTTGGTTCCGCTGACAAGGATATAATAATCCCGACTTTGCTGGTTCTTAATTGTCATTGTTGCCAAGGACAGGTATTTTTCATTCCCAATAATTTCGACCTTATTGTTTTCCACAGCCCAATTCTGCCACTCAGCCGATAATGATTGAAAAGCCCTTTTTTCAATCCTTTTTCCAAATACATCTTCCGTAGGAATCGTTTTTGTCATCCGAGAGTAAGATATTTCACAACGTCCAGTTGTGTAATTCTGCCCGGAAATGAATCCCTCATAGACAGTCCCATCCTTTAAAGTAATTATCTGGTTCTGGGAAAATAATGAAACGCTTATTAATTGCAAAGCAATCAAGCAAACAACTTTATTGATTTTCATTGGTTAAATTTGTATTGATGATTTCTAATATAGCACGACTAAGCAAAGTCTCTTTGGTATCGCCTATTTTTCCGATAACATCATCCGAAGCAAACGGAATGTCCGGGACAATTCCGGTCACAGGAACAGGAACGCCATCAGCATTAAATGTTCTGAACGTTATAGGCAGAAGCACATATTGGCAATGTATGCTTGAAAGTGTACGCATCCCGACACCTTTCCCGACCGTTGTAGAGCCAATGACAACAACTTGCATATATGGTCTGAGGCTATTAATCAGCAGCTCGCTGCAAGATGCGCTGCGTGGACCTGTAAGGACGAAAAGCCGACTGAGAGACAATGCCCTGTTAGCTGTAAGAGCATCCTTCCTAAAAAAGGAATATGTGCATTCATCCCCTGTATTCAATTTGTTGAGCCGGCTTATATGCTCATTATATCTGTACGAGCAAAACAAATTCCCTCTTGCTGCAGTTGGAACGACCAGAGAAGAGAGATAGATACAGGTTTCTATCAATCCGCCGGGATTGTTTCTGACATCGATTATCAATTCATCCACGTCTTTCAGTTTCAGAATCACATCCGTCACATCTGCTTCGGACTCAAATCCGGAATAGTAGAAATAGCCGATGCGCTTCCCACCAACATTATATACACTGTCCAACTTGACAGAAGCATTCATATCCACACCTTTAGTAAAAGGACGATACTGATCGTTAGGATAACAATAAGAGAATCTGTCTTCGTCAACAATCAAAGATTTGAAAAACAAATCCGGTGTCAGAGAATAATCACATTCCAATGAATCCATCATCCTGTCAGACCAAAAATAATTCTGTTTCATTTCCGAATAAATCCATCTGTTTTGAGCTGCAATATTTTCAGCCACATCCGTATTGGATTCAACAGAAATCTCAGATATTATGAATTTGTCATCCTCCGCACAAGAAGCGCAGAGTGACAGGATGAAGAATATCATCAGATATGAAAGGCAACTTCTCACCAGTTCAATTTCTCATGTTTAATATCGGGATATACAACAGGGAGCGCAATCTTGGAAACAGAAGGCACAAATTCCAGCCCTTGAGACTTGGTTCCAAGAGTTCCCTCATATGATGTAAGATCCATGGAATAGCAGTCCAGACTAAAAACATATTGATGTCCGGCACTCAAGGATACGGATTTCCTCGGATAATCTTCCCAGTCATTCCCGACAGTCGTTCTGGCATACATTTCAAAACGACCCGGGAACAAATTATGCAGTGAAATTATATTGACAGCATCTGGATAGTCAGCCGGTGAAATTGAGTCGCCTCCATTTTCAACAGTGCTTAAAGAAGATGAGAATTGCGGAGTTCCGGATTCGGAAAATTTCATCACATTGTTGTGGTGATAAATAATCACGTATGTGTCAATGCCCTTTGAAGAAGGCTTTGAAAAGATCACCCCGGGATTGAACAAATCATACCATCCGCCGTCACTTCCCGGAACACATGTCCCAAACATATTGGCAGTTGTCAGTTTGCCATCACCAATTTGAAGGACAACGTCTTCAAAAGTAATATATTCACCATCTATGGCGCCACCTTCCAATAGTATCTCACCCCGCTCGCTTGAACAACCTGTTGATTGTCCGTGAGGTATTGTAAGGACATCTCCGCTGATTTTCCCCTTATATGTATTACACCCTTCATCGGCTGTCTTTCCGTCCTCATACAAGATAGGGGATAAATTTTTGACAATAACATCTGTCGAACTGTCCCCGTCCTTTTCAATGGAAATAGGCCAAGTATACGTGGTTGCACCCCAATAATCTGTCGCGGTAGCTGTATATTGCCCATAAATTTCCGAGGAAGGGTCATGTGAGTGAATGTCTCTCCATTCAAGATAAACCAACTCCGTCGCCGGCTCCAAATTCACAACAATCTCTCTCGAAGAAAAATCCAGAGTTTTAGAGGCATACCCCATTATATTCCATGCTGAATTAAAACTATATGTTGAAGACTCATCTATTTTAGTCTGTACAATCTGCAATTGGCTCAGGGACTCTTTCCCTGTTATTAAATAAGCCTCCTCAGACGGAGAAGAAAGAGATCCGATAATATTGGTCGCCAATGCAATGAGTTTGTATGAACCGGGGGAAAGCTTGATGCTGAAAGTAATATCTTTATCGTAGCCGTCCAACAATGCCTGATTGCTATATGCAAGATTACCCGAGCCATCATAAAGAAGACAAGTTATCCTAAGATGGCTATTCTTGTACATCTCGAAATGATATTGTCTATAGGGTGTAAATCCCGACAATATCGTAGATGGACGCAATTTAATATTGAATTCGTCCTGCATATCCACCTCAGGATTTGTACAATTCGAAAGGCCTAAGGCCAAAACAACGGAAAGAATAACCGTAACTATGTTGAATTTTGTTTTCATCGCAAATTAATCAATAATAAACTGTTTCTTTGTCAACGGGAAAGCGTAAGAAATACCTACTTCAAACCAGCTGTTTTTCCAGGGCATATTCTTGGCCAATTCAGAAAAACCCATATAATATCTTGCGCCCACGCCAAAATTGCCAAAATAATAGCCAAGACCCGCAACTGCGGCAACGTCATTTGCCTTAAGTTTGTCCAGATTGTATTCAACTCCCGACAACACGATATTATTAGGAGTATGTGAGATGTTGAGTCCAACCGCCGGTCCTACCTCAACATAAAAGTTGGCAGCAGGATAGACCTGCAGCATGACAGGTATCATCAGATAGCTGAGTCCGATGTTGGAGTCAGAAGAGTTTCCCCCAATTGAAGTATATCTTACTTCAGGCTGAAGAGCAAGAATGCCGGTTTCCGCCGTACTCCGAACGTTGCGACTGAGAAACCTGATATTGAAAAATCCTCCGGCCGTAAATCCCGGGCGAAAACCGAAATTCTTTTGAAGATCTGAAGTAGTCGAAAGTTTTGACATCGTTGCTCCTGCTGTGAGACCTGCCCTAAGGAACACTTTTGAACCGCCATAACTTGTAACCGGAATGCCATCTTCAATATCATTGAAATTTTGTGCGAATACGTTGGTATCTAGCACTCCCAGCAAAATGATAAATAGTAATAATGTTTTTTTCATATAAATGATATTTATAAGTTCCTTTCAAATGTGATTACTTTTGATGTGTTGAATTCAGGGCAACCATTTTCCTTAATCTGAACAGATACTGTCTTGGAGACACTGTCTTTATCTTCAATATTGACATACTCGGAAACGGTGAATGTGTAATGCTCACCACCCCGGAATATAACCCCCTGCTTGAATATGGCTCCGTCAATCAAAATGTCACACACATCGCTATCCGAGACCGATTCGTTCACAATTGTAATCGGGACTCCACCTGCAGAGTTGGACTTATTCAGTTTCACGCGGTTCGGCATAGCAACCGAAAAGGGGTTTTCGTACGAAAACTGCTGAACATATTTATATTCAGGGTGCAGAATCCCGTCAACTGAAGTTTGAACACGAATTTTCTCTACGCCTTTCTCCGTCAAATTATCCGGAAGAATGGCAAATGAGACAAAGCCATTCTGTGACGGCCCATCAAACAAAATTCCAGTTGTCCCTGTGATTGTGAAATAAAGATTGGGGACCATCACCCCGCCATCCGATTTGAAACTGGCAGACACTTCAACAGGAACATGATGCTGAAAAATCAGCGGATCCTTTCGAAAGTCCAGAAAATATGAACAATCCCTATCAATACCCAATACACCGACTCCGCTACCTTTCCTGACAATGAACTCTGTGTCTGAAATAAACGAAGCAGGCATCGGAAATTGTGCCGGAAGAATTTCAATATTTCCTGACATAATGTTATACCCAGCGTCCGTTTTGGTACAAGCCAGATCATTGACAGAAGGAGAATACTTGTCTACAAACAAAGTATCGTATTGTACAATCGTCCCTTTCTTTATTGACTTGATGGAGATTATCTGCCTATTTGCAGTAAACAGAATAATGAATTGATCAGTAGTCATTTTCAGTGCGGACTTATCGTAGCCTTTAAATTTACCAAGAGACTTTATCTTTCTGCCGATGTAATCCCGAATATATACGTTCATTCCAGTATCAACTATAATCGAATGAAATGAATCTGATTCTAAATCTTTGGTAAATGCGGAAGCATAGCTGAGAGCATTGTTTTTGAATTCGTTATCAAGCCTGTTTACATTGCCATTTCTGTTGATATGCATATATGAATTGTCATAGAGCACTACTGCGCAACCATGAATAAATGGCGAAGCCTTCCTGTATTTCAGTTTATGTTTGACAACAGCGCCGGATTTATCCAAATAGCACCAATTTCCATAGCTGTCACAGACTGCCAGGAATCCCTCTGAAAAATATGGATATTGCGAATCGACAAACCATCTCTCAGGATTGCTGAATCGCTTGACAGAATTGCCATCCCCATCAGAAATGGCCAGTAGCCTGTCACTGGAAGACAACATCAGAATACGGTTCTCAACAACATCGGTAATCGCACTGTATTCGCAAGATGCAATCATCTTCCCATTCACGTCAATCAAGCCATACTGACCGTTTTTCTCCACGCGAAGCAAAGACTCACTTAAAACAGTTATATCACTGTAATCAGGAGGCACCATCCATTTTGCTGTCTGTGCAAAAGCACAGACAGCATTCATACTGCAAAAAAGAAGTGCGACTATATATTTAATGTGATGCATTCCTTTTCTTATAAGATTGAGTAGAAGTATCTTCTTTCATAATGTCCTCCACCAGTGAACGGGCATGAACTATCGGGCACGCATTGGTATTGTCCGTGGCATTGAATCCGCCATACAAAACACCTATCAACCTGTATTTTCTATCAAAAATAGGAGAGCCGCTTTGCCCGCCGATAGTTTTGTCACCCTGAAGATACAAGATATACTTCCCGGGAGTACGGCTGAGGTGCAATACACCTGATGTAGCATCGTAAACACCCTTATCAGTAACGGTAGCGAGAGCCGTTCCCGCAGGGAAACCAAGAGTATAATAATCTTCAACATTAAGTATCAAATCCTTTGCATCAAGGCTTCTGTTTAAATCAAACCAATCCCTGTCGTCAGGTGTCTTTCGGGAATTGAGTCTCAAGACAGCAACATCCACTTCCGGATTCTCAGATTCCTTGACAAGTGATGCATAGTCCATCTCAGAGGAGGCGGTATAATTCCTTCCCGGATAGAGAATTCCAAAAGAAATGGGTTCAACTTCGAGAGTGAATGACGATTTATACCAAAGTAATGCCTCCTCTTCTTGAATGACATGTTGAGCAATGTAGGTTTCCCGTGCCTGTTCAACACGTTTTTTCAAATAGACAGAAAGTTCTCCTCCAGAATGTTCATCAGCATATATTATATTCGTAACATGCTTATTTGTAAGAAGAAGTCCTGTTTCGGAAACAAAAAAAGCGGTCCCTTGAACAGTGTATCCGTAAGCTTCCGAAGTGGACTGGGTAAGCTTGGGGTCACCTTTAAAATCATTTGCAAGATACCAGGAACCGGACGTTCCCAAAATTGGGTCATCTGCAAATTTGACCTTAAGGTAACACGTTGACTGCACAAGGACTGTCGCTTTGGAAGGATCTGTAATATGCCCATTAATAATATCCGGCATATTGATGAGAGCGAACACGAGCAGAACTACCGCCGCAACACTCCCGACAATCCACCATACCCACTGCGGTATACGAGCGGATGGCACCGGGTTGGGGCAAGGGACATTTCCGCAGACAATGCTGTCGGAAGACTTGATTTGAACATCCTGATTGGAAGGAATCCGATTCCCGTTGACAAATGTGCCGTTTTTACTATGGTCTTGTATGAACCACTTCCCGTTTTTCATCTCCTTGAAGGTAGCATGATACCGACTGACACTGTCTCCGGAAAGATGATATCGGTTCCTTTGATTTTTACCGACACCATATATTCCCCTTACTGTTGAAGGATCAGGAAGAGAAATCTGAGGAATTATCCCCCAATTGAGCTGGACATTGTCAAATTCAATACGGTCACCTCGCCGGACAGGGACTTCCACATTGGAGGCAATACGCTTTCCGTTCAGGAAAGTCCCATTTCTACTCCCACAATCTGTGAGGAATATGTCTCCATTGTCAAGCAAAAGGATTTCCGCGTGGTATGCACTTACGAATTCATTAGGAATGCAAACAGTGCATGATGTTGATTTACCGATGGATATAAGTCTCATAACAAACCCGGTTACATTGGAACAACAATAGTATCTTTTTTCGGCTCTTTACTTTTGTCTCTAGTCTGAGACTTTGTCTGAGCCTTTGATTTTTCTTTCAACGAAGAGATGCTTTGGGATGCCTCACCGACTAGCTTTTTGGCGTTTTCCATTGTCTCCTTGCAAGTCTTGACGGTTTTCTCCAACTCTTCCACACGGTTCTCCGTGGAGGGCACCTTATCACCATAACTTTGGACAACTCCATCCAGAGATTTCTGAAGCTCACCCGGGTTCACATTCTTTAACACATCTTCAAGTTTCCAGAAAATTTTCTTTACAGAATCTGCCACCTCAGAAGATTTCTTTTCGGAAACGTCCTTGGTATCAAGAGAAGTTTTTAAGAATTTCAACGTATCACCAATCACCTTGCAGTCACCGGTAATCGTTGCTATATCTTTCTTCATTACTTCAATCCTATCGCCAAGCTGTGACCAAGCAACTTCTCCCTTATCACCCTGTTTCACCTGACGAATCTTTCCTTTATCCTGCAGCATACAGAATGTAATTAAACCTACAGCAAGAACTGCCGCCACTACGCCAACGGCAAAGCCCCACTTTTTACCCGAATCGTTAGGCACACACCTCCAATCCAATTCAGCAACTTGCGCAAAAGAGACTTTGTCTTTTCTCGTTACCGGAACCGGTGTCCCGGAACTGATTCTAATGCCATTGATGTATGTTCCATTGGAACTTGTGTCAACAATGGACATCTTCCGTCCGTCGACATTTAAAGTTGCATGTCGTCGGCTGACCATCTGGGTAGGGTCATTGACGATGATGTTACACGATTCTTCCCTACCAATTGAATAACTTTTCATATCCTATGTTATTTATTGATTTTTTAAAATTGATGTTTGTTGGTTGAGTTCTACGATCTGTTTCGATTTATTACTTAGCATATGCCCAAGCACAAAATTTCCGGCCAGACTAAGGAGCAATAGAATAATACATCCCAGCAATGCTTTTTTAATTTTACGTTCCATATTACTTCTGAATTTTGAATCTTTTTTCGTTTTGACAAGAGCGGCGGTAAGATTGTCATGACCACCTCCAGCGCGGATTGCATCGTTATGGATATTCATAGCCAATGTTTCTGTCACAACCTTCGGATGCTTCCGCTCTGTTATCCTCTTAATCAGTTCCTTTTCGGGCATAGTACCCCACACGCCATCGGTACAGAGGAAAAACAAATCGCCTTTGTCATACGGTAAATCACAAGCATCCACTTCAACCTCCGATTTCTGACCAAGAGCTTTCAAGATAATGTTGGACTGTGCTGACAACCGAGCCTGTTCTTCAGTGATAATCTTCTTTTTTACCATCTCGAAGACCATGGAGTGATCAAACGTGCGATATACTTTCTTTCCGTTACGTATCTGATAAATACGGCTGTCTCCAACATATGCTACTGTAGCTTTGTCCTCATTAATCAGTAACGCTGTCACCGTTGTCCCCATTCCACTGAGACTGGGATTTGTTTCCTGGATATTGAGCAGATTTGCATTGGCAGATGAAATCGCCTTTATCAAAGTGCTTTTATTATCGTCATCTATATCATCCTCGCTTTTTGGTTGGGAAACATAATCTCTTATTATTCTGACGGTTTCGGCAGATGCAGTAGCCCCTCCGGCCATTCCGCCCATTCCATCACAAACAAGTACCAGAAGCCCGCGACGAGTCTCAGCAATAATACAGGAATCCTGATTTTCTTCTCTTCCTCCGATACAACTTACAGCATTGTTCAAAAACAGCTTACTGTCTTTTCCGTATGTCTCTATTTCGTTCGCCATAGTATTTATATTACAAAAAGAAGAATTATTCCTATTAGAAGACCGACTCCCACAACTCCCAACAAATAGTACCACCACGGTACCATTTTAGATTCCATTGCTTTTTCCATTGAGTATTTAAAATCGAGAGCTTTTTGGAAACGTTTGTCCGGATCCTTGTCTGTAGCCTTCCATATCACATCCATCAGTTTCTTATACCTCTTTTCAAGGAATTTTGCCATAGGAAGTTTCTTTGTGACTTGATTAATCAGGATCTGCGCCTCCGTATCCGCATTAAAAGGATGCGAACCATTGAGGAGCACATAAAGTGTCATACCAAGGGAATAAATATCACTGGCAGGAGTCGCCTGAACCTGCATTTTATCGCGCATAATCTGCTCCGGAGAAGCATATAGAGGCGTCCCGACAAATCCCGTACTTGTGTAGGAATTGGCACTGGTCACCCTGGCAATGCCCAAGTCCATAAGTTTTACACGTCCTGTTTTATCCACCATTATGTTAGAAGGCTTGATGTCCCTATGTATAACACCTTTGGAATGAAGATAATCCAGCGCATTCAAAACATCTCCGATAAGAGAGGAAACCACTCGGACTTTATCTTGATCGTCGGCCAGCCCTTGAACATACTTGTCAATGGTCACACCATCGACATAATTACTCAAAACCCAGACGTGCCAATAACCTTCTTCATCTTCATACATACAGCTGCCGAGCATTTCCACCAGATTGGGATGGCTATAGGCCAATGAAGCTTCAAGTCGTGAACGATCTCTGATTGACCTGACATTGGCATACTTGTCAAACAATTGCTTGATGGCTATTTTCTGATTCGTGTCGTACTCATAGCCTAAAAATACTTTTCCCATCGCCCCTTCTCCCAATGCGGGTACATCAGGATTGTAAAAATACCATCTCCATCCTCTATTGAATACAGAAATGTAAATGTTCGGGTCATCATCGAATATTCTGACGGGTATTTCTTCTTGTATCATATCTCTGTATGAATCAATAATTATTTAATTCCTTCGGGGAGTACATAAATATTTGGGTATTCTTTCTGAAGATTTTCAACTCTGTCGCGAAGAAAAGACTTGAAATTGTCATCTTTCCAATTTTTCTCATCAGAATGATCATACGCCATACAAGAAAAGACATAGGAAAGTCTCTTGCTTGAAGCTTCATCACTCGATATGGAAAGATATTTTCTTTTCTCGCCCTGGACACTGTCACTACTCCAGAAATTGATTGCTTCTCTATCCGGAAAACGCTTTTCATATTCAAGCGATGCTCTATAGAGTGCCGCCGAATGAAAAGGATTATTTTTCAAAGTATCCCATACTGAAGACATCGGTAAATCAAGAAACATTTTTTCATCTATCTTTTTATCTATTTCTTCAACCTCCTCCTTTTTTTTAGGATTGGGTCCGGGTTGATCCTGTGGATGTATGTTTTTGTAAATAATCAGGGCAATGACAAGCATCAACAAAATTGAACCACCAATCGCGACATTCTTCACCCACGAGGGTGACGGTCCAATCCCATCAAGAGCGGCACGCATCATTGAAGCTGAAGAATATCGCTGTTTTTGCGGCTTGGCCATTGCCTTTTTGACAATATTTCTATATTTCGATGTCTTTATCTTCTTTAGGTCAGGGTTTTTATACAACTGACCATTGATTATTTCGAATCTATTGCCGTCAAAGGGAAGCAGACCGGTAAGCAGACGATAGAGCAGAACCCCAATAGCATATATATCTGTCGTACTGTTCTGCTTTGACAATTCTCCCTTAATCAATTCCGGGGAGGCATATTCAACCTTGCCGACAAAAGTACCTTCATCCGTCTGCAATCCATCATCAGAAGTTAGGGACGACTGTTGCTTGGCTATACCAAAATCTATTAATTTTATCTTGCCATCAGCAGTAATCATCACATTTGAAGGATCTATATCACGGTGAAGAAATCCACTGTCGTGGAGAGCGACAATAGCAGATAGGATATTTTTAATTAAATATATGGCTATTTCCTCTCTATTTGCCATATATCTTTCTGCAAGGTCTTTTGCATAATGAACTTCCTCACCTCGATAATTAGTATAAACCCCATCAAGAACCTTATCAAGCGTAACGCCATCCAAGAATTCACTGACAATATAGTAACGAGCTTTTACGATACCGAATTTCCTTTCTTCAGTTTCAACGAACCCCAACATTTCAACGAGATTGTCGCTCCTGATTTGAATAGACGCCTCTCTACGAGCCCGGTCAAGGACAAGTTGTCTTGTTTGAGAATCACCTTCCGGTTGTACTTCCTTAATTGCAACATCTCGGAAAGCCCCCGTTTTCTCATCCACCATACGGCCCTTATAAACGACACCCATGCCACCGTGCCCGATAGGCTCCGAGCGGTCGAATTCGTAGAAAAGATGTCTCTGCTTTTCAGAGTCTCCTTGCAGTTTCATTTCTTGAATGCTTATTGTTTATCGGGTTCTCGTTCCCCCAGCTGAAGGATCACCTTCTTCATCCATAGACCGTGTCCTTTCGCTATTAGATGGGTTGGCGATTCTGTCTGAAATCGGGCCAGTTGAAGCTCCAGGATTAAACGAAGTGCTTGGGCCAGTTATGATTCTTCGGTCAACTCTCCGTGTTTCAGTTTGTTTGACTTCCACGAAATTCTCAGCTTTCTTCAATCCCAAGGATTTTGCATCCAATAAAACAAATAGGAGTTCATAACTTTTACCGATCTTTATGACATCCATATTATTACAACCGACAACGTCGAAATGGGAACTTTTTCCATTTACCTTTACGCCATGGGTAGAACCGTTATCTTTAATTCCAGCATAGACTTCTCCGTCGTCCTCCTGATGCACTATCAGTGTAGCATGTTCCCCTGATACAGTACCTTCGTGAAGTACTATATCAGAAGTATCATTGCGGCCTATTACATTCGGTCCCAGATAAACGGGCCAGAATTCACCGAAACTGCTCCGTGAGACGGAATAAAGAAACCCCAGCAAGGGCTTGTCTTTTGCATTGAGATTGACTCTACGAGGGCCTCTTTCTCCCTGCTCTTTTCCTCCATCCGGAATATATGTTCCGTTCCCGTTGGAAGAAGAATTGAGAGTATTTCTTTCAGAAAAATCAGGACGTTCTGGTGCATTTGAAGAGAATTTATCATCAACACCGGGTACATAAGTTTTGTCTGCCATAACTATTTATTTTTAAACTTGAATTGCGATATATCAAATAGCCCGGCGCACCCCTTTCCGAACGGATAAAAAAAGAAGACGTGGGAGTCTTACTTATGCTCATCCTGAGTTCTGGCCTTGGCTGCCAACCTTATAGGATAAGCAACGCAAAATAGCCCACGTCGAGGATGATATACAAGTACTTCCACGCCAATACGGAGTGGATGACTGAATTGTCATCACAAGTGGACGTTCCCGTTGCCGTATCTCCCATAAGGTTGTAAACTGCCAAGTTTGAACTCGGAAGATAAACGTCAAGTAACGTCTTCAATATGTTATAAACCAACAAATCTGCCCGTTTCTCGGTATGTACTCCCTGTCAGGAACACAAAAACGGACAAAAGCTTGCTAATCGTTACAAAGTTAAGAAATTTTTATACATTGATACTTCCATACAGCAAAAAATCGGATAAATCCGCACAAAATCAGTGGCCCAAACGGAACTGAGGTGCGACTCTATCCGATGATCTTCAACCTCGAAAGGCAGCGTGGCCGAGGAGCCAGAAGCACTCTTTCACGGATAGCGGTAAGCCCGACGGGAATGTCAAAATCCACTAAAATTGAGCAACTCCCTCACCAGCGGCACGACGACTTTGGTCAGGACAGCCTCGTTAAGACGATGCTCCCCGTCGAAACGGCGGGCATTGGGATAGTATTTCCTGAACAGGTCATAGGTGTTGACCTGTGTGTCGTGAATTCCGAAAAGGCCGTAGGTATTTTCACGGTCAAAATCGGTTATGCCCTTGAACTGCTGCCTCTCCATCATATTGTAGTGCTGGATGAGTTCCTTCGTGACGGTGAACTCCTTCTGGTTGTCCTTGCGCCTGTTGAAGAACTTGTGGGTGCCTGTCCTGAGGACTTTGGATGCGTGGGACATATTGAAAGCCGGATTCACGCATATTTTTCGGAATCCGAACATCTGCTGTGCGTACATCCCGCCCATCGACGTGCCGATAATCAAGTCAGGGGCATTTTCAATGCAATATTGCCTGAGATACGGCAAGGCATCCACGGGATCCACAGGAATATCCGGAGCAAGGACCTCACATTCAGGCAATAACCTTCGTAGAGAATCCACCGTGCCGGAAGCGCCGGATGACCCGAATCCGTGAAAATAGACTATTCTCGGCCTGCTTGAAAATTCCATCCGATAAAATGCTGAGAATCAGCTCGTTAAAGATGAGAGAAGTGATTCCACAGGGACTCGAACCCTGAACCTACAGATTAGAAATCTGTTGCTCTATCCAGTTGAGCTATGGAACCGTTACCGGACGGCAAATTTAATCATTATTTTGATTTTTGCCAATCTTCCGGTTAAAATACTCTATCAGTATGACGGCGATTATTCCGATTGTACACCAGACTGCCGCAGCAAGATAGTGAGGTTCGGGCAGAGCACAGGCCGCTTCATTGGCCCAGGGCCACACTTTCACAAGCGAGCCCAGCACAAAGCCGAGCAGAACAATCATCGTCGCTTTCTGGTAATGGTCGAGCAGGTAGTGCAGAAACTTGGAGAAGGCCAGGATTCCGACGACGCAGCCCGCACCGAATACAGCCAGGGCCTTTATGTCCAGGACGGCCACGGCATTCATCACATAGTCATATTTGCTCAGAATCACCAGTATGAAACTGCCGGAGATACCGGGGAGAATCATAGTGCAGATGGAAATAGCCCCGCAAAGGAACAGGAACCAGTATGCGTCAGGAGTCCGGGCAGGAGAGAGATTGCAGACCACAAGCCCGAGAACCACACCGACAACGAGAAGGACTGCCTCACGTAGCCCCCATCCTTTGATATCGCGCAGCATAACAAACGAGGAAGCCACAATAAGGCCGAAGAAAAGGGCCCATATATGCACGGGATATTTCTCCAGGGCTATGGTGACTACCTTCGCCAATGAAAAAACGCTTGCCAGGACGCCGATGCAGAGCCAGAGCAGGAAGGTGCCGTTTATGCATTTCCAGAACTCGGCAAATCGTCCGTGCCGCAGAGCTTTCCAGGTGGCAGGCTCCATCACGCTGTTCAATGCATCGACAATGTCTTTGTAGATGCCGGTAATCAGAGCCATCGTACCCCCTGAGACACCGGGTACAACATTAGCCGCTCCCATGAGAAATCCCTTGAGAGCGACTGTAATGTTCTTGAATATGTTTGCCATAACCGGATGGAACGGTTATGCCTGTTCGTCTTCGATTGCTGCCTGAGCGGCGGCCAGTCTTGCGATAGGCACGCGGAAAGGAGAGCAGGAAACGTAGTTCAGACCAATCTTGTGGCAGAACTTGACAGAAGCGGGGTCACCGCCGTGCTCACCGCAGATACCACATTTGAGGTGGTCGCGGGTTGCACGTCCTGAGTTGACCGCCAGTTCGACAAGTTTGCCTACGGACTTGGTGTCAAGGGTCTTGAACGGGTCGGCGTCCAGAATCTTGTTGCCAAGATAGTCACCCATAAAGGTGCTGACGTCATCACGGCTGAATCCGAACGTCATCTGAGTGAGGTCATTGGTACCGAATGAGAAGAATTCGGCGGTGCGGGCCATACGGTCAGCGGTAAGGGCTGCACGGGGAATCTCAATCATTGTACCGAACTTGTAGTCGATTGTCCCGGCCATATTGGCTTCAACCTCGGCCTTGATTTTCTCGCAAATGGCCTTCTGGAAACGAAGCTCACGCTCTGAAATGGTGACAGGAATCATAATTTCAGGCTTGGGATCGAAACCTTCCTTCTTCAGTTCTAGGGCGGCTGTGAAGATTGCCCTGAACTGAGTCTCGGAAATCATAGGATATGTGATGTGAAGACGTACTCCACGGTGTCCCATCATAGGGTTCACTTCGTGAAGGGCCTCGCCTCTCTTGTCAATCTCCTTCGTGCTGATGCCAAGTTCGCTTGCAAGTTCCTGACGTTTGCTTTCACCCTGAGGCACGAACTCGTGCAACGGGGGATCGAGAAGACGGAAGGTGACGGGCTTGCCGTTCATAACTTTCATTGTGCCTTTTACCGAAGCCTTGATGAACGGTTCAAGCTCCTTGAGGGCCGCACGGCGCTCGTCGTCGGTCTTGGAAAGAATCATCTTGCGAAGTTTGCTCAGAGGAGTCTCGCTGTTCTTGCCGTAGAACATATGCTCGATACGGAACAGTCCGATTCCCTCTGCTCCGAAGCTGAGAGCTCTTTCAGTATCCTCAGGTGTATCTGCGTTGGTGCGGACACCCATCTTGCGGAACTTGTCGGCGATTGCCATGAACTTGACGAAACGAGGGTTGTCGGAAGCGTCCATCATATCGATGGCAGTGTCATAGACAGCACCTTTCGCCCCGTTGAGAGAGAAGGTGTCACCTTCGTGATATACCTTATCGCAGCCGGCGAATGAGACCTCTTTCTTTTCGAGGTTCACCTTCATATCCTCGCATCCTACTATACAGCACTTGCCCCATCCGCGGGCAACAAGCGCGGCGTGGGAAGTCATACCGCCCTTCTGGGTAAGGATACCGGCAGCAGCGCGCATACCTTCGACATCTTCGGGAGAAGTCTCCTCACGCACGAGGATCACTTTCTTCTTTTCCGCAGCGGCTTTCACTGCATCGGCGTTCGTGAAGACGATTGTTCCGACAGCACCACCGGGAGATGCGGGAAGACCGTGAGCAACGACCGTCGCATTCTTTTCGGAAGCGGGGTCGAGAATGGGATGGAGTATTTCGTCAAGCTGGACGGGAGATACTCTCATCACTGCCGTCTTCTCGTCAATCATCTTCTCCTCCAGCATATCCATCGCCATATTCAGTGCGGCCAGACCTGTGCGCTTGCCGATACGGCACTGGAGCATCCAGAGTTTGCCTTCCTGAATCGTAAATTCGATGTCCTGCATATCGTTGAAGTGCTTTTCAAGAAGGATGCGGATATCGTCCAGTTCCTTGTAAACTGAAGGCATAGCCTCTTCGAGGGATTTGAGATGCTTGTTCTGAGGACTCTTTGTTGCGTTGTTCAGAGGGTTGGGGGTACGGATACCGGCAACCACGTCCTCACCCTGTGCGTTGATGAGCCACTCGCCGTAGAACTTGTTGTCACCGTTTGCGGGGTTACGGCTGAAAGCGACACCAGTTGCAGAGGTTTCGCCCATATTTCCGAATACCATTGACTGCACGTTCACTGCAGTGCCCCAATCATCGGGAATGCCTTCAATCTGACGATACTTGATGGCACGTTTGCCGTTCCAGGACTTGAACACGCCACCGATTGAACCCCAGAGCTGTGCCTCTGCGGTGTCGGGGAATTCGACTCCGAGAACCTCTTTTACGCGAACCTTGAAACGTTCTGCAAGATCCTTCAGTTCGTCAGCGGTAATCTCAGTGTCAGATTTGTAGCCCCTGGATTCCTTGAGGTCCTCCATCATCTTGTCAAGCTGCTGGCGGATAGCCTTTCCGTCCTCAGGCTCGATGCCTTCGGCCTTCTCCATAACGACGTCGGAATACATCATAATCAGACGGCGGTATGCATCATATACGAAACGGGGGTTCTGAGTCTTTTCTATCATTCCGGGGATAGTGGCGGAGCAGAGTCCGATATTGAGGATGGTATCCATCATACCGGGCATTGAGCTTCTTGCACCGGAGCGGCAGCTTACCAGAAGGGGATTCTTCGGGTCACCGAATTTCATTCCCATTATGGCCTCCGTAGCCTTGAGAGCCTCGGCAACATCATTCTTCAATTCATCCGTATAACCGCCTCCGAGTGCATAATATTCAGTGCAGCACTCTGTAGTGATTGTAAAACCAGCAGGTACCGGAATTCCCAAGGTACACATCTCGGCGAGGTTAGCTCCCTTGCCACCGAGGAGGTTGCGCATCTGGCCGTTGCCTTCCGCATTCTTGCCTCCAAAACGATAAACTCTTTTCGTCATAAATTTCTTCTATTTGTTGATATTATTGTTTCTCAATTTTCACAAATTGCAAATGTATTGATTTTTTTGAAATTAAAGACAAAAAAGTTTGATTCGTAATTTTTCCCCGCCGACCTCCTCGTGCAAACCCTAAAAAAGTTATATTTGTAAGAATAAACAACGACTTCTATGAGAAAACGACTCATTCTGACAGTGGCCATAGCCTCCACTGCACTCCTCGCGGCAGGATGCATTGACCGCCAACATCACGAAGGCATATCGGTAACCGTCGAACCGGGTGACACACCCGAGCAGATAGTGGAAAAGGCCGCTCAGGTCCGTCCCTCCTCACGTCAGCTCGCCGCTATGGATGACGGCTTCATAGCATTTGTCCATTTCGGCCCCAACACATTCACGCGGCGCGAATGGGGTTCCGGTACCGAAGACCCCGCCGTATTCGACCTCAAGCACCTCGACACCGACCAGTGGTGCAGGGTGATGAAGGATGCCGGTATGAAAAAAGTTGTGCTGACTGTAAAGCATCACGACGGATTCGTGCTTTACCAGACAAGATATACGAAGCACGGCATAATGTCCACCGGTTTCGAGAACGGAAAGGGTGACATTCTGCGCTCATTGAGCGAGTCATGCAGGAAATACGGTCTGAAACTCGGAGTCTACCTCTCCCCCGCAGACCTTCGTCAGATGGAGGATGACGGCCTCTACGGCAATGGCAGCCAGACGACTCTCCGCACGATTCCAAAGCAGGTGGAAGGGCGCCCGTTCGCTGACAAGAGGACTTTCCAATATGAAGTTGATGATTATAACGAGTACTTCATGAGCCAACTGTTCGAGCTGATGACGGAGTACGGCCCGATCAGCGAATTGTGGTTCGACGGAGCCCATCCCAAGCACAAGGGAGGCCAGCAGTACAATCAGGCTGCGTGGACGGAACTCATCCGCACACTTGCCCCCGAGGCGGTAATGTTCAATGTAGAGGACATCCGCTGGTGCGGCAACGAAGCGGGCGACACCCGTGAAAACGAGTGGAACGTACTGCCTTTCAACGAAAACGGAGGCCTCATCCCCGGCATAGATGCGGAAGATATGGGCAGCCGCGAATACCTCGCCGGGCTGCAGGCTCCATACACGCTGAAATACTTCCCCGCCGAAACTGACGTTTCAATCCGTCACGGCTGGTTCTACCGCAACGATGACGAGCAGAGCGTACGTAATGCCGACAACGTTTTCGATATGTACGAAAGGACCGTCGGCGGCAACTCCATATTTATGTTGAACATTCCTCCTACAAGAGAGGGAGTTCTGGGAGAACGTGACGTGAAGACTCTTGAAGAGGTCGGACGCAGAATCCGGGAGACATACGGAGTCAACCTTTGCAAGTCGACGCTGAAGAGACCGACCGTGGTGGAGGAGAGCCTTGAGGTGAAACTCAAGGGGTGTCAGACCATCAACCGTATTGTCCTTGCCGAACCGATAGGACAGACAGGCGAGAGAATCGAGAAGTTCGCCGTCGATGCCTTATGTGACGGGCAGTGGCAGGAAGTGGCGTGCGGAGGCAACGTAGGCTACAAGCGCATCGTCAGGTTCGCATCCGTCTCGACCGAGCGCATCCGCATACGCGTCCTCAGCAGCCGGGCACAGGCCATTCTGAGTACCTGCAGCGCCCACTATTATAAGGAAAATCCCGTCACTTTCTCAATCAGCCACAGCCACGACGGAGTGGTAAGCATACTTGCCGAGAACAATGTATTCCGTACCGCCAAGAGCACTTTGTCCAACGGCAATGTCAGCAGCGAGATACACTACACCACCGACGGCACGGAACCGGACGCCTCATCACCGGTATATTCCGGACCTTTCAAATTCGAGAACGGAGTCGTCAAGGCCGTTTCAATCGTCAATGGGATTTCAGGCGAGATTGTATCCAGGCCGATAGGCTATGACCGTTCGTCCTGGAAGATGACCATCAATCCCTACAACACCGTCATAGACTGCGGCAAGATCATTGAGATGTCCGCACTCAACTTCATCCCCAACAGGAACAACTTCCACGGGGACTATGTCAGCAAAGGGACAGTGAGCGTAAGCCTTGACGGGAAGAGATGGAGCAAGGTTGCGGATTTCGAATTCGGAAACATCATCAACGATCCGTCGGTCCGGCACATAGGTATTTCAGCTCCCGTCAAGGGCAGATATATCAGGCTCGACGTCCTTGAACTGGTCGGTGACGGTGACGGCTTCCAGAGCGTGGACAGCGACATCGAAGTTCTCTACTGAGGATAAGGCAGGCAGAGTTGGATGACAATATTTATATGATAATGATAATAATAACTACACCTATGAAAAAACTGACCGCACTGGCCATTCTGTTGACATTGTTCACATCACTTTATGCCGGGAACGAACTGAGCAAGGACAAGATGTACCTGCTCGTCTCTCCCGGAGGATTTGCCATCGACAACGGCAATTCCACCAAGGACGAATCCACTTTCACTCTCAGGAAAACAGACAAGAAAAGCCTCTCACAGCGTTTCTGCATCCGCGGAGACGAGACCGGATGGTCAATCTGGAGCCCCTACACCGGGCAGGCGTTCGACATACTTGACCCCGGTGAGCACGGATTCCCACTCTCCAGTTGGATTCACAACAACTGCGACAACCAACGTTGGGACATAGAATTTGTCGGTGACAATCAGGTCAGGATACGCCACAAGACCAGCCGCCACGCGATTCTTCTTGAAACCGAAGACGTTGAGGGAGGAGTGCCAAGGCTGGGCCGGGACGGAGAAGAGCCGATTGTCTGGACCCTGATAGCGGTCAGCGGAAAGATTCCCGCCGAAGTCATACGGGGAAAATATGACTGGGAGAACGAGAAAATCATAGGAAGGAACAAACTTCCCGGCCACGTGACTATGATCCCCTACCCCGACGTTGCCTCACTCAAGGCCGACAAGGAGTATTTCCAAAAGCCCTGGGAAACTCCGGAATCCTCAGATTACCTGAGTCTCAACGGCAAATGGAAATTCAACTGGGTCAAGGAGCCTTCCCTGAGGCCCGAAAAGTTCTACAAGGAAAGCTATGACGTAAGCGGATGGGCTGAGATTCCCGTCCCCTCCTGTTGGGAGCAGTACGGCTACGGCACTCCCATCTATTCCAACGTAATATACCCCTTCAACGGCAAGCCCAGCAGAATCATACCCGTCCCGGGCTATACGAGCGAGAACGAGCCCAACCCTGTTGGGTCATACAGGCGCACGTTCACTCTTCCCGCCGGCTGGGCTGAAAAATCAGTATTCCTCCATTTCGACGGAGTCTATAGCGCTTTCAGCGTGTGGGTAAACGGAAAATACGTGGGCTACAGCCAGGGGCCGAACAACGACTCGGAGTTTGATGTCACCAAAGTCGTGCGTCCCGGAGAGAACACTGTCGCAGTGGAGGTTGTAAGATGGTCCGACGGCAGTTTCATCGAGGATCAGGATATGTACAGGGTGGCCGGAATCCACAAGGACGTGTGGATGTATGCCGCTCCCAAAACCAGCATAGCCGATTTCAATCTGTCATCTGATTTCTCCGATGACTTCACCTCCGCCACATTCTCCGCAAAGACAACTGTCAGGAACACAGGAGGCAAGAACTCCGAACACTCTCTGTTCATAGAATTGATTGACCCCCACGGAAAGACGGTGTTCGCTAACGAAGCCGGTAAAGTGAAAGCGGTCAAGAACAGGACTTCCATTGTTGATTTCAGCGCAAAGGTCGAAAATCCCGAACTATGGTCTGCAGAAACGCCATCCCTCTATACCGTGATTCTGAGTCTAAAAGATGAGACGGGCAAAGACGTGCAGGCTGTCTCCAACCGCTTCGGATTCAGGAAAGTTGAAATAAAAGACAGCAGGGTGCTCATCAACGGCAGGCAGGTATGGTTCAAGGGCGTGAACCGCCACGAGACCCATCCCCAGTTCAGCAAAGCCATCCCCAATTCCGTCACCATCAACGACATAGTGATGATGAAGCAGAACAACATCAACGCCGTGCGTACAAGTCACTATCCCCAGCGCGCCGCCACATACGCTCTTTACGACTATTACGGAATCTACGTGATGGACGAGGCTGATGTCGAATGCCACGGCAACAACGGTATCAGCGACATCCCGTCATTCAGGGACGCATATGTCGATCGCGGCGTACGTATGGTACAGAGGGACAGGAACCACCCCTGCGTGGTATTCTGGTCGCTCGGCAACGAGAGCAGCGGAGGATGCAACATCGAGGCGGAGAGGGATGCAATCAAGGCTCTTGACCCGTCCCGCCCCATCCACTATGAAGGGGATGATTCCTACGCCGATATGGACTCCAATATGTACCCTTCCGTCAAGAATATGGAGACAAGGGACCGCAACGGTTCCGACAGGCCGTACATCCTGTGCGAATACAGTTTCAAACAGGGAATCACCGCCACCTGGGACTACATCTACAAGTCTGAGAGAATGATTGGAGGCTATTTCTGGGAGTGGTGCGACCACGGTCTCTACAAATACGGAGATACATCCGGTAAAATCTATCTTGCAGGAGATTTCGGAGAGCAGCCCACCTGTCTCGGCGCCGGCCAGGACGGCCTGGTCAGCGCAGACCGCAAGCCACTGAAATATCTTCCGGAAATAAGGCAATGTTACCAGTCCATCACCGTGGCTACATCGGACATTCCCGAGGAGGTGACCGTTACCAACGGCTACTCATTCCTGAACCTCAACTGCTTCGACATCAAGTGGAAAGCGGTTGACGGAGACAATGTGGTCAGTGAAGGGAAACTCTCCCCTCTCGACCTTGAACCCGGCAAGACTGCCACCGTAAATCTTGGACAGCAAGCGGCCGGGCAAGATATCGTACTCGAATTCTCACTCAGGGACTACACATCCTGGGCCCCCGCCGGTCACATCGTCGCCACCTGCCCTGTGAGACAATAATCTCCGGTGCGCCAGATGGCCGATTCCACGCACGGGAGCCCCGAAATGAGCTACCCCGTGCGCAGGTCTGGGCTTCCTACGCACAGTCCAGACCTTACTATTAGCCCCCCAGCAACGATTTCAGTTCCCGGTCGAAGTCGGACATTATCTCGCGATCCTGAATGACACGAAACTTTTCGTATTCTGTCAATGCCTTCTCCTCTGCCTGCTGATGCGTAAGGCGGCGAAGTGTAAGAAGTTGCCCTCAAAAGGTCATCAGAAGATCAAATTGTCCCATAAAAGTTGCAATATATTTAAACTTTTTTTATATTTGCAGTATGGAACGAAGGGTAAAAGCATATAAAGACTATTTTTTGAAATTCATCAATTCATTGAATGATTCTCAAGCCAGAAAAGTCTTCTATGTAATTGATATGCTTAAGTCGCAGGAACGCCTAAGCGAAAAATTCGTTAAACATCTGGAGGATGGTATTTATGAATTGAGGGTGGAATATGCCGGAGATATTTTCAGGGTGCTGTTTATTTTTGACGAAGGACAAATCATTTTACTTTTCAACGGCTTTCATAAAAAAACACAAAAAACACCACGCAAAGAAATTGAATTGGCGAAAAAACTAAGGAGGGAGTATTATGATGACAAATCGAAATAATATTCAGGATATTGATGCCATAATGGATAAGAGATTCGGAGCAGTTGGCACCGAATCCAGAAATGAGTTCCGCAGGGAGGCATACAATTTTTGTGTGGGACAATTGATTCTGGAGGCAAGAAAACAAGAGAAATTAACACAAAGCGACCTGGCAGAAAGGATTGGCGCCAGTAAATCTTATATTTCAAGAATCGAGAAGGGTCAGATTGAACCAGGCGCTGGAACTTTTTTCAGAATAATTGAGGCCTTGGGACTGCGGCTTGAAATTGTACGCCCGGCAGCATTACCTTACGGGGAAATAATGAAGTCCCGTTGTCTTTCCGATTCAGCCAAGAGCCTCAGGAAATGACGCTGTAGTCGCGTGAGGGATAGCGGTCGATGCGGAGGGCGTTCCGCAAGGTCACTATGGACTTCCACGAAGCCGCCGCTCCCCGTTACGCTTCTATTCCGGCAATTGGAGCAACCTTTGAAGCTCTTCCTTTTTATTGTCATATGTACTGATCAGCGCGTTTGCGAAATCAGCATAAGATCTGACAGCCGGCGTGAGGCAATCGTACATCTGTTTTCTGGTCAACACTCCCTGATTAAGAATGTTGAAGATCGACAGATAGTGGGAGGCGAACCATTCATCACCCAGAGTATCCCTGTTCTGATTGAATGTCAGCAGCTGGAGATAGCGCTCGTTCGAATATGCCCAGCTTTCGCCGAGGTCGCAGATGTTCATCCCCTCACGGTCTTCTTCCGAGCGGACAACACCTGTTCCGTAGGCCCCATATTTCACTATATAGTCGATATATTTTGCCCAGACGTCATCTCCGGCCTGTGAATAATGGCTGGCGTGCGTCAGCTCGTGCCAGGTAGCCTTATACATAATTCTGTAACGTGAACCGTCATAGCCCTGCCTGGTGCAATACACGGTGCCTACTGTCAGGTCCGGCAGCACCTTTTCCAGATCCAACTTCGTTTTCTGGGACAAAGTATCTATCAAGGCCTTGGCCAATGAAGTGATTTGACCGCCCTCATATCCGTTGACCCGACGTATCATCGATGCGCTGCTGCTCCCGACAAAAGTCCAGGCCCATATTTTCAGATCGGCAGGAGGAAGTTCGACGCGATCCATCCGGCAGGATGCATAATAGTCATAGGCGGAATTATTGATTACCCCCAGACTCCAGCAATCATCGCCATAACTCAATTTCAGGCTTTTGTCCGCCGTCTTCTGAATTCCAAGATTCATAGACACTGCGTCAATGAAGTACAGGTTCTCCCAGATGGAGAAACCGTTCACATTGTCAAACGTGACGGACAACTCCGGATAAGAGATGAAATCATTGACGATACTGCATTTCCCGTCCCCGTCAGTATAGCCGGCAACTTCCTTGACAAACGAACGCCAATATACCTTTACGCCTTTCACACCTTCACCTTCCTCGGGACTGCCGGGAAAATCGCTCCTGATTCTGAGGTTGATACTCAGGCGCGCATCCTCATCCCCGCTTTTTACGGCCCCGGCCACCTCATAACCTGCGTGGCGGAACGCAGCTTCTTCCAGAGCCCTGTCATTTTCCGGTATATAGCATTTCTCCAATTCCTCATACGTCACATCGGGAAAATCGAAATCCGCAGGCACGATGGTATATTGCCAGGTAGGCTTGTCTTCCGGCACGGAAGGGTCGTGGTAGGACCTGCCGATCACGTCCAACTCGTAATCAAGCGGATACTCATACAGGTGCAGGCCCTTCTGCTGCAACAGGAAAATATCTTTGTCATTCTCCGGAAGAAAACGCACATAAAGGAAATTGGCCTCCAGAGGGTCCTTGCTGACCGCCTGCATATTTTCAAGGGCATACGGGTTGTTGAGCTTTTTGCCGAGTTCCGTTTTCTCGCCGAACTGCTGTCCGCCTTCAGGACCGCTCTCGGTATCGTTATTCTTGGAACATCCTGACAGAGCCAGCGCCGCAATGGCGAAGAAGATAAAAATATTACGTTTCATATTTCTAAGATAATTTTTCCAACATCCTGTCGCCGAGGCTGCTTTTCCTGACGATATGGTTCTGGACCTCGGCTACAAAGGGATTCTCCTCGAAAGCGCCGCCACGCACCGCTGCAAAATCCTCGTCACGACGCGTCTTGTCGCCATCCACTCCGAAACCGGTCATCGAACTCAAGGCGAATTCCTTGCTGGCGTCATCGTAAATCAGCTTGTCCAGCCCCACTACCGCAAGTTTCCACTTCCTGATGATATCGGCCGCCTGCTTGCGCGTCATCTGCGCCGGATCGATGTCGAAGAACCTCTTTATGCCATCATAAGCCCAGGTCCATTCATAACTGTAGTAATTGGAGTGAATCCCGGCGAAACGCCCGGTCAGGTCACGTATGTCCTCTATCTTCCCGCTTTCAATGTCCGCACACAGCTTTTCTATTTCAGATGCAGGCGAAATCAGTCCGGCTATATCCACCCATTGTCCCTCGCCCACGGCAGTGTCAGGAGTCAATGCCGCGCGCAACGCTTCGTCCGAATGCACGTCCGCGTTTTCAATCCTCGAAATCAAAGAATTGCCAAGGAACTTTGTGATGGCCGATTCATAATACCTTATACCCTTGAACAATGCGGCATTGCGGATAATGGCCTTCTTATAGTAGTAATTGTCAGCCCTCTGGCCCGATGCCTCCTTCAATCTGTTCATAATCTCTATGCCGGCGAGCATTTTCTGTATGGTGAACGGGCTCAGCAGGTTGAAATTTATCTGGTCCAGTTTCACAGGGTCGGTTCTCTTGTCACGCTGAGGCCATTTCTTGGCATCACGTATCGTCCCCACGGATTTCAGGTTGACGCCGGGTACTATGTACGAAATACCCTGTTGCTCAATCAGATACGAAAAAGGCAGATCCGTAGTGTCAAGGTTGCTGACGTGACGCCCCATAACCAGCGAGAATGCCCCTATTTTCGCCGGCCAGAGAATATAGGAGTCGGACGTTGTCCTGGCGCCCCTTTCAAGTATGCCCTGATGGATGGGGCCCAGCTTGTACATATGGTTGGACTGATTCGAACCGGAACCTGCATTCATAAAGGAGAACAGACCGGCAATGAGCAGGGTCGATTTATGGTGCGTTACGGTATATGGACCGGCA
>JAZUIV010000076.1:0-15512 GCA_045642485.1 Bacteroidales bacterium | reverse complement strand
ATCCACTTTTTGTACAGAAACTGTTCTTTTCCTGTACAAAATGGCTTCAAAGGCCTGTTTGGTACCGGATCAGCCCTATTCCGGTACAAAAAAGCAAGGTGATAACGCGTTGATAGTTGCTGCAGAAAACATACTCGGCTAGAGGAATGATAAAGACTCTGTTTGTTCCTCTTCTTTTAAGAGTGATACATCTTCACAGATTCGGAAAAATCCGCATTGCTGATCACATCCTCCCAGAATATTGCCTTGCGCCCCCCAGGCCTTCCGTCAGATGCCAGTGCATCATATCTATCTTGAGCGAGAGCAACATACGCGAGTGATGGTTGGGATGGCTTATCCGATAATATATTTGCTGTAAGGTATTTTTGAAAAAAAGCAGGATGTTATGGCACAACAGACAAAAGTCAATATTGCAATGACCGGAATTGCCGCCCAGACAGGAAGCAGAGGATTTGCCTGATTCCCGTTCACAAGGAAGGTCGCGATGGGGCCGAGGAAAAACAGGTGCATCAAATACATTCCGAAAGAGAGCTTCGAAAGTCTCAAGATAATTACGGGTGTCTGTTTCCGCTCGATACAGGTAAACATCAGGAATGCCCCAAAAGTTGCAAGAAGCACATTGGGTGTGCAGAACTCCCAGGACCATTCAAGCATAGGGGTCTGTATCTCCCGGCCCGGAACACCGGCATGCCAGAAAGACCATCCGGTGAAGGCCGCACCGATAAGGAAGCAGACAAGACCGACAGTTCCTCTTTTTTTTCTCTCCCAATCGAGGTGGAATCTGATATAATGTGCAAGGACCAGATATCCAAGATAGCCGCTGCAATACCAGAGCATCGAGAATCCGTTCCAGAAACATTCACCCCAAAGTTCCTCACTCACGAAACGGTGAAGCCAGGGAATCAGGGTCGAGAAAGCAAATATATAGAGGAATACCCTCTCCTCTTTTGCCGATGACTTTTCAAGCCAGGGTGAAACGACGGGAATTATCAAATACAGGGAGATTAGAGGATACATAAACCAAAGATGTCCTGCCATCGATGGAAAGTTGAAAGGCAGCATCTTCAGATCGGCGGCAGACTGTTCCCAGGACATTGATCCCCAAGCAAGAGGAAGGAACGTATAGAGGATCATAAAGAAGAACATCGGAGGCAGGACTCTCCGGAAACGCCTTTTATAAAATTGAAGCATCGTAACTCCCGGTTTCATCGGCACAAGCAGAAAAGCCGATATTATCATAAACAGAGGGACACAAGTCCTGGCGACGAAGCCATCATAGAAGGCGACCCAAAAACGGTTCGCTTCATTGGCCAGCATAGACACATTCCCGGCAAGGCCCGAAGCGTCAGCGGCATAGAAATTCTCGCTCGCATGAACAAGCATCACGAGAAAGCAAGCTGTAACCCGCAGATAATCTGCAAAGACAATCCTATTTGAATCTTCCATAAGTTTTGAAACAGGTTTCAAATCAACGCAGTTTCGAAGATACAAAAAAAACTGCGGATGGACCACAAAAAAGGGTCGGCGAGATGCCGACCCTTTATATTTTAACGTCTTCTGCCGTATTTCCGGCGGCGGCGTTTGAGGCTGCGCTGGCGGATGATGACAATCAGAGCAATGGCAACGACCGTGGCGGCAATAATGATGAATGTCATTGAATTGGCATTGTCGCCCTTGACTCTGGACCACATCTCTATAAGTTTGGGCGTTTCCTGTCCCCAGTCATGCAACAGGGCGCAACGCTCAATCAGAGCCTTGTCGGGATAGAGAACAGGGCTTACACGCACTGCGGTCTGTCCGGGGAAGAAATAGCTCACGTCGATTGGTTCGAGCGATTCGTCAATCTGCGATTCAAGGACGGAAATGTCACCATTTGCAGAAACGTAGCCGGTAACGTCCATATTGCGGATTGCGATATCCGGGCGGCACATAAAATCGATGAAATATGTGGCGGCTTTCACATTTTTTGCATATTTGGGAATCACCCATCCGTCGAACCATACGTTGCTGCCTTCGGAAGGGACCCTGTATTTCAGTTCCACTCCAACCTCTGCGGCCTCTTCGATTGCCCATACGGCATCTCCGCTCCAGTTGAGCGAAGCCCAACCTCTTTCCTGGGTCATCTGCTCCTTGCCGAAATCAGCTTCCCATCCGGCTATGTTGTCACGACACTCCTTTATGTACTGCTCGACTGCGGCAATGGATTTGTCGGATGAATCAAGCATCAAGTCATCGAGAGTAACCTCGCCATTTGCAAGCTTTTCTTTGTTCAAATGAATCAAAACCGGCCCGAACACGTCACGGGGAGCATCTTTCATAAAGATTTTTCCTTCGAACTTGGGATCCTTCAGCATCTCCCAGGAATCAGCCTCCTGGTCGGAAACAAACTTGGGATTGTAAAGAATACCTGTCGTACCCCACATAAAAGCAACGGAATAGTCGTTGGCATCAACGTCAGGATTGATTTTTGAGAACATATTCTGGATATAGGGGGAACGGTTGTTCTCAATATAATTCTTGTCTGCCGGAAGAGATTTGAAATCGAGCGGAATCAGAAGGCCTTCATTAAGCATCCTCTCTATGATATAATCAGAAGGGCAGACTACATCGAAATCTTCGTGTCCCTTCTCAATCTTGGAAAGCATCGTCTCGTTGATGTCGAACGTCTGATAAATCACTTCAATGGGTTCACCAGTCTGCTGTTGATACCATTCCTCGAACTCAGGTATCACAGATTCATCGATGTAACTGGACCAGTTGTAAACCTTCAGGACATTTTCCCTGTTACTGTTGCAGGCGCTAAGCAACACCGTTGCAGCGGCAAGAAGCAGAAAAAATCTTTTCATTTTCTGAAAATAGCAAGATTAATTGATTGATTTTTTGGTTGATTTAGCCTGTCTGACATTAATGATCAGAAGGAGTATGAGAATTAAAATGAAAATCATTGCCATAAGCGGACGGAGTTCCGGAGTGAGGCCTCCTTTCCTGGCATCTGTATAGATGTAGGTTGAAAGAGTGTCCAATCCGATTGACCCGCGGGTGAAGAATGTCACGGCGAAATCGTCCAGCGACATCGTGAAGGCGAGTATGAAACCGCTTATCATTCCGGGACGCAATTGCGGAATCAGTACCTTTCTGAGGGCCTGCCAGGGTGTTGCACCAAGATCAATGGCGGCCTCATATATATTGGGATTCATCTGGGAAATCCTGGGCATCACACTCAAAACCACATATGGCGTACAAAAAGTGATATGAGCCAGAATGACAGTGAGATATCCTTGGGATATATGCAGGAACACGAACAGCAGGAAAAGCGACACGCCGGTGATGACGTCGGGGTTGATCATCGGGATGTTGTTGAGCATTTTCATCGCTCCTTTTTTTCTTCCTCTGAGGTTGAAGATTCCGATTGCCGCAACAGTCCCCATAGCGGTCGAAACAAACGCGGCCACAATTGCAATAATCAAAGTGTTCTCCACTGCTGATATCAATGTCGTGGAACCGTTTGTTGCGCCGTTGAACACATTGGAATAAAGCTGCGTCGAAAATCCGGTCCAGTTTCCGATAACCTTGGATTCCGTGAAGGAAAAGACGGTTATCAGGATGATGGGAGCGTAGAGCAGCAGAAGGAGCACCCCGATATATATTTTGGCAAATAATTTTTTCATCATACTGAAAGTTTGGCTTCGGACTCCTTGCTGCTGTCAAAAAATGTGGTGATGCCTATAATAATCAGCATTATCAGAGCCAGCGCCGCTCCGTAATTCCACATCGATGAATTGATGTTCTCCTGGATAATGGTACCGAACAGTTTGATTTTGCCGTTAGTAAGAAATTCAGAAATGGCAAATGTGCTTACTGTCGGCATAAAGACCATCATTATTCCGCTTACTACACCCGGCATAGAAAGAGGGACGGTTATCTTGCAGAAAACCTGCCACTGGCTCGCGCCAAGATCTGCAGCCGCCTCCTCGTAGGATTTGTCCATTTTCTGCAGAACATTGTAGATGGGATATATCATAAACGGAAGATAGTCATAGACCATACCGTAGAGAAGAGTCCCCTTTCCCAGACTGATACCGAGCACGTTGAAGATTTCCGCCGTTGCCAGTGTCCGCATAAGGGCGTTTATCCACATCGGAAGGATGAAAAGTATTATGGTCACGGCGCTCCTGTTGTATTTCTTGTTTGCAAGTATCCACGCCGCAGGGTACCCTATAAGTATGCAGATGGCGGTATTTTCTATGGCAATCTCCATTGACAGCGCGAATGTCCTGATGGCATCCCCGTCAGAGAAGAACCTTGCCAGATTTGAAAGGGTGAACGAGCCGAACTGGTCCTGGAAAGCATACATCACTACCAGAAGCAATGGCAGCACCACAAAGAGGACAAGGAATACCAGGTAAGGCAGACTCCAGGTAGAACGCTTTATCTTCATTTCTCCTCTACGACCAGTTTAATATCTCTGGGGGCGATTTTCACACCGACAAGGTCACCTTTGTCCCAGACATCGTGGGTATTGACGTAAATTGAATCTCCGTTGTCCGACAGGACTGTAAGATGATAGTGGTCTCCCTTGTAAATGATGAAGTCAACCTCTGCATTGATTTGACCCTCCTCCTGGTAGTCCAGAAGGTCAACCTTGTCGAATTCGACTTCCGCAATGACTTCGGAATATTCAGGGAACGAGTGTTTTCTGCATTCAAACTCAGCCCCGAGCATACGCACGTGAGTGGCATCGACTACCTTGGCTTCAAAGCGGTTGCAGATGCGTTCCTTCTTCATTACCTGAATGTTTTCAGGAAGAATCATCATACCTACCCGCTCCCCCACGTCGTGCTTGACGTAACTCTGAGCCATCAGTTCATAGCCGGATTCGGTATCTATGAAAATACGGTGATGCACACCCATAAAAGTACACGAAGTCACCGTTCCGAAGAATTTGCTTTTTCTCTGGTCCCTGGGAATCTGGAGATCTTCCGGACGAACCACTACATCGACAGGAACATTCTCTCCGAAACCCTCGTCAACACAGTCGAATTCATATCCCGCGAAAGATACGCGACGGTCCCGAATCATAGTGCCGTTCAAAATATTCGCTTCGCCGATGAAATCAGCGACGAATGAATTTATGGGCTCGTTATATATGTCGGCAGGAGTTCCTATCTGCTGTATCTTTCCGTTGTTCATTACCACAACTGTATCGCTCAACATACAGGCCTCCTCCTGGTCGTGTGTCACATAGATGAATGTTATCCCCAGTTCTTTGTGCATCTCCTTGATTTCAAGCTGCATATCCCGTTTCATCTTCAAATCGAGAGCAGCCAGCGGTTCATCCAGGAGCAATACTTTGGGCTTGTTGATGATGGCTCGGGCCACTGCCACACGCTGCTGCTGTCCGCCTGAAAGCGATTCCACGTCCCTGTCCTCATAACCGGTCATATTGACAATCTTGAGGGCTTTCTTGACTCTTTTTACGATTTCATCCTCAGGAACGCCTGCCAGTTTGAGCCCGAAGGCAACGTTGTCATAGACGTCAAGATGAGGAAAGAGCGCATACCTCTGGAACACAGTGTTCAACGGACGCTTGTGGGGTGGAAGCTCAGATATGTCCCGACCCTCAAGAAGAATCGTACCTTCATCCGGCTCCAAAAAGCCTGCAATCAATCTTAATGTTGTGGATTTGCCGCACCCGGAAGGGCCAAGGAGTGTTACGAATTCTCCTTGCTTTATTTTCAAATTAATGTCGGAGAGAACCTGTTTGTCCCCGAACCACTTCGAAACGCCCTCGAGCGAAATAATAACTTTGTTATCGGCCATCACTTCATAAAGTAGATACTGTTTTAAAAACCAAATTTGACGCAAATATAATAATTTGCTTAAATTTGCACTCCCTTGATTGTTATTTTTACAAAAAAATATTGCAAGAGATGTTTTTGAATCTGGTACTGCTTGTTACAGGACTCTCAATGATTGTTATCGGTGCTGATTTCCTGGTTGACGGGGCTTCGGCAATTGCCAGAAAATCAGGCATAAGTGAATTTGTTATCGGACTCACAATCGTAGGATTCGGAACTTCCTGCCCTGAACTTGTCGTAAGCGTGATGGGGTCTCTTCAAGGCAACAGCGACATCGCACTGGGAAACGTGATAGGGTCAAATGTCTTCAACAGCCTTTTCATCCTCGGACTGACAGCCGTTATGGCTCCCGTAGCAATGAGCTCGGAAAACAAAAAAAGAGATATTCCATTGGTAATCACTGTCTCCGTCCTCCTTTGCGTAGCAGGGCTTTTCCTTGGTAATGACGGAGGCATCAGCAGAATGGAAGGAGCCTCTTTCCTCGTATTCTTTTCCGCCTATGTATATTATTGTTTACGGAACGGAAAAGGCAGCGAGGTGACAGAGAACGCACCTTCAATGGGCATTCCCAAAGCTGTCATATATGTCCTTCTGGGACTGGGAGGCCTCATATTCGGCGGAGAACTGTTTGTCGATTCGGCAACAGACATAGCCAGACAGGCGGGCATATCGGACAAAGTCATTGCAATAACCCTTCTTGCCGGAGGCACTTCCCTGCCGGAACTTGCCACCTGCATCGTTGCCATCGTCAAGAAACGCGGTCAGTTGGCTTTAGGCAATGTGCTGGGTTCCAACGTTTTCAATATCCTGCTCATTCTGGGCTGCGCATCGGTGATATCCCCACTCTCGTTCAAGAACATCAGTTACGTCGACATATCCGCTCTTCTGGTGAGTCATTTGCTGATGTTTACGTCCGCATACACCTGGAAGAAGGATTCCATAGACCGATTTGACGGTGCGGTGCTGCTCCTCTGCGGAGCCGCCTACCTGACCTACCTTTTCATTGTAGGCTGAAATGAGTTTTCTTGAACTGTTTCTTATTGCGGTGGGGGTTTCGATGGATGCCTTTGCAGTATCAATCTGCAAGGGACTGGCCATCGGGAGAGTCACTCCCGGGCAATGCGTGAAAATCGGATTATGGTTCGGAGGCTTCCAGGCTGCAATGCCTGCGGCGGGATATTTCTTGGGTGTGAGTTTCCATTCCTATATTGAAACCGTTGACCACTGGATAGCATTCATCCTGCTTGTACTGATCGGACTGAATATGATTCGCGAGGTACTGCACAAGGAGGAAAAGACCGTTGACAGATCTCTCAGTGCGGGGAGTCTCTTCCTGCTTGCAGTTGCCACCAGCATCGATGCCCTTGCGGTGGGCATTTCCCTATCCTGTGTGGATGTCGAAATTTTAAAGCCTCTGCTGATTATAGGACTGACCACCTTCAGTTTCTCCGCTGTCGGACTCAAGCTCGGCGGGAAACTCGGCCTGCGGTTCAGAACTTCTGCCCAGATTGTCGGAGGAGTGATTCTGATAGCCATCGGCATAAGGATTCTTGTCGAACATTTGGGCTGATTTCTCTTTGAAATCTTGCCAAATATTCGCAACTTTGTGCGCTGTAAATATCCGGAAGATGAAAATTGGATTTGACAGCGAAAAGTACAGAAAGATTCAGTCACAGAAAATAAAAGAGCGCATTTCCCAGTTCGGGAACAAGCTTTATCTCGAATTCGGCGGAAAACTGTTTGACGACAACCACGCAAGCCGTGTCCTGCCCGGTTTCGAGCCTGACAGCAAATTCAAGATTCTAATGGAGCTCCGCGAATATTGCGAAATCATAATCGTAATCAGCGCGGTTGATATCGAAAAAAACAAAATCCGGAACGATCTGGGCATCACCTACGACGTGGATGTCCTCAGGCTCAGGGAAGAATTTCTCAAAAGGCAGATGCCTGTCAATTCCGTGGTCATCACCCATTTCAACGGCCAGGAGAGCGCAGTGGCATATCGCAAAAGACTGGAGCGTCAGGGTATCAGGACATATTGTCATTATACAATAGAAGGCTATCCTCACAACGTTGCTCTCATCGATTCCGAAGACGGTTTCGGACGCAACGATTATGTTGAAACCACCCGTCCCCTCGTAGTGGTGACAGCACCCGGTCCCGGAAGCGGAAAGATGGCCGTATGCCTGAGTCAGATTTATCAGGACAGTACAAGAGGCATCAAGGCCGGATATGCCAAGTTCGAAACTTTCCCCATCTGGAACCTTCCACTCAAGCATCCCGTCCATATAGCATACGAAGCCGCCACCGCTGATTTGAACGACGTCAATATGATAGACCCGTTCCATCTTGACGCATACGGGGAAGCCGCCGTGAACTATAACCGAGACATCGAGATTTTCCCCGTTATGAACGTCATCTTCGAGAACATCTACGGCGAAAGTCCGTACAAATCTCCGACAGATATGGGCGTCAATATGATAGGTTATTGTATCTGTGATGACGAAGTGTGCTGCCGTGCCGCTAAGGATGAAATCATACGGAGGTACTACTTCGCCCTTGAAAAACTGGCGTGCGGTGAGTGCAATGACGGTGAGGTCAACAAGATAGCGCTGCTGATGAAGCAACTGAAACTGACCACTGACGACAGGCCCGTCACAGTGGCGGCGAAGTCCCGTCGGGACGAGGCCGGCGGGGCGGACTCATCGGCCATCGAACTGTCCGACGGCACAATTATCACTGCGGAGACCAGCTCCCTCCTGGGTCCTAGCGCCGCACTGATTCTCAACGCATCCAAATATCTTGCGGGCATAGACCACTCAGTGAAGTTGATCCCCAGAGAAATGATAGAGCCTATTCAGGAGATGAAAGTGAATATGCTTCACGGTCGCAACCCCAGACTGCATACCGATGAAGTGCTGGTGGCAATCTCAATGCTCAGCAAATCCGATGAGAACTGCCGCAGGGCAATAGAACAACTTCCCAAATTCAAAGGATGTCAGGTCCACACTACAGTGATGCTGAGTGAAGTGGACAAGAAAATCTTCAAGAAACTCGGTGTCGGGCTTACTAGCGAACCCGTCAAGAAAAAATGACTTTCGTGGAGTTCTTTCCACTTGAAAGTTTGATTTTCAATACAGAACCGGCAGGAACACCTTCAAGCAGAGCTTCGGAAAGGGGGTCTTCGATATAGCGCTGAATGGCTCTTTTCAGGGGTCGGGCACCGAATTGCGGGTCATATCCCTCCCCTGCCACGAATTCCCTTGCCGAGGGAGTGATTTTCAAGTCGAATCCGGCTTCCAGCACCCGCCGATGGAGGTCCTCCATCTCGATATCTATTATATCGCAGATATTCTCCCTTGTCAGTTTGTTGAAATATATCTGTTCATCAAGCCTGTTGACGAATTCCGGCGGAAACACTTTCGAAACGGCTTTGTCGATGATGGCTTTCTGGTTGTAGGCCGAGTTGTCAGTCCCGGTGGCAAACCCCATACCGCGTCCGAAATCCTTCAATTCCCTGGATCCTATGTTGGATGTAAGGATGATGACCGTATTGCGAAAATCTATGTACCTTCCCGCGCTGTCAGTCAGCCGGCCTTCGTCCAGAACCTGAAGGAGAATATTGAAGATTGTCGGATGAGCCTTTTCAATCTCATCCAGCAGAACCACCGAATAAGGCTTGCGGCGGACCTGCTCCGACAACTGCCCACCTTCATTATAGCCCACATAGCCGGGAGGGGCCCCAATCAGTCGGCTTGACGAAAACTTTTCGCCGTATTCGCTCATATCAATCCTGATTATGTTGTCGGTTGAGCCGAAAAGATATCCGGCTATGTTCTTGGCGAGGTGGGTCTTCCCTACTCCTGTAGGCCCGAGGAACAGGAACGATCCGACAGGCTTGCCCGGATCCTTGAGCCCGGCCCTGTTTCGCCTGATGGCACGGACTACCCTGGAGAGGGCCTCGTCCTGCCCGACCACCTTGCCGCGAAGGACTGACTCCATCCGGAGCAACTGTTCGCCTTCACTCTGAGCCACCCTGTGGACCGGGATGTTTGTCATTGAGGATACTACCGATGCCACGATATCCCTGCCCACTTTCAGAACCTGTCTCTCCTTCAGCCCCTTTCCTGCTTCGGAGATGGTTGATGAAAGCGCCTTTTCCTTTTTTCTGAGTTCTGCGGCCAGCGCGAAATCGCCTTTGAGTGCGGCCTGCCTCTTTTCGGAATTTATCTTTTCCCTTCTCCCGGCCAGAGTGACGATTCCGGCATCAGGTTGGAAAGCATCCATACGGACTTTCGCACCGGCTTCGTCCAGAACGTCTATGGCTTTGTCCGGCTGACATCTGTCAGTAATATATCTTGAGGAAAGAGCCACACACGCCAGTACGGCTTCATTGTCATATTCCACTCCGTGGTATTTCTCGTATTTCTCCTTAATTCCTTCAAGGATGGCAACAGTCTGGCCCTGATCCGTCGGTTCGACCAGAATCTTCTGGAATCTCCGTTCCAGTGCGGGGTCTTTCTCCACGTGTTCGCGGTACTCGTCAAGAGTGGTCGCTCCAATACACTGTATCGCGCCCCTGGAGAGAGCCGGTTTCAGCATATTGGCGGCGTCAAGTGAGCCCGGAGGGCCTCCAGCGCCTATGATGGTGTGCAGTTCATCTATAAAAAGGATGATATTTCCGTCCTTTTTTATTTCATCGACAACGGCTTTCAGCCTCTCCTCGAACTGTCCGCGGTATTTTGAACCGGCAACGAGGGATCCCATATCAAGGCTGACCACACGTTTGTCCGCAATCTGCAGCGGCACCTGTTTTGAGACGATTCTCAGAGCCAGTCCCTCGACTATGGCGGTCTTCCCCACACCGGCCTCTCCGATCAGGACCGGGTTGTTCTTCTTGCGCCGGCTCAATATCTGGACAAGCCTCTCTATCTCCTTCTCCCTCCCTATGACCGGGTCAAGTTCACCGCTCTTTGCGGCGCAGGTCAGGTCGAAACCGAAGGAATTCAGGAACGATGATTTCTTGTCGGAGTTTTTTTCCTCAGTTGCAGAAGCGGAATCCCCGGTCCTGTCCGATGTCTGCCCCCCTGCAAGAGTACTTTCAAAGACATCCTGCAGAATTTCCGGCAACTTGTCTGAGGAGATGTTGGAATTCTCCAGTGCCGTGGTACAGGCCCCGTGCCATTCCATAAAAATGCAGGCCATAAGATGAGAAGCGTTCGCACCGGGATACAGACGGTTGCATTTTGCAATGATTTCAGCCGTCTTGTCACTCAGGATAATCTGTTTGATCTGGTCAAAGGGGACACTGTCGCTGAAAGAAATCCTGGTCTCAATTTCTTTTTTTATCTTATCTATGTCCACACCAAGCTTTTCAAGCACTGAAACCGCAGAGCAGTCACGCTTGCGGAGAATCCCCAGGAACAGGTGGTCCGGGGTAACAATCCTGCTGCCAAGCCTGGCCGCCTCCTCAATTGAAAACTTCAATATGCTGTTAATTTCCTCCGAATAGGTTCTTTCCATAGCCACACGCGGTTTTTATGTCCGCTAAGGTAGTTATTATTTTTTGTAAAGTCGGGGGAAATGCCTAAATTTGAAAGATAAAAATAAATTCTACGGAGAATGGATTTTGAGCAAAACGGAGGTAGGATTATTCCTATCAACATTGAGAATGAGATGAAAAGCGCATACATAGATTATTCTATGTCTGTGATTGTAGCACGTGCTCTTCCTGATGTCCGTGACGGTCTGAAACCTGTCCATCGTCGCGTTCTTTTCGGAATGAGCAACTTGGGAGTCACCTACAGCGGCGGCGTGAAGAAATCCGCCAGAATCGTGGGAGACGTACTCGGTAAATACCACCCGCACGGAGATTCAAGCGTATATGACGCTATGGCGAGGCTGGCCCAGCCCTGGAACCTGAGGTATCCTCTGGTTCTCGGTCAGGGCAACTTCGGCTCTATAGACGGTGACCCCGTCGCCGCAATGCGATACACGGAAGCCAAACTGCAGAAACTCGCAGAGGAAATTCTTGCCGACCTCGACAAAGACACTGTCGATTTCAAGCCGAATTTTGACGAATCGCTTCAGGAGCCCACGGTCCTGCCCTGCAAGGCCCCCCTGCTCCTTATGAACGGTTCGAACGGCATTGCCGTAGGTATGGCCACAAATATGGCGCCCCATAACCTTACTGAGTGCTGCAATGCCATCTGCGCATATATCGACAATCCCGACATTACCACAGAGGAACTGATGCAGCACATCAAAGGTCCCGATTTCCCGACAGGAGGCATCATCCAGGGAGAACGTGGCATCAAGGACGCCTTCGAGACCGGACGCGGACGCATCGTCATCCGTTCAAAAACCAATATCGAAGTTGCTGAAAACGGCCGGGAGACCATCATAGTCAACGAAATCCCCTATGCCATCAACAAACGCGAACTGATTGAGAAAATCGCGGAACTGGTGGAGGAGAAGAAAATCGACGGCATCTCATACATCAACGACGAAAGCGACCGCGACGGTATGCGCATTGTCATCAGGCTGAAGCAGGGCGCCCCTTCCAATGTGGTTCTCAACACTCTCTTCAAGATGACCCCCTTGCAGTCAAGTTTCTCGGTGAACAACATCGCGCTGGTTGACGGCAGACCAAGGCAGCTCAATCTTAAGCAACTGATAAAATACTTCGTGCGACATCGCCACGAAGTAGTCATACGCAGGGCCAAATTCGATCTTGAAAAAGCCCGCAAACGCGCACACATACTTGAAGGGCTGCTCAAGGCGCTCGACATCATTGACGCGATCATCGCGCACATCCGCGCATCCAAGACTGTACTGGAAGCCAGGGACGGCCTGATGGAGAAATTCGGCTTCACCGAAATGCAGGCTGACGCCATCGTTGAGATGCGTCTGCGTCAGTTGACAGGTCTGGAACGGGAAAAACTTCAAGCCGAATACGATGACCTTGAAAAACTGATTCACTACCTGGAAGACGTTCTGGCCAACGTATCGATGCAGATGGACATCATCAAGCAGGAACTCAATGAAGTCAAGGAGAAATACGGAGACGAGCGCCGCACGGCCATCGAACCCTCCGCAGAGGATTTCAACCCCGAAGATTTCTACCCGGACGAAGACGTGGTGATTACCATCTCCCACTTCGGGTATATCAAGCGCACTTCTCTCACTGAGTACAGAGCGCAGAACCGTGGAGGCGTAGGAGCCAAGGGCAGCACCACGCGTGACGAGGATTTCATCGAGCACATCTACGTGGCAAATATGCACAGTACCCTGATGCTCTTCACCCAGAGCGGAAAATGCTTCTGGATCAAGGTATATGAAATTCCGGAAGGAGCCAAGGCATCGAAGGGACGGGCTATCCAGAACATTCTCAACCTTACTTCAGAGGATCGCATACAGGCATACATCAATGTCAGGGATCTCAAGGACGAGGAGTTCATCAACAGTCACTACGTCATTCTGGCAACCTCAAACGGAACCATAAAGAAAACTATCCTCGAACAGTATTCACGCCCCAAAGCCAACGGAATAATAGCCGTGAACCTTAGGGAAGGCGATTCCCTGATAGGCGCGGAACTGACGAGCGGTAACTGCGAAATACTTCTCGCAGGACGCGAGGGACGATGCTGCAGATTCAACGAGCAGGACGCCAGAGCAATCGGAAGGAACTCCACCGGCGTTCGAGGCATAAATGTTGAAGAGCCCAATAAAGTGATTGGAATGGTATGCATTGATCCCCTGCTTCAGGAAACTGAGCCGAAGAACATCTTGGTTGTCAGCGAAAACGGTTTCGGCAAACGTTCAGAACTTGACGAATACCGCAAGACAAACCGAGGTGGAAAGGGCGTGAAAACAATCAATATCACCGAGAAGACAGGCTCACTCATAGCACTCAAAGGGGTGACTGACAACGACGACCTTATGATTATCAACAAGTCAGGCATTACGATCAGGATGCACGTTGCCGACATAAAGATTGCAGGTAGAGCCACTCAGGGCGTCAAACTGATCAGCATCCGCGAGGGGGACGGTATAGCCGCCGTTTGTGTGGTGAACAAGTCCGAAGAGAGCGAAGAAGCCACCCCGGCACAGGTGCCTGAAACAACAGCAGAAGACATTATTACAACAGAACAAGAATAAATCCTTTAAATCAGAAGAAAAATGAAAAAAACTCTAGTATTCGCCATCGTTCTGGCAATGACCGTGACAATGGCTTACGCTCAGGAGGTATCCAAAGCCCAAAAGGCAATCGACAAGGCTGTGGCCGCCACCCAGGATGCAAAGAAAGCCGCAAAACCTGCCACTTGGATAACCCTCGCGGAAGGATATCTGAAGGCATACGACCAGCCGACAGACAATCTCTTCAATGGTTCCACCCAGGCTCAGGTCAAGACCCTTATGGGCGACCAGAAAGTCCTCGGTTCCCGCGAACAGAAATGCACCGAAGGTGTATATACTGTTGATTCATATTCTGACAAAGACCTTTTCTACAATGCCAACGGCGTACTTGACTTCTGGATTGTAAAGAAGCACGTAGCTGAAGGTGACCTGCTCGGTAATGCCATGAAGGCTCTCGAGGAGGCCGCCAAGGTCGATGCAAAGGGTTCAAAGAAGGAGAAAATCGCTGAACTTTACAAAGCGATTCACGACAGGTACAATACTGAAGCTCTCGCTTTCTACCAGATTGGAGATCTCAACAGGGCCAGCGCCCTCTTCGAAAAGTGCGCCGCGGCTTTCGAGAATCCCACCGTCAACAAAATCGACACTCTCAGCATATACTACAGCGCATATATGTCAATGATTACCAAGAACTATGACAACGCTGTCAAGAACTTCGGCCGTTGCGTCGAACTCGGTTATCTGCAGGAAGGCAACGTATTCTCCAACCTTGCCGACATCTACCGCCAGCAGAAGGATACCGTTTCCTGGAAGAAGACCCTTGAGGATGGATTCAAGGCTTACCCCGCAAATCAGGGAGTCCTTATCGGCCTTATCAATCTATACCGCGACACAAAGGAAAGTCCTGACAAAATCTTTGAATTCATCCACGCCGCGCAGGCCAACGAGCCTAACAACGCCAGCCTCTTCTATGTTGAAGGCGATGTCCACAAACAGTTGGGCAACACAGAGAAAGCCATCGAGTTCTTCAACAAGTCATACGAGGTTGACCCCAAATACATCTACGGTATTTTCGGCATCGGAGTACTTTTCTATGATCAGGCCATTGACATCCAGGATAAGGCCTCACAGGAAATTGATGACAAGAAATACAACGAGTTGAACAATCAGATGGAAGAGACTCTGGCAAAAGCCATCGAGCCTTTCAACAAGACCTTCAACAACACTGAAGACCCTGAAGTAAAGGCCGCCACGGCGGAATACCTGAAGAACATCTATTTCCGTCTCAGGGACAAGGATGCTTCCTATCAGGGACTTTACGAAAAATTCAATAATTATCTCAAGGGAGAATAATTTATTCTCTCCGTAAGATAATTAAGTCATTATTAAAAAATAACTTGGTAATCTTTATGAATCTTGTTTCGTCTTTTGCATATGTCATTCAGTCGAGTAGCCCGCTACACTCCTTCTTTCCATATCCAAAATCCATAAACAATCTTTCATAAATCTTTACCA
>JAZUIV010000075.1:0-7868 GCA_045642485.1 Bacteroidales bacterium | reverse complement strand
CGGCACAAACCTCAAGAGCTATATCGAAGCACTACTCGAAAAAGAGGTGGAGGATATGAACGAGGCGGCAACCTACCAGTATCTGTGCAATGTCCGTCCTGACGGAGACGTCGAGCTTTCCGAAGAAGAGACCAAGGACTTTGAGAACTGGCTGGGACTATGAAGACGAAGTACTCGAAGGATTTTGAGAAATCAGTCCGCAAGCTGTCGGGCAAGACATTGAATTCCGTCAGAAACACAATCCTTGAGGTCAAGAACGCATCATGCCTGGATGAGATTACCGACTGCAAGAAGTTGGTCGGCTATGACAACGTGTACCGTATCCGCATAGGAAGCCTCCGTGCGTTCTTCATCTTCCACATACAGATCATCGATGATTGTGTGTTCTTCAAGTACCTTGTTCCGAGAGGCGAAGCCTATGACAAGAAATACGAGGAGAAACTGCGAAAGGACGATAAATAGAGAAGCTGAGGATTCAGGAAAGGCAGACTGATATGGTAATGTCCGCTAAGTCTATAAGTTTGTGACAACAGACGGGTATGTTATCAAAAATAATTTTTTATTATTACCAAATATTGGTAACTTTATACAAAAATATTAAGTAATGAAAACTACATCAGTTGCACTTGGCTCCTACTTTGAAAACTTTATCGCCTCGACCATTGAGACGGGCCGCTACAATAATGCCAGCGAAGTTATTCGTGCCGGTCTTCGTATGCTAGAAGAGAACGAGAAACGAGTCCATGAACTTTCTGCAGCGATCCGCGAAGGTGAAGAAAGCGGCAGATATGAGGATTTCGATCCCGTGAAGCATCTCAATGAACTCAAGATGTCTCACTCCAATGGCTAAGTATCATCTCACCAGGAAGGCCGTTAAGGACTTGGATGCGATATGGGCCTACACGCTTGAGACCTGGTCGGAGAAGAAAGCTGACGAATACTATTCAGCACTTGTGGAGACGTTTGCTGCAATCGCAAAAAGACCTTGCCATCTTGATAAAGAGTATATTGAAATTCATCCCGGGCTCTATCGCAGAAGCTGCTATAAACATTTGGTATTCTATCGACTGGTTGAAGATGGTGACATTGAAATTGTAAGAATCCTGCATGAGAGGATGGATATTGCATCCAAGTTCAAGTAGAGCCGGAAAAATCTATCCCATAAATACGTACAAAACTCAATCCGTTTAACGCCCCTAACTCTATACGAAGTTCAGGCAGTCTTATTGTGACCTAGGTGCGATTGTTGGCAAGGCCCCAATAATGAGGAGTCGAAGGCCTTATTGTGCAAAATTTATAGGAATTTGACAGTCACAGGTGCTTATTGATACATTTGTACAATTGGGGCGTGCTACCCCTGTACATCCCGTACAGCATCTTTACATCGGATCCGAAGTAGTCATATTATTTGACGATGTTCGAATACCGTATATCGTCAAAGCTGAACCAGTGGCCGAAAGTGGCAGTGGAATCGTGGCTAAAGCAATTTTTCAAGCTAGTGACAGTAGAAGAAGGCTTCGGTGTTGATTTTTTTGATGCGGTTGAGTTTATTGAGGGATTGATTTTCGGTTTCCAATTTCAGCGAAAATACCCAGCAGGCGATGTTCGTAGTGTGGTTCTTCAGCATGATTTTTATGCTTATGAGCGGCATATTCACTCCGATTGCCTCAATGCCTCACTGGGCGGAAATCCTCACCTACGCCAATCCGATCCGGTATTTTGCCGATGCGATGCGCTCAATCTTCCTCAAAGGTGCCGGCCTACGTGACAACTGACTGAATCTCTGCTGCCTCCTCGTTCAGGGCCTCCTCTTTACCTTCTTCGCAGTAAAAAGCTACAACAAGAAAACCAAATGACCTCATTTTTCCGTCTTGAGCCAGAAATTTTTTGCAGCCAGCAGCAGACGAAATTCGTGCACAGCACAAGAGGTTATCCGGCCCGGTATTCGTTGGGTGTCATTCCGGTCTGGGTCTTGAAGAATTTGTGGAATGATGGGATTGACTGGAAATTGAGACGGTAGCCTATCTCCTTGACTGTCAGGTCGGAATATTTCAGGAGATTCTTCGCTTCGAGCACGATGAAGGCGTCTATCCATTCCGTGGCAGTCCTTCCACTCACATTTTTTACAAGGGTTGTGAGGTATTTGGGAGTCAGGCACATCTTTTCGGCATAGAATGCCACACCCTTCTCATTCATGAAATTCTCTGACACAAGGGCGAGGAACTCTTCATACTTGGCCTGTGTCCGGTTTTGGAATGGACTGGACACAAGCTGCCTGGACATTTCTCCCTTCCATATATTCCCAAGCAGGCACATCAGCGACGTTCCGATGGAACAGATTGCATTCTCAGCCCCGTCGAGACAACTCTTATATAAGTCGGTTACCAATCTGTAATAGTCCGCCAATATCCTTTTCCCATCTTCATCTATCTTGATGCACGGGTTGTTCATCAGTTTGACACTCCTCTCAAACAGTCCATTGAAATTGATGCCTCCTTCTTTCAGGAATTCTTTGGTTGAAGCCACCAGCACAGCCTCGCTCATAAGAAGATTCTCCATCTCGCTTTCCTTTATCTGCATGGTGCTTCCCGGGGCGTAAAGCAGCATCGTGTCCTTATGTACCCTGTATGTGGTGACATTTATGTCTATGTCAAAATGGCCCTGGGTACAATATATCGCAGCATAGGCATTCAGACGGACGGGATATTGGAGCAGCGATAGTGCCTCCTTGCCGCTGATAAGGGTAATGATGAATTCCTTTGACATGTCAGTCACGTCTGCCAGACCTGTCATTTGTGCCAATTGAGCTATGTCAATCTCATAATATGGTTCTGTCATATTGTCATTCATTTGTTTTGGCAAAAATAGGCAATATTTCCATTTGAATTATCCAGTTTTCCCTAAAAAAGAAATCTGAATAATAGTTAAGGAAGAATAAATATCCATAAGTAAAATTCAGGACCGAAAGTTGTGCCATGGTTTTGCCAAACAAATGAAATTTAAAATGAAAAGAACAGTATTGATTACAATTGCAGCGCTTGTCCCTTGCATCCTTCATGCACAGCAGAGGCTTACCCTTGAGGATTGCAGGCAGATGGCGGTAAATTGCAATAGGGAACTCGGCCAGAGTGCAATCGAAATCGAAATTGCCTCTAATGACAGAGGCATTGCCAGGGCCAATTATTTCCCGAAGGTGAGTGCCAGGGCGGCCTACCTTTACAACAATCAGGACATCAACCTGATAGGAGATGAGACATCAGAATTGCTCAGGAACGGCGGTACGCTTATTCAGGGACAAATCTCCGGTAAGATGAACGAACTGACCCAGGCCATCATGTCCAATCCTGCCACAGCTCAGGAATATATGAAAAGCCCGATGTGGCAGACAGTTCTCGGAGCACTTTCACAGACAGACGTCTCGGGTGCAATCAACAATATCGGCAGCCAGCTTGATGAAGCCCTTCACCTTGATATACATAATGTCTATGTAGGGGCGGTAAGCGTGACACAGCCGATTTTTGCCGGTGGCAAGGTAATAGCCGCAAACAGGATTGCAGCCCTTGCCGAGCAGCTGGCCAAAGAGAAATATGACACCAAATACCAGGAAGTCATAATTTCGGTTGACCAGTCTTACTGGCAGATTGTTGCGATAGCAGCAAAAAGAGACCTGGCGGAGAGCTATGCTGCACTGCTTGAAAAGATGACAAGGGATGTGAATTCACTTGTTGCAGAAGGAGTTGCCACGGAGTCAGACCTGCTTTCCGTAAAGGTGAAGGCAAATGAAGCCAACGGAATGCTTCTGAAGGCCAATAATGGTCTTTCCCTTGCCAAGATGCTGCTCTGCAAGCAGATAGGCCTTCCTCTGGATAGTGCTGTTATCCTTGAAGATGAGGGGGAAGAGCAGGTCCCTGTGCCGCAGATGCTGGAATCCAAGCCGATGGAGCAGGTCTTGGCAGACCGTCCTGAAATCAGAAGCCTTAATACAGCCGTCGAAATCTATGACAACAAAGTCAAGGTCGCCCGCGCCGACATGCTCCCGACCATAGCTGCCACGGCCAATTATCTCGTTACCAATCCCAACCTGAACAACGGATTCAGGAACAGCTTCGGGGGCAGGTTCTCCTGCGGGGTGATGGTGAGCATTCCGATATTCCACGGATATGAGGCGGCCTTCAAGACCAGAAAGGCCAAGGCGGAAGCCAGCCTTTACAGAAGCAAACTCGAAGATGCAAAGGAAATGATTTGTCTCGAAGTCGCAAAATACAGCAATGAGCAGAGCGAAGCTCTTGAAAGTCTCCTGATGGCTCAATCCAATATGGAAAGTGCCGAGGAAAACCTCAGGACGGCAATGGTGGGCTTCGAAGAAGGAGTGGTGGATGCCAACACGGCAATGTCGGCACAGACAGCCTGGCTGAAGGCCCATTCCGAATACATCGAGTCGGGTATTGCATTGCAGATGGCATCAGCCAATCTGCAGAAAGCACAAGGAAATATAAAGAAATAATAAATCATAGGAAAATGGAAAAGAAAAGAAGCAGTCTGGCCGCTGGAATCATAGGCCTGATAGTAATCATTGCTGTCATCGGCGTAGCCGGATATTTTGTGTCAAAGCCAAAACCCGCAACCGTGCAGGGGGAGGCGGAAGCAAGTGAGTACCGCGTCTCGGGAAAAGTTCCCGGAAGAATAGAGGAATTGTATGTCAGGGAAGGTGATTATGTTCATAAGGGAGATACTGTGGTTTTCATTGATTCACCTGAAGTCCGCGCGAAACTTGCTCAGGTAAATGCCCTTAAGGCTGCTGCAGTTGCCCAGAGCACCAAGGCGAAGAATGGAGCGCAGAAGGAGATGATTGAAGGAGCATACCAGATGTGGCAGGCTGCCCTCGTGCAGGAGGAAGTGATGCGAAAGTCTTTCGACCGCATCCAGAGGCTTTATGACCAGAAAGTCGTCACAGCTCAGAAATATGATGAGGTTAAGGCGAAATATGACGCATCTGTATCGCAGGCCAAGGCTGCCAAAAGCCAGTATGACATGGCTCTTGCCGGGGCCCGGGCCGAGGACAAGGCTGCAGCTGCTGCGGTTGTTAACCAGGCGGAAGGAGCATTGATGGAGGTTCAGGGTTATCTTTCAGAGCTCTATCTGACAGCACCATGTGACGGGATCGTATCGGCGATATATCCGAAAGTCGGAGAACTCGTGGGACAGGGAGCCCCCATTATGAGCATTACCGATATGAATGATATGTGGTTTACTTTCAATGTCCGCGAAGACAATCTCCATGGAATCAAACGTGGTGACGTGATAAGCCTGTCGGTCCCTGCCCTGGACGGAATGAAACTCGATGCCAAAGTGACCTATATGGCTGCAAGGGAATCATTTGCCACCTGGCATGCTACCAGGGAAACAGGATCTTATGATGCTAGGACATTTGAAGTGAGGGCAGTGCCAGAGGCTTCGGCTGAAGGTTTGCTCCCTGGAATGACAGTGATAGTGAAATGAAAGATATATTGAAAAGGGAACTCGGACTGTGGAAACTCAGACCTGTATATGTGCTCGCACCTCTCGGGGCCATGCTTTTCTGCAGCCTGTTCTTCCTGACATTTTTCGGAAAAGGTGCCGTTCAGGAGCTTCCGATTGCAGTGGTGGACAATGACAATTCCTCACTTACAAGGAACTTCATCAGGCAACTTGATGCCACCGAACTTGGAAAAGTCATCCGCTACGATGACTACAGCCTTGCGAGGGAAGCAATGCAGACGGGTAAGGTGACTGCAATCTGCTTGCTTCCGGAGAATATGTACTCCGACGTTCTTGCAGGCAGGAAACCTACGGCGTCGTTCTACTTGAACACGATGTACTATGTGGGAGGAATGATGAGCTATAAAAACATTCTAACCATGTTCAACCTGAGCGTGGGTGCAGTGCAGAGGGAGACAATGAGGGCAATGGGGATGGCCGAGGATGCAATAATGGCGAAGATACAGCCGATAGTCATAGATGTCCACCAGATCGGGAATCCGACCACCGACTACAATGCCTATCTTTCCAACATCCTGCTCCCCGGACTTCTCGAGCTGCTGACCATCATCATCGTAGCCTACTCTTTGGGAACAGAAATCAAATACGGAACTTCGGAAAAATTATTGGAGATGTCTTCAGGCTCAATAGTCAAGGCATTGACAATCAAACTTATACCGTATTCAATTATGTTCTCTGTACTTGGATGCACACTTGTGCTGGTGCTCTACGGACCGATGGGATTCCCTCTGGATGGGTCTATATGGGCCATGATTCTGAACATCGTGCTGATGGTTCTCGCGAGCGAGGCTTTTGCCGTGTGCATTGTGGCATTGCTTCCGGTGTGCCGCCTGGCTGTGTGCATCAGTGCCTTCCTCGGCATCCTTGCTTTCTCGCTTTCCGGCTTTACCGTGCCGTTGGAGCAGATGCCGGAATTCTTCCAAGGCATGGCCAATATGTTTCCTCTGAGACCATATTATAATTTTTACGTACAGGAGACGATTTTTGCCTCCGGATTTGCAGGCTGGTGGAAGGAAGTGCTTCACTACCTTGTTTTCTTCCTTGCCCCGCTGCCTCTGCTTCCGAGGTTGAAGAATGCTTTCCTTTACCACAATTACAGGAGGGATTAATATTATGGGATATTTCAAAACATTCTGGAATGATTTCAAACGGGTATTCAGGCAGGAGTTCAAGGCTGTCTTCACCGATGGCGGCGTGATAGTGGTATTCTTCCTTGCGGGCCTGGGCTATCCGCTTTTGTACAATCTCATATATAAGAACGGCATATTGGAGGATGTGCCCGTGGTGGTGATAGACAATGCCGATTGTGCCGAGAGCCGGCGCTTCATCCGTGAAGTGGATGCGACAAGAGAGGTTGCCATCAGCGGATATTGTGCCACGATGGAAGAAGCCGAGAAACTGATGCAGGAGCGTAAATGCCATGGAATCATCTTTTTCCCTTCCGATTTCGGAGACAGGATTGCCCTCGGGCAGCAGTCCACGATGAGCATATACTGTGATATGGGAAGTTTCTTCTACTACAAGAATCTGATGACCTCGGTCAATCTCGTGATGCTGGAGGAAATGCCTCAAATTTCGCCAGTCGTCAAGCCGATGTCATTTGAGCAGAACATCCCGTACAACCGGAGCAACTCATTCAGTTTCTTTTTTATTACGGCAGCCTTGATGCTTGTCATCCAGCAGACGATGTTCTATGGAATGGGAATGCTCGCCGGTACGAGAAGGGAGGACAGGAAGGGCCTGATACATGGCGCTTCAGGCAGGCTGGTTTTCGGTCGTGGTGCTGTTTATTGGCTGATTTACATAATGACAGGAATGTATATCGTGTTCATCGTGCCCTTGCTGTTCGACATACCGATGGTCACGGACTTCTGGACTGCTCTTGCCTTCCTGTGTATCTATGTCACGGCATGTGTCTTCTTCTCAATGGCATTCAGTACATTGATAAGGCATAGGGAAACTCCTATAGTTGCACTGCTCTTTCTCACTCTGCCGGAGCTTTTCCTCACCGGATTCTCCTGGCCGCAGGCCTGCTTTCCCAAGTTCTGGAATCTGTTCTCATACATCTTCCCATCAACATTCGGTACAAGGGCCTATATAAACCTTGCCGGTGCTGGTGCATCTTTTGCGGCGATTGCTCCGCTGTTGAAAATATTGCTTATCCAAACGGCTGTTTATTTTGCAATTTCAGTAACTACTCAGGTACCCCTGACCTGACTATAAACTGAGGGAAGCGCGGGGCTTTCGCCGCCCTGATATAACTTTTTTCAAAATTTTTCATTGCATCGCACATTCGGATTTCAATCCGTTGAAAATCAGCTGATTATTGC
>JAZUIV010000074.1:0-2956 GCA_045642485.1 Bacteroidales bacterium | reverse complement strand
CGAACTCTCCGACATTGTTCTCCACCGCCGCTTTCTGGAACTCATCCGGCTCCTTTCCTTCCATATACACCGGCTTCACTATGCGCTCTACATACTCGCCCCAGAACTTGGAGCACTCGGATGGATTGTTGAATGCTATTTCTTTTGACATTCCTATCACCTGCTCATCCTGCAGGGTAATAATCTCGTATTCCATAATTTTCTGTCCATATTTTATATTAAAACAAATATCAGCGAAGCCAACAGGCAGGGAATCAGTCCGATGAGCATTCCCCAGAGGGAGCGGATCACGTGATAACGTTTCTGGTGATACGCTTTGTCCATGTCTTCTGTGCCCGGCAATCGGACGGTCTTGACATTGGCAAAGAGCACCCAGTCCAGAAAGAAGCAGTCATACCAGTCTATGACAAGCCACATACCGTATGAAACTGCCAGGGCCGACAGGAATGAATCTGCGCCTGTCGGTCTGATGAGAAGTGCCAGCAGGAATGAACTGATTATCACGGCGAACCCTTTCTTGACCAGCACTTTGCCCGAAAAGAAGCGGGTCGGTATCCTATCGTGAGCCTCAAAGTAACGCTCCTGTATGTCCTTTGGGTAATCGTGAATCCACCAGACGGGATTCTTTATCAGCGGAATAATTATCGCTTCGGTGAAAATCAGCACCAATGCGGCTGTCTCAATTATGATTATTGTCCAATTCATAAGCATTATTTTTTTCAGTCATAAACACTGAAAACGGCTGCAAATATACAATATTTTTCGTAATCCAACGCCTGTTACATTACACCCGTTTTGCACGGACGCGAGTCACTCGCGTATTGCGCAACTTTTTTCGTTCGAAATAATGTTATATCTTTGCACCGTGTTACATAACAATTGTTCGATTTATGCCAAGACAACCGAGATTTTCCAAGGATGATATTGTTGCCGCAGGCCTCAGGATAGTGAGGACCAGCGGATTTGAGGCGGTCAGCGCCAGGGCTCTGGGAAAGGAGCTCGGCACCTCGTCCAGCCCTATGTTCACGATGTTCAAGGATATGAACGAGGTGATGGATGCCATCCGCACGGCAGCGGAAAAGACCTTCACCGCCAGGATGAATGGCGTTACCGATTATTTCCCCGCATTCAAGGAGTTCGGGCTGCGCCTCGTCGCCTTTGCAAAAGAGGACCCGAATGTCTTCCAGATGCTGTTTCTCGGGAAGGATGCCCGTCCTGAGATTGCAGAAAGCATTGCAAGGGAATGCCTGTGTTCGGTCGAGCAGGGTTACGGTATGACTTCGGAGCAGGCCGAGATGCTGTTCCGCCAGATGTGGCCTGTTGCCTGCGGCATAGCCGCACTGTGCGTCAAGCATCCCGAAAATTTTCCGGAAGAAGAAGTCAGCAAAACGCTTTCCTACCACTTCTCCGGCATAATGTCAATACTCAGATCGTGTAAAGAGGTGGAGGATGTCAAACCCCAACTCAAAAAAATATGAAAGACAGGTATTGTCATCACTTTTGCCGGGCAGGGGCTTATCAAACGGCACATTGAGAGTGCCGATTCCATGCTCGCAAGATTCTCCGCTGCTGCCGAGTTCCTTATCAGATACGAGGGACAATATTGGCCAGTAGGGATGCAAAGTCGCTTATGTCACCTTGGACACTGGCACGTTCGAGCGCAGACATATATTGGTCTCGGATTTCCTTCTGAATGATAGTCCATCGATACCCTCCGGATGCCAGCATTACGTTCATCATAAATCTTCCCATTCGTCCGTTTCCGTCCATATACGGGTGTATGAAAGTGAAGATGAAATGACCAAGCACTGCCCTCACCCATGCATCTTCTTCACTTTTCAGCAGGTCGAAAAGGACCGGCATCGCATCCCTGACAGCTTCAGGACCCAGAGGCGTATGCATTGAATTGCGAATATAGACCTGGGCGGTCCTATACCCTACGATATCTCCAGCTTTGATTATTCCTGCCATCACAGACGGCGCAAACATCTCTTGGTACCATACGCGATGGTCTTTCTCTACAACCTCACCGGCATTCTTGCCATCGAGGATTGCCAGCAGGCTTTTCTTGACTTCCTGAAATGCCTGCCAATATCCGCGTGCTGCAAGGGCGGCCTTGTCCTCCTTGTCAGATGCATTCTCGTCCGGATTCCAGTTGCCGCTGCGGACTTTTTCAATCAGCTCTTCAGAAACCTTATAGCCCTCAATAGACAATGAATGATATGCGTCCAGCTTATATCTATCCTCGACATCCTTCATATAGGCTTCGATGTCAATTCCAGCAGGTGCGGAAGGTTTTACGGCAAGCACCGTTTCGCGCATACTTTTCCACATCAGGCGAATGCGCGTGGCGTATGGGGACAAGTCCCTGACAAACTCATACTTGTCGGTAAAGGGATCCTCTTCACGAATAACGTATCCGAAACGATTCATCGTGGACTTTATTTCATCGGCGACCGGAAGCATCTGAACATTCCTGAATGCGCCTATCAACCTCCCGGCGCGTGATGAACGCCCCTTGTCGAGGAGATATGGAAGTACTTCCGATGAATCCCTTATCGCAGCAAGAGCTGTTCTGGCAGTGATACTGCTGCGTTGGAAGAGAATCGGAGACGACATCACTAAGGCTTCGGGGATGCTGTAAACATTCAACCCGTATCGGCTTTCCTTGACAACATCAGTAGCGCAATCTGCTTTCAGAAAAAAGATGCTGCATCCGAAAGGAAGACTCACACTTGTGTTGTTGCATTTCGGCGAGCGTATAGTCAATTGGGGAAGGACGGTCCAATTACCCGTCTGAACATTCAATGAAGCTTCAGCTGGCAGACACCACTCTTCTCCAAGTTTCTCCCGTACATATTCGGAAACAAACCTCCAATACGAAATATACCAGGCCGTAGTATCGCCGGACACTGCCGCAGGATCTGACTGAATATACCATCCCCCGACGACTTTC
>JAZUIV010000073.1:0-2246 GCA_045642485.1 Bacteroidales bacterium | reverse complement strand
CACTAATATCACGTCCATTCAAACGATTGTAACCGCCTTGCAGGGTATAGATTACATAACGAATGTATCTCCGATTGTGAAAGATGGTGAACAGATAGGCTATACTGTAACCTTTGAGAAAAATGGAACAATAACTATTCTCAATGGCGAATGGACGATCAGCACTATCCAATCGATCAAGCCCTTCTTCCTCCGTTGACGCTCCGTCAGAAAAACTTGATTATTTCTCATATCCGCTTGTTGCCGGAAAGAAAATAATTTGTACATTTGCAATGTCAAAGGGGAATTCGCAGAAGGGATGACAACCCTTACGGCTTAACAGCCGTTTCGAGCCCCAGCCTTATAACCACCGCTCTGCGGTGGTTTTTTATTGCTCTGTCGAAGGCACTATGGCCGACAAACTGTATTGAACTTTGTCCTGATTGGACTTCTGGACTTTCTTCTTGGGATTCTCAGAAATCCAATGAGCATAGAAATCCTTGATAACCTTCTCTCGCGCTTTGATATCCTCCTTCGTAATACCTTGTGGTATGTTCAATTCCTTTGTTTCCATATGATACAAATATACTGCTTTTCGCGTAGTCTCAGCGTAGTTTTTCAAAATAGGTACTCGATCGAGTTCCTCCGCTGAATCTCCGTCAGAAAGGCTTGGCTCCAGCCCTGCTCGGATTGCGCATAAATCGCAATAGTTTTCATTAATTCCTTGCGGTTTCAAATAATTACCGTACATTTGCAACGAGAATTTCCGCCGCGCCTCTGATTCAAGCGTACCAGGGCGGAACTTTTTTTTACAGACGCTATGCAGTACACCAATCGACCGCTGACCATTCAGGATCAGATGTCACGTCTTCAGAACAACGGACTCATAATAAGCGATGCAGCAAAGGCAGAGGCGGAGTTGAAGAATATCAGTTACTTCCGCTTGGCTGACTATCTCCAGCCGATGGAGTCGGACCACGTGAACCACACTTTCAAGCCTGGCAGCAAATTCGAGGATGCTATCAGTATGTATTATTTTGACAAGGAACTGCGCTCTCTGATTTTCAACACGATTCAGACAGTTGAGGTTGCTCTCCGCTCAAAAATGATACAGATTGCATCTGTCAATTACGGGTCGCACTGGTATATGGACTCGTCATACTTCACCAAGCAGGATATTTTCTTTGACTGCTTTACGAAGATTGGCGCCGAGGTCAAGAGATCGAAGGAGGACTTCATCAAGGAATATTTCAACAAGTATTCCGTGCCGATTTTCCCTCCGGTTTGGAAGACTCTTGAAGTTATTTCCTTCGGAACGCTCTCTAAGATGTACGAGAACATCAAGGAGAAGGCCGTCAAGAAAGCCATAGCAAATGAATTCCAGTTGCCGACACACGTTATATTCGAAAGTTGGGTTCAATGTACAGCGGTATTGAGGAACCTCTGCTGCCATCACAATCGTGTATGGAATCGTCGTTATGCAGTAAAGCCACAACTTCCGAAAAAACTTCCTCTTGCCTGGATAACACAATTCGATCCGATTCAGACAAAACTCTATTGGCAGTTGTGCTATCTCCTCTATATGGAGAATGCCATTCATCCGGGAAACGGCTTCAGCCAGTCACTCAAATCTCTCTTTGCCAAGTATCCGTCGGTGAACCCATCAGCAATGGGCTTCCCGACAGGCTGGGACACTGAACCTCTTTGGGAATAGTATCAAGGAATGATTATCCCCAAGCGGCCATTACACTTGCAGCCGCTCCATCCGCATTAAAAACAAAGCGGTCAAGCCCTTCTTCTTCCGCAAAAGTTCCGTCAAAAAAAGCTTGGTCCCGTCCGGCAGACACCGTGCAGTGCGAGGGTATAACGGCGCAAAAATGTATTCTGCAAATCATCTGCTCAAGCATAGTGGCCCACAGTAGCCTATAGCAAAGGTTTCCTGCGCAGATTCCTCAAACCAGGCTCCGTCTGCGCAACGAACCCCGCTCACACGTGCATAAAACGCACACTCCGTGCGCAGACGATTTGCAGAACGGCCTTGAGGAACCCGATTTCGAAAGCAACCGCTTTGTGCTTCGCCACAGCAAATGCCCTTCAAATCAGTACAGGGAAGAAAGCTATGCAGGATGCAAAAGACACGTATGGCAGAGGCAGGTCTGCGAAAGGATGCATTGCGGTAAGTGCCGCAAAAGGATGCCGGATGCGAGTGGAGAATGTCTGTGGGCCGGCTCCGGCCGGCGGGACCCGCAGACATCACGAAGCAGACG
>JAZUIV010000072.1:0-3839 GCA_045642485.1 Bacteroidales bacterium | reverse complement strand
GAACCCATAGAAAAACTGGTCTACTTGCTTAGATGCTTTAAAGATACTTCCATTTTTTGTTTTCCGTACCTCTGACAGCGTCGGTACGAGGCTTATGTTATTTTTATATCATTTTGGGCGTGCCCAATCCGGTACTAAGTTTCTTATTTCTTCTGCCAAGTTTACTAATGCCTTCTGCCAGCCAAGTCCACCAAGTGGAAGGGTCTGACTTGAGTATATCCATATAATAAATGTCCTTGCCAAAGAACTTAAGCCAGCAAGGATTCGAGCGGAACCTTCTCGGGGATTTCAGCAGCCACATAATGTCGATTCCCATATAGCGCAAAGTCTTGTCTGGGGAATATTTATATTCAGGTACGGGAACACACATGGCATCATTCACAAGAATTTCTGGGAAGTTCACCCCCGAAATTGAAGCCCCACGAAGGCTTGCAGGTACTCTTGCATTGATCTCTATTATCTTATACTCCTTGTTGTCCAGTCTCTGGAGCACGTCAAAGTCAGCCATTCCCACCCAGTTGAGTTTGTCCAGACAATCCTTGCAGATACCAAGAAGTTCATCATTCTCTACCGAAATACAACAGGAACTGCTACCGGCATTGACAGGATACATCCTGACAATCTTAATGATGGCGTGAGCAAGGAACTTTCCATTCTTATCCCTGTACAGCATCACATTGTAGTAGTGCTCCTTATTGTCGATAAACTCCTGAAGGGTGCAGGTTCCGAATTTTGACACCACATCCGTCAACTTCATCTTCAGTTCATCGATATTGTTCACCCTTGTGATTCCTCTTGCCCCAACTGAATAATAGGGCTTTATCAAGGCAGGAAAACCAACATATTCCACAGCCTGCTCAATAGAAGTTGAATCTATCTTCGAGGTCTTAGGATGCGGAATATCATTCTCCTGACAGAAGCTCATGAAACGGCTCTTGTCCTCAACCTGATATACATTCTGATATGAGGGTACTGCACATTTCGTTCCTGTCTTCGTCTCTATATCGTCTCTGTTCTGACTGATGTACGGCACATTCATATCACTCACAGGTATCAAAACGTCTATGTATTCATCTTTAAGAAGCTGATAGAGTTTCTCACCTTGAGCGTATGAAGAGTCAAAGACTTTGGTATAAAGATGGGAGTGGGAGGACATCAAGTCTCTGCACACACAGAATACTTTGTGACTTTTGTACAAGGATTCTGCGCAGGAAAGCCCCTGAAGACCGCCACCGAGGATTAGGATGTTCATTTACTAATTTTTGTTTGAAACGCTTTATCAGCTTGACACTTTGAAAGTCAATATAATCTACACGATTTTACCCGACCTATTTAAACCATTGATTTACTGCATTATTTACTATTTACATCATTTGTTTAATCATTTCCGCAAACACTTTCTCTGTGGTCAGGTTATCACAATAGAACCTGTATCCATCTTCGCCCATTTGTTTCCGAAGTTCCGGATTGCCATACAATTCATCGAAATACTGATATACTTTCTGCTTATCACTGCCCACAGCCCAATATCCTGCATGAGCTTTTTCTGTGAGAATCTGCCCATAGTCGCTATTTCTATTGATCAATGCAAGAATAGGAATTTTAAGAGACATGTATGAAAGAGCCTTTGACGGACAGGTTGGTGCGGCATTATTCTCGTTGATAGAAATGAGCCCAAGGTCTGCCGACTTGACAAATCGCAGATAGTCAGCCCTTGGCATGAAATCAAGGAAAAGAATAATTGTCAGGTTCTGCTCCTTTGCAATCTTTTGCAATTCATCTTTCTTTACGCCCTTGCCTATGATTACGAATACTATATTATCATTCGGCAAGTAATGTTTTGCCAAATCTGCAATATTCTCTATCCTCTGTCCAAGTGCAATATTTCCTCCGAACAGCACCAGGAATTTCCCTTGCAGGTCATACTTCTCACGCAAGTCTGTAAAGTCTTCTTCCGTATATGGTTGAAAATTCATCCAATTGTAGAGAACAGTACATTTTGTTGAAGCAGGAATCTTATGCTCTTTCTGAATGAAATCAATGTTTGCAGGCGACATACACCCAACTATATCCGACAGCTCATACCCAAGTTGCGACCTCCTGTACAGATAATCCACCATCCATTTGTATCTTATTTCCCCCAGGCTTGCCGAACTCTGAGGATGGATGTCGCGAAGGATCATGTAGAACTTAGCACCGGTTCTGCGTTTCACTCCCTTCACAAAATCAATTAGGGTGATAGGAGGAGTTGGCATTACAATCCAGTCGAACTTCTCATTTTTCAGATACCGGTTATATGCCTTTTTGAAATACCAAGGCAGAAGGGCTATTCCTATGCCTTTCTTTATGACGTTCTTTACATACATAATAGGCATTGATTTAACCTTGAGGATTCTCACGCCCTGTTCCTCATAATACCTTGTTTCGTCCTGTGTACCGCCTATGACCGTAACATCATGACCGTTCTTCTTGAACTCCATGAAAAGGTCAGAGTACATTCCCCCGTCATTGATGTTTGCGGGGATTCGTAAAAGTGTGAATAGTATTTTCATTTATAAATAAATTTTTCAACTGTCCAAATATCACCCGTGCATATCCCCGGAATACGGAGGATGTGACGACAGACTCTCTCCACCTTTCCGCAAGAGTGCCCTCACATAATTGATGCAGGCAGACTTGACACATTGAGCGTGCCCGTAGATTGCAATGATTTGGTGCATAGGTATGTATTGATTTTTGTTATCACATTACATAATTGTTCCTTCAGGAACTTCAGGAAGCATCTCCAGTATATCACCTGGCACTTTTCCTTTTTCTTTTGGTTCTGCTATTACCCAGAAACGCCCATCTTCATCCACATCCATTGATATGAAACCAAGGCTAGCCATCTCTACGAATGACTCTGCATATTTTTCTACCATAAGGTTAATATCATATCTCTCATCTGCCAAGAAGTTATCAATATCTTCCAAACCATCAAGTTCCCTTCTTATTAATTCATTGACCGCATCTTTATGTACGTTGACTTCCCCTTGTGCGGATTCAAGCCGTTCATACACTGCATTCTGTATTTCAATATTCTTACTTCTAAGAATGAAATCCGGAATTGGTTGTCCGTTGGATGCAAAGTGGAATGCATCAGTTCCTATTCTGAAGAAGCAGTCAATGTCGTGACTATCGGCATAATTCGAGTAATAATGAACATTTTTCATGGATTGACAACTTCAAAAATATCAGTACAATTTCTACAATACCTCAACACTGATTTTGTTCTTGGGCGATATGCGTAACTGAATGCCAAATCCTTAACATCATTTACGTTACAACTCATCATTACGGTTCTTGCCGCATGTGGTTCGGCACAGGCTCCGATATAGTTCTTACACTCATCCCTTTGTTTCTCAATATCTCCGAGCGTTTTGAGCGCGGTCTCAAGAACTGATGTCTTTCTGTATGACAGATCGTTTGCTTTCCCGCTACTTTCGGTTGCGTAATCCAAATAATTCTGCCATGAGTCAGCACAGGAAACGATAGCAGCAGGATAATCACGCATTCGGATTTCTTTGCCAGCGCGAGCTGCTCTGACTTCATCGCAGATGCAGAAACACTCGCGATATGTCCGATTGTTCATATATTTCTTTTCATCTTTCATATCTTGACCCTCGTATGAATCATAAGTTCATAATATCTTCATCACTCAGCGCCTCATACCTCCCATCCTTGCACTCCAGTATCACTGTGCCGGATTCAAGGCATTCGGTGTTGTGCCAGCGGGCGAGTTCAACACTGAAGCCGACAACTTGTGGTGAGCCTGTCGAACTACTTCCGGCAGAAACCTC
>JAZUIV010000071.1:0-28530 GCA_045642485.1 Bacteroidales bacterium | reverse complement strand
GGGCGCGAATTTGAACTTGAAATCTCCTTGCACGGAACTTATGAACGGGCTGCCTCCGGAATCGGATTTTCCGACCTGCTTGCCTTCGAGATAGTAAAATGAAGGGCGATGGCCCCAGATCTTCGAGACGTTGCCGCCGAGTGTGAACTCCGAGAAGTCGGGCTGCAAGTGGTGCCGCCAGGAGGCCGATGCATCCAGATTCTCCCTGTTCCAGGTAACGTCGCTGTATCTATTTTCCACATTCCGGGTTTCTCCTTCCGTGTATGTGTTGCGGAAGTCCTGCTTTGTATTGTATCTTGGGAGAAGGAGTTTCAAATCAACGGCAACGGTGTTCTTCTTGTCCGGACGGAAGGTCGCTCCTGCTCCGATGTTCCCGTTGAATGTGGTTTTGGCTGAATGGAACTGCTGTTGAATGCTGTTGCCGGGTGACACGAATTGACGGAAGAGAGTGCCGTCGATGATATCATCTTCATATTTGGCATTCCCGTTCAGTCGCCAGGAGACCTTGGGCGTGTTGCTTACGATGGCGAAATTCCCGTTCGCAAAATGATTGAAGCCGTAGTTCGCTCCGACCATACCGCTCAAACCCGATGCATTCTGTTTTTTTGAAACGATGTTGATGATGCCGCCTGTTCCCTCTGAATCGTACCGGGCATCAGGATTCGTGATCACATCGACGCTCTTCACATTGGCGGCTGGGATGGATTCGAGGTCGGTGACTGTCGTAGGGACGCCGTCGATGAGGACCAGGATGTTGGACTTGCCCCTGACGGTTATGCTCTTGTCAGACGCGATGCTGACAGATGAAGCCGTGCGCAGTATATCGAGTACGGATCCTTTCGCCCCGGAGATATTGGCGTCTGCGTTAATTGTAGTATGCTCGACCGATGATTTCTTTGCTTCCTGTTTTGCGGAAACGACGGCTTCACTGAGAGATTGGACGGATTCCTCGAGGACTATAGTGCCTATATCCAGACGGGAAGCCGTCACTTCCACTTGCCTTGTTTCTTTGCTGTACCCGATGAATTCGGCGGTCAGCGTGTATTTGCCGGCATCTACCTTTATTTGAAACCTGCCGTTGTCATCAGTCATCCCGCCGGTAACAATCGCACCGTCACGGGCCAGAACGACGCTGACATATGGGACCGGCTCTCCGGCTGTGTCTGTGACTGTACCTAAAATATTGACTTTTGACTGCGCAAAAGAGGGAATGTAAACCAGGAATATAAGGATGAATACGAGAATTCTTTTCATTTTACAAATCTAAATATTTATTTTTGGTCGGGCAACAAGGCTTGATTTATCCGCGCATAACGACGATTCTGACGTACTGCGAACATGATAATGAGATAATAAACAATGAATTATCAGTGTGATTCGGGCATTTTCGCCGGATGTCGATTTTGACATATCCTACAACTGGCATCACTCCTGTGGGTGGGTAATTCGTTTCGTTTTTGTTGAATTAATTGAATATCAGATTCGTACTTGCCAGAAATTTGCGTAACTTAACAAGTTTTTTTAATGCTTCAGAGTTTATAATTGAAAACCCTGATTTGATATAATGAGCGAATTATTCAAACAAATACGCCCCGGTCTGTTCTATGTGGAATATGACGACTTTGATTTCGACAAGGCCGCAGAGATGACTAATGAGCAATACCGCCCGAGGGGACCGATGTGTTCGGGAATCAGAAAGGGAGGTTATTTCGGGCGGAACGCTGATGTGTATGCCGGCTTTGATACCGTACTTGTAATGCGGCTCAGTCGCAGATGCGCCCGCTATTCGTCCATAGGAATCGTGACGGACTACTTCGCCCCCACTCTCCCAGATATGCTGGACAAGCAGGAAAAGGACGACACATATTATGTTTTACCGCAACTGGTCGGTGACGGAATCAACGAGAAGGGTGTTTCCATCATGATGTTTATGGTACCGAACGGTGAGGCATCCGAAAACAAGTCAAGTTGGGGCGGACGCGAATGGGGTAGGAGTGCGGCATATACCAACCGCAATGCGGGCAAGACTTACAACACGATGCTATTGACGAGGCTTGTTCTCGACAATGCCGCCGATGTGGATGAGGCAATTGAACTTGTCAAAGCTGTCAACTGGTTCGACCCCGACAGATTCTCTTCGAGCGGTAATGCAGGCTCGCTGAAATGGCTGTTGGCAGATACTCGGAAATCCGCTGTCATCGAATGTATTGACAACGAAATGAAAATTCAGGTCACGGGGAAGATTGACTGCCCGTCACCTTGCACATTGTCGACAAACTTCAGCCTGTATCTTTTCTCGAAAGGCATCATTCAGGATGGAGCCTCAGGATATGAACGCTACGACCAAATGCTTGAACTTTACAGCAAAGAGGACGATTCGGCCGATGGACTGAAATACCGACAAGCCGAGCGCAGAGGGGAAGCTCGCTTTCACTATGCCGAGGCGCGAAAGGGATTGCGCGAAGTGAAACGAATACTCAAATCAGTGTCTATGCCTGAAAAATACAGCCGCGACATATCCGATAAGTATTTCTTTGCCACCGATTATCTGTGGTGCGAATCACCTTCCGGCAGACATTTTACATCGACGGAACTCTATCGAGGTGATGCGAAACAGGATCCTGACTTCCATGAAACAGTCAATCTGGAGAAAAGCAGATATTTTGACAAGTACCCCAGACCGGTGAGTGTCACTGTTTACACCACCATATATAACCTGAAAGAAAAGAGTGTCCGCCTGCTATATAGGGAGGATGTCAATGACGATATTTGGTATGAATTCAACCTCTGAGGATATGGAATCACTTTTTGTCAAGCGTCTTTTGGAAACAGCCGTCCGTAATCGGGATAAGGTTGCCATCGTGGATATGGGTGGCAGGCGCTCTACCACATACGGGCAGTTGCTCATTCTGGCAAAAAAGGTGGCGTCATATTTGCGTCAGGAAGAAGTGCCGCCGCATTCGAACGTCTGCATCCGGATGCTTGACTCTATGGAGTTTATGGCGGCAGAGCTCGGAGTCTGGCTTTCAAGGTGCGCGGCTGTACCCATCGGGATTAATTCCCCGGTTGAGCGGGTCGATGCTATCGCTCAGAATTGCGAAAGCGCGCTGCTCATCGATGAAGACTTCATAATCAAAGTGAAGGATACGAATGTATCAGATACGGAGGAAATCACACTGCCGGAATCAACGGACGATGCTCTGATTATTTACACCTCAGGCAGTACCGGTGTCCCGAAGGGGATCCTTTTTACTTTCGAGCCGTTTGATGCCAACTATCCCCATACTTTCGGACTGGCCGCACCATCCGATGAACAGGTATTCGGCCTGTCTGCTCCTTTCCATTTCATTGCAATAGTTTTCCTTTATGACATGTTGCGTGCAGGTGCCACAGTTCATTTGTATGATGAGGGTATCAAGGCTGACGCTGAAGCATTGGCGGACTACATTCTAGCCCATGGCATCACGGCATCGTACATCAGTCCCGCTGTTCTGTTGCGTTTTCATAACCGTTCCCCGAAACTCAAGGCTGTTGTCTCCGGAAGCGAGAAGATGACAACGCAATACTCGAAGGATGGTTATATCCTATACAATCATTACGGACTGACGGAGACATTCTGTGCCGTAACATCCTTTGAGGTCGGCACGGAATCCTCAGATCATATTCCGCTAGGGTCTTTCAACGATGGAATCGTATTCCGCATTGTCGGCGAAAACGGAGAGGATGTCTCTGCGGGAGAAGAGGGAGAACTTTGTCTGAGAGGAACATTCTGCAAAGGATACTGGAAGGATCCTGAACTGACGCAAAAAATGTATGTTGACGGGTGGCTGCACACAGGTGATATCGTCTCGCAGGGTGCTGACGGGCTTCTATACTATAAGAACCGGAGGGACTGGATGATCAAGGTGAACGGCCAGAGGGTGGAACCCGGTGAGGTGGAGGCCGCTATCCGCAAGATGCCAGACATAGAGGATGTCATTGTGAAAGGCTTCGACAACGGCAAGGGAAGCCAATATCTTTGTGCTTTCTATATTGCCGGAAGAGATATTGACCGTGATGAATTCGGCTCATATCTTGAAAGACTTCTCCCGAGGTATATGCATCCCGAGGCATACGTCAGAATGGACTCTTTCCCTTTGAATGCCAACGGAAAGGTCAACCGTCTGGCGCTGTCCGCACCTGAGAGGAAACACCTTCAGTCAAAGCGCGAGGAGCCGCAAACCGAGCGTGAAGCAGTCCTTCTTGATATTGCACGCAGGGTGATGGGAACGGAGGAATTGGGCGTTACCGATAACCTGAGGGATTTTGGAATGGACAGCCTCTCTGCCACCCAGATAGCAAATCAGGCAATAGACAAGGGCATCATCATCAGAATGAGAGATATGATGATTCATAATACCATTAGAGAACTTGCAAATTGAATTGTTTGAATTATGAAGAATATCGCAGTAATAGTAAAACAAGGAAAAATCTCGTGGTCTCCTACAAAGATTGCCGTAGGGCTGAACGACTATCTGAACAGCAGAGGATATTCGTCGGAATTGTATTTTTCCATAGGGGAAAAGAGCATATCCGGTTTTGCCTTCGGCAACAAGGTTGACCTGGCAATCCACAAGCTGCTCTTCCGTATCACGGGCAAGGACGGCTGTTACTCCCGTCTAGCAACAAGAAAGCTGCTGAGGGAATTTGACAGAAAAAATGTCGATACGATATATGTAACGATGCTGCATTCGTTTTTCATTAATGAGACGATGCTGTTCAATTACATAAAGAAACGTGGCATTCACGTGGTTGACATAATGCTGGATGAGTATGCCTATTCCGGCAAGTGCCATTTTAACTTCGGCTGCAAGCAGGTGGAGCACGAATGTGTGGATTGCCCGCATCTGGGAAAACATCCCGTCTGTCTTATGAAATCCGGACCGCATAAGGTATTTCTGCGTAAGAAACGCAATTATGAAGGCACCGATATGGTCTTCGTAGGTCCGGAAATGGCCTTGAACGGGGCACGGCGCTCCCCCTTGGTAAAAGACAGAGTGCTGATCGAGGCCGACGAATGCATCGACACGCGCAGGTTCCATCCGAGGGACACGACCGCCCTTCGCAGGGAGCTGGGCATTCCCGACGACAAGATTGTTTGTATGTGCGTCGCAGTATATGACGGAATCCATCACGAGCGCAAGGGAGTGCCCTATTACATAGAGCTTGCAAGGCGCTTCGAAAATGACGACAGGTTCGTTTTCGTTCAGGTGGCCTATGTGGCTGAATACCCTGGCGGCCTGCCCGGGAATTACATCGCGAAAGGCTTTATCAACGATATCGATACCGTGGCTGAATATCTGTCCTTGGGTGACCTGTTCATATTCCCGTCCGTGGCCGACACAATGCCGAACACTTGTATTGAGGCCCTTTCCTGCGGAACACCCCTGCTCTGCTGGAAGGTATATGGCAACGAGAAGATGGCTCCGCCGGAGATAGCCACATTCGTCACTCCGACCAACCTTGATGAGATGGCCGCAGTAGTGGACAAGTTGGAAAAGAAGAGCGAAGATATGATAAACAAATGCCGTGAATATGCCGTTAAGAGATATGACAATCAGGCATATTTCGAAAAACTTATGAAAATAGGAGAAGAGTTATGCAAATAAGAAATGATTTCCTGCCGTTTTCACGGCCCTCGATAGGAGAAGATGCCATTGAATCCGTTGCTGAATCCATCCGTTGCGGCTGGGTGGCGATGGGACCGAAAGTGGTTCAGTTCGAGAAAGCAATCTCGGATTATGTGGGTTCCAAGTATGCAGTGTCAATGAATTCGGCTACCGCCGGGCTGCATTCATCGGTGATGGCAATGGGCATAGGTCAGGGCGATGAAGTCATCACCACCCCGATGACATTCGCCTCCACAGTCAATGCAATCATTCTGGCGGGAGCAAAACCGGTTCTCGTCGACATAGACAGACGCAGCCTTAATATTGACGTGAATAAGATAGAGCAGGCCGTCACTCCGCGCACAAGGGCCATTATTCCGGTCCATTTTGCGGGTCTGCCCTGCGATATGGACGTCATTGAGGAAATTGCCGGGCGTCACAATCTGATGATCATTGAGGATGCGGCGCACGCACTGGGAGCATCATACAAGGGCAGGAAGACGGGCTCGGACAAGGGTAAAGGCCGTGTGGCGGTATTCAGCTTCCACCCGACGAAGAACATCACCACAGCAGAAGGAGGAATAGTATGCACGGAGGATGAGGACATTGCCGAGTATCTCTCTGTGTTCCGTCAGAACGGAATGTCCAAAGGTGCGTGGAACAGGTACTCGTCATCCGGCAATACGCACTATGACGTCCCCATGCCGGGACTCAAGTACCAGATGTCGGACATACAGGCCGCCATCGGACTTTCCCAGATAAAGCAGCTCGACAGTTTCAACCGGCGCAGGCGTGAGATTTGTGCAACATACGAAAAAGAACTGTCCGGCTGTCCGGGGATCAGTTTCCAGCGACACGCCGGATATGAGCACGTCCACAGCCGGCACATATTCCCCATACTTGTCAATACTGACGTGCTTGGGATAGACAGGGACACATTCATGCAACAGATGAAGGAACGTAATGTCGGCACTGCTATCCATTACAACGCTATTCATCTGTTCAGCGGGTATGCCAAGGCACTTGGAATGAAACGAGGAGACCTTCCTGAAGCGGAATATGTGTCCGAAAGAATATTATCAATACCTTTGTTCCCTGCTATGACAGACGATGATGTTGCATATTGCATCGAAGCAATCAGGGAAATATGCAAACAGAACGTTAAATAAAATCATTTGAAATGAAGATACTTGTAACAGGAATAAACGGATTCATTGGCTCGCATTTTCTGGATTATGCGATTGCAAATACAGACTGGGAAATTACGGGAGTAGATATTTCCGATTCATATGTATGCCGCCACGCTGACAATCGCAGGTTTACGTTCCATAAGGCGGATATAAGCGGAAATGGCGAATTGCTCAGAAAGCTTCTTTCCGAGGCCGACCTCGCCATCCTTCTGGCCGGCATCGCGCGTCCGGCTGAATATATGACCCATCCGATGAAGGTGTTCGAACTGGACTTCGAATACAACTACCGTATGGTGAAGATGTGTGCCGATGCGGGTGTGAGAATCATCTTCCCTTCTACTTCGGAGACATATGGAATAGGAAGCGGCCAGCCTATGAACGAAGAGAAGACGAATCTGGTACTTGGTCCAATCTGCGAGACAAGATGGATATACAGCAATGCAAAGCAGATGATGGACCGCATCATCTTTGCACTCGGGCAGGAAAAGGGACTGAAATTCACGATAATCAGGCCATTCAACTGGACAGGCCCGAGGCTTGACTCATTCGCCCATGCAGAGCATCATCAGGCCAGGGTACTTACCCAGATGATTTATGACACCCTGCACAGGCACGAGATAATCATAGCCGGCGACGGTTCACAGAGACGCAGCTTCACCTGGATAGGCGACGGCATAGAGGCAATTGCTTCAATAATAAAAGCGGGAGATGCCGCCTGTGGCAGGATCTTCAATATCGGAAACCCTGACAATAACTGTTCAATCAAGAAATTCGCGGAAAAGCTGCTCGCTATAATGAAGGAAATCCCCGAAACGGCAGCGGCGGCACAACAGACTGTATTGAAAACTGAGTCATATGCTTCATACTATGGCAGGAATTATGCCGACACCTCGAACAGGATTCCCGATATCAGCAACATCCGTTCCGTTACCGGCTGGAGTCCGACGGCCTCTACGGAAGACATAATCAGACGTACTGTAGAATATATCATACAAGAGGAACAGTTGTGAAATCCATATTTGTAAAAGAACTGCTGGAAACGGCAGCCCGTTATAAAAACAAGGTGGCATTCGTCGATTTGGACGGCAGCCGCCAGACCACATACGGGCAACTGCTTGCTCTGGCACGGAAAGTGGCGGTATATCTGCATCAGCAAGGAGTGGCACCGCATTCGAACGTGTGCATCAGGATGCCTGACACTATGGAATTTATGGCGGTGGAAATCGGGGTCTGGCTCTCGGGCTGCGCGGCTGTGCCCATCGGGATGAATTCTCCGGAGGAGCGTGTCCGCGCCATCGCACTCAATTGCGAGAGCGCGCTGCTCATCGACGAGGATGTCATGACCAGGGTGAAGGATACAAATGTATCGGATGCGGAGGAGATAACACTGCCCGAATCGACGGATGATGCGCTGATTGTCTATACTTCCGGAAGTACAGGTGTTCCAAAAGGAATAATTCATACCTTCGAGCCTTTCGACAGGAACTATCCCCACACCTTCGGCCTGGCCGCACCATCTGCGGAAATGGTGTTCGGCAATGGTATCCCATTCTATTTTATGGCCATAGTTTTCCTGTATGATATGATGCGTGCTGGCGCAACCGTCCATCTGTATTCCGCTAATGTAAAAACGGACGCAAAGGCTCTCCAAAACTACATTTCGGCGCACGGAATCACAGTATCGCACATAAGCCCGGCTGTCCTGCTCCGCTTCCATAACCGCTCGCCCAAACTGAAAGCCGTAATCACGGCGGGAGAGAGACTGACTACGCAATGCTCTAAGGATGGATATACGCTTTATAACCTTTACGGTCTCTCCGAGACATCCGGAACGGTGACCTCCTGTGAAGTGGGCCCTTCTTCTTTAGGGCAGATTCCTCTCGGAACCTGCAATCCGGGCATAGAATTCTGCATTGTCGGAGAAAACGGAGAAGACGTCCCTGTGGGAGAAGAAGGGGAACTGTATCTGAAAGGTTCATTCTGCAAGGGGTACTGGAAAAACCCTGAACTTACGCAGAGACTGTACGTTAACGGGTGGATGCACACTGGCGATATCGTCTCCCAAGGCACTGACGGACTGCTGTACTATAAGAACCGCAGGGACTGGATGGTCAAGGTGAACGGTCAGAGGGTGGAACCCGGTGAGGTGGAAGCCGCCATCCGCAAGATGCCCGGCGTGGATGATGCCATTGTGAAAGGATTCGACAACGGCAAGGGAAGCCAGTATCTGTGTGCATTCTACATTGCCGGAAGGGATATTGATAGAGATGAATTCACCGCACATCTTGACAGACTCATCCCGAGATATATGCATCCGGGGGCATACGTCAGGATGGACTCATTCCCATTGAACGCCAACGGGAAGATAAATCGTCTGGTTCTGGGCCCGCCCGAGAGGGAAATATGCACGGCATCCTATGAGGAACCGAAAACGGATCGTGAGGCCGCCTTGCTTGCCATTGCACGCAAGGTAATGGGAATAGAAAAGATGGGAGTTACTGACAACCTGATGGATATGGGTATGGACAGCATCTCCGCCGTTGAAATGGTCAACCTGGCAGATGAGGCCGGAATCAAGATTCGGGCAAGCGAACTGCTAGTCCTTAAAACTGTCAGGGACCTTTCCAAGAGTGCGATGTCATTGGTTTATTGGCTATCATCCTATACGGGGGAAAAGCCGATACTGGTTCTTTCGTGCGGCATTATCGGCATAGAACAGCTGGAGAAACGCATTGACAAGCTCTCCGAACTCTACGACATACTGATGATTGAACCGTTTTTGGAACATTACCCGTATCTGGTCAAGAAAGACGAGTCTTTCGAGTCTGTTGTCGGGTTGTACTATGACTTGATGGATATGATGGTTCCGGATACAAGCAGGATAGTCGCGTTTATGGGTTTCTCGTTCGGAGGGACAATCGCATACGAATTGAGCCGGATGCTGTCCCTTCAGACAGGACACGCAAGCAAGGTGATATGCGGGGATTCTCCCATTTCATTCCCTCACTATGTTCCACTGACCCCTGAGCAGGAAGTGGACGAAATCAAACTGATAATGTTGCGCGACAAAAAGGCTTCGGATATCAGGGCGAGGATTGTATTCAATGGATACCAAGCTGTCCTGCGACTGATGTCTGACTGGAAAGCCTCGCCAATCACTTCAGAAATCCTGCTTTTCAACTGTTCAAGCAACATATTCGGTGACTTGCCGTCGGCCTATAGAGAGCAGGGGGCGAAGCTGACGGTCGTGGAAGTCCCCGCCGAACACACGGAGTTTTGCATTGACACAGATGACCTATGGCATGATTTAACGGTGGCACAAACCTTACAATTCTTATCAGTTAATTGATGTTGCAGCAGCGGAATATGGCATTGACTACGAAGGCGATGAACAGCTTTCTGGTCGCAGCGGCACTTTCGACTTGCGCGACGGCGGTCAACATTGCCATTGACGGCATTATTGTGGGCCGATTCGTCTCGCCTGATGCTTTGTCGGCTGTCAATCTGTATTCCCCCTATGCTCAGACACTGTCAATCATCCTTCTGCTGCTGCTCTTTCCCGCTACCAGCCAGACGGCATATTTCATCGGCGAGAGGAATCGTGAAAAGGCCGGCAGCTATATCTCCACTTCGCTGCTGTCCATTCTTGTTGCCGGATTTCTGCTTAGCGCCGCCGTTTTCTTCTTCACCGATTCGTATGTGTCTCTGGTTTGCTACGATGATGCTGTCGCTCCATACCTGCATACTTATTTCCGGATGGTCGGAAGCGGAACCATCCTTTTCCTGCTTGCACAGTTTTTCTGCGAAATCGTCAACATCGACGGCCGACCGTCATTGGGAACACGCGCTATCGTTATTTCGGTTCTGTGCAACATTGCATTGGATATCCTGTTGACAGCTATACTCGGACTGGGTGTGGCCGGTTCGGCCATAGCAACCCTCATAGCAAATACAGTCACTATCGTTTTTCTGTGTAGCAGCCATGTCTTCACAAAGGCTTGTTCCTTCACGATACGCATCTTCCGCCAGTTCTCCCTGTCTGCACTGAAAAGCATATTGAAATTGGGCGTCAATATGTCCGTAACATCCGTATTCTCGGCTATTTTCATTCTTGTTACCAATGTCAGCGTGCAAAAATGTTGTGATGAAGACGGCCTGTTTGCGCTGTCAATAGGAATGATAGTTTTCAATATATGTATTAATCTGGCTATGGGCATCGGACGCTCTGTTGTCAGTGTGGGAGGTTTCTCGAAGGGCCTGCGCGACTGGCTTGGATTCCGGCATGTCGTGACCCGTTCTATCAGAGTGACCCTGCTGATTGGATTTGCCGTTTCAATTGCAGTGATGTCCGGTGTCCGGCTTCTTGTGCTGGCATTTGGTGCCGAAACACCAGAAATGGTCGCATATTGTACAAATGCGCTGAGGGTATTCATCTGGATAGTACCTTCCTCGATGCTCGTGACTTTGATGATGTTCATATATCAGGCAATGATGAACCTCAGACTCATACCTGTGCCGACTATTGCATTCTCTGTAGCCGAGATTGCCGTATTGCTCGCGTGGCCGTATATTATGCCGCCGGAAACATTGTGGTACGCCTTCCCGCTTTCGGCCCTGCTATCCATAGGCATCATTTATCTCATCAGCGAAATTGTACGCAACGGTAACAATACGGTTTACAGATTCATACATATACCCAAGCATACGGATGATGAGGATGTAGATCAACTTCAGCTTTCCATACCCTGCAATAAGGATGACATGTATTTGTCTCTCAAGTCAATCCGGTCATTTCTTGGCCGTCAGAATCTCTCCGACGGACTTGAAAACAAACTGGTGTTGTGCCTTGAAGAGATATTCCTGAATATCAATGAACATTCTGATCTGAAAGGAAATGACCACTGCTATGATGTCATAATCCGTATGGAAGGTGATGGGATACTCAGCGTCGTGAAAGATGACGGACGCCCCTTCAATCCTTTGATTATTGAGGAGGAAAAGCGGAGCCTGGGACTGAAGATACTCCTGGGTATATGCAAGCACGTGGATTATCAGCATATGTACGGACAGAATTTGCTCATTTTACAATTTCCTTATGAATAATCCGTTTCCAAAAGCCGCATTCTTCGATATAGACGGAACGCTGGTTCCATACGATACCCGCCATATCTCTCAGGCAGACTGCGAAGCAATTGAAGACCTGCGCAAGCAAGGGACGCTTATTTTCATTGTCACAGGCCGGCATATTTGCGACATCGACAATATTCCTTTCCCTGTCAACGGTGCTGTTTGCGGCAATGGGGCTCTGACCTACATCGTTAAGGACGGTTGTGCAAGTTTTCACGAAAGAGACAGATTTGTGCTCGTAGAAGACCATCCTATTCCAAGACAGCAAGCCATTGATATTGCACGCATAATTGTCGACAATCAAATACCTGCCGCTGCAAGCACCGCCACGACAACATTGTTCGGCAACGAAACGCAGAAGGCACTCGAATTCATTCAGCGCGTCAATATGCCCTCGCCCAGGAATAGCGATGTCCTCGAAACGGCATTGAAGGAACGGATATACTCCTTCTGCCCTTTTGTCTCGCCCGAGGAAGAAGAAACCCTTTTCAAGGATGTCCTGCATGAATTAGATACATCCCGATGGTGTGAAGAATTCTGTGACATCAACGTACGCGGATTGGACAAAGTGTTGGGAATAAAAAGGATACTCGGCACTTACCATATCGAACCTGCCGACATTATCGCATTCGGTGACGGCATCAACGACATTGGTATGCTGAGATTTGCCGGCTGCGGAATTGCTATGGGAACCGCAGATGATGCAGTAAAAAACTCCGCAGACTACATTACCGCATCCGCGAGTGACAGCGGTGTCAGCAAGTGGTTGTCTTCCTTTCCTGGTAAGGCGCGCTAATAGTAATTTTTGACGATATACGTCAATACCGTTTTGCAAATCATTGTGCCTCAATCTGGCTGCTAGATGTTCCCGATATCTAAATTAGCAGTGCCAGCCGTTCATTAACCAGCTGCACGAATGCTTCCTTTGTTTTCTCCGGAATGAATGATTCTGAAATAAGCTTATTCCACGCATTTTGGTACGAACACATTCTGGATACAAGCTTCTTTGATGCTGTCTCATTCATCCCGGTCTGCTTGAATGCCTTCAGGAAAGTCTCCCTTCCGAAACCGGTTTTGCTTCCGCCGACTTCAAAAGTAAGCGCCATTTCTTCCAGGTCTTCAGGATATGAAAGTTTTACTGAAAGCAAGTCGTAGGCAGGGGCGAGCCTGTACTGAAGGCCATCGTAGGAAATCAGCGAGAAATTCTTGCAGTGCATATCGGAATTGCCGGTAATCCAAGAAAATAGGACGACTTCCCAATATCTCTGAACGTCAAGTCCGGGTACACAGGAGTGCTTCCTTACAGTGTCGGCAAGCTGGACGTAAGTTCCAAAATACTTATGCTCGGTAAGCCTGTTTGTCAGTTGGCACATATCCAGCATTGAGTATTTCTCTCCGCTGTTTCCTCTGTCGATTCTTTTGGTAAGGTATCCCAACTCTCCGTCTGACAGCCGGACAAGGGAATGCGGGACTACTTTAATCCCTGCGGCCTCAGCCATCTTCATTGTCAGATCCTCCAACTGAGGCAGACAGTGATAGACGGAACTTTCCGGCTTGAAGATGTAACGTCCCCACAAACCGACCACCGTGAATCTGGCCGGTTCGTTTTTTCCTCCCTTGTCTATGTCAAGAGACATCTTTGCCTGCACACCGGTAACCGATGTGCTTGATCTGATAACCTTTTGTGCCAGTTCGTGCATATTGCTTCTTGAATAGGGGAGCAAGGGAGCCTCTTCCGTTCCGAAGAACTTCTTCGCACATCCGGGGTGGAAATCAACCTGCCCGGGATTCAGTTCCTTATAACAATACAAACATCTACACATAGCTTTCATTTTCCAATGGTAAAACACTCAGGTCCCCGATGCAGTCCTTGCAACATTTCATCAGAAGCAGCATCCTGTCTCTTTTGTCAATTTTCCACGATTCGCTGGCAATATCCAGCAGCCATCCTTCGGGAATCAGTCCGTCAAATACCGGGAACATCATTTCCTTTTCGTACTCTTCGTCGCAAAGGGGCATTGTAGGAGTGACAGGAAGAGCATTGGGAAGGTTCAGATAGGATGTATCATACCTGAAATGGAAACCCTCTTCATCTTCGCGGATGATTCCGCAGAACACCCCGTTTTTCAATACTTTTGCCTGTCTCATAAGTTGTCGTCTTTTACCGCACCCAGTCTCTCGCCAAAAAGAGAGAGAACATCGTTGACCTTATCCATACGAAGAGTGGACTTGCCCTGTTCCAGGTCCCGTACAAAATGAATCCCGACTCCCGCCCTGTCTGCGAGGTCCTGCTGCGTCAGGCTTTCCTGCCTGCGAAGTTGTTTTACATGTTCGGAAATAGTCATACTTTATACTCTAACGAGTGCAAAGGTAGTAAAATTTATTATATTATACCATAAACAGTATAAAGTTTATAAAAATTTATATAATATACTTGAAAGAGTATATAGTACCATCTCTGCAACCCTTCCAAGATTGAAGATAAACTCGAAATATTAAAGTGGCTAACCTTTGGCAAACATTTCTCTTAAAAATCGTCAATTAACGAACTGTCAGTTAGCTGGCGATTGTTTCTGTTTGCACCAACGTTGAACCTCCAAATGCACAACGGATTGCTGCGGCTTTGGCTTGCAGGAGTCCATTGTTTTTTGTAATATAGTGGCATAATCCAAACACTTCACACTAATGCGCAGGCTGATTTCCATCTTTGTCTTCATCGTTTTTTTCAATATTCTCTGTTCTGCCCAGTATAAGGAGAGGCGTAAGGTTCTGTTCGATTGCACATCAGAATATCCCGTACTCCGTCCCGGCGAAAAGTTCACTGCAGAAATTCCCCCCGTTACACGTGACTGCCCGGCCAGAGCGGCCCTGCTCGTCCGCGGCCGCGTTCTCAACCCCTCTCCATACGAAGACAGGGGCGAGGAAATGTTCCGTCGTCAGGAATACGGGATTATGGACAATCTGGATTCCGATATCCGGTGGAAAGATGCCAAATCCCTCTACTTCAAGGGCGAGAAAGATTTTTATGACCGTCGCGTCTGGAACCGGATTCCGGCTTCGGACCTTCCCGTGGGAGAATGTACGCTGAGCATACCGGTCGTCAAATCCGAAGGACTCAAGACCAATGACGGAAATTCGTTCGGCGTCACCCTCGACCTGTATCTCCGGAAGGAAGGCCGCGCTGCGCTTGACATCTATGACAAACCCGATTCCAGCATCTTTGTCCCGATACCGGAAGGCAGTTTCAAACGCAGGAGGGTCGAGTACACTCTGTGCCTTCCCGAGAACCTCGCCTGCATCCTCATTTCAGCAGGCGGTTCCCGCTTTTCCGGTGAGTGCTGGCTTGAGGCTCCGTCATTCAAAGTCGGCAACAAAACCGTATGGCATGAACCTTTTGTCGATCATACTGAAAAAACCGATGACACCAATTATTGGGTGGGAATGAATCTCTGCGAAAGATTTTTCCCTTTCTGGACACTTTCTTTGAATGGCGAACCCGTATTCAACGGCAAGGTATTCGACAAAGCTTCACCTATAGCGGATTTCCAAATTCCGCTTCCGGAGAAGGCCCTTGATGGAGGCAGCATCGAACTTATGCTGAATCCCGAGCCCCATAGAATCTCCTATCCATACGAAATCCACAGTATGGACCTTATCTGGGAGACAGCCAGGCCATTTGAAATCATATCTGTCCCGAAATTCGTCCGCGAAGGTGACGAATTCGGAATCCTCGTTGAGACAAACATGGAGAATATGACCCTGACGCTTGACGCTGCGGAAGCAGTCTCTCCCCGCATGCAGAGCATCACCATCCCCGACAAGGGGCTGCACGTACTCAAATGCAAGGCCTTGCGTCCATCCCCCGACGTCGAGCTGCGCATCTCCGACGGAAAGCGTTCTGAAACGGTGGCCGTCAAGCAGATATTGAATCATACCGGCCGCAGGGTGGAAATGTCGGTAAGCGACAACATATATGTATCTATGGAGGATGGCCCGGAACTCTCCCGGTATCTTAAATGGTACACTTCCAGCCGTGCAGGCACGCTGCTGCAGTTCCGTCCTTCATTTCAGTGGAGTGGCAACCGCAGGGTAGACAGAGCGGCTCTCAATGCCACCATCGACGTGTTGAACGACTTGAAGATGCCTTATGTCTGGATGGTCGAAGGACGCACTCTCGCCGGCCTTGACATCAACCCTCCCGTCAGCGAACAGGCATCTCCTATGTTTGTCGGCAAACAGGCACACGAGAATGACGGAGGATATTATTACTGGCAGCAGTTCACCTATTACGGTCTCTTCTGTGACCTCGCCGCCCGTCATCGCCCCTATGGAGGCATTTTTGCCAAACGTCCGCCCATCTACACGGATCACGGAACTTATATCCATTACGACAGGCAGCGTGTCAGGGATATGGCCGACGGTGCTCAGTACTTCGTGGACAATCTGCGCTATTCCAAGGGTGAAAGCACCCGTCATACAGGACCGTCCGTAATGTTCAGGTATTTCTATCAGGCCGGTTACGACTGGCTCGGCTCCGAAATGATGTACGCGCCTGATGACATACTTATGTGCAGCCTCAGAGGTGCCTCAAGGGCATATTCCAAGACGGATTTCGGCTCCCTTCACGCTATGCAGTGGTCGTATGACTACAATGATATTGCGAGGAGTCCGCTGCGGCTCTTCATGTCCCACGCCGTCGCCTATATGCACGGTTCATCCCATCTCAACACCGAGGACGCACTCTACAGGACAGAGACGGACCCGGACCGTTTTTCCGAGGCGGGAGTAAAGCATCTTGAAGCCCACAACCTTATGATGGACTATGTCCAGACCCACGACCGCAGAGGAGAACTGCATACCGGAATCGCCATCCTGCAGGGCCGCAACGATCCCTGGAATTTCTTCGGAATGTCCTCAATATGGAATCAGGACGGGGAGAAATGGGAATGCAATGATATGATTTCCAGCTATCGGCTCTTCAGCCTGTATTATCCCTGGGAGATAGCTCCTGGTAATGCCCAGGGTGGAAGAAACGAATTCTCATATTCTCCTTACGGAGCCGTGGACTTCGTTCCGGTGGAGGCTCCGAGGGATGTGCTGGACAAATACAGGCTTGCAATCTTTCTAGGGTGGAACACCTACGCCCGGGCTGACTTCGAACGTATCAGGGACTTCGTTTTCGGCGGAGGCACGCTCATTATGACAGCAGCTCACGCAAATGCCTGCCTCCAACCCGATATGGAGCCAGTATTCCCTCAGGACGATGCACCTTTGCGGGAAATGCTCGGAGAGAATTACAGGAGCCTCACCGGCAAGAATGTCATCCCGTTCGGAGCCGGCAAAATCATCTTCTACGCTCAGAAAGAATACCCCGCATCGGAGTCGATACGTGAAGACTATCTGGCGGAAATGAAGGCGCAAAGCGACCTTGCCGTCGCATCCGAACCGGAGTCAGGCTGGATAGACGCCACCGAAGGCGTGGATTTCGCCATTTGGCAGGACGGCGGCTTCAGGACCGCATACGTGCTTGACGCCGACTGGTACAACCGTCAGCCGAAACGATTCAGATTGATGTACGGTGGCAATGCCTTCGAAATCGAGGTCAAACCGTTTGAACTCAAGACTATCCGTATGTCGGACGGACTCGCGGTCTGTGCGCATTCCAACACTTCGGATATCCTTGACATAAAGAAGTCCGGTGATGGATGGACCGTTACGGTACAGACAACGGAGCCCGACAGAATTTCGCTATATTTCAAGGATTCAGAAGAGACAAGGGAAATCGCACTCGGCTCAGCAGGAATCCACGAGATTGTAATCTGACTCAAGAAGGCAAGTTGATGAAATTAAAGTATCTTTGTGTCTGTTAAGAAAGAAGATTATGAGTACTCTGGGAAATATTCTATGGTTTATCTTGGGCGGCTTCCTTGTTGCTCTGATGTATTTCGTGGCGGGACTGCTGATGTGCATCACGATTATCGGCATACCCTTCGGAGTGCAGCTTATGAAAATTGGCGTTCTTGCACTTGCACCTTTCGGCAATGATGTAACGGCAAAGGACAATGCCGGCTGTCTGTCAATCGGCTTTTCCGTGCTTTGGATTCTCTGCGGATGGTGGGAGATTGCCGTCGTGCATCTTATTCTTGCCTGCATCTTCGCAATCACCATTATCGGTATTCCTTTTGCCAAGGCGCACTGGAGACTGATGAAGATGAGCTTTATGCCCTTTGGCCTGACAACGAAATGAATATGATACAAGAATTCTGCCGTGAAACATTTATTACGAATCGTATTATTGTGCTCACTGCTGTTGTGTGCATGTTCGAAATCCATCGAAACGGCTGTCATAAATGCGGACGGTATGACCTGGCAGTTCTTTCACGACAGGCAGGTTCCGGCATTTGCGGCAGTTTACTGCGGAGCCATCCAGATTTTCGGCAGAAGGTACGATGCCGCCAACACACCTTTGGCCAACCGTATGATTATTGCTCAGAGCCTGACATTCGGGGAGCAACTGGGATGGATGAACAGTGACGTGATAAATGAAGCGGAGGTGATGCCATACCTCAAGGAGGCGGTGGCAAAGCGCTACGAATACCGCGAGTACTTCTACCGCGGGGAGATGATAAAGGCTCCCCGTCTGATTGGAGACAACCCTGTGCAGAAATGTACTTGGACTGTACTGGGCGGCACCAAGGAGGTTTCATTACCGTCCGTATTGTGCGGAGCCTGGCAGATTCCGGGGGAGGGCAGAAGCCTCTACCTCTTTACCAACTACAGCGACCGGACTGTCACTCTCGGGATAGAACCTGTTGACATCCGGAAAGGAATTCCTTCAGAATACACGTTCCGCCCGGGAGAAGTTCTGTCGGTGGAAGTTCCCCGGTGAATATCAAAAAAACACTATCTTTACAGATATGAGAAAGAACTATGCCTTGATTTGCGCAGCCTTGATGGCAATATGCGCTTCCTGCGGGACAAAAACACCTGCGGAGCCGGAATTTACCGGATACCTTTTCGCCCATATGACCAACGAACATTACGGGAGACTGTACTATTCCCTTTCTCGCGACGGGAAGCAGTGGCAGGCCGTGAACGGAGGAGAAATCGTTCTGGAGGATTATCTCGGACACCCCAATATTGCCAGAGGCGCCGACCGTTTCTATATGATGGGAGTGACTACCTCCGGAGATCTGCGCGAACCCGTGCTATGGTCCAGTGAAGACCTCGTCAACTGGAGCCGGAAAGACCTGAGCCGCAGTTTGTTCGACGTTTCAGCATTCGGTTATGAGAATGAGCCGGTCTATCTTGGCGCGCCCAAAATCTTCTATGACAGGGATAACGGGAGATATATCGTCACCTGGCACGCTTACGACCCGACCGTGGGAAAAGGCAACCCTCTCTGGGAATCGATGCGCACCTTCTACATCCTGACCACGGACTGGGAGAATTTCAGTGCCCCGCAGAGGCTCTTCTCCTTTGACGGGGATGATGAGACAATGGCCACCATCGACGTGATTCTCAACAAGGAAGGGGACCGCTACTATGCACTGATAAAGGATGAGCGCTGGCCCGAAACCTCTCCGACAGGCAAGACAATCAGAGTGGCATCTTCCGAATCGCTCACCGGCCCATACTGCAACCCCGGTCCACCCATCACAGACGCCTGGGAAGAGGCTCCCGTGGCACTCAGGAAGAATGACGGAACAGGATGGTTCCTCTTCACAGAAAGATATATGCAGCACAGCGACAGATACTGCTGCCGCCAGGCGGAAAGCTTCGCTTCTGACAAATGGACTCAGGTGCAGATTGCGCCTCCCTCAGACGGGCGCCACGGCTGCGTCATCCCCGTCACCGAGGAAGAATACCGGGCAATAGCCGGAAACTTCTGAAGCTATGCGGCATACATTTTTCATTCTGACACTCGGCACACTGCTTGCGGCATCCGCTCTGCAGGCCCAGACCGCCCCTTTCTCCAAGGGCGGCGCAACGCAGCAGACACCCTCGAAATCGGAATATTTCTCCTGGATAGACCATACCTGGGAGGGCTCCACCGAAGAGCAGACTCTTGCCAATCTCAATTTCTTCAAATGGTTGAAGGATACTTACGGGATGCAGTTGGACATCTATGCGCTGGATGCCGGCAACATTGACGGCCACAACCACTACGGATACTACAGGAGCGGCAGGACTGCAAGAAACTTCCCCAACGGGTTCGGGGCGGTTGCGGAACTGTCCCGTTCGATGGGCACGGGCCTCGGTATGTGGGCCGGTCCGGACGGATTCGGGGATGACGCCGAAGATGCCGCCAGACGATCCGGGATGTTCATCGATATGGTGAAGAACTTCAATTTCCGGCTGCTCAAGCTCGACGCCTGCTGCGGAGTGCTGCGTCCTGAGAAATATGGTGAATTCAACTCGATGATGGACCGAATCCGGGAAATCGTGCCTGATTTCGTCGTCCTCAACCACAGACTTGACCTCGGAGAAGGCACGGCCCACTCTACAACATATCTTTTGGGAGGACGGGAGACATACGTCGACGTGCAGATGTGCAACGATGTGACCGCACCCCACCACAGGGCGGGAAATCTTGCCAGAGAGAACACTCCCGGCCTGACCCGGCTGAGCGAAGACCACGGAGTCTGCTTCTCCTCCTGCCTCGACGCCTGGGATGACGACCTGATTCTGCAGGCCTTCTGCCGGAACCTCATCCTCGCCCCGGAAATCTACGGAAGCCCGCAATTCCTTCGCGACGACGAATTCCCCTATCTGGCATACATCTTCAACCTCCACAGAGATTACCGCGACATACTTGTCAACGGTATGGAACTTCCCGAAAGCCAATACGGGGAGCATTCCGTAAGCCGCGGGGACAGAAACACCCGCTTCATCACCCTGCGCAACCTCTCCTGGGAGACCAGAAGTTTCAGAATTGATCTGGACGGCAGCATCGGTCTGACAGACAATGGCAGGAAGGTGAAAGCCCGTCTCTATCACCCCTGCATCGAAGACAGAGGCGACTACAGTTTCGGCGGCAGCGTGGAAATCAGCGTGGCCCCCTTCAGAGTGGCTTTGGTAAAGCTTACCAACGTTCCGGAAAAGGACAGGGTGCTTCTGAGCGGAGTGCCATACCGTATTGTCAATGACAGAGTCGGCGACACCTGCACGGTGAAGATGCTCGGAGAGCCCGGCAAGGAATACAATGTTCGCGTAACTCGCGGCAAGGCGGATAAAAACCGGTTCAAAGTCCGTTTCGACGGCGACAGGCTGACTCAGGACCCGAACAGGTATCTTGCCACTCTCAAGGAATGTGAGATTCCCGACGATATGGAGGCCATCTTCTGGGCCACGGCCTACAGCCAGAGCAGCGACTGTCTTGAGGCTCAGAGCATCAGGCGTTCCGGCCCCACTGAAATTCCGCAGGTGCAGGCATCCCGTGACGCCTTCTTCAATCAGAAAATCTACCACAACAGGGAGGCGGACAGCCGATATCTGTTCGATGGAGACAAATCCACCTGCTTCAGTATCAGCCAGAGGGACTATGAGCGTACCGCCGACCCGGCGTTCCTTCTCGACCTCGGGAAGGTGCAGAAAGTTGACAGCCTGGCGTTCGACTTCCCCGACTGGTTTTCCCTCCAGCCATACAATATGGATGACGGAGCATATTTCTTCATTTCGGAAGATTTGAAGAGCTGGAAGGAGTGCGCCTTCATTCCGGAACCGCATACCGTTCTTGACTGCTCCCGTTCTGGCGCATTCCGTTATTTCCGTTTCAGCCGCTCCCCTGTCAGGATTGCCGAAGTGTATGGATATTCCGGCGGACATCCGATGGAGCGCGACGGATGGAGGGCAAGCAACGTTTTTCCCAATTATGACGGCTGGTACTGCCATCCGAAAAAGGCCTGGAGCGCAAGTTTCACTCTTGACGAGATTCCACAGGGGGCATATCTCTGCGTGGCAATCAACGGCAAGTGCGGAATCGACGGGGCTTTTGCAGGTTTCAGGATTGACGGGAAGCCCGTCGGATGCCCAGACAGGGCGCCCTCCTACCCCTGCAACGAATGGGAGGCGGGCCTGATTAAAAACGACAGCAACCTCACATACTACCTGCCGCTGGACAAGAGTATGACAGGCGCGAAATTCGACGCCGTAGTGATGAGCGTAGCGGAGGAGGAAGGCTGCGACAACCTTGACATCAAAGTCTATATGAGCCTCTACCCCTGGGACAAAGGCGGAAATATGGTGAAAATAAAGGAGTAGGTTAGCTTGAAAAGCACAATGTTTAAGAATCTGTTCCGGGCACTTTGCCCTTGTCTGTGTATGATGCTGCTTTCGTGCAGCCGGGGAGAAAGCACGGAGTTCAATGACGGATGGAAGTTCGTCCGGGATTCCCTCATCGGCGCCGAAGCGGTCTGTTATGACGATATCGGTTGGAAGGAGGTGAATCTGCCTCACGATTTCAGCCTTGAACCGCTTCCTGAGGGAGAATTCACGCTCGGTTCCTTTTCACGCGAAACGAGGGGTGGCGGCGCTGTAGCATACATGCCCGGCGGGACAGGCTGGTACCGCAAGCACTTTCGCTTGCCACGGGCCGATGCCGGCAAGTCGGTGCGGCTCGTATTCGACGGCGCCTATATGGAGACGGACGTGTGGGTCAACGGAGTCCACGCCACGTCCCACAAGAACGGGTACACGCCGTTTTATACTGATATCACCAGGCTGCTGTCGCCTGCGGGGACTGATAATGTCGTTGCCGTGAAGGTGGTCAATTATGGCCGTAACAGCCGCTGGTACAGCGGTTCCGGCCTGTACCGAGGAGTGGAGCTGGTAGTGTCCGACCTTTTGCATATTGCGCAGTGGGGAACTTCCGTCACGACTCCGCAAGTGTCTGAGGAACGTGCACTCGTTCATCTGGACATAAATGTAGAGAACTCCCGCAAGAAGGATGCCCGTGCCGGCCTCAGGGTACGCATCTTCGATGCGGACGACAGGGAGGTGGCCAACGGCTCCGTACATCTGTCAATACCGGGATTCTCTTCCGAATCGGCATCTCTGGATATTTGCATCGATAATCCGGCACTCTGGGGCCCGGACAGTCCGAGCCTCTATACTGCGGAGGTGCAGGTGGCCGAATCCGGCCGGGTTGTTGATGTGAGCCGTACGCGCTTCGGCATACGCAGCATAGAAGTTAATGTTGAGGAGGGGCTCAAACTCAACGGGGAACCGCTGCTCCTCAAGGGCGGATGCGTCCATCACGACAACGGACTCCTCGGGGCCGAGGTTTATCGTGCGGCGGAATATCGCAGAGTCAGGCTGCTGAAGAATTCTGGATTCAATGCTGTCAGATGCGCCCACAACCCTCCGTCAAGCCTTTTTCTGGATGCCTGCGACGAATTGGGACTGCTTGTCGTTGACGAATTTACGGATATGTGGGAGCAGCCCAAGAATTATGATGACTATTCACGGTTCTTCAGGGAGAACTGGGCAGGCGACCTCACTTCAATGATATTGCGCGACCGCAACCATCCTTCCGTGGTGATATGGAGCATAGGGAACGAGACTCCCAACTGGAGCATCGCGGATGCGTCGAGGATAGGGAAGGCGCTTACCGCCAAGGTGCGGGAGACGGACCCGACGAGACCGGTGACTCAGGGCGTGACCAGTGCATTCATCCACCGCGAGTGGGACAATTCCGCCAGGACTTTCGAGCATCTGGACATAGCGGGATACAACTATCTTATACATTTTGTCGAAAGTGACCACGAGAAATATCCCGACCGTGTGATAATGGGGACGGAGTCCTATCCGATTCAGGCCTGGAAATATTGGAATGATGTTGTTGAGAAGCCGTATGTCATCGGTGATTTCGTATGGACGGCGCTTGACCATCTCGGGGAGTCTGGAATGGGCACCACCTGGTATGACAAGCCCGACAACCGGGATGCTGGAGGAGCGCAGTTCCAGATTTCTCCGGGGCCGGAAGAGGGACTGAACCAGGCTGCATTGTGGATTTCCCCTTATCGGCTCGGACCGGAATTCCCTGTAACCTATACCAATTTCTGCGGAGATATTGACCTGATTGGCGACAAGAAGGCCCAGGGACGCTATCGTGACGTGATGTGGGATATCAGTCCGTTGGAACTGCTGGTCCATGAGCCGGTGCCGGAGGGAAAGGTTGAGAAGTTCGGAATGTGGTGCTGGCCCCGCGAGGAAGCCCGCTGGTACTGGCCCGGGTATGAGGGCGAGAGGCTTCAGGTGCGGGTGTTCTCCAAGGCGGCTGCGGTGCGTCTTGAACTGAATGGGGAAAGGGTGGGAGTCAAGAGTCCCGGCGAAGATTATGTCGCGGTATTCGATGCTGTGGAATACCGTCCCGGAGTACTGGCCGCAGTGGCGCTGGATGCGGATGGCAGGGAACTGGCACGCCGCGAGCTCCGCACTCCCGGCAAGCCCGCCGCCGTGCACGTGGTGCGCGAATGCGGCAATGCCGGCGATGAACTTGTCTATTTCAAGATTGAGGTGACTGACAGCCTGGGGACCGTTGTGCCTGAGGCTTTTCCTCTCAGCTTCGACATTCGTGGAGCCGGATTCATGTCCGCAGGCAACGGCGGCCCGGATGATATGGCTTCATTCAGGTCGCGGACCCCGTCGACGTGGCGCGGTGAGGCTCTCCTTATCGTCCGTCCCGATGGCCCGGATGCCGCCGTCGAGGTCTCCGTCTCCTCAGAAGGACTGCAAACGGGAATATCCCAATGAAAATGTGAAAGTGCCCCACCTTGGTGAAGTCCTTTCGAAAAGTTTACGCAATCGGGATTTATATGTAAATTTGTATTGGGGTCTGCTGTAGAAGCATAAATTACCAATCAAGTTTGACACCGTGAGAACGGAGTGTGGCCTGCAATACAGTGACATCCACATCTCTCACCGAGCAACGGTTGGCCAATGCATTGGCTGCAGCGGCACCGGCTGCCTCGCCAGTCATAATGCACGTTCCCACTTCGCGGGCGTCATACCTGAGTCCCTGTTCGAAACCGAAACAACGTCCTGCCACCAGCAGATTATTCACCCTGCGAGGGACAAGAGAACGGTAGGGGACTTGCCAGATTTTTCTCTTGACGCCCGGAATCTTTTCCCCTTTCCATTCGATGGTCGAATCAGAACCGGTAAATCCAATAACATCCGGATAACTGACCCCTTCCGCGGCTCCTCCCACCGTGACGTTGAAAACAGAATTTAGGACTCTCGTAGTCCGGACTCCCACTACCGAAGGAGAACTGACAAGATAGGCTCCACCGCTTTCGGGCTTCTGACGAAGTTCCTGGACCTGTTGCCACATTTGCTCCCGTAATTCTATCTGCGCTCTAGTCAGGACATATATGTCAAGTCCATCTACATCCTTCACCCCGTCACCGAGATGCCCCGTACGGACACCTTCATTCGGAGTCGCGGAACCGAATCTCACATTTCCGACATTACCCACACGCCACATTGAACTGATGTCATATTTGTATTCGTAATAATCTTCAGCGCACCATTCAAGAATATCCCCGTCGCCGGAACAGTCTATCACGAACTTGGCATTGACGGCCACCCGCCCGCTTTTGGTTTCCATTATGACGGCATCTATTCTGTCTCCGCTCATCGACACCTGCGCCGCCTGTACTCCGTACAATATACGGACACCAGCCTCTACACACATCCGCTCCATAAAGTATTTTGTAGCTTCGGTATCCACATTCGGGGGCGTTCCGGCCCAAGCCAACATCTTATGGCTGTCAAGCCTGCGGCAAAGTTCATCGCACAGTCCGAAAACGGCCTGTACCCTTCCGTCGGGAGTAGGGGAATACATATTGTTCAAAAGTGTCACGTCGCATCCGGTGAACAGTCCGCCAATGAAATATCCCCTTTCAAGAAGAAGTACGTCGCATCCTTCCCTGGCCGCTGCTATCGATGCCGCAAATCCGGCAGGACCTCCACCTACGACCACGACATCCGCTCCGTCCACGACAGGGATGCTTCTTGAAGGTTCGATAATTCTGCCTTTTACATCAAGGCGGGTGTTAACCTTTTCTGTGACCGTCCGCTTTTTACCATTGGCGGGAGTTATGCCCAAAGACGCCACACTTGCTGCTGTCAGAGCCGTTGATTTGAGAAACTTCCTTCTGTCCATATTGAGAATCTGTTCTGAACCAATTAACTTCAATTTTCGTGAGCCATTTCAAACAGATTCTAAATCGAATCGGCGAATGTCAGTTCGACAATATAGTCGATTTCATCTGCGGGGGTATCTTTGAACTGAAGTGTGATGCCGTCTTTCGAGCGTTTGAAAGGAATCTTTTCTCCATTCGAGAATACGGTGGCGGTCTTCAACCTATTGCCTGAATAGGGGATGAACACTGTATTGCCCTCAGCGCTCATGATATGGACGAACATCCTGTTTCCCTTATGGGTGGTCACGCCCCAACTTTGGGGAGGGACGGCGGTGCTGCGGGTGCCGTAGATGGTGTCACCAAACTCACTCATCCACTCGCCGTAATCAGACAGAGCCTTGATTGAAAGCGCAGGGAATTCACCGTTGGGCTGGGGGCCGACGCACATAAGAAGGTTGGCGTTCTTGCCGGCAGCCTTGACAAGATACTGCACGAGTGTCTTCTTGTCTTTATAATTCTGGTCGGTGATGCGGTAGCCCCACATTCCGTTAAGGGTTTCGCAGGTCTCCAGAGGGAGATTTCCGACTTCCGCCTTGTCATTCCAGCCGATGGTGTTCTCTCCGGGAAGGTCGCGCTCAAACATTTGGAAGTCCTCTCCCGGATATGGAGCACGATGGTGGTTGCTGCCGACCATGCAGGAAGGCTGGAGTTTGTGGATAAGCACATATTGGGCATCCATGTCCCATTCCTGGTCGGGACGGTCCCACCATCCGTCGTACCAGATGCTGCTGACAGGACCATAGTTGGTAAGAAGTTCTGTCAACTGGGTCCGCATGAAAGTGAAATAACTGTCCGGATCAGGACGCTGGACACGGCTGTTGTTCTTGCCGGTATTGCCTCCGGCAGGATAATCGGGTCGACGCCAGTCAAGTTGCGAATAATAAATATGCAGTTTTATTCCCTGTCTGTGGCATTCATCTGAGATCTCCTTGAGAACGTCACGGCCAAAAGGAGTAGCATCAACAATGTTGAAGTCGGATGCCTCAGACTTGAACATCGAGAAACTGTCGTGGTGACGTGAGACGAAATTGATGTATCTGGCACCGCTCGCCTTGATGGCGGATACCCACTCCGCGGCGTTGAACTTCGAGGGATAGAAACCTTCAGCCAGTTTGGCGTAATCTTCCCAGTTTAAATTCTTATCGTTCATAACCCACTCGCCGTCACCCATCATGCTGTATATGCCCCAGCATATCATAATGCCGAATTTATCGTCCTGAAACTCACTGCGTGACTTGAGAATTTCGGGAGAGGGAACATAGTCAGGCTGGGCACTTAACGGAAGAGTAGCAACCAAAAGAGCCGCCAGAAATGCGATTCTGCTTTTCAACTGAAAAATGGCATTCATACATAAAATATGTTATCGTAACTCCGATAACAAAGATACTTCTTTTACCTCAATTAAAGGTCAGTATCCGATTCTTTTGCCGCTCCTGTACTTGTTTTCAATCAGTTCTTCGTCTGCCATCTGTGCATACGGGTGAATCCGATTTCATTAGGGGCGTTAAACAAATATCTTCATTCTCAAAGCACGGCATTGAACACCCAGCCGCTCAGGATGATGAAGAGCGTCACTGTGCCGAAGAAGATGCCGATGAGTTTCCAGGTCATCACTTTCTTGATGAGCGTTGCTTCCGGCAATGACAGGCCGACCACTCCCATCATGAAGGCGATTGCAGTGCCGAGGGCGACTCCTTTCTGGACGAATGCTTCAATAAGAGGGATGATGCCTGCTGCATTTGAATACATCGGCACCGCCAATACAACGGCCAGCGGAACGGTCCACCATTTGCCGCTGCCGAGCGCACCGCTGAAGAAGCCGTCAGGCACGAAGCCGTGGATTCCGGCACCGATGGCGATTCCGATGAGGATATACCTTGAACAGGTATTCGGTGCCCCATGGGGTTTCGCGGCTACCGCAGGTCTGAGGGATGCCCAGCGGGAACTGATAGTCGCTGCAGGCCTGGTCGAAGAGAGCGGCTTCGGCTTCGGTAACAGGCTGCTGCTGTGAATAATCGGGCAGGTCTATGGATTCGCCGTCCTTATAACCGTTGGCGGTGAGGAAACGGGCGATTTCGTCCGGGGCCTTGGCTACGCGGGCAGTGCGCACACCATATCCTTCGGCGATTATGGCATTGGGCAGAGCCTTCTTCAGGTCGTCAGAACTCGTGTTCAGTCCACCGCTGCCGAAAGTGCAGAACGGAACAATCGTCTTGCCATCGAACTGCTCATTCTGAAGCAGGGCAGCCACTGGAGGTGCGTATGTGCCGAACCATACGGGGTAACCTAAGAATATGACATCATAGTCAGCGATCTTTTTGTCAAGTGATTTCAGTGTGGGAATAAAGCCGGATG
>JAZUIV010000070.1:0-59207 GCA_045642485.1 Bacteroidales bacterium | reverse complement strand
TGACTTGACCGGTCTGCCTGTTCTCATTGCCGCTGTATTTATTAACACAAATGTACTAATAAATAACGAGAGATGCAACGGTTTTGTGATTTATTTTCAGCGAATTATGAATTTTTAGTACAAAAGTTTGAAAAACTCAGAAGACTTAGAAAGGTATGACAGCGCCACTGAAAATAAATGTGCACCTGTGGGGCGCAGACATAGGACAGTTGACCTGGGACGAATACGGCCGTGTGGCCACGTTCCAGTTCTCGGAGGATTACTTCAAGCAGCCGTACAACCTGTTGCCGACAAAGCCGGTCAAAACCCTCGCACCTTTGTTCGGCAACATCTCAGACAAGTATCACGGTCTGCCACCCTTTTTGGCCGATTCACTGCCTGACAACTGGGGTAGTACAGTGTTCGACAAATGGGCGAAAGAAAATAACATCGACCCTAAAGAGTGCAATCCGCTGCTCAAGTTGGCTTACATCGGCCGCAGGGGCATCGGAGCGCTCGAATTCTTTCCGGAAATAGAGGATGACGGCCGTCAGGTGAGAAGTCTCTCGACGCTTCATTACAACAGGGTATTTTTTCGAAAGAAATGATGCCCTGTTTTTTTGAAAGGAAGCGGGTGATGTACTGTTTAAGCCGCCCCGTGCTCTCAACCTCTTTACTTTGATTAAAATCAATACACAAGATATGAATTTCTTCCGGATTTGCGAAGATGTTGCACTTTTTGGGAAGAAGTGAAGCAAACAGAATCTTTTGCATTCGCATACCGAGGTTCGTTTTTACCCCAACTGATTGGGGTTGGTTCGGACACCTGGTTGTAGGGGGTTCATATATTATCTGTAGTTTTTGCCATTGCAGAGCCACTCGGATGCAGGGATGATTTCTATGGTTCGTCCACCCTCATTGATGGTCTGACGTTCTCCTTCCATTACAATCAGGGTTAGTTTTGAACACTTGGCATACTTTGAACCCTTGACCAGGCCACCGACTTCGCGTTTGTACAATTTGGATGCAGGGTCACCGATGTGATGTGCGACCTGTATCAACTCAATGGCCTTATTCTTCTCACATACAATAAAGTCAACCTCAAACTGCCTTTCTTTCTTGATGTAGAATATGTTCTGGAAATTCTTATCGGTGCGCCTCAAAAGTTCGAGAAGGACGATGTTCTCCAATCGCCATCCGATATTCTCGGTAGTCAGAAGATCAGTTCTGTTTGTCGCGAACGCAAGGTCAACAGCATAAACTTTCCTGTTCTTGGTGCGCTCGCTGCTTTTGAATGAATACTTATGGATGATTCTGATTAAGAATGCCTCCTCAAGATATGAAACGTATTTCTTGGCTGTATGAACTGACTTTAGGGAAAACTCCCTGGCAATATCGTTGAACGATATCTCCTGGCAATATTTATCCAGAACATTGTTCGCGATTTCCTGCAGCGTCTCTATATATCTTATATTATGACGTTTCTTGATGTCTTTCGTAATGATAGCATTGAGGAGCGACATCGCATAACCCTTGCCCTCCCCGTTCACAATTACTTCAGGAAGACCTCCGCAAGCCATATACTCGTCCAACGCCTTCAGACGCAGAGCCTGGCTTTTTGTACTCTGAGAGCTCAGATTGACGTTTTCGGCCTGACAATACTCAACAAAGGAAAAAGGATATAGCGATATTTCATTGTATCGTCCGGTCAGGTATGTCGTAAGCTCGCTGCTGAGCAGATTGGCATTTGACCCTGTCAAGACCACCTTTAATCCACTCCTGAGCATTCTGTTCAAAAATAGATGCCATCCCTTGACATCCTGAGCCTCGTCCAAAAACAGGATATTGAAATCTCCATTCAGACGATAAAGCACTTTGAGAATAGAGTCAAAATCATTTGCCGTGATCTCTTCCAGACGCTCATCATCAAAGTTGACATATCCGAAAGGCAATCCGGAATTGAGAATAGACTTCTGGCAGATTGTGGATTTACCGCTTCGACGGACACCTATAACTACTTGTGCCAGATTGCTTTTGAGATTTAGGAAAGACTCTTCTATTCTGGAGACTTTTGCGTATGAGGTCACCCTCTGAAGCTCCTCTTTTTGATCTGAAAGAATTGTTAAGAAATCTGCCATAACATTTAGCTTATGCACAAAATTACTAAAATTCCACGAAACAAAGTGCACAAAATTGAAAAATATCTATACATATGAGTGCATAAAACTTAAAATTCAGTGTCTGCCTGTGTACAAATTGTATCCGAATTTGCAAAGAGGATAGGCATCAATGCCACCTTGATGCGGAACTATATCAATGGCTTCAAACAGGATCTATAACATTCCTCTAGCCGAGTATGTTTTCTGCAGCAACTATCAACGCGTTATCACCTTGCTTTTTTGTACCGGAAAAGGGCTGATCTGGTACCAAACAGGCCTTTGAAGCCATTTTGTACAGGAAAAGAACAGTTTCTGTACAAAAAGTGGATGAGCCAAACGTAATTTTATCACGCCTGCCTAACCATGTCTGTTGGGTCCAAATAACCACCGTTATATAGACAAATCAGAATAGCACTTGTTTCCTATCGAAATAGGTGCTATTTCGATGCAATAAAACCATTGATTTTATCTTTTTTGACACGCTGAAATAGAAATGGGAAGAGACATCATCATTGAAGAAGAAGGAATCGGCGGAATCGTCCTGTATCAGACTCCGGACGGTCAGACTAATCTGGACGTTAAACTTTAAAACGAAACAGTATGGTTGACACAGGCTCAGATGGCAATGTTGTTTGAGACAACCAAGCAGAACGTAAGTTTTCACATCACAAATATTTTCAAAGAGGGAGAATTGGAGAAAGAAGTGGTAGTCAAGGATTACTTGACAACCACCCGACATGGTGTCATAGAGGGGAAGACACAGACGCACGAAGTGACATATTACAACCTTGATGTGATTATTTCAGTCGGATACCGAGTCAAGTCCAGGCGTGGCACCCAGTTCCGAATCTGGGCCAACTCTGTCCTGAAGGAATACCTCATCAAGGGCTATGCCGCCGACGGAAGCAAGAGAATAGCTGACAACGCACTTGTGGCACTCACACTGATGATTGCCGAAAGCAAAACCGAGGAGATGGACATGATGGTCAAGGTTGTCGTCAACCTCATAAATACAAGCAACAAATAAACACCACGAGCTATGCTGATAGGATATGCACGTTGCTCCACCGCTGACCAGAATCTGGACTGGCAGCTGGATGCCCTGACAAAGAACGGTTGTGAGAGAATATATCAGGAAAAGGTCACCGGTACCAATAAGGAGCGTCCGGAACTGAACAGGATGCTTGAAGCGCTGCGTGACGGGGACACGGTCATCGTCTGCGAGCTGACAAGGCTGAGCCGTTCCACCAAGGACTTGTTCGAACTGGTAGAAAGAATCAACGGCTGCGGAGCTGACGTCAAGTCACTAAAGGAATCCTGGCTCGATACCACTACCCCACACGGCAAGCTGCTGTTCACCATCAGTGCCGGCATCAGCCAGTTCGAGCGCGACCTGACCCACGAACGGACAAGGGACGGCCTTGCTGCAGCCCGTGCCAGGGGCCGCCTGGGTGGCAGACCCAAGACTGATGAGAAGAAGATACAGCAGGCTCTTGCGATGTACGATGCCAAAGACATCCCGATTAAGGATATCCTTGAAGCCACCGGAATCAGTCGCGCAACGTTGTACTTATACTTAAGAGCCAGAAAGGGATAAATCTTCCCTGCTCCATATAGAAAATCGCCGCTGTAGATTGATACAATGGCGATTTCTTTGTAAAAACGCTATAATATAGACTTTCCGCTATACACCTATTAAGTCAATACGATTTTCGCGGGAACTTCCTTTTCATCTGGTCCAAGCTCGCCGTTGATTATAAAAAGAGAAAAACAATATTCTTCCTTTCCGTGGAAAACAACAATAATTTATTCGCTAAATTGAAACAGCAGGCTTGTCCGTCAAATCGAAATGCTCATCAGAGTAATCGGCGACAAGATTGGAAAGAAGGCAATATTCCATCTTCCCGGGTTCATTGTCAGGCATCTCTTCGGTGACGTAAATTACCAATGCTTCAATCCTGCCGAGCGCCCATTCATATTGTTCTCTGGTTTCAATCTTTGTCATAATAAGACCGCAAGGAACTCTATATCATATACTCGAGCCAGCCCAGTGGGTCTGACTCGTAATCGATGTCACAAGAGTCGGCGAGAAGTTGCAAGTGAAGGTCATGGTCGTCAATATACGTTTGAATGATTTTACATTCACCCTTCCTGTACTTCTTGTTCCTGAACGGGCATTTGCCATCATCTCTTCCCGGGCAAGATGCCGTACAGCACTGTTGTAATATATAATGCCAGGTATCCATAAAAATTGTTACAAATCGATTTTCACCATCTTTGATAATTTGTCGTATGCTTCCTTGATTCTTTTCTGGGCAGTCTTCGGCAACGGCTTGACATTATGTGCGGCCATTTCGAACCTGTATGCGTCTTCGTCATACAAAACAGGTGTTTCCGGTATAAGTTTCGCCATTGTACGATATTTTTTAAAATATAAAAAATACATTTCAAAACCCTGAATGGCAGGGCCTTAAACATAAGCATCGCTCCAATATATTACGAGATTCATCCCGAACTCCAAATGCAGGTCCCTTGCGTATTGTATCTTCATTTCTTGTTTTGGCTCTGGTTCAACATTTCTATGATGCGGTCGGCATCGGCAGATGTCAGGCCCGTCGCCTTGTTTGTCCGATAGGAATGCTCCATTCCCAGATCCGCATCATCCAGAATCACGTACCGGCCCCATTCGTTGTCCTTGAGCCACTGCTCAATAGCCTCTTTTTTGGTGAGAACCCAAACAGGGGTTGTTCCATAAAGTTCACCCGGCATATCCAACTCATCCCAGAGGCGGAGAAGGCAGTCGCGTCCGAGTTCCCTCCAGGATGATGACACGACAATGAGCGCACCGGTCCTGTCTACAATCCTTTGCAGGGCGGACAGGCACTCGGGGTCGAACCAGTCAAGACCGTAAGGGTTTTTCGGCTTATGCTCCAAACGGCACTGGAGTGTGTTTGCATCCGAGGTCAGCACCCCGTCAAAATCAAGAAAGATAACCTTTTTCAATTTTAGTCATCCATTGGAAAAATCGTCACGTAATACCTTCCCGAGTCAGCCCAGGCATCGATGAGATGTTCTTTGTTTACGGTAAGAGGCATAGTCCCGAAGGCCGGGTCATACAGGGTGACGGAATTTTCTTCGACAGCAAGAACAACCACGCAGTGGTCTGAAACCTGGCAGCCGAAGGTATCTTCAATGCCCTCTTCCAGTGGATTGCCTGTCAATTCTCCACCGTCAACGGCAATTATCACCTGTCGGCCTTCCTCTAAGGCAGAACTTATATCTTGCAGAGTCCCATCCGATTTGGGAATGACGGAAAGGCCGGATTCCCTGCAGAGCCTTCCTATGTTTTCCAGCGTGACACCAGTCTTTGTCAGCCATCCTTTTTCCTCTGATAAAGACTGCAACTCCTCAAGAGGCTTGTGAATTTCGAAAACATCAAGTACATACTGCTCGCAGATGATAGAGCACAACGATTCGGCGCTTGTTGCATGGCGGGCGGCCTGCTGCAATCTGCTCAAAGCCCTGTTCTTGATATTGTACAGGTTCGCCTTGCTGACGCCAAGCTGTTCGGAAATATCGTCAGGTTCCAGACCTTCGAGAAAATACTTCTTCAAGACTTCCCTGTCCCGTTCGAGGGTTATCATATTGAAATAGATGTCGGCATCAATACCAATGGAAGGGTCCTTGTACCCCTCATCCTTGACATCAATTTCAACTGCTTCGCCATTTTTATCTTTCCCGATGATTTTCAGCTCCTCTATGTCCTGTTCTTTTTGGGCTATTTTAGAGAAAAATCTCAACGCGGTCGTATTCATCCATTTGATCAGAGCAAATGCCGTGTCCTGCTCATTATCCTCTGTATCGTTTTTTCCGAAGGAACGGAGCCGTTTCCCATCCTTCTCCATCAGATACAGATAAAAGTCATTCACAAGTTCTTCAAAATCTGCATTATCTCTGAAAACTTTATGTATCATCCCGTGAAACATCGGTCTGCACTTCGTGAAGAAGAAAACCTTGGTTATCTTGTTGTCCCTGTTCAGAAGGCCATTTATGATTCTTCGCTCTTCTCTTGTCATATCAACGTAGCTTTTTATTACTGATTTCAATCGTATGATTTCCGGAATCCGCCCAGGCATCCAGGAAAGTCCCGGAAGATACGGTCAACGGGATATCTCCGAAGGCCGGATCGAACAGCATCACCTTGTCTTCTTCGGCGTCATAGTTCAGGACTACAACGCAGTGGTCCGCAATTTCTCCCACAAGAGCATCCTCCAATTTTTCCTCGAAGGGGTTCCCGATAAGTTCGCCCCCGTCAACGGCGACAAGAATCTGGCGGCCGGCGTCAATTGATTTTGAGACAGCCTTGAGATCGCCTTTGAACGTTTTCACAGTCAGACCATATTGCTTCGGGATTTTTCCGAGATTTTCAATAGCCACTCCGGCATCGGTCAGCCATCCTTTTTCCTCTGCAAGATGTTTCAGTGCCGATATCGGCTTGTGAATACCGAACATATCAAGCACGTACTGTTCACATCGGATTGCGCAGAGTGTAAAAGAATCCTCTGGTGACCTTTTCGTCCTGATTGATAAGGCCTTCGATAAGTTTTTTTTCGTTTTCTGTCATTCAAGTATTGTTGATTTCATATATATCTTTACATTTGCATTATGAATGTGAATGGCGGTTGAGAGGTGGCAAGCTCTCGATGCTTTATTACAACAGGGTATTTTTTCGAAAGAGATAATACCCTGTTTTTTTTTGAAAGAAAGCGGGTGATGTACTGTTTAAGCCGCCCCGTGCTCTCAACCTCTTTACTTTCATTTTCTTATGAAAATTCACATTCATTTTAAAAGCATCCGAGAGCGCCTTACAATAGTTTGTGAGGAAGAGCCTCGTAAGCCTGTTCTTGTCAGGGGCCACTTCAAGGTGGTTAATGGCCGGAAGGGTTACGTCAAAACTCATTATCGGAAACGGTAATTGACCGTTCTTCTTCCCACCCGTTCGGGAGCTGTCTGATTGCCATCAGGCGGCTCCCGTTAGTTTGTATTGCGCATATTATCAAATGGATTCGGGACTGGGTATATAGTTGCGCTGAATCATGTCGGCAAAGATTATGGATATTTCCTTTGCGTTTAGTTTCATCATATCACCGATATTGTAAATGAAGAAAAAGGTTTACCAGAGACTGAGTTGAACGATCTAATTTAGAAGCATTGATTTGTTCGCGTTGAGTTGAATAATAAGAATAAATTGCTATTTTTGCGGTGAACCTTTGTCTGTTTATGACAATACATATAATTTTGGCCTCGCAGCAAAAAGTCATGCTGTTCTTCAGAATGAGGTCCCGGCAGAAAGGCTTGCTGCCATTTTGAGAATTTCTTTTAGGTTCACCTTTTTGCTTCTATTTCATTTAACGTTTACTTATTGTGTCATAGATATGTTGAATAAAGATTAGATTGAATCCGCAAAAATATGACAATATGAGTGTAGCGAGGCAGCAGAAACCCCAATTTGCTTAATGCCGGTTAGAATAGGCCATTTACAGGAACTGGGAAATTCATCAATCAGAAAGGCCTTCTTCCAACGGCATATATAAACGAGTTTCTTCTGGCTGGTTTCGATGCCTCGCTTTTTTTACAAGAAGACAGGCCTATGAATAGGAATAGATAATCATCTAAAAATGAGTCTTTCAGAAAATGGATTATAGTTAAGAATCAAAAAAATTACTACATTTGCGGCGAGAGATAAGGTCTTCTACAGAAACTGGGAATTTCTTAAATCAGAAGGACTATTCTCCCGCAGATTTGTGGATATGATTACCATCTAAGGATGGCAATCTATATCTGCGAGGAAATGGTTTCTGATGGGCTTCCCAGGCCTCTGTAGAACTGTCTCCTCGCATTTTTGTTTATTACCCACAGATGCTGCAGACTAATTCATAACATCAATAACCTATATTAATCAAGAAAAGATGAAAAATTCATTCTTCTTTGCGGCTATGACCGCACTCCTTATTGTCTCAACTTCTTGCGACAAGAACGAAACAGACATCAAACTTTCCGGCGTCAGGACATCTACGGACGCTTGCGAGATTACCATCGTGGGTACTTTCAACAATCTTGTAGCTGTCAAATCTGACGCTCTGGCGGTTGATGTAATCGTCAAGACAAACGTACCCTGCATCTCCTATGGGGACGAAGCATATATTTCCGGACACGGATTCCAGTTCCTACCCGAGAATATGGACAATCCGGAAAAGACAGGCGAGGTGCCTTACGTTTTCCATTCCGGCGGAAACAGCGGCTATACCGTTGATTGCGGGTTCCTGCTGATACAAAGTATCTGGAACAAGGAACAGACCGGCTTTGCCGACTTCTGGACCGACTATACCAACTACGGCCTTGTTGAGACCGACGTCAACTTCCGCGTCCGCGGGACCAAGGGAGAGAGAATTCTCGATTTCAATGACGAAAAGAACTGGAGCGCAGGCAATCAGTATTATCTGAAAGGTGATGTTCTCTCCGTTTCAGAAATAACTGAAGGGGTGAAGGATTTCGAGACGCTTCCCATATACAAGCCCTTCTTCGAGAAAATCGGCTTCCAGCAGACCGTCACCTCCTATACTACTCAGGCCTGCGTCCTGACTGTCGCTTGCGGAAGTGAAGTTGTTGGCCTTCAGGTATATGGCAAGAAGCGTGACAACGATATCGCCAAACTTCTGCAGAATGTCGCCGTAGGCTGCACCATCGAATTCCCCGCCAATGTTAAGGACAAGAATGCTCTGGCCGCGAGGAATCTCGAGCCTGTCAAGGCTTCCACAGTGCTGAAAATCAAATAAAGCGAGAGTTTTTTTCATAGATGTTGCGCGGACGCGAACCGACGACCGAGCGAGCGCAATGCCAAACTTGTTTGAGCATTGCCGAGCGAAGAGGAGGAAAAGCCCGAAGGGATTAGTCACTCGCGTTCGCGCAACTTTGAAATATCCGGGGAAAAAGGTAAATTTGTGGTGATGAGCCAGAAAGTTTACACAAAAATCGACGAATTGGTCGAATTGCCTTCTCCCGATGCCAATGGAGTCATATCCAGATATGTATTCCAGTATATAGATTTCAAGAAAGCCCCGCAATATGTGGCGGCAAAGCACATTTTTTCGAACTGCTGCTTTATGGGCTGCGTCATTCCCACGGAGATGGAGGAGGAAATCGGGCAGGATTGCCTCATTTTCCCGAAGATGGGAAAAATCTATCAGGCCTTTGCAACAAAGCTCTATTCCGGAGAAACTCTGTACTGCGGTTACGACCCGGCCGATGAAGAGAGCTATAAGACCTGCTTCGACAGCCAGGTATATACTGACTATATGAAGAAGGGAAAGAGATGCAGCGACCTGATTGAGACGCTGGCAAGATCCCTGCACGACAGGGCTATCAGCGACGCGATGGATACTTTCCTGAGCCACTTCGACGAGAAGCAGATGGTAGCCGTGATGGGGGGACATTCTCTCCTGAGGACTGACGATTCATTCCGGCAGGTGGCCCTCATCAGCAAGAATCTGACCGAATTGGGGAAGGTTATGGCTTCAGGTGGCGGCCCCGGAGCGATGGAGGCCACTCATTTCGGTGCCTGGATGGCGGGAAGAAGTTCCGCCGAATTCGACAAGGCCCTCGAGATGCTGAAAGTTGCGCCCTCGTTCAGGGGCAGCGGATGGCTCCGCACCGCATTCGAAGTGATGACGGCATATCCGCAGACAACCTTCAGGAGTCTGGGCATTCCCACCTGGTTCTACGGGCACGAACCCTCCACCCCTTTCGCCACGGACATTGCGAAATTCTTTATGAACAGTCTGCGGGAGGACATACTACTTTCCATCTCCAGGGGAGGGGTGATATTCTCCCCCGGTTCCGCGGGCACGCTTCAGGAGATTTTCCAGGATGCGGCGCTGAACCATTATGAATCAGTGGGTCAGCCCGGACCGATGATATTCCTCGGCTCAGACTATTATACAAAGGAAGTGCCTGTCTATCCATTGCTTGAAAGACTTCACGAAAACGGGACATACAAAGGGCTCCTTCTTACGATAACCGACAGCAACGAAGAGGTAATCAACACTATAATATCGTTTTCGGAGTGATTATGAAGAAGTTTGTTCTCCTTGCAATCTCATTGACAGTATGTTTTGGCGCGATGGCGCAGGATGAAGAGTATCAGGGCCTTGAATGTACCAGTGTCGTGGCGGGAAGGCTGGCCACAACGGACGGCTCGGTGATAACTTCGCATACTTGTGACGGATGGTCCCATACGTGGGTGAACTATGTCCCCGCCGCGGACCATCAGGCCGGAGAGACCACCTGGATAAGAAAGAACTGGCGGAAAACGAAATACGTGACCGATACTGTTGGGGTACAATATATTATGGAAATCCCTCAGGTGGCTCACACCTATGCCTATCTGAATACAGGCTACCCGTCTCTGAATGAGAAGCAGGTGGGAATCGGCGAGACCACTTTCACCGGTCCGGACACGCTGATCAATTCCAAGTCTCCCATCCTCATCGAGGAGTTGTGCCGCTTGGCGCTGGAGAGATGTTCCACCGCCCGGGAGGCCGTTCAGCTGATGGGGGCCATTGCAGAGGAATACGGATATGGTGACGGAGGCGAATGTCTCACGGTGGCCGACAAGAATGAAGTGTGGTTTTTTGAGATTACGGGGGTAGGGAAGGCAAAGACGGGCGCGGCCTGGGTGGCCCAGCGGGTTCCGGATGATGAGATTGCCGTATCGGCCAACCTCCCTCGCATCGGAAAAATCAACAGAAAGGACAAAAAGAATATCCTCGCTTCCGACAATGTGGAGCAGGTGGCCCGCGACAACGGCCTCTGGGATGGTAAGGGAGACTTCATCTACTGGAAGGCTTTCAATTCATCATATGGGAAAGGGAAGAATTTCCGGGAACGGGAATACCGTGTACTCACCACATTCGCCCCATCCCTCGGGCTCTCTTTCGACGAACCTCAGATGCCTTTCAGCGTGAAGCCCGACTCCCCGGTGAGCGTGCGCGACGTGATGGCAATCCTGCGTGACACTTATGAAGGGACGCAGTTCGATATGTGCCGCAACGTTCTGGTTGAAGTCCCTGCAAAGGACACTGTCCCTGCTCATAAGGTCATCAGTCCGGTAGCCAATCCCTGGCTTACCACGACTATGAGGAACACTCTCAACACCATAGCCCCCGGCACGGTGGAGTTCTCCAGAACGCTGGCTGTGGCCTGGTGCTCCTATTCGACCGTCATCCAACTCCGCAATTATCTTCCCGACGAAATCGGCGGCATCTGCTGGTATGCGGTGGACAATCCCGCCCAGAGTCCGCGCATCCCCCTGTTCAGCGGAGGTGGCGCCCTGCCTGAGGCATTTTTCAACTGCGGTCAGCGGCAATACGTTCCCGACTGTGTGCTGTGGCAGTTCAGGCGGGCCAACAAACTGGCCACTCTGGCCTGGCAGGAAACCAAGAAGGAATTCACAGATAATGTTCTGGAGATGGAAGATATGACCTTCAAGGCTTTGCGTGAACTTGAAGGCAGATATTCCGCCGCACCCGATTGGGAGAAGCGGGCCTTGCTGGACAACTTCACATCTGACATATATTCAAGATGCGCCGCCCGCTGGAATGAACTCGAAGCCAGATATTGGCTCAAGTTCGGAAGAGGGTTCTGATTACACGGATATCATTAAAGAATCAAAAAGCCTCGATTTCACTGTCGCGGCTCTGGAAGCCGTCTCCGTCACCCACAAGCTGTTTGACGTCCATACGCAGATAGCGTGCGGTTACTGGCTTGTCTATGCTGACAAGTCGGCGTGAGGGGTCGTTGATTATGTTGTCGAACTCGCAGTCGGCAACCTTGGTCCACACCTTTCCGTCATTGCTGACACTCATTGTGGCACGGCTTACATAATCTCCGTGAAAGTTGTTTGTATTTGAGACAAAGTAGAATCCGGAGATGAGGATGGGCTCACCGCAGTCAATGACTGTATCGTGGGAATTGATATCAATCTTCCATCCGCTTCTGTCATAGCCTATATGGCTTTGATGTATCTGTCCGTATTGTCCGTCAAGAATGCACACAGCTTTGAGAGTTCCGTTCTGGAACTTGAAGGGACCGTTGTATTCAATTGAATTTTCATCGGGGTCGCTGCCGTCGAGGGTGTAGTATATTTTTGCGCTGGGGTTAAGGTTTGCACTGCTGTTCTGCGAGTTGCGTTTCCAGGAGAAAGTTCCCGCATCCGGGGTGACAGTGACGTAGCCGTCGGCGCTGAATGACGATGCGACATTGAAAGGTCTCTCCGGATGGTAATGTGCGCTGAAGGCACTTATTATGGCTTCTGCCCGGGATTCGAGGACACGCACTCTGACGCGGTCAGTGACGACGGTTGCGAATCGGACGATTCTCTTGTGTCCCACATTTCCGGAGGTGGCGATTTCCTCCCATTGCCCATCTATCAGGGCATCTACAGCCAATTTCTCTATCCTCTCACCTGTGAAGGCAATCGGTTCGCACAGAACGATACGGTTGACCTTGCACTGCCTTCGAAGTTTCATCTCGATGCCTTCGCCCACTTCGACAGGCTTTCTTATTTTGCGTTTGCAGAGATTTACGCCGTAAGTTTCTCTGATTCTCCGGCCGACTTCCTTCATCGTTTCGACGTCCCGCTCTCCCAGCACTCCGTCTTTGGTGGGAGGGAGGTTGAGAATAAGGATGGAGTTGCCCCCTACGGAACGCTCATATATGTCGAAGACATTGTCAGCGGAGCGGACAGGCTGTTCGTAATCATTGCGCCAGAACCATCCGCCTCTGATTGAAGTATCAGTCTCTCCGGGTTCGTAGTGCAGCCAGAACGGTTTGGGGACATTCAGGAGTATGTCCCTGTCTCCCAGTCTGTCATCCATCAGGTCAACAATGGAATTCATATTGTCCGGGTTTTCCCCGGCATACGGGATGACGTTCCACTCATTTTCACGGGTATCTCCGCTCTCGTTGCCGCACCAGCGTATATCCTTAAGACCGAACATTACGGCATCCGGTGCGAGGGCGCGAATCAACTCTCCCCACGCTCTGTAGTTGTATTGCTGATTCCCCTTGCGTTTGGGGTGAGCTCCGTCGAACCACACTTCGTGGATGGGACCGTATTCTGTCAGCAGTTCGAACAGCTGGCTCATAAAGTACTCGTTGTAGTCGTCACATTCGAACCGGAAGGTTCTTTTGTCAGCAAACGGCCTGCCCTCCACCTGCTTGGGGATTGTGCGCAGGGTAATCGGGCTTTCGTTGCCGTACAGACCGTCTCCCTCCATCTGGAAAAGGTCGGCAGGGGAGAGATAGATGCCCAGTTTTATGCCGTACTTCGCACAGGATTCGCTCAGGGACCTGACGATGTCCCCTTTTCCGTCCATAAAGGGGGAGGACATTATGCCGTGCGTGGTATATCGGCTCTGATAAATTACGAATCCGTCGTGATGCTTCACCGTAAGAACGACCTTTGTCATCCCCGCTTCCTTCATCACCCGGCACCACTGGTCCGTGTCGAGCGTCTTGAGGTCGAATACGCTTGGGCCTTCGGTGCCTGTGCCCCATTCCCTTCCGGTAAAGGTATTCGGCCCGATGCAGGCAAAGGCTATGAATTCGTCATCCATAGCCGCAAGTTGCCTTGCAGACGGCTTGGTGGCCACGGCCTTTGCAATAATCTGTTCCGGAGTGTCACCTTCTTCGACAAGTATAGTATTGACATTGTCCGGGACGCCTGCGTATTTGCAGGATATCAGGCAGAGTGACAGGAAAAGGAGTAAGAAAAAACGGCTCATACAACAAAGATACACTGTATTTCTAAAAGAAAAAAAAGTCAACAGTCCGATTGATTTTTTAAGGATTTGAAATTTTCTGTTTCAGTCAAACCATCGCATTCTTTTTTGTAAATTTGTCCACCTATGAAAACACATTATACATTCATTGCACTTGTCTCGCTGCTGATGATTGTCGGGACCGCCTGTCAAAAAGACATTGAGCCCGTCTCTCCTCCCGAAGTTGAACCTGAAGAACAGAAAGAGGAATCATACGGACTTCCTGTTGTGGAAATTTTCACGGAGGCGCTCCAACCTGTCACAAGCAAGGAGACCTATGTCACCGGTACGATAACCGTCAAGGATAACGACAAGAAATATACTGACGGAAAGGAGTTCAAGTCGGGGATGAAAATCAAAGGGCGTGGAAACACCACCTGGCAGGACCCGAAAAAGCCCTACAGAATCAAATTGGACGAAAAGGCATCCGTGCTCGGATTGAATAAAAGCAAGAACTGGTGTCTGCTCGCCGAATATGAGGACAAATCCCTTCTGAGGAACCAGACGGCGATGGAGATATCACGGATTTGCGGAATGACCTGGACCCCGGCGATGATAAGCGTGGAAGTCTATCTCAACAACGAGTATCTCGGCATATATACGTTCTGCGAAAACAAGGAAGTTGCAAAGAACAGGGTGGATATCGACTTGGACAAGGGAGACGTCTATCTGGAGCTGGAACAGTTTATGGACAATCCGGTGTGTTTCTGGACCACCCACAGGCTGCCGGTTATGTTCTCCGATCCGGAAGAACCCTCCAACGAGTTGAAAGAGACTATAATTCAGAGATTCAGAGATTTCGAGAATGTGCTCTATTCCGAGAATTTCACAGACCCGGAAAGCGGCTACGCACCGATGATTGACGTGGAATCTGTTATCAACTACTATATAATTCAGGAACTTACCAAAAACATTGACGGCAATCTGAGGAAAAGCACGTTCATCACCCTGGGACCGGACAGTCCCCTGAAATTCTATCACGTCTGGGATTTTGACAGAGCGCTGGGGAACTGCTACTATTTTCCTTCAGAATACCCCGGAACCACGAACGACTATACCGGATGGTTCATAAAAGACCAGACTCTGGAGCACAACGAGGGTTGGTTCGCAAGGTTTTTCAAGGACCCTGCATTCGTAAGCGGGCTACAGCAGAAATGGGCGGAGGTGTACCCCCTGCTGCGTAACGTCCCCTCCGATTTCATAGATGTCAAGGCCCGGGAACTGGACAAGGCACAGCAGAGGAACTTCCAGAAGTGGCAGATTCTCGGCACTGAGACCTATAGAGACAAGGTTCAGAAGATGAGAGACTTCTATATGAAGAGGCTCGAGTGGCTCAATTCAGAGATTCCCAAACTCGACTGACCAGGCCCAGGGAGCGACAAGCTGCACGCTTACAGTCACTTTGTCCTTACCGGAGATACGCTCGAACTTCAGGGTGTTGTCGTCCGTGGAGAGAATGTTGAATTCCTGCCCCGCAGCAGCGTCAAGTGCGGGATGTGAGTGTTTGAGAGAGGCCAGATAGCGGTAGAAAGCGGTGAATTCGTTCTCTTCCACCTGCGGCATAGGATCTTTCTCAAAGAAAAGGAATCTGTGGTCATAACCGATTTCCTGTCCGGTGTAAATCAGAGGCTGGGTCTGGGGAAGAGTCCAGCAGAGCACTGTCATAGCCTTCCAGGCATCTCCCATACGCTCGAACTCCGTGCCTTGCCAGGAATTCTCGTCGTGGTTGGAGGTGAAGGCGAGCCTCATAGCATCAGCAGGATACAATTCCGCATTCTTCTTTATGTATGCGACCAGGTCGGTTATCCCCTTCTTTCCTTGAGCGATGGAGTTGAGCAGGTGGTGCAGTTCCCAACTGTAACTTGCATCGAAATCGGAAATCGTGTGGTGCTCCGGATGTTCGCCTTCGGCGAGCCAGTATTTGCCGGGAAATTCCTTTCTCATCGGGGAAATCATCGATTCCCAATACTCAAACGGCATTTCACCTGCCACGTCGCACCTGAAGCCATCGATGCCGCGGCTTAGCCAGAAGCGGAAGTTGTCGCGCATCTCCGCTCTCATCTCCTCATTGGAAAGGTCCAGAGGGGCGATGTCGGTCCAGTCGTGCTGGACTACGAATTTGCCGTTCTCATCGAGAAGGAACCAGTCGGGATGGGCAGCCGCCCATTCGGAATCGGGGGAGGTGTGGTTTGCAACCCAGTCTATGATGACTTTCAGGCCGAGGCTGTGGGCTTTTGCCACGAAAGCGTCGAAGTCCTCGAGAGTGCCGTATTCAGGATTGACGGCGCGGTAGTCCTTCGGAGAATAATACGAACCGAGAGTTCCTTTACGCTCCAGCACACCTATCGGATGAATCGGCATAAGCCAGACGATGTCCACTCCGATGCTTTTCAGCATAGGCAGCTTTTCCGCAGCAGCTGCGAAGGTGCCTTCAGGGGTGAGCTGGCGGACATTCATCTCATAAACGACATTGTTTTCATAGCCTGAGGATACAACTTCGTTTTTCCCGCAGGAGAAGGAAATCATCGCCACTGAAGCAAGAAGGGCGATGATGGTAAGTATTCTTTTCATATGTGTCATTTGGTTTTGATTAATCTTACAGACAAAGCTCCTGCGAGCAGGAATATCCCGGCCATCAGAATCATCGTGGACTGTGCGCCGCCCACAAGTTCGAGAATCACTCCTCCCAGGACGGCGGCGACAATCTGGGGAAGGCAGATTGTGCAGTTGAACAGCCCCAGATATTCACCCATATGGGTGGAACCCTTGAGCGCATTGGTCAGAATGGTAAAGGGAAGGGCAAGTGTGGCGGCCCAGGCAAATCCCACAAGGAAATATGAGACGAATAGCGCATATTGGTTGTGAAGGAATGCCGCTGAAGCGAATCCCACAGCTCCGGCCACGAGGCTGACCACGTATGCTTTCCTGATACTGGAGAACTTGGGGATGAAGGAGGCCCAGATGATAGAGCCGACAGCCTGTACCGCAAAGAGGACTCCCACCCAGTTGCCGGCGGCCTGATAGCCTTCGGACGCGGCGTCAGTGGTGTTCCAGCAGTTTTCGGCAATCGCGCCGTTGGTATATGTCCACATAAAGAGGAAAGCGGCCCAGCAGAAGAACTGCACCACTCCGACTGTCCAGAAAGCTTTCGGGGCCTTGGCAAGAAGTTTCACGAAACCCTCTTTCTGCGTCTTATCCGTGGTTTCGGGGCTGATGCCGTGGAATTGCGCGTACTCCTGAGGATTCATCTCCTTGACTTTCACGAAGGTGAAAAGGACACATCCTATCAGAATCACGGCTCCCACATAGAAGCTCCAGATTACTGAATCGGGCACGACTCCTTCAGGGGCGGTGTTGGGAAGACCTATCCAGGTAAAGAAGAGAGGGAAGAGATAGGCCACGAAGGAACCTGCATTGCAGAGCAGAGACTGGATGCTGTAGGCCTTGGCTTTCTGCTCTTCGCTGACCATATCGCCCACCATCATCTTGAAGGGTTGCATCGAGACGTTGATGCTGGTGTCGAGAAACATCAGGCTCAGCAGGCCGAACCACATCGCTCCGTTCAGACCGAGGAACAGACGGGAGGAGAAGTTCAGGCTTCCCGCATTGGGGAGGAACATCATCACCAGCACGGCCACGAGAGCGCCTGCAAGGAGGTACGGCTTTCTGCGTCCCAACCTGCACCAGGTACGGTCAGACCACTTTCCGATAAAGGGCTGTACTATCATTCCCATAAGAGGAGGGAGTATCCAGAAAAAACTCAACTGGTGAGGATCGGCGCCGAGAGTGGCGAATATGCGCGAAATGTTCGCGCTCTGCAGGGCGTATGCAATCTGCACTCCGAAAAAACCGAAGCTCAGGTTCCACATCTGCCAGAATGTCAACTTCTTTTCTTTCATTGGTCAGGAATTAGGTTGTATATATGCCAATTTACGGAATATTGTCAAAACTTTCAACTTTTCGTCTGCATTTGTAAAAAATACACTCAAAGTTGCGCGCCACGCGAGTCACTCGCGTTTTGCGCAAAGGGTTATTTTCGGTAACTTGCATAAAAACAATTCTTATGAGAAATTCCATTCTACTTTTCATTTTTTCCGCAGCGATCCTGATGTCCTGTTCACAGAAACCGTCAGACCCCGATTTTTCCAGACAGCTCCAATGGTGGGAGGAGGCACGCTACGGTATGTTCGTCCACTGGGGGATTTCAACCGTGGAAGGCTTTGAAATCAGCTGGCCCAGAGAAAGTTTCGGTTCGGAAAGATACGATTCCCTGGCGTTGAGATTCAATCCTGTAGGCTTCGATGCCAACGCTTGGATAGATGCGGCCGAAAAGGCGGGGATGAAATATATTGTCTTGACCACAAAGCATCACGACGGATTCTGCCTGTGGGACACGAAAACAACGGAGCACAACATAATGAACACCAGGTATGGAAAGGATGTGCTCAAACAACTTGCAGATGCCGCTCACGAGCGGGGGATGCGCCTCGGATGGTACTGGTCGATACGGCAATGGGATGATCCCAACTGCTCCAACGCCGACCCGGAACTCAACGCTCTCTACATAGAGAAGATGAAGACTCAGTTGAAGGAGATACTCACCAATTACGGCAAGATAGACCTGCTCTGGTTCGATTACGAGGGTCATCCCTGTCCCGTACAGCCTCAGGTGATATTCGACTATGTGCGCGGAATCGACCCGGACATCATTATGAACAACCGGCTTTACCCCCTCACCAGCCACGAGTCATCCTGCTATGTGGGTTCCTGCGGAATGTATGCAACTCCGGAGCAGGTAGCCGGAGCATACGGGGAGGTGCCCTGGGAGACTTGCTCAACATCATCCGGCAGCCGCCAGTGGTCAATACGATACAACGACTCTCCGCGTCCGGCAGAGGATCTTATCTGGGAGACTCTCTGCTCCGCAGGCGGTAACGGCAATATGCTTATGAATGTGGGCCCCGATTCGCTCGGAATCATTCCTCCGGCATATATTGACAGGCTTGCCGAAGTGGGTGATTGGTTCCGCTCCCACGAAGGCATACTCTATGGTACACACTGCGGACCCTGGAAGCCGACCGGCAGCTATGTCTCCACAGCAAGGGGCAAAGATGCATATCTTGTGCTGAAGGAAGGGGCAGACATCACCCTCCCTTATGCAAATTCCATCAAGGTCAATTCAGCAAGCATTGACGGCAGGGAAATCGGTTTCAGCGAAAGAAAGGGTTCGATAACCTTCGACATACCTGACGGATTTGAAGGCAAGCCGTTGGTGGCAATAAAACTCTCTCTTGCAAAACCGGTGAAGACTCCGCTGGACCCTTTTTCGACCAGCGGTTCGCTTGCATACAAAAAGCCTGTCAAGGCTTCCACTGCAATGAGTTTCGAATATATGCACTGCCCGCAGTCCATTGTGGATGATTTCGGGAACACCGTCTGGTACCCGGGCCGTCGTCATTCCATCGAGGAAACGGACGCCTATGGTAAAATGGTCAACTGTCACGACCCTCGAAACGGAGAGTTCTTTATGGACCACGCCACTCTGGAAGTCGACCTCGGGGGCAGGGAAGAGGTATCGTCATTCGAAGTCCAGTTAGAATCAGCCAGTAATTTCGGCAAACTGCGTCTGGAATACAAGGAACGCGGTCAGTGGAAGGAAGTCGCGAGCGTCAGCAGCCCTGACGGAGACTGGAAAGGTTCTTTCGCTCCTGTCAATGCCCGCCACTGGAGACTGGTCGCCGAAGACCTCAAATGGCTTTGCGGAATCAGGGAATTCCAGCTTTTCGATTGAGAGATCAAGCAATTAAAAAAGTCGGCTGAAAAATTCTTTTCAGCCTACTTTTATATGTGATTTGTAAGTTATTATCTTACTTTGATGAACTCTACGTCCTTCTCAGCTCTAGCTGCGAGGTCTGCGTTCTTGCTTGCAGCTTCGATAGCAGCCTTGGCCTCAGCGACCTTACCCTGACGGGCGGCGATGATGGCTTTCTTGTAGCTGCACTTGGGGCAAGTGCCTTTGATTGAAGCGGCAGCCTTGTCAAGCTGGTTGGTGAGGATGTAAGCCAGAGTCTCGTTGCAGGATTTGGTTCCGGCGAGCTTCTGAGCAGCGGCTTTGTAGTTGCCCTGGAGAATGTCGATAACTGCGAGATTCTGCTTTGCAGCAGCGAAGTCACCTGCAGCCTCGAAGCATTCTGAAGCCTCGACAATCTTACCGGCGCGGAGAGCGATTACACCATTGAGGTTCTTGACGTAAGGGCAGTTCTTGTCAGCGTTTGCAATGACAGCCTTTGCGTCAGAGTCTTTACCTTCCTGGAGGTAAACCACTGCGCTGTTGACTTTAGCCTTGTCGCTGTTGAACTTCTTGATAGCCTGCTTGTAGATTGCAAGTTTGGCGGCGTTGTCCTTTGCGTTTGCGGCAGCCTCGAGAAGAGCGGGCTCGTCAAGTACGTCGATGTTGCTTTCAACCAGCTGTGCGAGTTCTTCAACGGTGTAGTTGGTGAATTCGACGTTGGTGACAAAGCGTGCACGGCGGAGCTGAGGGAGAACGTTCTTTGCAAGAGTGCTGTAAACAGCGGACATATTCTTGATTTCACGCTCGCGGACGGTAGGATCGCTGTACATAGAGAGGACGCGGAGGATAAGTTCCTTGTCTTCGATGTTGGAAGCGTTTACAAGAGCCTGGAAACCTTCCCAGTCCTGACCGCTGGCCTTTGTGGTAACATCACCTGTGTTGAGCTTCTTGGCAACTTTCTTGAGAGCCTTGCTTGCTGATTTCTCACGGTTTGCTGAAAGCTTGTCGTTGAGGGTCACACCACCGTCGGGTGAAGCGTAAGCAATGACCTCGGTGCCTTTGATCTCGCGGCGCTCGTCGTTTTCAAGAGCCTTGAGAGCTTCCTGCCAAGCCTTGATGTCGTCGCTCTTGAGTTCAGAGTTGCGGACATCAGCGCTGTTGATGAGGTACATAATCTGAGCCTCAGCAGTTTCGGGGATGATAGCCTGATAGCCTGAAGGAGCGAACGGGAAAGCGCCGTCCTTTTCTACAAGCATATAAGTGGTGTTGGCACCGTCAGCGATCTTGATGTCGAAGGGGAAAGGATATTCACCTGCACCGTAGATGACCTTTGCGCGGGCTACCAACTGAGATTTCTCCATACCGGGAACATAACCGAAATGAACGGACTCCTTGATGGTTGCGCCGTTTGCCTTGGAAACGGTCTTGTAGTTTTCAGTGATTTTCTCACCCTGATATACGAAAGGTTTGCCGGCAACTTCGCCACCTTCGTAAACAAGAACGGGGGTTACTTCGAGGATTGCCTTGGGGAGGAAATAATCAGCAGGGAAAGTAACGGTTACATCAGCAGTGATGTTGCCTGCTACGACTTCGAGAACTTCAGGATTGCAGGTCCAGCCAATCTGGTTGGCGCCGTCAATCATCTTCTGAGCGTTGTTACAAGATACAAGAGCCAGTGAAGCAACGGCTACAAGTACAAGGTTGAAAAGGTTTTTTCTCATAAAACGTTTTATTTGAATAATATAAATGGTTTTTCCAAAACAGGTCAAGTCCGCAAATATAATGATAATTTAAAAAAACTTCAATTTTTTTTATTTTTTTATACTCTGTTGAGCAGGGGGAGTTTCCCGTTGTCTATCAGCGTAAGAATCAGCTCCCCGAACAGGGTGTTTTGCCAGGCAAACCAGGAACGGGTGAAATTGGTGGCGTCTTCGCTGTGGAAGGATTCGTGCATAAATCCGGTTCCGGCATCGGTTTCCATAAGCATCCTGATGCATTTTTCGATTTCCGCATCATCCTGTGAGGTGAAGGCCCTCATCATAATGCTCATAGGCCATATGTAATTCAGGCCGATGTGGGGACCTCCTATGCCCTCTCCGGCGGGACCCTTGAAGAAGTAAGGGTTATTGTCGCTCAGGACGAAAGCCCGGGTATTCTGGTAGATGGGGTCATTGATGTCCACGTCGCCCAGATAAGGCATCGCAAGAAGAGAGGGGACGTTGGCATCATCCATACAAAGTGCGTTTCCGAAGCCGTCAACTTCGTAGGCGTAAATCTTTCCGCATACGGGGTGCTCGACCACGGCGTGCTTCTGAAGAGCGGTTTCCACTTCATCTGCAAGGGTGCGACATTCACCGGCCATATCCTGACGACCGTTCACGGTGTCGAGAATTTCGGCTGCTTTGCGGAGAGAACTGACCGCAAAGAAGTTGGAGGGAACCAGGAATTCAAACATCGTGGCGTCGTCTGACGGGCGGAATGAACTGGCAATCAGGCCGCAGGCCTTTGCGGGGTTGCCGTGTCCGCCGTTGGACTTGGTGTCAAACTGAGCATCGGTTACTCTGGTGAAGTGGTAGGAACCAAGTCCGTCCTTCCTCTGCTGCTCGTGCATCACCTTCAGGACAGCTGTCATAGCATCAATCCAGACCTCGTCGAAAACGGAACTGTCTCCGGTGGCTTTCCAGTAACCGTAAGCAAGCCTGATGGGATAGCACTGGGAGTCCAGTTCGTATTTTCTTTCGTGCAGTTCCGGTATCATATCGGTGTTGTCCGAAGCCCACTGGGAGCCGGTGGGACCGTAGTTGAAAGCATTTGCATAGGGATCCAGAACAAGGCACTTGAACTGCCTGCGGACAACGCCCTCAAGCATTTTCCTGATGCCTTCGTCACTGGAGGCATATCTCAGGTAGGGCCATACCTGAGCCCCGCTGTCCCTGAGCCACATCGCGTGGATGTCGCCGGTGTATACGAAAGTGTCCGGATGCCCGTTCCCGTCATCTTCGTGGTAATCGACGGTCGTGTCGAGAGTGTTGGGGAAGCAGTTGGAGAACATCCACTGCAGCCGGGGATTGGCAAGCTGCGCAACCGTCCGGGTAATGACATCTTCAATGGTGGGGTTTGTGAAAAGACGGTCCTGCGGTGCCGGACGCTGGCTGATGTATGAACCGTCTTCCGCTATTGTGGCGGCCGGCTTGACATCCTTGGGGGTGCCGTTGCATCCGCAAAGAGCAATCAGAGCGACGGCTGTCAGTAAAAAAGAGCAATGTCTCATAATGATGATTTCAATAATTGTCCAAAGTTAGTTAACTTTGGGGAGAATATGAAGAACAATATCCTTATCTCCCGAAACATTGACGAAATTTTTCCCCTTTTCCGGGGAAGGAAGGTCATTATGGTTGCCGACGAATATTTCCGCAACAATGACAGCGCTCTGGATACGATAGATTGCCCCAGGCTTTGGGTATGTGCGGAGGAAGAGAAGAAAACCCTTGATACAGTGGGCACTCTTATCGACGGGCTGCTGGAGTTCGGGGCGGACAGGGACACTCTGATACTGGCCGCCGGGGGCGGCATCATCACGGACATTGCCGGGTTCACCGCCGCCATATACAAGCGTGGAGTGGCCTTCGGCGCTGTCCCCACCACCCTGCTTGCGCAGATAGACGCTTCCATAGGCGGAAAGAACGGGGTGAATTTCAACCGTTACAAGAATATGGTCGGGGTTATACGGCAACCGGAGTTCACCTTCATCGACCCCGATTTCAATGACTCTCTGCCACCAAGGATTTATGGTTGCGGAGTGGCGGAAATGATGAAAATCTTCTGCATCAGTGACAGGCAGTCATTCTTCGACCTGCTGGAAGAGAGCGACAATGTGAGTGAAGCCCTTGTAAGGCGCGCGATTGAAGCCAAGACGGATATTGTGGAACAGGATGAGATGGAACACGGGCTGAGGAGGGTCCTCAATTTCGGTCATACATTCGGTCACGCAATCGAGAAGTGCAGCAGGGAATACCTTCACGGTGAGGCGGTTGCCATTGGTATGGTGTTGGCGGGGCAAGTCTCCGCAAACCTTGGTTCAATGACTCCGGAGGAATTCTCCCTGCTGAGGGGAAGCATCAGCAGAGTAGGCCTTCCGGTGAGGGTGGACTTTGATTTTCAGGAACTCGGAGAAGCAATCCTGCAGGACAAGAAAAGCGTGGGCAGCCTGATTGATTTCGCGCTGCCTCTCAAGGTGGGAAATGTTACCCTGAGAAGACTTTCGATGGAACAGTTGGAAGATGGGTACAATATGTTATAGCATAACTGACGCGGGGTTCCCCTATTGCCACTTTATGGCTTCCACAAGGGTGAACGTCGCCGTGGAGATACGGCTTGACGGCTGTGAACTGGACGGGAATGAAATCAGGGAAGTTTTTTCCGTGAAGAGAAACTGCACCCTTGTCGCCACGTGCCACGCGAAAGGGCGAGAAGAGGTTTCCTCCGCGGTTGAGAAGTTGAGCGCAGCGATAATTGCCGGTGCGGATTATGCCGACATACCCTGCGATTTCCCCGAAGAGTCCCGTAAATGGCTGATTTCTCTCGCTTTGAACAAGGGCTGCAAGATAATTCTGTCATATCACAACTATTCCGGCACCGATTCTCTCGAGGAGCTGGTCGCAGTGGGGGAGAGGGCTCTGTGCGAAGGTGCGGACATCATAAAAATCGTAACTACTGCCCGCAGCAGGAAGGACTGTCTTACCGTGCTGGCACTCTATCGTCATTTCGAGGCATCCAGACTCATCGCTTTCGCTATGGGGATCAGAGGAGTCAACAGCAGGCTCCTCTCCTTCAGTGCCGGAGCGCCGTTGTTCTACGTCTCTCCCGCAAGGAGTTCGCGCACGGCCCAGGGTCAGCCTTGCAATTTCAACTTTCTCCCTTCCGATGAATTGATTCTCAAGGGGACTGTCAACATCCCGTCATCCAAGAGCTTTGACCAGAGAGCCATTGTGTTGGCTTCTCTTGCTGAGGGCACGACGAGGCTTTACGGTGTCACCCTTTGCGGAGACACTCTTGCCGCGGTCGGGATAGCCCGCAGCCTCGGGGCGGAAGTCGGAATGGACGGAAACGTACTGACCGTTACAGGTCATCAGAACATAGAAAGGGATGGCCTGAAAATCATAGACAATACCTTGCACGTCGGGGAATCCGGACTGCTGGCGAGGCTTTGCATCCCTCTTGCCGGACTCTCTGACGAAGACATCACAATCACAGGGCATGGGACTTTGCTACGCCGTAAAGTGGGGGATTACAAGAAGGCGCTCAGGGGGTTCGGCCTCAGGGTTGAATATACCGACAAAGAGTATCTTCCAGCCGTGGTCAAAGGCCGGTTGCACCCTTCGGACGGCCAGATAAACGCTGTAAAGGGGTCTCAGATGATTTCGGGGCTTCTGCTGGCGCTGAGCCAGTGCAAGGGTTCCAGTACCCTGCGCATCGACAATATGACGAGCGTGCCCTATCTGGACCTGACCACATACGTGGCATCCTTCTTCGGCCTTGACGGATATACTATGGATCCTCAGCCCGACGAAGAAAACGAAGTTGAGCGCATTTATGAGATAGAAGCCCCCAGGACTGTCACCCCGGTGGTCGGAATACAGTCCGAAAAGGACTGGAGCGCCGCCGCAATGCTTATGGTCGCCGCCGCAATGATGGGGGACCTCACTTTTCCGGGGCTGGACATCTTTTCCAACCAGGCTGACGCCGCAATCCTCGACCTGCTGAAGAGTCTGCACGCAGATATATTGGAAAGAGGTGCCACACCTCGCGTCATCAACGTCAGAAAATCCATCCTGATGCCGTTCTATTATAATATCACGGATGCTCCGGACCTGTTCGCTCCTCTTTGCCTGCTTGCTGTCAGAGCCAATGGGGTCAGTGTCATAGAGGGAATCAGGAGACTTTCCAACAAGGAGAGCAACCGTGCTGCAAGTTTCGCTTCCGAATTCGGCAAGGTGGGTGTAAAAATCACTTTTCACGGAGATGAGATGCATATCTCCGGTAACGAGCATCTTCGTTTCCCCGGAGGTGTATTTGTCTCCAGTCACGGAGACCATCGCCTTGCGATGGCTCTGAGCCTGTTGTCCCTGCTTTGCGAAAAGCCGCTGTCCATAGACGATGCAGGGTGCGTGTCAAAGTCCTATCCAGGATTCTTCGAGGAACTCGAAAAATTGAAAAACAATGGATAAATTCGGAAACAGTTTCAAGGTGAGAATTTTCGGGTCGTCGCACGGCCCGGAGACCGGAATCGAAATTTGGGGAATTCCTGCGGGGATGGATCCTTCCACCCTTGATTACAGGACCGATCTGGCCCGGCGCAAGGGAGGCGGAGCCTGGACGACTCCCCGCGTGGAGGATGACACACCTGTTTTCGATGACAGACGGTCCGAAGGAGGCCCTTTCCGGATAAGTTTCGGAAACAGAAATGTCCGTTCTTCCGATTATGCTGTCTTTGAGGATATTCCACGTCCGGGGCATGCGGATTTCACATCGTTTGTAAAATACGGCAGGACTTTCCCCGGAGGAGGTGTCTTTTCGGGAAGGATGACTTTGCCGCTGGTGGCGGCCGGAGTTGTGGCCAAGGCGCTGATAGCGCCCATTACCGTTTCCGCTTCGCTCGTGGAGACAGGAGGCATACCCTGTGAAGACGGGGATGCTGTACGGAAGGCTTTGGGAAGGGCTCAGGAGGAGGGAGATTCCCTCGGCGCGGTGGTAAGATGCGTCTGTGACAATGTTCCGGCGGGTCTCGGGGAGCCTTTTTTCGATTCAGTCGAGTCGATGATTTCCCACGCCGTCTTCTCTATTCCCGGTATCCGTGGCATAGAGTTCGGGGATGGTTTCAGCGCGGCCGCGATGCGGGGGTCCGTTCACAACGACCCTTTCATAGACGAGCAGGGCCACACCTCGAAGAACGGGTGCGGCGGCATCAACGGAGGCATTTCCAACGGCAATCCGATTGAGTTCAGGGTGGCCGTCAAGCCCACCTCGACAATAAGCAAGGTCCAGCATACATATAATTTCAAGGAAGGGAGGATGGATGATCTTGCGGCGCAGGGACGGCACGATGTCTGCTTCGCACTGCGTGTCCCTCCCGTGATAGAAGCGGTGAGCGCAATGGTCCTTGCGGACCTTATGAATATAAAAAATGCTATATTTGTAGAACGGTAACCACATCCGATGATTAGGAAAACCACAAACAAGAATGTCAGAAAGATAAACACTTTCGGCATTGAAGCCGGGGCGAGACTGTTTTTGGAATACAGCGCTCCTTCCGACCTTGCATCTCTCGACTGGGAGAGTCTGCCCCGCCCTGTGCGTTCCATAGGAGAGGGATCGAATCTCCTGTTTACCAAGGATTTCGAAGGCACTCTCCTTCACAGTTGCATCAAAGGTATCGAGGTTGACAGGGATAAAAGTGAAGGTGATGACGTTTTTGTGACTGTCGGAGCGGGGGAGAAGATGGACGATTTCTGCCGTTGGGCGGCGGGCAAAGGTTTGTGGGGACCGGAGAATCTTTCCGGAATTCCCGGAACGGCCGGAGCTTCCGTGGTCCAGAATGTCGGGGCCTATGGGGTGGAGGCGGCGGACATTGTCGTGAGTGCCGCCTGTTTTGATACCTTAGAAAAGAAATTCCTCGTCCTTTCGGCGGAAGAATGTGCTTTCGCCTACAGGGACTCTTTTTTCAAGCACAATCCGGGACGGTACATAGTGACGGCGGTGTCGTTTCATCTCCGCAACGATTTCTGCCCCAGGCTTGAATATGGAGCGCTCAGGGAGCAGGTGGAACGTAATCTGGAACTGTTCAGCCCTTCCGTCAATCCTTACGGGCCTCTGTTTTCCGCGGTGAATGCGGAGTCTATGCTCCCCCTGACCCCTATGCTGGTCAGGGAGACGGTGTCTATTATCCGCCAGGAGAAGTTGCCGGATGTCAGGAAGACGGGCAGTGCGGGGAGTTTCTTCAAGAACCCTGTCGTAAGTGCGGAAATGTTTGAAAAGGTGAAAAGCCGTTCGGACGCGGAGGTTCCCCACTATGACCTTCCTAATGGAAGCGTCAAAATCCCGGCAGCCTGGCTGATAGACAGATGCGGATTGAAGGGGTGCCGGATGGGAGGCGCGATGGTTTGGGAGAAACAGCCTCTTGTCATAGTCAATGCGAGCGGGAAAGCAACCGTTTCCGACATACTTTCCCTTGAAGGGCACATAGTCGGGACGGTTCTGGAAAAATTCGGAATAACCCTCGAACCGGAGGTCGAACACATATAAAGAATCAATATGAGCAGATTTATCGTTGAAGGCGGTCACAAGCTGAAAGGGACCATTACACCGCAAGGCGCGAAGAATGAAGCGCTTCAAGTCATCAGTGCCGTACTTCTTACCAAGGATACGGTTACAATCGACAACGTTCCCGAGATACAGGACGTAATGACGCTGATTTCTCTCCTGAAGGGAATGGGAGTTGGAGTGAATCACGTCAGAAAGGGTTGTTTCGCCTTTACGGCCCGTTATATCGATCCCCACTACATCCATACGGTTGAATTCATTCAGAAATGCGCGGCCCTCAGAGGCTCAATGATGATAACGGGACCTCTTCTCTCCCGTTTCGGGGAGGCTTTCTTTGCAAAACCGGGAGGTGACAAGATCGGCCGCAGGCGTGTGGATACCCATATTCTTGGTTTTACCAAACTCGGAGCGACCTACCAGTACGACACTGGCTACAAGGCTTTTCATCTTCAGGCTCCGGTAGGAGGGCTGAGGGGCAACTATATGCTGCTTGATGAAGCATCCGTTACCGGAACCGCCAATATGCTGATGGCCAGTGTGCTTGCGAAAGGCAAGACAACGATTTTCAATGCTGCGTGCGAACCCTACGTGCAGCAGCTCTGCCGTATGCTCAACGCTATGGGGGCACAGATAGAAGGCATAGGTTCCAACCTTCTCACAATTACCGGAGTGGAATCCCTCCACGGGACCAATCACAGGCTTCTTCCGGATATGATTGAAGTGGGTTCATTCATAGGTATGGCCGCCATCACCAGGAGCAGCATCACCATAAAGGATGTTTCGTCCCGCGATCTGGGCATTATCCCGGAAAGTTTCAGGAGACTGGGCATATGTCTGGAGCAGAGGGACGATGACATATATGTCCCGGAACAGGAAAGCTATGAGATAGAATCCTTTATGGACGGGAGCATAATGACGGTTTCCGATGCTCCCTGGCCCGGCCTGACTCCTGACTTGTTGAGTGTTATGCTGGTTGTGGCCACACAGTGCAAGGGAAGCGTTCTCATTCATCAGAAAATGTTCGAAAGCAGGCTCTTCTTTGTCGACAAACTGATTGATATGGGTGCCCAGATCATTCTTTGCGATCCGCACAGAGCTGTGGTAATCGGGCACGACCACAGATTCCAACTGCGTGCAGGCAATCTCCTTTCTCCTGACATCCGTGCCGGTATCGCAATGCTTCTGGCCGCGATGAGCGCCAAGGGAACCTCCGAAATAGAGAATGTGGAGCAGATTGACAGGGGATACCAGGACATAGAGGTCAGACTGAACGCTCTCGGAGCCAAAATAACCCGAATAGACTGAAAATCATCTTCAAAAAGGCATCTTATGTTTGAAAGTAAAATATATGAGGAGAGGAGACGCGCTCTTGCGGGGAAAGTCTCTTCCGGCATTCTCTTTTTTCCCGGCAATAACGATACTCCCTGCAATTACGCTGACAACTGCTATGATTTCCGTCAGGACAGCACGTTTCTTTATTTTTTCGGATTGGACACCCCTTCGCTTGCGGCTGTCATCGATTTGGACAGCGGCGGTGTGACCATATACGGAGATGAGGCCGATATGGATGACATCATCTGGACTGGTCCGCTGCCTTCGATAGCCCAAAGGGCGAATGAGGTCGGAGTAGGGGAAACAGCTCCTCTTTCCCGTCTTGAAGATGACCTCCGTTGTGCGGTGAAGGCGGGCCGGAAAGTCCATTTCCTGCCTCCGTACCGTCACGACACTTCGATTTTTATCCACGAAGTGCTCGGAGTTCCCTTTTCGGAAATGAAAAGCGCGGCGAGCGTCGAATTCTCCAAAGCCGTCATCGACTTGAGGCTTGTCAAGGAACCTTGTGAGATAGAGGAACTTGACAAGGCCTGCAATCTTGGCTACGCGATGCATTACACTGCTATGAAGGTGGCTGCGCCCGGTATGGTGGAGCAGGAGGTTGTCGCGATGATGGAGAGCGTTGCCCGCGCCGGAGGAAGTCCGATGAACAGTTTCGCCACGATTCTCAGCCAGCGTGGAGAGATAATGCACAATCACGGTCACGGGGGAACCCTTGCCGAAGGCAAGCTGCTGCTTATTGACGCAGGTTGCGAGATAGCCTCCCACTACTGCTCGGACAATACCAGAACCATCCCCGTAGGCGGAAAATTCACCTCGAAGCAGGCTGACATCTACACTATCGTTTCCACCGCCAACAATTACGTGAAGGATGCCGCCCGTCCTGGCGTGACTTACCGGCAACTTCATCTTGACGCGTCTAGAATAATCCTTCAGGGGCTTTCCAATCTGGGACTGGTCCACGGTGACCTTGAGGAGATGGTCCAATCCGGCGTACAAGGACTCTTTATGCCTCACGGACTGGGTCACAATATGGGTCTTGACGTGCACGATATGGAAAATATAGGAGAAAATCTCGTGGGTTATGAACCGGGCCAGACAAGATCCTCCCAACTGGGGCTGGGCTCTTTGCGTATGGCCAGGACACTCAAGCCGGGTTATGTGGTGACCGACGAACCGGGAATCTATTTCATTCCCGCTCTGATAGAAAAGTGGAAGGCCGATGGGCATAATGCCGCGTATCTGAACTTCAGCAGGCTCGAGGAATATTACGACTTCGGCGGAATCCGTCTGGAAGATGACCTGCTGATTACCGAAAACGGAGCTCGTCTCCTGGGTGCAAAACGCCTCCCGATTACCGTGGAGGACGTCGAGAATCAGATGCGGTGACTCCTGTTGAAAAGATGTTGAAATTTCCGGATTGAAGCGTCCGCTTCCGACGGGAATATGTAATAACTTCGTAACCGATTTACCCGATTACGAAAACTGCCCTATGAAAGTCATCAAGAGAAACGGCGAAATAAAGAACTTCGATTTCAGTAAGATAGAGAACGCTGTAAACGCCGCTTTTGCCGCCTGCGGAAAAGGAAAGATGCCGAACGAATTCCGCGAGAGCCTGCTTCACCTGTTCGGAATGTTCAATGACGACTACACTTTCAAGGTCGAGAAACTTCAGGATATAGTCGAGACTCAACTGATGTATGAGCGTCAGTTCGAAGTGGCCAAGGCATATATTCTATACCGTGACAAGCACAAGGATTTGCGCTTCATCAAGGAGAGGGTTGATTATATGGATGACTATGCGGCATCAGGTGACAATGCCGCCACCTCTTCTGAAACCGACGCCAACGCCAACGTTGCCATCAAGAACGTCTCCAATCTCGACGGTGAGGTGTTCAAGACGCTCAACCGTCAGATTCAGCGTTACAGGATGAAGAAGAAACTCAAGGATATGTTCCCCGAGGTGGCAGACGCTTACGCGGCGGATCTCGACCACCATATAATATACGTACACGACGAAGCGTCCTCCCCTGCAGTGAAGAACTATTGCGAGGCGGTCTCACTTTATCCTCTCGTACTTGAAGGTACAAGCGGTCTTGACGGTCTGAAGGCGAGCGCACCCAAGAATCTGAGCAGTTTCTGCGGACAGTTCTGCAATCTGGCATTCCTTCTGTCTGCCCAGTGCAAGGGAGCTGTCGCATTCGGCGAGTTCTTCAACGTATTCGACTACTATTGCGTGAAGGATTTCGGTGAGGACTATCACAAACGTACTGACGAGATTGTCTGCGTCCTTCCCAGCCGCACCATCATCAGCACGATTAAGCAATATTTCCAGCAGATTGTCTATGGCATCAACCAGCCGGCCGGCAACCGCAGTTATCAGAGCCCCTTCACCAACATCAGCTATTATGACAGCAACTACTGGCACGCGATGTTCGATGACTTCTACTTCCCCGACGGGACAAAGCCGTCCTGGGAGAGGGTTGACTTCCTGCAGCGCACCTTTATGAAATGGTTCAACGAGGAGCGTTCACGCACCCTTCTCACTTTCCCTGTGGAGACTATGGCGCTGCTTTCCAACGGCCGGGACATTATGGACAAGGACTACAAGGATTTCACAGCCGAAATGTATGCGGAGGGACACTCCTTCTTCACATATATCTCCGACAACCCCAATGCGTTGGCCAGTTGCTGCAGGCTCCGCAATGAGATACAGGAGAACGTTTTCACCTTCACCAACGGCCTGACCGGAGTCCAGACAGGAAGCGCCAACGTCATCACCATCAACCTGAACAGGATGATACAGGATTGGGCGAAGGATCGCGATTACAGCCGTGATTACCTAAAGGACCATTTCTTCGAACTGAAGGATGATTTCAAACAGTATATGGTTGAAATCCTGGAGCGCGTTTACAAATACCATAAAGCCTACAAGACGCTGCTGTACGAGACGGAGAGAGCAGGGATGCTCAACGCCTCCAACTCCGGCTACATCAAGATGAACAAACTCTTCAGCACAATCGGAGAGAACGGCATCAACGAGGCCGCTGAGTTCGTAGGGCTGACCTGCGGATACAACGAAAGCTACAAACAGTTCTGCCGGCTTGTCACCGGGACAATCAGCGAGCAGAACAAACTGCATTCGGAGAAGGATTTCCTGTTCAATCAGGAGTTCGTCCCCGCTGAAGGCCTGAGCAGCAAGAACTATCGTTGGGACAAGGCGGACGGATATTGGGTTCCGGAGGGGAGAGTCCTTTACAACTCATACTTCTATCTTGCGGAGGACCCCAACACTTCAGTTCTGGATCGTTTCCGTCTCCACGGCCGCGAATTTACAGAACTTCTCGACGGTGGCGTAGGTCTGCACTGCAACCTTGAAGAGCATCTCTCCAAGTTCCAGTATCTCCAGCTGATAGACTTTGCAATTCAGCAAGGGACATCCTATTTCACGTTCAACATTCCCAACAGTGAGTGCACCAACCAGAGTTGCCACCACATTGTGAAGCGTCCGCTTGACGTATGTCCCAAGTGCGGGGCTCCGATGCGACAGTGGACCAGAGTGATAGGATTCCTGCGTCCTGTGGGGGACTTTGACAAGTACCGCAGAATCGAAGCCGGACAACGTGTTTATCTGAAGGAGGTCAAGTAATTGAAATATGTAGATACGAAAGTGGTGTTCAGGGAAGTCCCTGAACATATCACTCTTGCCATCAATATTAGCCACTGTCCAATAGGCTGCAAGGGATGTCATTCCAAGTATCTGTGGGAGGACATAGGTATCCCTCTTGACGAATCATCCCTCGGTGTCCTGATTGAAAGCAATCCCGGAATCAACTGCATCTCCTTTATGGGAGGGGATGCAGAGCCGGATACCGTAAGGGATCTTTCAAAATGGGTGAAAGAAACATATCCGGAGATCAGAACCTGCTGGTATTCAGGGCGTGGACTTGCCGAGGCGGAACAGGTCATACCCTATCTCGATTTCATCAAGGTCGGCCCTTTCATCGAGGAGTATGGCCCTCTTGATGTTCCGACCACCAACCAGCGTTTTTACGCAATCAATCATACAGAAAAAGGTCCGACCCTTTCGGACCGGACCTCAAAATTCATCAGAAAGGTATTCTGAATATTATTCTTCGCGACGGGGACGGCGATCACCGTTTGAACGTCCACCGCGACGATCGCCACCGCGGCCACCACGGCCACCACGGCGTTCACCGCGACGTTCTCCACCCTGTGCAGATGCTGCCGAAGCGGCTGCAATTCCTGCATTGGGAGACAGGTCACGCTTTCCATATACTTCACCGTTGCAAATCCAAACCTTGATACCGAGAACACCTACTTTGGTGTGAGCCTCTGCAAGTGCATAGTCGATGTCGGCGCGGATTGTATGGAGAGGTGTACGTCCTTCCTTGAACATTTCGCTGCGAGCCATTTCAGCGCCGCCTACACGACCGCTGATCTGAACCTTGATACCTTCGGCACCCATACGCATAGTTGAGGCAACTGCCATCTTGATGGCACGACGGTATGATACACGACCTTCGAGCTGACGGGCGATGCTGTTGGCAACGATGTTGGCATCAACCTCAGGACGCTTCACTTCAAAGATGTTGATCTGGACATCTTTGTTGCATACCTTCTTGAGTTCCTCTTTCAACTTGTCGACCTCCTGGCCGCCCTTTCCGATGATGACACCCGGACGGGCAGTGTGGATAGTGACGGTTATGAGTTTGAGTGTACGCTCAATCACAATCTTGGAAAGGGAAGCCTTTGCAAGACGGGCGTTGAGGTAGTCACGGATGACTGCATCTTCCTTGATGCGGGTGGGGTAATCACCATACCAGTTTGAGTCCCAACCACGGATGATACCTACACGGTTGCTGATAGGATTGGTTTTCTGTCCCATATTACTTTTCCTCCTCCTTTACCGGTTCCTGATTTTTGGTGCCTACAATCACTGTAACGTGATTTGAGCGTTTGCGGATACGAGCTGCACGGCCCTGAGGGGCGGTGCGGATACGTTTGAGCTGGCGGCCGCCGTCCACCATAATGGTCTGGACGAATACGTTGCCGTTCTCCAATTCCTTGCGGGATTCCTCGTTCTTGGCTTCCCAGTTCGCAATGGCACTGCGAATGAGTTTTTCAAGACGGATGGAAGCCTCTTTCTTTGAATAATGAAGGATATCCAAAGCGCGGTTGACTTCAACACCTCTGATGATGTCGGCTACAAGGCGCATCTTCTGGGGTGAGGTAGGAACATCATTCAGCTTTGCTATTGCGATGTGTTTCTTATTTTCTTTAAGCCTTTCGGCCATTTTGGTTTTACGAACTCCCATTGTAATCTTTTCTTTTAATTATTAACGATTACCAGAGTGACCCTTGAAGGTACGTGTAGGAGCAAACTCTCCTAACTTGTGACCCACCATATTTTCTGTAACATATACCGGAACAAACTTGTTGCCGTTATGAACAGCTATCGTATGTCCTACGAAATCCGGAGAGATCATGCTGGCACGTGACCAAGTCTTGATGACTTCTTTCTTCATACTGCCATCATTCATGGCGAGTACTTTCTTTTCCAGGCTGTCCTGAATGTAAGGACCTTTTCTAAGTGAACGACTCATAATCCAATAGTTTTATTCCGTTATTTCTTTCTTCTTTCAATGATGAACTTGCTGGAAGTCTTCTTGGGGTTACGAGTCTTGTATCCCTTGGCGGGCAGACCCTTGCGTGAACGGGGATGTCCACCGGAGGCACGTCCTTCACCACCACCCATAGGGTGATCCACAGGGTTCATAACGACACCGCGGTTGTGAGGCCTGCGACCCAGCCAGCGACGACGGCCGGCCTTGCCGTGAGACTCCAGATTGTGTTCTGAATTTGATACTGTACCGACGGTTGCGCGGCAGGTTACAAGGACCATACGGGTCTCGCCTGAAGGGAGGCGGAGGATTGCGTGGTTGCCTTCACGTGCTGTCAACTGTGCGAACGCACCTGCGCTGCGGACCATAGCGGCGCCGCAACCGGGACGAAGTTCAACATTGTGTACAAGAGTACCAAGCGGAATTTCTGATAGAGGAAGAGCATTCCCTATTTCAGGAGCAACTCCGGAACCGGAAGCGATGGTCTGGCCGACCTTGATTCCGTTGGGAGCGATGATATAACGTTTTTCACCATCACCGTAAACCACCAATGCGATGCGTGCGCTGCGGTTGGGGTCGTACTCAATGGTTTTCACTACAGCGGTGTAATTGTCCTTGTTGCGAAGGAAGTCGATTACACGGTACATTTTCTTGTGACCACCGCCGATGTAACGAATTGTCTCTTTACCCTGATTGTTGCGGCCGCCCGTGCTGCGAAGAGGTCTGAGGAGGCTCTTTTCAGGAGTAGTGCAAGTAATCTCATCGAATGAGCTGATTACTTTATTTCTTGTTCCGGGGGTTACCGGATTGAATTTACGTACTGCCATGGTCTTTAAATGTTGCTATAGAAATCAATCTTGTCCTCACCGGCCAGGGTCACGAACGCTTTCTTGTAGTGATTCGTGCGACCGGTCTGCAGACCAGCCTTGGTATAACGGCTTCTGCGTTTTCCGTGATAGTTGACTGTGTTGACGTCCTTTACGGAAACACTGTACATCTGTTCCACCGCCTTCTTAATCTCGATTTTATTGGCATCGCGGTCAACAATGAAACCGTAGCGATTCAATTTATCGCCTTGAATCGTCATTTTCTCAGTTACAACTGGCTTAATTAAAATACTCATTGTTGTAGAAATTATTTACGTCTTTGTGCCAAAATGTCCTGAACGCCGTCAACAAGTACCAGATGATTTGCATCAACGAGTGTGTAGGTGTTGATTTCGTCAACTGTGATGACCTTCACTTCAGGAAGATTGCGAGACGATAGGTAAATATTGTTTGAATTTTCAGGAAGAACGACAAGAGTCTTTCTGCCGTAGGCCTTGAGGTTCTCAAGAATCTTGATGAATTCCTTGGTCTTGGGAGCTTCCATTGCAAAAGGCTCAACCATTGTGATGGCCTCTTCTTTGGCTTTGTAACTCAAAGCGGAGAAACGGGCGAGCTGTTTGAGCTTCTTGTTGAGTTTGAAACGATAGTCGCGGGGCTTGGGACCGAACACGTTTCCACCACCAACGTAGATGTTGGACTTGATGCTGCCGTGACGGGCTCCTCCGCCGCCTTTCTGGCGACCCATTTTCTTGGTGCTGAAAGCCACCTCGCTGCGGTCTTTGGTCTTGTGAGTACCGTGACGCTGTGCTGCGAGATACTGTTTAACATCAAGATAGATGGCGTTATCATTAGGCTCGATACCGAAGATGGCATCATCCAGTTCCACGGTTTTGCCTGAGGCAGTTCCGTCGATTTTAAGTACGTCCAATTTCATAACGCTTAGTCCTCCAGAATTAGATAAGATCCCTTAGCTCCGGGTACGGAGCCTTTTACTACTACAAGGTTCTGCTCAGGTATGACCTTGAGAACTTCAAGGTTGAATACCTTCACGCGGTCACCTCCCATATGTCCGGCCATACGCATACCTTTGAATACGCGTGAAGGCCAAGAAGATGCACCGAGAGAACCGGGGTGACGGAGACGGTCGTCCTGACCGTGTGTCTGACCGCCGACGCCCTGGAAACCGTGGCGTTTTACGACGCCCTGGAAACCGTGACCTTTGGAGATTCCGGTCACGTCAATCCATTTGATACCTTCAGAAAGGTCCGCCAGTGTGATGACGTCGCCCAATTTGAGCTCTTTGGGGAAATCCGCCTTGAACTCGACGAGCTTGCGTCTGGGGGTGGTACCTGCCTTTTTAAAATGGCCCTGAAGTGCCTTGCTGGCGTGCTTTTCAGTGATTTCGTCATAGGCAAGCTGTACAGCGGCGTAACCATCCTTTTCAACTGTACGGATTTGCGTAACAACACACGGACCAGCCTCAATAACAGTGCATGGAAGATTCTTTCCCTCGGCACTGAAAACGGAAGTCATTCCGATTTTTTTTCCAATAATACCAGGCATTGGTTCTTAATTTGGTGTAAATAAATTAGTTAAATATAAACTCGCATTTTTTGCGGGCTGCAAATATACAACTAATTTTTACAAATACAAAATAGAATCTGCAAATCAGGCCATTTCGCCGGTGGCTGAGCGGGATGAGTCTGTGAATGATTTCAGCAGGGAGGAGAACTCCATCTGTTCCTCTGGCGAAAAGAATTCCATTTCAATGGGTATGTAGAACAGCCTTTCCCTGACACTGTCGGACAGCCCGGCAACAGTTCGCAATCTCTGCGCATCCTTTTCCGTGGTGAGGAGAATCGTTCTGGGGTGACTCTTTGCAAAACCATTGAGTCTCATAATGTCGAACTTGCTGAAATAGTGATGGTCACAGAATTTCCTGTGATAGATTCTGTCGTAGATTTCCGTAAGGTGGAGAATCAGCGAAGTGTCGTCGGCAATCCCGGAAAAGAGGAAAATTTCCTTGCTGTAGATATACCGGTTGTCGGCGCAGTCCTCGAAGACCGGAACAGGATTGAGATATTTGATTCTGCTGAAAAATATCTTCCGGGAGGAGTCCAGGCGGTTGGCCTTGCAGACATTTTCTCTCTCTTCCCGGTCCGGAATGAACGGACATTTGGTTACTATCACGGCCTCTGCTTCATCTATCCTTTCAGGAAGGTCTCTCAGCCGTCCCAAGGGAAGCAGGTTGTCCCTGAACACAGGCCGGCTGTAATCCACAAGAACAATATTCCGGGTACGGGTGAGTTTTCTGTACTGCAGGCCGTCATCCAGGACAATCACCTGCGGACGGGAGTCCTCAGGCAGTTCAAGCAGACGCTTCACCGCCCTTTCCCGGACTTTGTCAACGGCGACCGTCACTTCGGGGAATTTTCTTTTTATCTGGAGGGGTTCGTCACCCACTTTCTCTGCGGAATCACCGGCATCCGCCAGGATGAACCCTTTGGTTTTTCTTCCGTATCCGCGTGAGATGACGGCAACACGGTACTCCCCGCCGAGCAATTTCAGGATTGCTTCCACAACGGGAGTCTTGCCGGTGCCTCCAACGGTCACGTTGCCTATAGATATTATGGGAATATCGAAGGAAACGGTGGAGATTTTGCCTTTCCTGTAGAGGGAATCCCTGACCTTGAGGGTCAGATAGTATGGAAAGAGCAGGAATTTGCTGATCATCCCCAAACCTCCTTTATCCGTTCCAGAAGGGAGAATAACTCTTCCGGGTCAGTGGATGTCACCAGCTTGAGCCTGGTCTCCTTGAAATTGTCAAGACCTTTGAAATAACAGCTCAAGTGGCGGCGCATTTCCAGGATTCCCACTTTTTCCCCTTTTATCTCCAGGGATTTGGCGAGATGTTTCTTTGCCAGTTCCACTCTGTCGGCCACGCTCATCGGGGGAAGAAGTTCCCCTGTCTGAAGATAATGCTTGACGTCCCTGAATATCCAGGGATGTCCGAAACTGGCACGTCCTATCATCACGGCATCCACTCCGTAGCGGTCAAATGCTTCTTTGGCCTGCTGCGGGGTTGTGATGTCACCGTTGCCGATAATCGGAATCCTCATTCTGGGATTGGACTTCACTGCACCGATCAGGGTCCAGTCTGCCTGCCCCTTGTACATCTGGGCCCTGGTGCGGCCGTGTATCGTAAGGGCTTCGATTCCTGCATCCTGAAGACGTTCGGCGAGATCCACTATGATTTTGCTGTCATCATCCCAACCGAGCCTTGTTTTCACTGTCACGGGCAACTTGACCGCATCCACGACGCTCCTGGTAATTTCAACCATCTTGTCGGGGAATCGCATCATTCCGCTGCCGGCGCCTCTTCTGGCGATTTTGTTGACCGGGCATCCGAAATTGATGTCTATGAAATCGGGATTTGACTCCTGCGCCCGTACGGCCGCTTCCACCATCGCTTCAGGTATGTGGCCGTAAATCTGGATGCCGATGGGCCGTTCATAATCGAAAATCCGCATCTTTGCCAGAGTTTTGGCCGCATCGCGGATCAATCCGTCGCTGGATATGAATTCCGTGTACATCATATCCGCTCCGAATTCCTTGCATATATAGCGGAAAGTCACATCCGTGACATCCTCCATAGGAGCCAGGACAACGGGAGAAGGACCCAGATCGATATTCCTTATCTTCACGGACTTCCTGTAAATTATCAGTCGAGCAGGATGCTGTATGTGAACCTGAGATACGGGCACCGTTGCGTGCCGGTACCGTTGAGGACTCCCATAGTGTAGTTCCGGTAGTCGATGTAGCTGCCGTATGTGTCGGACCAGGTCCCCATCATCCAGATATCGTCCAGAGGCGTGATGTCTTTGTCGTCCTTGCGCAAAATTTTCTGGATATACATACTTGCATCGGACTTGTACTCGAATAGGGAGAGATTGATTTCTCCGTGGTCCATCGATTCGTCGGCGATTTCCTCTATCGGGGAAAAGGTCACCAGTCCTGAAGTATCGCGGGAGCGCTTGCAGGGGAACAGGTTGGACGGGTAGCCGATGTAATTCTCTCCGTCTCCAGAGTATTCGAACGGGAAGATGACGGATGCCTTTGTCAGGAGCATTCTGTCCATCTCGATGCCGTGTTCATCCGCCCAGTTCTTCATTGTACTCTTGAGGGCGGAAGCGCTGATCCGGGGTTTGACTCCGCATAACCCTTCGTAATATAAAGCATCTGCGGGATTCTCTTTCGTATAGGATTCGGAACTGGAGGTATAGCGGCAGACGGAGTAGTAGGCTCCGAGAGAGAAATCGACTGTGGTGTCACGCCTGACTCCTGCATTGTTTGTGGAGGTATATGTAAGTGTGACGTAAGAATAGGACAGGTTTATACTGTTGAGGCGTCCTCCGAGGTCGGAATCCTCAATGTCATCCGTTTTGATGACGATGCCGTAGAAATTCTCCATAAACAGCTTGGCGCTGTCCAACTGCTGGAAGGACATATGGAGAATCGGTTCAGCGAATTCCTTCTTGAAATAGAGCTTGATTTCATCGCCTCCCGTGTAGATTGAGTTCTCTTTCAGAATCGAGGAGGGACCGTATTTGTCGGGAGTGATGGAATTGTTGAAGATCATTGTGGAATCCAGCGGAACGTTCAACTGGTAGGCGTGAATGTTCTGAGGGATGATTTTCTCGGAGGAGGTCAGGGTCTGGGTGTTGTCGATGGAAAGGATTGCGACCATCTCCTTGAAAACAGGATTCCCCCCTATGACAAGGGAATCGTACGTCGGAGTGATTGAAAATGCCGCTTCAGCTTGGAATTTTCCGCACATCGGGGTGTTGATGGCACCGAAAATCGCCGTCTGTCCCAGATTTGTCTGGATGCTGTCAGCCATTGACATCATCACAGGCAGGGGAATTTCCCCTATGGCGACGGATATGTCCTGATTGCTCGGTACGTACCCCGAGCCGAGAGTATGATCAACGTTGATGCAGGATTGCATTGCATGCAATGCGGTGGCAGTCATCCACAGCAGATGCCAGATTCTTCTCATTTCAATTCGGTTCCCTGTTTTAATAGTTCGTCGTAAAATTGATTTGTCCTGCGGGCTGTCTCCGTGTCTGAAGTGTTGAATTCCATATAGGGCGAGACGGCAACTCCCGTCTCGGAAAGAAAAGATTTCAAGTTTTCGTCCACAGTACCGGACCCGAGAATTACGCCGTCCGAATAGCGGACGGCAAGTTTTGCCACTCCGATTCCGTCACAACTGCCTGCAACTTCGACGTCGCTGCCCGAAAGTCCGGACGATTGCAGTTTAGAGATGAGAGCAGGGTTGAATTGTTCTTCCACACTGTCATTGTAGAGGGTCACCACCACTTTCGTATCTTCGAAGATGGGATCGTTGCGATAGAGTTTTTTCAGCAACACGGGGACAAAATGCGATATCCATCCGTGGCAATGGACTATGTCCGGTTTCCAGCGTAGTCTTTTCACGGTCTCAAGGACTCCGTGGGCAAAGAACAGCGCTCTCTCGTCGTTGTCGGCGAAGAAAATGCCCTCAGAATCGCGCTCAATTGCCTTGCGGTGGAAATAATCCTCATTGTCAATGAAATAAACCTGCATCCGCGCCGCCGCAATGGAAGATACCTTTATGACCAGGGGATGGTCCGAACCGTCGATGACCAGATTCATCCCGGAGAGACGGATGACTTCGTGAAGCTGGTTGCGCCTTTCGTTGACAAGCCCGTAACGGGGCATAAAGGCGCGAATTCCGCACCCCAGTTCCTGTATTCCTGAGGGCAGGTATCTTCCGGCTTTCGAGATGTCTGATTCGGGCAGGTAGGGGAATATCTCCGAACAAACATAGAGGATTTTTTTCGTCTCTTCCATTTCAAGTCGTTTTTAGGCAAAATTCGTACAAAGGTAATATTTTTTTTTGACTATCTTTGGCTTTTGAAATCTGTAATGGAAAAGAACAACAGAAACATAATGCGCCGCAGGGTGATAAAGTCCTACGCGACTTCAGTCATCAGCATTTCGCTGGTGCTTGTCCTGCTGGCCTCTGCGGCCGTTTTTGTGGCAAATGCAGGGAACATTGAAAGTCATTTCAAGGAAAATATCTTATTCTCCGTGATTTTCAAGCAGTCCACCTCCGAGAAGGAGGCAAGGGCCCTGTCAGACAAACTCGTCGCGAAGGAGTTCGTGAAGGAGAGCAGATATGTTTCCAAGGAAGAAGGCACGAACGAGATGAAGCAGTTGCTCGGGGAGAATTTCCTCGATGTGTTTGAGACTTCTCCGATTCCGATTTCCCTTGAGCTCAAGCTTGATGCACGGGTTGTCACGAAGGATTCCATCGATATCATCAAGAGGTCGATACTTTCGGAACCTCTGGTCGAGGATGTGGTCTATCAGGAGAATCTTGTGGAAGCCGTCAATGAGAATCTTGAGAAACTATCCGCCGCCGTTGCCCTGGTGGCAGTCCTGCTGCTTGCCATTTCGTTCGCACTGATAAGCAACACAGTCCGGCTGAACATCCATACCCGCAGGTTCACCATCCACACGATGCGTCTTGTAGGAGCGAAGAACTCTTTCATACTCCGGCCTTTCCTGCTCCGTGCAGTGCTTCAGGGGCTGGTTGCCGGGCTGATTTCAGTGGTTGTGATGATGGTGGCAATGAGCAGGCTGCGCGCCAAATCAGAGATTCTCTCTTCGATGTTTGACACGGGAACAACATCCTCCGTGCTTATGTTCACTGTCCTTGCCGGGGTCCTGATTTGCGTGGTTTCCACATTTCTGGTGGTCAGAAAAGTGGCCTATATGTCAAGAGATGAACTTTATTACTAGATAAAGATAAAACACAGAGAGATATGAATGGTTTTTCACTTCCGAAAAAAAGCGTCAGACTTATAATCGTGGGGCTTGCTGTGATGGTTTCCGGATATATCCTCCTTATGGGAGGGGGTTCGGAATCCCTTGATACTTTCAACCCTGCAATGTTCAACTTCCAAAGGATGGCCATCTCCCCGCTTCTTGTCGTTCTGGGGATTGTCATAATCATAATCGCAATAATGAGAAAGCCCCGGGAGGATAGTGATGAGCGCGATTGAAGCAATTATTCTGGGACTCCTGCAGGGTTTGACGGAGTTCCTTCCTGTCAGCAGCAGCGGCCATCTTACTATTGCCAAAGCTCTTTTCGGCATTGAGACTGAAGACCTCTGTTTCGAGGTTGTAGCCCACGCGGCCACCGTGTGCGCGACCATCATAGTTTTCCGCAAGGAGATTGTCGACCTTCTCCAGGGTCTGTTCAAATTCAGATATAATGACCAGACGCGTTATATCCTGATGATAGTTGTCTCGATGATACCCGTTTTCGTGGTGGGAGTGTTTTTCAAGGATTACGTGGAGGCCCTGTTCGGAAGCGGACTGGCAGTGGTGGGCGCGGCTCTCCTTGTCACGGCGGCCCTTCTCTTCTTCTCCGGCAGGAATCCGGGAAAACAGACGAAGCCCCTGTCATACAAATCGGCTTTCATTATTGGCCTGGCACAGGCCGTTGCAGTGATACCCGGGCTGTCCCGCAGCGGTTCGACCATCGCCACCGGTCTGATTTGCGGTGTCAAACGCGATCAGGTAGCCCAGTTCTCCTTCCTTATGGTGTTGGTTCCCATTTTGGGTGAGGCTTTCCTGGAGCTGGTAGGCGGAGAATTCGCTGTAAGTTCCACCGGTGTCCTGCCCCTTGTGGCGGGATTTGTCTCCGCATTTGTCTCCGGACTTTTTGCCTGCAAGTTTATGATTTCCATAGTGAAGAGGGCCAAACTGCACTGGTTTGCCATTTACTGCGCTCTTGTGGGTCTTGCCTGCGTGGTTTCTGCACTTGCATCTTGAGATGAATTACTATTTCGTCAGTGACGTTCATCTGGGGCTTTCCGATGGCACGGCGGGCCGCAGGAAGGATTCTTTCGTGCAGTTCCTCAGGGAAATCCGCGGCCGCGCCGACGGTCTCTATCTTCTGGGGGACATATTCGATTTCTGGGTTGAGTACCGTGACGAGATTCCTTCAGGTTATGATGAGGTTCTCTCCGAACTGAAAATTCTTTCCGGGGCCGGATGCCGTGTTCACTTCTTCAAGGGCAACCACGACTACTGGACTCTGGATTATTTTGAGCGGGAACTTGGTGTTGAGGTGGTTGAGGAGCCTTACCGGATTGAGAATCTGAACGGACTTTCCATCTGTATGGGACACGGAGACGTGCTGGGATGTACGTCTGCCGGGGCGGGAATCATATTTTATCTTTTCCGCAATCCCTTGCTTATCCGTATTTTGAGGGGGCTCCCCCGGCTTTGGATAAATAAGTTCGGACACTGGTGGTCCGCAAGGAGCAGAAAGGGCAGTTCCGGCTACGTCTTTGAACTTGAAGGATCCGACATACTGAATTTCTCAGAAAGGCTTGAGAAAGAATACCATATAGATCATTTCATCTTCGGCCACTTTCACAAACGTGTCTCAAAGAGAATGGACAGCGGTTCCTTCATCCATATCCTCGGTGATTGGAGGGAAGGTCAGGATTATCTGAATCTATCCGGGATGAATATCTCCGGGCGCGGTTTGCCGAACACCAGCATATAGAGGTCATCGAATTCACCTCTTTCCCAATAGCCTACAAGTTCCTCCAGGTCCTTGTCCTCATTGAATTTGTCGTAAGGCTGTTTCAGATTTCCCTTGAAGAGTTTTGCAATACCCTGCCAGAAGCCTGCCGTGGCACTGTTGAAATAATTTTTGATGATGTAATATGGTGTCATCCCGACCTCTCTGTCAATCAGTCGTATCATCATAAGCCCCTGTTTCAGGGTGAGTTTTCTCAGAACCGGATCGAAGTCGTGGAGAACTTCTTTTTTCATCTTCTGGAGATATTTCTCCTTCTGCCGTCCTGTGAACCCCTCCGCGATGAAGAGACTGTCCGTCTCCTTTATGATACGGCTGACGACCAGTGCATATGGATATGCTTTGCTGAAGTTGTGTACTCTTTTGTAGTAGGCCACCCAGTTTTTTCTGCTCATCGTCTGCCGGGGATGAATCGTTGCGGGTGGAATCTCGTCGAAAAAGGTGGTGTCGCCGCCGGCGACGGAATAGTTGAGAAGGTCCAGGCTGTCAAGCTTGATCTGGGAAATTGCAGGGAAGGGAAGTGACAGCAGGATTATGGAAAATGCTATGAATGTGACTCTTTTCACTTTGTGACTCTTCTGAGGAGCAGGGACGCATTCTGCCCTCCGAAGCCGAAATTGTTGCTCAACGCAACGTCCACGATACGGCGCTGAGGGTCGTTCAGGGTAAGATTCAACTTGTAGTCAATCTTTTCGTCTTCTGTGGTGAAATTGATGGTGGGCGGTATCACTCCGTCTCTGATTGCGTGGATGCAGGCAAGAGCTTCCGCCGCCCCGGCCGCACCGAGAAGGTGCCCTGTCATTGATTTTGTGGAACTGATGTTCAGTTTGTAGGATTTCTCTCCGAACAGGGATTTGATGGCGTTGAGTTCGGCGATGTCACCCAGGGGGGTGGAAGTGCCGTGCGCGTTGATGTAATCGACGTCAGCAATGGTCAGGCCCGCTTCCTTCAGGGCAAGCGACATGGCTTCAGCCGCCATACTGCCGTCCTCCAGCGGGGCGGTGATGTGATGAGCGTCGCAAGTCATACCTTCGCCAGCAACCTCGGCATATATCGTGGCTCCACGGCGAAGAGCGTGTTCATATTCCTCAAGTATGAGGATGGCTGCGCCTTCTCCAATTACAAAACCGTCGCGGAATTTGTCAAACGGTCTGGATGCGGTCTTGTAATCGTCATTACGGGTGCTGATGGCTCTTGCAGCGTTGAATCCGCCGACTCCGGAACGGGCGATGGGCGCCTCACTGCCTCCGGAAATCATAATGTCGGCACGGCCGCAGCGGATCTGACTGCAGGCTGTGGTTATGGCGTGAGTGGAAGTTGCGCAGGCAGAAGATACACCGAAGTTCGGCCCCTTGAATCCATATTTTATCGCAATATGGCCGGAAGCCATATTGCAGATGAATTTAGGAATGAGAAATGGACTATATCGAGGTTCATCACCATCGGTATAGCCCATCATCTCATCCTCGAAAGTACTTAAGCCGCCTACTCCTGAACCTACCACTACACCCGCTCTTGACAGATCGATTGAGTCAAGGTCAAGTTTGCTGTCCAGAATCGCCTCGTGGGCCGCTATCAGCGCAAATTGGGCGTAAAGGTCTGTCTTTCTCGCCTCCTTGCGGTCAATTGCATTCTGGAAATTGTCAGGATTGTAGTCGGGGATTTCGCAGGCGAACCGCGTCTTGAAAAGAGTTGCGTCAAACCTTGTGATGGGGCACGCGCCACTTTTGCCGGCATCAAGATTCTTGAAATACTCGGCTACGTTGTTTCCCAACGGGTTGATGGTTCCTATGCCTGTGACGACAACTCTTTTCTTCATCATACGGTTGTTCCGTTACTGCTTCTGTGCGGTAATGAAATCGATTGCATCCTGAACGGTGGAAATCTTCTCGGCCTCCTCGTCGGGAATCTTAACGTCGAATTCCTTCTCGAACTCCATTATGAGTTCTACGGTATCAAGAGAATCCGCACCAAGATCGTTGACAAAACTTGCGGTGGGAGTCACCTCACTTTCATCAGCGCCAAGCTTATAAACAATAATTTGCTTGACTTTTGAAGCGATATCTTCCATAGTATTGGTTTTGGTTTGGTTAGTAGTATAGTTTAGTCGTCTGTAAGGGAGAATCTATGGAAAGCCACTACCTTGGCTTCTTTGTCAATGGCGGCGATGGCATCCTTTACGGAAACCTTGCCGTCACCCATCTGATACTCCTGCTCCTCGAGGGTGCACTCCTTGAAGAATTTCTGAACACGGCCGTTTGCGATGTTCTGAATCATCTGTTCAGGAAGATTGGCGGCTTTTTCTGCGGCAACTTTCACTTTAATCTCGCGAGCCTGCTGAGCCTGTTCGGGGGTCAGCCAGCCTTTGGCTGTGTTGGATTCGATATGGTCTTCGCTGTCGCAGTGAGCGGGGTTGATGCCTGCTTTCTTGAGAGCGGAATCGACTGCTTTCTGAATCTGTTCCTCCTTGGTCTTCTCGATGGCTACCTGGCGCTCCTTCTCGACAACGTCTGCAGGGCAGTCGGCTGCTGAAACGGAAACAGGGTTCATTGATACGACCTGCATTGCAATACCTTTGCCCAGTTCTTCGGGAACGGCTTTGTTGAAAGCCACGATGGCGCCGAGCTTGCCGTTGATGGCGTGAACATACTGTGCAATGTAGGGGGCATCGAGTCTGCCGTAGAATGCGAGTGAATGTTTCTCGCCACTCTTTCCTGTCTGCTGTGAGATGGCGTCCTCAACGGTTTCGCCACCCTCAATGGTGCAGGCCTTGAGAGCCTCGACGTCAGCGGGGAAGTTCTTGATGGCTGAATCGGCAATGGCGTTTGCCAAAGCCTGGAACTCTGAATTCTGGGAAACGAAATCGGTTTCACAACCAAGGCATACGATGATGGCTTTGCCACCTTCGACGCGGGCTTTGACGGCACCTTCCGTAGTTTCACGGTCAGCGCGTTTGGCTGCGACCAGTTTACCTTTTTCGCGGATGATCTCCTGTGCGCGGGCGAAATCGCCTTCAGCCTCTACGAGAGCCTTCTTGCAATCCATCATTCCCGCACCGGTCATTTTGCGCAATTTTGCGACATCAGCTGCTTTAATTTCCATAGTGTTTCAGAGTATAACGTTATTCTTCCGTTTCTTTTGCAGGGGCTTCAGCCTCGTCAGAGACCTTTTCCGCAACATTCTTACGAGGACGCATCTTTCTTGCGGGAGCTGCGCTCTCTTCTTTGTCCTCTTCGATTTCCTTCTCTTTCTCTTTCTCGAGACGACGGTCTTCAAGGCCTTCGTTTATAGCTTTGCAGAGAGTTTCGGTAACTATCTGGATGCTCTTTGCCGCATCGTCATTGGCCGGAATCACGTAATCGATGGTGGTGGGGTCGCAACAAGTATCTACCATTGCGATAACCGGAATGTTCAGGCGGTTTGCCTCGCGGACGGCGTTCATCTCCTTCTGTACGTCAACGATGAAAATCGCTGAAGGAAGGCGGTTGAGGTCTGCGATTGAGCCGAGGTTCTTCTCGAGTTTGGCTCTCTGGCGGGAAATCTGGAGACGCTCTCTCTTTGCCAGGGTTTCGAATGTGCCGTCAGTAATCATCTTGTCGATGGTGTTCATCTTCTTGACGGCCTTGCGGATTGTAGGGAAATTGGTGAGCATACCGCCGGCCCAGCGTTCGGTGACGTACGGCATGTTTACGCTCTGAGCGCACTGTGCAACGATGTCCTTAGCCTGTTTCTTCGTGGCTACAAACAGGATCTTGCGGCCTGAATATGCAAGCTGTTTCATTACAGCGGCGGCTTCGTCTATCTTTACGACAGTTTTGTGCAGGTCAATGATGTGAATCCCGTTCTTCTCCATAAAGATGTAGGGAGCCATTTTGGGATTCCATTTTCTCTTCAGGTGACCGAAGTGAACACCTGCATCGAGTAAGTCTTGGAAATTTGTTCTTGACATTTTGTTTTCTTTTTGTTTTTCAATTCTCTTTACTTCAACCGGGAGCAGCGGAAATCATTCCGGTCCCACCGGTTTTCCGCAGCCGAACAAATTTCAGGCAGCCTTTTCAGGATCCGGAAATTTTGAATTCGGACTGTGCATAAAAATCAGGCAAACATTAACGTTTGCTGAACTGGAAGCGTCTGCGTGCGCCGGGCTGACCGGGTTTCTTACGCTCAACCTCACGGGCATCACGGGTGAGAAAGCCGTTTGACTTGAGAACCGGACGGTAGCTTTCCGCATCAACTTTGCAGAGTGCACGTGCGATACCCAGACGGATGGCTTCCGCCTGACCTTTGATACCGCCGCCGTCAACGTTGATCTTGATGTCAAAATTTGCGACAGTCTCGGTGATGTTCAAGGGCTGATTGACGATATATTTCAGGGTGTCTTCCTTGAAATATTCATCCAGAGTGCGGCCGTTGATTGTAATGCTGCCTTTTCCAGTGCTGAGGTAAACGCGGGCAACTGCTGATTTACGTCTTCCAAGGGCGTTAATTACTTCCATGCTGCGACTTAAATTTCGTTAAGGTTAATTTTTCTGGGTTTCTGCGCTTCGTGCGGGTGCTGCTCGCCTGCATAGACATAAAGGTTGTTGAACAGCATTGAACCGAGACGGTTCTTGGGAAGCATGCCTTTGATGGCATTCTGCACTACTGCGGTCGGCTTTTTGGCCAAAAGTTTTTCAGGAGTGGTGGTGCGCTGACCTCCCGGATAGCCGGTGTGGCGGGTATATACCTTATCCGTCAGCTTGTTGCCTGTGAGCTTCACCTGTTCTGCGTTGATGATGATGACGTTGTCACCACAATCTGCGTTGGGGGTGAAAGTCGGCTTGTTCTTGCCGCGGAGGATAAGGGCAACTCTTGAAGCCAGACGACCAAGAACCTGATCCTTGGCGTCAATAATCACCCACTGCTTGTCCGCAGTGGCTTTATTGACTGAGATTGTCTTGTAACTTAAAGTTTCCACTTTGTTGATTTTTAGGTTAATACTTAGTTTAGTTGCGACTCCTTGCATTTCAAGGGGCTGCAAATATACATATTTTTTTCATTGCAACAAATATTTATCTTCCTACCTTTGCCGTATGGAAATTATATTCGCAACAAACAATCAGCACAAGGCGGAGGAAGCCCGTGCAATTCTTGGGGATGACTTTGAAATCGTCACTCCATCTTCTCTCGGATACGAAGGGGATATTCCCGAAACTCACCCCACAATAAGGGAAAATTCCATTCAGAAAGCGCTTTTCGTGTGGGAAAAATTCGGAAAGAATTGCTTTTCGGACGATACGGGGCTGGAAGTGGATTTCCTGAACGGAGCTCCCGGAGTGCGCTCGGCGCGATATGCGGGGGATGAAAAAAGCCCGGAGAAGAACAGAGCAAAACTGCTGAAAGAGTTGCAGGGAGTCCCGTACGAAAAAAGGACTGCCCGCTTCAAATGTGTGATAACACTTGTGGAGAACGGTGTGGTGACCGAATTCGAGGGAACCTGCGAGGGTCATATCTCCCCGGACGAAAGTGAGGGGGTGAGAGGTTTCGGATATGACAAAATCTTCATCCCTGAGGGGTTCGACATCACTATGGCTGAAATTACTCCCGAACAGAAGAATGCCATCTCCCACAGGGGGGCTGCAATGAGGAAATTGGCATGCCATCTGCAGAATCATCACGCATAATAGTCCTTCATCAGACCAAGTATTCCGATCACAGCCTGATAATCCACGCCATAGATTCCGGGCTCGGGAGGCAGGGCTTTATCCTTCGCGGAGCCGGCCGGAGGCAGGGAGGCCGGGCCATTTCGGAATTCCATTGTCTGAATGTCCTGGAGGTGATATCTTCCGGGAAGCCGGAAAGCGGTCTCAGATATCTCAGGGAGTGGGAGCCGGTCTGTCCTCTGATCAACATAAGAAGCGATATACTAAAAAGTTCCGTGGCTCTGTTCATCGGCGAACTTCTCTACCGCAGCCTGACTGCAGGATCTTCTGACGGAGAACTTTTCGAATGGCTCTGCTCCGCCATCGGGAAGCTTGATTCCGCAGAGGCCGGAGTGGCCAATTTCCATCTCTGGTTCATTGTCCGCTATTGTGAGAGAATGGGTTTCAGGCCGTCGGAAAGTCCGGAACCGGAGGATATATTCACACCTCAGGAGGCGGCTCTGCTCCGCGCAATCGTCTCCCGTCCTTTCGAGGAGGTGATGGCACTGCCCCTGAACGGCTCGATGAGGCGTTCTTTCTCAGGCAAAATGGTCAAATATCTCTCTTATCATCTCGGCGTGACATTGAATGTCCGTTCTCTCGACGTATTGCACGAATTGTTTGCTTGAGAGAAGCCGACTTGTGAAAAAAAATCGTTATATTTGTTGGAACATCTTATTTCCATTCAATATGTCCAGACAAATTACACTTATGAGCTGCCAGTGGGCGGATATGGATTTGGACACGCTGTGTTCAAAGGCCGCATCCATGGGCTACGACGGGATAGAACTTGCAATCTGGGGGCAGCATCTTGACCCCATAAGGGCCGCAAAGGACGATGATTACGTCCGTTCGATAAAGTCAATCCTCGACAGACACGGGATGGTTGTCAGAGCGCTCTGCTCTCACGTGCCCAGCCAATGTGTCGGAGATTACAACGATCCCAGGCTTGACAACTTCGCTCCCGCATCCCTTGCCGGAAATCCCGACGGAATCCGTGCCTGGGCAGTGGAGACTATGAAAGCCAGCGCGATAGCCGCCCGCAAGCTCGGTGCATACTGTGTAACCGGGTTCGTCGGCTCCACAATCTGGAAATATTTCTATTCATTCCCCCAGACTACTGAGGAGATGGTTGAGAAGGGCTACCGGGAAATCTACGATTTATGGTGTCCGATTCTGGATGTATTCCGTGAGAACGGAGTCAAATACGCTTTGGAAGTGCATCCTGCGGAGATAGCATATGACTACTACTCGACCAAGAGACTTCTGGAAAAGTTCGCAGACCGTCCCGAATTCGGTCTGAACTTCGATCCGAGCCACCTCCAGTGGCAGGGAGTCGTCCCCCATATCTTCCTTGAGGATTTCATCGACAGGGTTTACCACGTCCATATGAAGGACTGTGCGGTGACTCTCAACGGCCGCAACGGCATCCTGGGTTCGCATCTTGAATTCGGAGACCTGCACAGAGGCTGGAATTTCCGCTCTCTGGGTCACGGTGACGTGAATTTCGAGGAAATCATCAGAGTGCTCAACAAATACGGCTATGACGGGCCTCTCTCCGTTGAATGGGAGGATTCCGGAATGGACAGGGAATACGGTGCCGCGGAGGCCTGCGAGTTTGTCAGAAAGATAGATTTCCCCTCGTCCGCCATCAAATTCGATGATGCAATCAAAAACTGAGAAGTATGAAACGTACAAGACTATATTACGGACAGGTCGGCGGAACTTTGAACGCCTTCATAGGAGGAGTTCACCGCAAGGCCATAGCGATTGACGAACAGGCGCAGCTTGTCGCCGGGTGTTTCAGTTCTTCCAATCCGGCGGCCAACGTCGAGTGCGGGGAGCATTACTCTCTGGCGGGGGACAGGATTTATTCCGATTACAGGGCGATGGCCGAAGCGGAAGGCTCGAAGAATGAAGGCCGGATTGATTTCGTGGTCATCTGTACCCCCAATTCCACCCATTATGACATTGCCAAGGCCTTCCTTGAGAAGGGGATAAACGTGGTCTGCGAGAAGCCTCTCTGCTTTACTTCCGCTCAGGGAGAGGAACTATGCGCCCTTGCAAGGGAAAAAGGTCTCTTCTTCTGTGTGACATACACCTATACCGGCTACAATATGGTGAAGCAGGCCAGACAGCTTGTCGGTGAAGGAGTGATAGGGGAGGTGATCGACGTCAAGGCGGAATATCTTCAGGACTGGCTCGCAGGGCAGCTGGACAAATCTCCGGAGGCGGAGCAGCAGAATCTCGCAGTATGGAGGATGGACCCCCGTTTCAGCGGAATCTCCAACTGCGTGGGTGACATAGGAACCCATATCGAGGAGACCGTCAGATACATTACCGGACTTCAGGTGAAGAGGCTGTCGGCAGTTCTGGACAAATTCGGGCGCAAACTGGACCTCAGCGCGAATATGCTCGTGGAGTTCGACAACGGAGCCCACGGCACGTTCTCCTGCTGCCAGGTTGCGATAGGATATTATAATGGCCTGAAGATAAGAGTTTTCGGTACGAAGGGCGCAATCGAGTGGGAGCAGGAGCACCCCGATTTTCTGAAGCTGACGCTGAAGGGGCAGCCCACGCAGATTCTTACCAGAGGCGCCCATTCCACCGGTCACGCTCTGGCTCTCAACAGGATTCCCTGCGGGCACCCGGAGGGGCTGACAATGGCTTTCGCCAACATATACAGGACATTCACGGGTGCGCTGCTCAACAAGGTGAACGGCATTGCCAATGACGGTGAGTGGGCTCTGGATTTTCCTGTGGCGGAAGACGGCCTTCGCGGGGTCAGATTCATTGAAGCTTGTGTAAAGAGCAGCGCCAGCGGCTCTGCTTGGGTTGAAATATAAGAACAATAGACATAAATATAACACTATGGCAAAAGAGAAAAAATTCATCACTTGCGATGGCAATTTCGCCGCGGCTCACGTGGCGTATCTGTTCAGTGAGCACGCGGCCATCTATCCTATAACCCCTTCATCGACTATGGCGGAACTTGTCGACGAGTGGGCTGCTTTCGGAAAGAAAAATATGTTCGGAGAGGTCGTCAAGGTCACCGAGATGCAAAGCGAGGCCGGTGCCGCCGGTGCGGTTCACGGCTCTCTGCAGGCAGGAAGCCTTACCACAACCTTCACCGCTTCCCAGGGCCTTCTCCTGATGATTCCCAATATGTACAAAATCTCCGGAGAACTTCTTCCCGCGGTGTTCCACGTTTCTGCACGTACCCTGGCATCACAGGCCCTCTCCATTTTCGGTGATCATCAGGATGTTATGAGCGTCCGTCAGACGGGCTTCGCAATGCTCGCCTCCGCTTCCGTCCAGGAGGCGATGGACCTTGCCGCTGTGGCTCATCTTGCAACAATCAAGTCCAGCGTTCCTTTTGTCCACTTCTTCGACGGATTCCGCACATCACACGAAATTCAGAAAATCGAAGTTCTTGAGGCGGAAGACCTCCGTCCTCTGCTGAGCGACAAGGCTCTGGCCGCTTTCCGCCAGAAGGCTCTCAACCCGGAGAATCCCGTAACCCGCGGCACCAACCAGAATCCTGACGTCTATTTCCAGGCACGTGAGGCCTGCAACCTCTATTATGATGCCGTTCCCGACATCGTTGCAAGATATATGGGTGAGGTCGGAGAAATCACCGGTCGCCACTATCTTCCTTTCGATTATTACGGTGCCAAGGATGCAAAAAACGTGATTGTGGCTATGGGTTCCGTCTGCGAGACCATCAAGGAGACCATAGACTATCTGGCCGCAAACGGCAGAAAGGACCTCGGCCTTGTGACAGTCCGTCTCTATCGTCCGTTCTCGACCAAATATTTCCTCAGGGTTCTTCCCAAGAGTGTGGAGAGAATCGCAGTGCTTGACCGCACCAAGGAGCCCGGAGCAATCGGAGAGCCTCTCTTTATGGATATCAAGAGCGTTGTGGCCGATATGGGCGCTTCCGCTCCGATGGTGGTTGGTGGCCGTTACGGTCTTTCTTCAAAGGACACCAGCCCCGCGCAGATAATCGCCGTGTTCGACAATCTTGAACTCAAGGAGCCCAAGAACGGCTTCACAATCGGTATCGTGGACGACGTCACCTTCAAGTCCCTTCCCCAGAAGGAGGAGATTTCCATCGTCAAGGAAGGTACCTACGAGTGCAAGTTCTTCGGTCTTGGAAGTGACGGTACAGTCGGCGCCAACAAGAACACCATCAAGATTATAGGCGACCATACCCCGAAATACTGCCAGGGATATTTCGACTATGACTCCAAAAAGTCCGGCGGATACACCTGCTCGCACCTCCGTTTCGGCAACAAGCCCATCGCGGCTCCATATCTTGTCTCCACTCCCGACTTCGTGGCCTGCCACGTGCCGTCATACCTATATAAATATGACGTGCTCAAGGGTATCAAGGAGGGAGGCTCGCTTCTGCTGAACAGTCTGTGGGATACTGAAGAGACTTTCAAGAGAATCCCTGACTTCGTGAAGAAGACCATTGTCGAGAAGAAGATAAGACTCTATCTGATCAACGCCACCAAGATTGCCGCTGAAATCGGTCTGGGCGGTCGTACCAATACGATTCTGCAGTCTGCATTCTTCAAGATTACAGGCATCATCCCCTATGAGGAGGCCGTCACCTATATGAAGAAGGCAATCGACAAGTCATATGGAAAGAAGGGTGAGAACGTCGTCAAGATGAACTATGCCGCAGTTGACCGCGGAGGCGATTACGTCGAGGTTGAAATTCCCGCAGAATGGAAGAATGCAACCGGCAAGTTCGTCAATGCCAACTACAACCGTCTGGCTCCCGAATTTATCCGCAACGTAGCCGACATCGTGACTTCGCAGAATGGCAATGACCTGCCTGTCAGTACTTTCGCCGGTGATATGGTAGATGGTACAATTCCTGCCGGGACCGCCGCCTACGAAAAACGGGCAATCGCCGTTACCGTTCCCGAGTGGAATCCCGCAAACTGCATCCAGTGCAACCAATGCGTTTTCGTGTGCCCTCACGCTGCGATACGCCCGTTCCTTCTTACCGCCGATGAGGCCGCGAAGGCCCCTGCCGATATCAAGTCTGCTCAGGGCAATGCCGCTTTCAAGGAGTACAGATTTGTAATGCAGGTCTCTCCTGCCGACTGTACGGGCTGCGGCAACTGCGAGGACATCTGTCCCGGTATGAAGGGCGCAAAGGCTCTTTCAATGGTCTCTTACGAATCCCAGGAGAAGGAGCAGGCCAACTACGATTACCTGCACTCCAATGTCGGTTATAAGGATACCGTCGCCCCCAAGGCACAGAACGTCAAGAATCTGGGATTTGCCCAGCCTCTCTTCGAATTCTCCGGAGCCTGCGCAGGTTGCGGCGAGACACCTTACATCAAGACCATTACACAACTCTTCGGTGAAAGGATGATGGTTGCCAACGCAACTGGATGCTCTTCAATCTACAGCGCCGCATTCCCGTCATCACCTTACTGCAAGAATGCTCAGGGCCACGGCCCCGCCTGGCAGAACTCTCTCTTCGAGGACAACGCCGAATTCGGTCTTGGCCTTCGAGTGGGTTCCGAGCGTGTCCGCGAGACAGTCGCCGCCCTTATGATTAAAGGTCTTGAGTGCAACTGCTGCTCTTCCGAAATGAAGGCCCTCTTCGAGAAATGGCTGGCGAACCGCGGCAGCGGCCCCGTCACCCGCGAGGTGTGCGATGCTCTTGTTCCTCTTATGGAAGAGTGCGGCTGTGACATCTGCAAACAACTTCTCGAGTTGAAGAATTTCATTCCCGCCCGCAGCCAGTGGATATTCGGTGGCGACGGATGGGGCTATGACATCGGATACGGCGGAGTTGACCACGTCCTTGCAACGGGCGAGAATGTCAATATTCTTGTACTGGATACCGAAGTTTATTCCAACACCGGCGGACAGTCATCCAAGAGTACCCCCGCAGGCGCTGTCGCTAAATTCGCCACTTCAGGCAAGAGGGTCCGCAAGAAAGACCTCGGAATGATGGCAATCAGCTATGGCTATGTGTATGTCGCACAGATTGCTATGGGCGCTTCACAAGCACAGACGCTGACCGCGCTCAAGGAGGCCGAGGCATACGACGGACCTTCGCTTATCATCGCATACGCTCCCTGTATCAACCACGGACTGAAGGCCGGAATGGGCCACAGCCAGCTTGAAGAGAAGCGTGCCGTCGAGTGCGGATACTGGCATCTCTACCGTTACAACCCTGCTTTGGAGGCCGAGGGCAAGAATCCGTTCATCCTCGACAGCAAGGAGCCCGACTGGAGCAAGTTCCAGGATTTCCTCAAGGGTGAGGTCCGTTACGCTTCCCTGGCCAAGTCGTTCCCGGAAAATGCCGCCGAACTCTTCGAAAAGACACAGGAATTTGCACAATGGAGGTTGAATACTTACAAGAGACTTGCAAATAAAGAATAAATGTGTACCTTTGAGGCAGATGCCTTGATTTGCGGATTACCCTCCCTGTAGGGGGGGGTAATTTCGTATATATCAGCGAGTTAGGTAATAATACAAAACAACAGATATATGAAAAGAACACTATCAATGATTGCCCTTGTGGCCCTGACGGTAGGGCTGCTGGGCTCCTGCTCGAAAATCAACGAGCGGCTTGACAATCTTGAGAAGGAGGTGAGCGGCATCGAGAACGAGCAGATTGCTTCAATCAACAGCCAGATTTCAGGCATAACCTCCAGCATATCCGACCTCGGTCAGATAAGGAGCGACATCAGTTCCCTGAAACAGTCCGCCTCAGACCACAGCGTAGACATCTTCAATCTGGAAGAGGCTGACAGGGCGCTCAAGGACAGGATTCTCAATCTTGAGGACTATGTGGATGCCGTCCTTCCGAACTATGCCGAGAAGGAGTGGGTAGAGGCTACCTTCTCCACATTGGCGCAGTATGAGGCCACCTGCGACACCATCGCGAAGATAGACGCGAGAATCGGAGCCCTCGATGCGAAACTCTCGAAGGACATCAAGGCCACCGCCGACTCTCTGACGAAATGGGTGAACAAGCAGTTCGAAGGCTACTACACCGCCGCCGAGATGGATGCCGCACTTGAGCTGATGCAGGCCGACATTGACTCCGCCAAGGCGGCAGGCAAGATTACCGATGCCAAGGCGGACAGCATTGCAGCCGAACTGACGGTATTGGCGGCCGCAGTTGATACAGCCAAGGCAGCCATCAGAGCCGAGTACAGAGCCGCCATCGACACGGCCATCAAGACCAGTGAAGGCAAGCTGACCAAGGCCCTTCAGGAACAGATTTCCGATGTCAACGGCAAGATAGAATCGCTTGCCACGAGGGTCGGAAAGCTTGAGACATCAGTCGCAGACCTCACCGACAGAGTGGACAAACTCGAAGGAATGATTCAGTCCGTGACAATCGTCCCCGCCTACAGCGATGGTAGCGTGAAGGCGAAGGACGGCATTCTGTATCTTGACATTATCGTGGAACCTGCCAAGGTTGTCAACACTCTCAAAAAAGAAAATTTCAAAGTTTTGGTCAATAAGGTCAAAGCCCAGACCAAGGCGGTCAATGTGGGTACCGTTTCTTTGAGTGCCTTCGAGGTGGAGGATTCTGCCAAGGGCACTATTACAGCCATGGCAAATATCTCATCCGAACTGCCTGTACCAACAGACTCTGCGCTCACAATTGCGGTCAATGTCAAAGCTGGTCTCTCAGACATCACCACGAAGTTCTATCCTGTAGAATTCGCATCGAATGTAAAAACTAAAGCGGAAGAAAATGGTATGACGGTGACCATCGAAGCCGATCCGGAGTCTCAGGGTCTCATTCAGGGAAATATCCCCGTTGCCGATGGCTTTGATGCGTCAAAACCGACAACCATCAAAGCGGGTGGTATCGGAACTGTCAGCTTTAACAAGGAGGCTACGAGCAAGATTATTGAAAACGCCGGTGGCGCGGAAAGCATCTTTTTCAAGGTTGAGGACGTAACCACCAGACTTTCTTCAATAGGTGCTGATAAGGTCATTGAAATCACGATGAAGACTATTGATGAAAGTGGCACTGAAACAGAAGTCTTCAATAAAAATAATGCTGGAGAGGACGCTGAAGTTATTTTAGGGATTCCTCTCGGTGAGAACGTGGTTTACGTCAACAGCGTGACTCTTGTCGACAATGAGGGAAATCCCATTGAGGGCGGTGTCGTACCGGGCAGCGAAAAAATAGAAAACGGAAATCTGTCTTTCAAGGTCAAGCATTTCTCAAAATATGCCATTGACTATGTCACTAAAGACGAGTTTGTTGCAGTTACAGGCGTCAGCCTTGACACAACTTCCGCCGAATTGAAAGTGGGTGACTCTCTCAGGCTCAAAGCCACCATCGCTCCTGGCAACGCAACCAACAAGAAAGTGACCTGGAGCAGCAGCGACACCACGAAAGTCGCCGTGGACAATACGGGAAAGATTACAGCCAAAGCTGCTGGAACCGACACCGTCACCGTCACCGTCACCACCGAGGATGGTGGAGAGACCGCAACCTGCAAAGTTACTGTCAAGGATGATACTTCCTCCGGCCCTCTTTCGGGCGTGTTCAGCGTCAGCGCCACCAAGAAGGTCCGCTTCTCTCCGGGCAATCTGTATGTGAAGAAGGATGATAGTGGAAATTGGAATTGGAATTTTTATGACGAGCAGTACGCCTGCAACTCGCTCAACTCTACTTTTACTTGGGATACTAAAACAGAAAGACCAATATCTAAAGATGACGGCGAGTCAGACCTGTTCTCGTGGGGATATGGGGATTGGTCAAAAGGCCTGTATTCACCTAGTTTCTATGTGAAAGGCTATGATAATCCTGATAATGATTGTGAACAATTCAGCAAGACTGAAGATTGGGGCTATGCATTCGGAGGTGAATCATCTGTTTGGCGTACGTTGAACGTTTATGAGTGGGAGTATCTGTTCGGTAA
>JAZUIV010000069.1:0-49941 GCA_045642485.1 Bacteroidales bacterium | reverse complement strand
TCTGTGATTTTGGCCGTTTTTGGTCATCTTGCTGTTTGTCACTCGGTCATGTAGCCCGCTACACTCCCTCGTTCCGCTCAGCAATCTGTTCCAAAACCAACTCAAAATCCCAAGAAATCAATTTATAGAACCCACCTAAATGAAGAAACTGGTTGTAGTAGTCGGTCCCACAGCCTCAGGGAAAACCACTCGTGCCATAGAATTGGCTAAAGAGTATGGCACAGAGATTGTTTCGTGCGACTCTCGGCAGTTTTATTCCGAACTTAATATCGGTGTGGCTCGGCCTTCGAAAGAAGAGTTGGACGCAGCTCAACATCATTTTATTGCCTGCAGGTCGGTCGCCGAGCCCTATAATGTTTTCACATACGAACAAGAGGCATTATCCTGCTTGAACAAAATTTTTGAAACCCACGATATTGTGGTAGCCGTTGGGGGCAGTGGGCTGTATATTGATGCCTTGTGTAATGGTGTCGCTGTTCTACCCGACCCTTCGCCCGAACTGAGGAAGGAGTTGCAGGACAAACTGCGGAACGAGGGTGTGGAGAGTTTGCGAAGCATGCTGAAAGTATTGGATCCCGAATACTACAATCAGGTGGATTTGGCCAATGGGGTGCGTATTCAAAGGGCTTTGGAGGTGTGTCTCACGGCAGGAAAGCCTTATAGCCAAATGATTCGGCAGCCTCGGGACACACGTCCGTTTGAAATAGAGAAAGTGCTCATCACACGAGAAAGAGATGAGTTAAGAAGCCGTATCAATCAACGAGTTGACATAATGATGGCTCGAGGATTGGAAGAAGAAGCGAGACAATTGTTTCCGCTAAGGCACCTCAACACCCTCAACACGGTAGGTTATAAAGAGTTTTTCGCCGTGTGGGGAAAAGGAGATAACAGTCCCTTACCTCTTTCAAAATCAATGCGGGAAGAAGTGGCTGAAGCCATCAAACTCAATACCTGGCATTACGCCAAGAAACAAATCACTTGGTTCAACAAACGATAAACCTTAATACAACTCTTCCGGCGTGAAAAGTATGTCATATTGTGAGCCGGAAGGTGTGCCCACCATGCGATAAACAAGATGGAAGTGCTTGTCTTTCATCAATTCAATAAAGACATCCGTTCCTTCGGACTGCAGACCTTGTTTGATTTGATCTTTGAAGTAGCCCATGCCTCCCAACGAATCGGTAATACGGAACATTTCTACAGCTGTGTATCCTCCAAGTTGCGACTCGTCCATCATACAGGTTACTACAACACTGGAATCTTCAACAAAGATTGCAGACATGGTCAACCCCTCACCACAATCCATCGGGCACTCGGCATTCATCTCCGCCACTATGGTATCAAAATCGGGTTTGCACCCCCAAAAAGAGAGTGTGCACAAAAGGATAAGCAATAGTGTGATGATTTTGTGACGCATAAACATAGATAAAAACTTCTACAAATAAAAAGCACCTCAAATGAGATGCTTTCTATTTGATATTGCGGTATTCAATTAATCAAAATATTTGACGTAACGATCAATGGTACCCTCAATTCTCTGTTTGTCTTTGAAGTAGTTGTAAGTGCTGATTTTGAGCTCTTCACAAGCCTCTTCGTCGCAAACAACAGTACCAAAGCGGTGCATCTGCAACATGCTGGCGGTCCACATGTGGCTGACACCATTTTCAATCATGTGGTGCAAAGCACGGGCTTTCTTGGGACCATTGCAGAGGATAAGCACCTCGCGAGCAGCCATCACGGTGCCCACACCGACGGTCAGAGCCTGTTTGGGAACCTTGGTGACATCATTGTCGAAGAAACGGCAGTTGGCCTGGATAGTATTGGTTGTAAGGGTTTTGATACGGGTCTTTGAAGCCAAGCTGGAGCCTGGTTCGTTGAAAGCGATGTGGCCATCGGGACCGATACCGCCCATAAAGAGGTCGATACCGCCGGCCTGCTCAATCATCTCTTCGTAATGGGCACATTCGGCCATCAGGTCGGGAGCATTGCCGTCAAGGATGTGGACATTCTCTTTCTTGATGTCGATGTGGTTGAAGAAGTTGTTCCACATGAAGCTGTGATAGCTCTCGGGATGTTCGACAGGGAGGTTCACATACTCGTCCATGTTGAACGTGACAACATTCTGGAAACTGATGACACCCTTCTTGTTGAGTTCAATCAGATGTTTGTAAAGTCCCAGGGGGGAGCTACCGGTAGGGCATCCCAAAACGAAAGGCTTCTCGGCGGTGGGATGAGCGTCAAGGATCCTTTTGGCGACGTAGTTAGCTGCCCAAATGGACATCTCGTCATAGTCTTTTGCAATAATTACTCTCATATAATTATAGTATTAATATATTATAATCTTCTTTCCCAAAAAACACTATGAAAAATATTTCGTAATAGTTTTTGGATTTGCAAAATTACAAAAAAAAATTTAAACACTATAAAAAAATCGCAAAAAAATGCAAATTTTAACACTCGACAGAGACATATCCATTCATTTTACAACATAAGGTGGGTTCTATAAATTCAACGTATGAAGATAATAAAATACTTTTCTGCGATTTCGGGCGTTTTCCGGCATCTTGCTGTTTATCACTTTTTGTTCACCGCTCGATTTCGCTTCGCTTATCGTCCTACGGAACGCTATCGAAAGCCACAGGCTTTCTTCTCATAGCCCGCTACACTCCCTCGTTCCGCTCAGCAATCTGGTCCAAAACCAACTCAAAATCCCAAGAAATCAATTTATAGAACCCACCTTAAAAAAATAAATTGTGACACTCATAATATCACAGCAACCTTCTTCCTCGATTCTCCCAACGTTATTGCCATAACGATAAAAGAATCTTGGGAGAATAATGAGAATTTGTAATAGCAATTTCGTCCCAAGTTGTTCTTTAGAATACCGCATAAAGAGTAAAGATGCTTCATAAAATTCTTGTTTTTCCACAATAAAAAAAATATTTTTGCGTTTATTCGGAAATAAATTGTATTTTTGCATTTTGAAACATTGTATCCTATTATGAAGAAAATTGCTCTGATACTCGCCCTTACAGCCGTATTGTTTTCGGCTAATGCTCAGCAGGTTAGTTCTCGCGCCAAGGCCGTAAGAATGCTGGCTTACGCACGTCCCGAATATATGGTGAAAGATGTGAAAGTCTACGCCGATACCATGACTGTGTTCTCTTTGGCCGACTATCCCATCTATCCTTTGGGCAAATGGAGCACGGTGGAAGACTTTATCACCAACAACCAGCTGTTGTGGTATCGCGAGAGCGGCTACAAGACGTTCTACGACACCATGACCGTCTCGGTCAACACCCTCAAGCGCCTCGACGGTTCCAACATCAACGTCTATCGCAGCATTTGGACAAAGAAGCTCGAGATGGTGGCCGCCAAGATTACCGATAGTGCCGTGGTGCTCGACAACGGTATCCGTGTGGGTATGACCAAGGAGGAGGTCTTCAAGACCATCTTCCGCAGCTACCCCAAGTCCTACACCACCGACATCAATGTCCTCAAGGTCATAGCCGGTGCTTCCGAAGTGGGCGAAATCTACACCTTCAAGGGCAACAAACTCCGCCACATCCAGATTATCAGCCGCTACAAGTATTATTGATTGTTTCGGCACTCTTTCGGATCTTTTGTTTTGAATCATGCGGAAAATAGGTCTTTTTTTCGGCTCCTTCAACCCCGTGCATGTTGGGCACCTGATTATTGCCAATACCATGCTGGCCAACAGCGATTTGGAAGAGGTGTGGCTCGTGGTTTCACCACAGAACCCCCTCAAGGAACGCAAAACTTTGTTGGCCGACCAACAAAGGCTGGAAATGGTGCGTCTCGCGGTTCACGACAACTACAAGCTTCGTGCCTGTGATGTCGAATTCCATCTCCCCAAGCCTTCTTACACGGTGCTCACGTTGGCCCATCTGGGCGAGCAGTATCGCGACAAACAGTTCTGCCTCATCATGGGTTCCGACAACCTCGAAACCTTCGAGCGTTGGCGCAACTGGGAGTATATACTGGAGCATTACCAGATCTATGTCTATCCTCGGCCGGGGTCGGAACATTGCAAGCTTGCCTCGCACCCCAACGTTACTATGGTCAATGTGCCCATGATGGACATTTCCTCCACCTATATCCGCGAGCAGGTGCGCCTCAAACACGATGTCCGCTACCTCCTCACCGAGCCCGTTTATGAGTATCTCACCGAGATGCACTTCTATGAGAACGGGTGATCTCTGCCATCATTACCAAGATTTCAAAGAACTCTCTCTTTTGATAGAATAAGGCCGACAAATTGCCAGCCTTATTTTTTATATGTCTATCCGCAAAGCAGCCTTGTCGGTATCAGCTTTTGCGGGGTCTGCCTTTCTTTTTCGGGGCAGCGGGAGCGGCAGGAGCAGCAGCGGCTGCCTTGGGCTTGCGGCCTCGTTTGCCCTTGGCGGGTTGTTCTTCGGCGGCCATGCGGGCCAGCTCTTCGGGTGGAATTTCGGCATCTTTGAAGAAGTCGCTGTCGATGTCTATCTCCATCAGATCCTCGTCCGAGGGCTCGAACTCGTCGTCTTCGTCCTTGTCGTTGTCCTCCTCATCATCATCGTCGAACTCGTCAAAATCCTCATCGTCGCGGAAGGCCTCGGCCAGTTCCTCGCCAATTTCGCTGAGCGAACCTGCTGCGGGTTTCTTCTTCTTGGTCTCTTTCTCGAGCAGCTCCTCGTAGGCTCCGTGGCGCACCACTCGCTCGGTGTGCGAGTTGGAGTTCTCCTCCTTGTCGATGGCCTCTTGCAGCGGGGCGAGGGTTTCGTCGGCCTTCTCAATCTCTTCGTCGAAGAAGTCCTTACCCATGTCATCGTCATCGTAGGCGGTGTCCACCTTCACCTCGAATTTGATCATATATACTGTGTCGTCTGTTTCCAGCGGCACCACAAAGATGCTTTCGCCGTTGGGCTTGTCGTAACGCTGCAAATAGTCTTTGTATCCTTCGGGATATTTTTCTTTGAAGAGGAGCAGCAATTCCTCGGAAAGATTTTTGAAGCTGACTATCAAGTTCTTTTTATGAGTTCTTCTGGAGTTCATACGTTAGAAATTTTCTGCAAGTATAAGAAGTTTATTTCAATTTGCAACATTTTTTTACAAAAAAAGTTTTCAACAATTCGCAACTACTATGTTTTCATCATCTTCCACACGCAAATTTTTCATGATGAATTCGCGTCGCTCGGTGCTATTTTGCCCCATATAGAAGCGCAAAACGCCTTGTGTGTCGAAATCCTTGTGCAGAAGCACGGGGTCGAGGCGCATGTCCTGGTTGATGAAGCCTTTAAACTCATCCGGCGAAATCTCGCCCAAACCTTTGAATCGGGTGATCTCGGGGTTCGAGGTGTTGTTGATGGCTTCGATGCGCTCCTCGTCGCTGTAGCAATAGGTGGTCTTTTGTTTGTTCCGCACGCGGAAGAGGGGTGTCTGCAGGATGTAGACGTGCCCTTCGCGCACCAGCTCGGGGTAGAATTTGAGGAAGAACGTGAGCAGCAGCAGGCGTATGTGCATACCGTCCACATCGGCATCGGTGGCTATCACCACATTGTTGTACCTCAGATTCTCCATGCTGTCGTCAATATCCAAGGCGTTGTGGAGCAGGTTCAGCTCCTCGTTCTTATACACCTCGGCCTTGCCCACGCCCACGGTGTTGAGCGGTTTGCCTCGGAGGCTGAACACCGCCTGCGTTTCAACGTCGCGGCTCTTGGTTATGCTGCCGCTTGCCGAGAGGCCCTCGGTGATGAAGATGGTGCTCTCCAGGCGGCGGGGGTGGTTGCTGTTGTAGTGCACGTGGCAGTCGCGCAGCTTCGAATTGTTGAGGCTCGCCTTTTTGTTGCTCTCCTTGGCCAGCTTTTTGATGCCTGCAATATCCTTGCGTTCCTTTTCGTTGCGCTGAATCTTGTCAAGGAGCACCTCGGCCGTGTCGCTATGCATGTGCAGATAATCGTCCAAATGCCGCTTGAGGATGTCCAAAATGTAGGTCTTGAGGAAAGGGCTGTCGTTCGATCCGTCCTGTTTGTTGGGTGCCAGGTGGGTCGACCCCAGCTTGGTCTTTGTCTGGGCCTCAAACACGGGCTCCTGTATGCGTATGCAGAGGGCGCACACCAATCCTTGGCGCACATCCTCGGGGGCGAATTCCTTTTTGTTGTAAAAATCCTTCACCACGCGGGCATAACCCTCGCGGAAAGCGCTCTGATGGGTGCCGCCCTCGGTGGTGTGCTGACCATTCACGAAACTATAGTAGTAGTCGCTGTTCTGCCCGTTCACATGGGTGAAGGCGGCCTCGAAATCCTCGTCCTTGATGTGTATGATGGGGTAGAGGGGCTCGCTCTCCATATTGTGCTCCAAAAGGTCCAGGAGGCCGTTCTTGGAGTAGTAGCGCTTATCGTTGTAATAAAACGTGAGGCCTCGGTTCAGATAACAATAGTTCCATACCCTTCGCTCCACATATTCGCTTATAAAATGGTAGTTGCCAAACAGTTTGCTGTCGGGCACAAACTCCACCAGGGTGCCCGTCTCAAGCTCGCCGCCCTGCTCCGTGATGCCGCTGTCGAATGTCATCCTGCCCTCGCAGAACTCCGCATACCGGGTCTTCCCCTCGCGGAAGGCCTGCACCTTGAAATAGCTCGACAAAGCGTTCACCGCCTTGGTACCCACGCCGTTCAAACCCACGCTCTTCTGGAAAACCTCGCTGTCGTATTTCGCGCCCGTGTTCAGCTTGCTCACGGCCTCCACCATCTTGCCCAAGGGGATGCCTCGGCCAAAGTCGCGGATGCACACCTTTCGCTCGGCGAAATTGATGCTCATCTCAATCCGCTTGCCGTATCCCGAAGTGAACTCGTCGATAGCGTTGTCGATAACCTCCTTGATGAGCACATAAATGCCGTCATCGTGCGACGAACCATCGCCCAGTTTGCCGATATACATGCCCGGACGCAGGCGGATATGCTCCATGTCCTCCAGGTGTACGATGCTGTCATCGTTATAGTTGGCCTTGTTTTGAGGTATGTCGAAAATGTCTTCCATAGGGTCTGTTTTAAGTTGCAAAGATACACATTATACCCCATATAATATAATCTTTTTTTATTATTTATCCCCAATCTGATTGTTGAAAACTTTTTTCCCCGAATATTGAAAACTTTTTCTCTGATAGTTGGAACCTTTTTCCTCAAATATTGGAACCTTTTTCCCCGATTATTGCAACTTTTTTTCCTGAATATTGCCCCCTTTTTCTCTGATAGTAGGAACCTTTTCCCCATAATTTCGCCTTTTTTCGAAACGTCCGTTTTCCGCCTCATCTCCCGAGATGGTTCCTATATGCTCTCAAGTGCTTCCGACATGCTTCCCATATACTTCCGATATAGATCCGATATGAATCCGATATATACATCGGAACCATATCGGAATCATATCGGAGCCATATCGGAGGCATATCGGAATCATGTCGGAGTCATATCGGAATCACTTGGGAGCATATAGGAACCATCAAGGCACCAGGACTTGAAATAAAATTTGCGATAAAAATGCGAGAATACAATCCACATGAAATTTTTTTTGTATCTTTGCAATCTCTTTTGAGAGAGCGAAAAAGCAAGAAACTTGTTTTAAATGTTTGTTTTATAATGTATTGTAACTGATTGATTGGAGCGGATATGGCGTAATTGGTAGCCGCGTTAGACTTAGGATCTAATGGTGCAAGCCGTGGGGGTTCGAGTCCCCCTATCCGCACAAAAAGAAAGGGACGTGACTTTTTGCACGTCCCTTTGCTTTTTTCTTAAGGGTTGCCTGATTTTTGTAATCCAAGACTTTTTTCAAAAATAAATATTTTTATTTTAAAGTACACAATATTAAAAATAGTTTTCCGTTATTATTTGTTACATGAAAAAGACGCTGTTCATATTGCTGTTGGTTTTGCTGCTTCTGCCGGCTCGGGCGAGCTATCTGCTCATCCCTATGGACGAGGCACAGAAGAATCATTTGAAGGCTTACGGTGTGGCTTACTGGGCTTTGCAGCGCGATGTGGAGGTGCAGTGGCTCCTCAACTATCGCGGGGGCAGCTTTATGATGAAGTTTGCCGATGCTTTGGAGCGCGAGTGCCGCCTGCGTGGCGTTTCTGCCGAGGTTATCGCCGATGGGCAGAGTAGCGCCATACTTTCCGAGATTGCCGACCCCGCGGTGAATATGGACGCGGTGAGGCTGCAGAAGGCCCCCAAGATTGCGGTTTATTCGCCCAAGAACAAGCTGCCGTGGGACGATGCGGTTACCCTGGTGCTCACTTATGCTGAGATTCCTTACGACGTGGTGTACGACGAGGAGGTGATGTCGGGCGTGCTGCCGATGTATGATTGGCTGCACCTTCATCATGAGGACTTTACGGGCCAGTATGGCAAGTTTTGGGGCAACTACCGCAATCAGCAATGGTATATCGAGGATGTGAGGGGGCAGGAGGCTATGGCCAATAAGCTGGGTTTCTCGAAGGTGAGCCAGCTGAAACTGGCTGTGGTTCACAAGATTCGCGATTTCGTCATGGGTGGAGGCTTCCTCTTTGCCATGTGCTCGGCTCCCGACAGCTACGATGTGGCTCTGGCTGCCGAAAATGTGGACATCTGCGACGTGATGTTTGATGGCGACCCCATGCAGCCCGATGCCCAGAATCAGTTGGATTTTTCCAAGACCTTTGCTTTCAAGGATTTCCGCATCAGCACCAATCCTAACGAATATGAGATTTCGACCATCGATATTGATGATCGCTCACGCCAGCGTCAGGTGAACGAAAAGAACGACTTTTTCACCATCTTCGACTTTTCCGCAAAATGGGATTGGGTGCCTACGATGCTGACGCAGAATCATTCGCGCATCATCCACGGCTTTATGGGGCAGACAACGGCTTTTCGCCGCGAGTGCGTGAAATCGTCGTGTGTGATCCTGGCCGAGAACAAGGCTTTGAACGAGGTGCGCTACCTTCACGGCGAATACGGCAAGGGCACTTGGACTTTCCTCGGCGGCCACGATCCCGAGGATTATCGCCACTATGTTGGCGATCCTCCCACCGACCTGTCGCTATACCCCAATTCGCCCGGCTATCGTCTTATTCTCAACAATATACTATTCCCTGCTGCTAAAAAGGAGAAACACAAAACCTGATTGCTATGAAGAAAAAAATCATATATGCTTTCGCCCTCGTCGTGTTGATGCTTGCCTCGGCTGCCGCTTTTGCACAGACGTGGAAGAGCTACAATCTGAAGAATTCCGAAATTACGGGCGACAATATCCTCGCCCTGGCTGTGGATCGCCACGACGACCTCTGGGTGGGCACCACGCTGGGACTCTGCCGTTTGAAGGGCAGCACTTGGACCGATTATGCCATGTTCAATGAGAAATTGAAAGACCAGTTTGTCAACTGCATCGTTGTGGAGGGCAACCTGCTTTGGATCGGTACCGACGACTATGGCGTTATCGAGTTCAATGGCACCCGCTGGACAGAGCATTCCGAAGAGACCCACCGACTCAATATGAAGTATATCAGAGACATCGCCATCGACCACGCGGGTGTGAAATGGATCGGGGTGACTTTGAGCGGCTATGTGCAATACGATGGTGTGAACTGGCACAAGTACACGGCTGCCGAGTCGGGCCTTTTGTCCGATTTCATCCTTTGTACCGCTATCGACAATCGTGACCGCAAATGGATAGGCACCAACGACGGCCTCTGTGTCTTCGACGGAAATCGCTGGACCTCCTATACCACCAAGAACTCCAAGCTGCCCCACAATATCTGCCTTTCTATAGCTATCGACCGCGACAATGTGAAGTGGATAGGCACCCTCGAGGGCCTCTGCCGCTACGATGGCAACCAGTGGACCATCTACAACACCGACAACTGTCCCCTGCCGGGCAACCAAATCAACAGCCTCGCCATTGATGCCGAGGGGCTCCTGTGGATGGCCACGGATGGCGGTGTGGCGGTGTTCGACCGTGTGAATCGGTGGGACGCTTTCGTGGGCGGTCAGGGCGATCTGCCCAAATGTATGTACCAAAAGGTGGCTATCGACAAAAAAGGCAACCGCTGGTTCGGCACCGACGAGAAGGGGCTCCTCTGCCTCTCGGGCTATAAGATGCGCGACGAAAAGGCCGAGGCCGAAACCGAGGAGGGCTCTCCCGAAGTGGCCTCCACCGATTCGGACGAGAAGGCCAAGCGCAAGGATTCCGAGACATCCGAAACTCCTTCCGACCCCGACGACCGTGTGCGCCTCACTCCATTCCTCGAGGACGGATATATCACCATCAACATGGGTGCCGCCGAGGCCGAGGTGTCTTTCTACAACGCCCGTGGCGAGAAGGTGCGCACCGTGCCCAAATACCGCAATGGCAGCCACCTCACCATCGCCAAGATGAAGAAGGGCTCCTACACGGTCAAGGTCAAGACCTCCAAGTCCACCCGCACCGTGAAATTCGTACTCAAATAACCTCTGCAAATAATTTAATACACATTCTATATGAAGAAAATCTTATCCTTTGCCTTTTTGCTCGTGCTGGCTGTGGCTGGTTTCGCGCAGATTCAGGACCCTGTAAAGTGGACCTACAGTGTGAACGACCTCAGCGCCACCGAGTCGGAGCTGGTGTTCACCGCCAAACTCGACGAGGGCTGGCACCTCTATTCGCAGTACACCGACCCCGCAGGCCCCATCGCCATCTATTTCGAGTTCAAACCCAGTGCCGATTACAAACTGGTCGGCAAGGTCTCCGAACCCAAGCCCCATGAGGAGTACGACGAAGATTTCAAATGCACCGTCCGCTCCTTTAGCGGAAAGGTGGTCTTTCGCCAGAAAGTAAAACGTATTGCTGCCAAAGATTTCAAGGTTACGGGCACTTTCGGCTACCAGCTCTGCAACAGCGGCAGCTGCATAGCCCCCGACGATCGCGATTTCTCCTTCAATGTCAAGGGTGCCGCCGAGGAGGTCACCGAGGCCGAGATTGAGGCCATCGAAGAGGAAAATGCCGCAGATTCCCAGGCTTTGGCTGCAGTCGATTCGGCTGTGGTTTCAGCCGTGGCCGATAATGCCGATAATGGCGACAAGCCCAAGAATGAGAAAGAGCAGTCGTTGCTCGTCATCTTTCTTTTCGCTCTGGGTGGAGGCATCCTCACCATGTTCACTCCCTGCGTGTTCCCCATGATTCCTATGACCGTCAATTTCTTTATGAACAGCACCGACGATAAGCGCAAGAGCCGTCGTCAGGCCTGGTTCTTTGGTGGCAGCATCGTGTTCCTCTTCGCCATCCTGGGTGCTGTCTTGGCACTGGTCTTCGGCCCCGAGGTCCTCTACTTCATCGGCACGCACTGGGCACCCAACCTCTTTTTCTTCATCATTTTCTTCATCTTCTCGCTGAGCTTCTTCGGCCTCTTCGAAATCAAGATGCCCGAAAAGTGGATCAACAAGTCGGATGAGCAGGCCGACAAAGGCGGTCTTTTCGCCCCCTTCTTCATCGCCCTCACCACCGTGCTGGTCTCCTTCAGCTGCACCGGTCCCATCCTCGGTGCCGCCCTTGTGGGCCTCACCACCAGCACCACCAACCGCCTCGTGTCCCTCCTCACCATGCTGGGCTTCGGCATCGGCTTCGCCGCTCCTTTCACCCTCTTGGCCATGTTCCCCTCTGTGTTGAAGAACATGAAGTCGGGCGGCTGGCTCAACACCGTCAAGGTGGTCTTCGCCTTCCTCGAACTCGCCTTCGGCCTCAAGTTCCTCAGCATGGCCGATCAATACTGCAACTGGGGCCTTCTCGACCGCGAGGTCTACCTCGCCCTCTGGATCGTCATCTTCGGCCTCATGGGCTTCTATCTGTTGGGCAAACTCAAGTTCAAAGGCGATGAGGACCTCGACCACATCGGCGTTGTCCGCCTCTTCCTGGCCATCCTCGACCTCGCCTTCGTCGTCTATATGATCCCCGGCCTTTGGGGCGCTCCGCTCAAATCCATCTCCGGCTTCCTGCCCCAAATGGAGACGCAGGACTTCAATATCGAGCGCAGCATCGAGGAGAACGCAGGCACCGTGGCCTTCGATGCCGCAGCAGCCTCCGACCCCCTTCCCGCCCGCAAATATTCCGACAAACTGCACATGCCCACCGGTTATAACGGCTTCTTCGACCTCGAGGAGGCCAAGGCTTACGCCAAAGAGGTCGGCAAACCCATCTTCATCGACTTCACAGGCAAGACTTGTGCCAACTGCCGCGAGATGGAACATTATGTCTGGGCCGACAAAGAGGTCAAAGACATTCTCACCACCAAGTACGTCATGTGCGGACTCTATGTCGATGAGAACACCATCGAGCTGCCCGAAAACGAGTGGGTCACCGACGACCGTGGCAAAGTCCTCAAAACCCTCGGCAAGCGCAATCTCTACTACGAAAAGAGCATGTACAACATGAACGCCCAGCCCTACTACGTCATCATCAACGCCGACGGAAAAGTCCTCACCAAAGAAAACTACAAGTACGACCGCGATGTGCAGAAATTCATCGCTTACCTCAACGAAGGCCTGGCCAACATGTAGTCGATTTTTGGAAAAATAGGCTCAAAAATATGCGGAGTCGTCCTTTGGGGGCGGCTCCGCTATTGTTAAAACATGGTAATGTAATATGCTGAAAGCAAAGAAAAAATATGTTAAACATTTACTTTCGTAGACAATATATTTTGCCATGTCGAAAAAAAGTAGTACTTTTGCAAACGATTTCAAAGATGAAATACCGCACTGCGGGGTAGAGCAGAGGTAGCTCGTCGGGCTCATAACCCGGAGGTCGTTGGTTCGAGTCCAGCCCCCGCAACAAAAAACCTTGTAACGCCTGAGAAATCAGGCGTTTTCATTTTAAAACAATCAAGAGATAGACGCTAGATTTTTTGCTATGTCGTGTATGCCAGCAAGAATCTTTATTTTCATAGCGGGTCTCGCGACGCGATAGCCGGAGGCGTAGTGTGTGAGTTGCTGCCGATTGATGCCAGTAGCCTTTGCAAGAGCCGATTTTGGCAGCAGATTCTCAGTGTGATGAAGGATTGCCCGGACGGACATATCCCATTTCAAATGCCAATCATCAGAAGCAAACTCCTCAGGAACAGGGTCTCCATCCTCTTTCATCCATTCGATATGAGCACGGAGGCTGTTTTCCATTTCCACCTTCAGTTTCTCAAAAGAGTCCGAGGTAACAACGCAAGCGATACTCTCGTTTGCCGGCATAGCAACAAAGTTGTCGCAATAATCCACTTTGATAATAATTTCGCCCATAATCATATTTTATTTGAGCGGCAGGAATGTTTATTTCCACCCCGCCTGTTTCCATATACTGTTCAAATTGTCCTGCCACATAGTGTCGCTCTCCTTACCGTTAACCGTCACTTTCCCTTTCTTTGAGGGGTGACAGAACTGGCGGTGGCTTCCTTTCTGCGCCTTCAGTACCCAGCCGTCCGCCTTTAGGAGCTCGATAACCTGTCTTACCTTATATCTCTTCATATCCCCTATTGTTTGGCATCATAAAGATATATTAAAGTTTATCATTTACAAAATATTTATACTTCTTGACCCAAATATCGTTACTGTCCTCAGGAACTTGGCAACGACATCCTGAGCTGATAGACGAAAGGCCTATCGCCCGGACATAAACCCGTAGATTTCCTCAAACATAGACTCCGCGTAGCCGGACAGGAATTCGACTATCTTCTTTCCCATCTTCAGCTGCTTCCGGTTGTAGAGATTCTTATAGAGAGCACCGCCTTCACCGTAGAGAACGCCGAGGCTCGGATTCAGGACAACGTCTATGTGCGAGATTTCGACAGTGTACATTCCGTCAAGACATTCAATCTTCAGAATGAAGTCAATCAGGGTATTGCTTCCCCCCAGAAACTTGCTTACGCCGAAATTGGGGCAGTTATGGACGATATGATGATACTCCACAATCTTCGACTTCCGATCGTTAATATAAGTATCAATATCATTATCCCTCTTTTCCTGGTACTTCTCCCAGGCCCCGGCCCTGAAGAAAAGTCCTTCAGCGGAAACACTGTCCACTATTCTGGCGTCGCGAAATGCGAGCTCCCGCGGCCCGTTCTGGGCGAAGCAGCAGATTCCGGCAAGAAGAAGGACGGTTACAATCAGCAATCGTTTCATAATGACCTCCGTGTACAGTTGTTACCGCAAACATCTTGCCGAAAACTCACCTGCTGACAGACATAAAGCGCTGCCTTATCTCAACTATTTCCTTTTTTGAAAGTTGGCCTCCCGGCACTGAGACAGCAGGTAAAAACGGAATTTCTCCAGAAACCCCATCATGCTTATATGTTTCGATATTTAAGAGAGATTTCCAGAAGTCTCCTCGTCCCGGACGTAACCTTGAAACGGTCGTCAATTCTATATGGGGCGATGCAGACGATTGCCCCGGTAGCGTCACACACCACTGCCTGCAGGCTCTTGCCGTAAACGTCTATCTTCCGCCCGGACAAGAAATCATTGACAAGCTTCGACCCCTTCATCCCCAGCGGACGGAACTTGTCGCCGGCACAAGGTTTCCTTACTGAAAGGGGGAACTTCACCTTGTCGGCATCCAAATACTGGACATTTGCCGGAGCCCCGGCCGGATTGAAACCGTCAGGCACTTCCCTTACCTCGAACACAATTTCAGGCAAAACTCCGTCCAACAAGGAATACACCCTGATGAAGCTCCTGTCCTTCACGGCAATATGAGAGGGGGTCCTGAATCTCAGACCAGTCCGCCCATCAAGAGAACTCAGGATGTCTTTCAGTTGGGATTCATTGAACCCGTACCCGTCGAGCAGCCTGAAAAGCCAGTAGTCACCGTACTTCTCTTTTTTGAGAACTTCGACGTCAATATTCAGAACCCCTTCATCGTAAAAGAACAAACTCCCCTGCTTGGACTCAAGCATATCCGAAAGCAGTCCTTCAATCCGGGAGAACCTCTCCGCCTCCGTTGCCGCGGTATTCAGAAAAGATGGATTGATTTTGCAGAATTCAGGGAAGACTTCGTTTCTCAACCGGTTCCGGGAAAACTCACTTTCCGCGTTGGTCGAATCTATTCTGAAGGCCACCCCCGAAGCCGTAGCATATGCCAGAATCTCCTTCCTTGAGAAACTAAGCATTGGCCTGATAATCCGGCCATTGACAGGCCTGATACCGCACAGGCCACGGAGTCCGGTGCCACGCAGCAGATTGAGGTACATTGTTTCGACCGAATCATTGAGATTGTGAGCCACTGCAATGAAATCGAATCCGGCAGCGTCCGCCAATTCGTTGAACCATTCATACCTCAATTCACGGGCGGCCATCTCAATCGAAATTCCTTTCCCTGAAGCGTACTTTGCAGTTTCCACTTTCCTGTTGAAAAAGCGGACGCCGTTCTTGAGACACCACTGCCTGACGAAGGCTTCATCGCCGTCGCTTTCTTCTCCCCTGAGCGAAAAATTCATATGAGCGACGGCAAAGTCGCACAATTCAGTCCCGGCAAAAAGAGATGCCATCACCGCAGAATCGACACCTCCACTCACCGCAAGAAGCACTTTCGGCCTCCCCGGTGCGGAAGAGAGCATTTTTCCAAGTCTTTCCTCAAATGCCTGCCGGGAAAGCATTGATCCTATCTTTTAGAACCTATCGCGTATGTAAGGCCGACTGTAAAGAGTTCCTTGAACTGGACACCCGGAGCCTCATAAATCTCACCCGTCTTCCTGTCCTTCTTCTGAATTATTACCGTATCATCATAGATGAGGTTGGTCCTCAAAGTCACCGAGAACCATCTGGTCACTTTGGCCTCCACGTTGGCATCCCAGGTGACCTTGATGTTCTGTGGCTTGTTCAGATAGTCGGAGAAAAGCATAAGCGTCGTCCCGAAATTGAAGTTGGAGACACTGATTCCTGCGTCAATCTTCACCTGCGCACCAAGCTCGAAGCGACAGAACTGATCTTCGGCATTACCGTACTTCGTACGGAGTTCCGGAATGCTGACCATCACCGTTTTTCCGGTAAGCGGAGCAACATTTATGGAGACATTGGAGAACGGCTTGTAATCGATACCGAGACCGAGAGACATATTGGCCGGAGCAAAGAAATTGGAGACCACTGCATCGTCGGTATATCCGGCGGCAAACTGGGTTCGCAAATTATAAACCGCTGACAAATAGAGCTTCTCCGCAGCTTTATAACCGAATTTACTGTCCAGGATAAGGCGGTCGTCATTCTTCTTGTATCCTGTTTCGAAGGACTGGATAAAACCATATCCCACCTGAAGCTGGTTGCTCCATATGAGTTTGTCCTTCGAATAATTCGCCACCAGATCCGCGAAAGTGTTCAGAGAAATCTGGCCGTATCCTCCAGCCGCCCAGTTGGTGAGGGAGAGCTGGGAAAAACCGATTGTCACAGCCGCGCCGGTTTGCCAGTATTTGGGCTTGATCATCGCCAACGAGTCCTCTTTCGTGATTCCCGAAGCGACGGAAGGAATTGCAAGAATAAGAAGGAAAAGTGCAACAATAAATCTTTTCATATTCAGCAGTCGTGTTATGCAGTAATCAATACGCACGGGCGAAAATCACCCTGCGGTGCGAAGGCTTGCCGCTGTAAACGCATTTTCCCTCTTCCTCACATACACAGGAGTCAATGGGGATGCAACGGATTGTGGCTTTGGTCTCTTCCTTGATTTTCTCCTCCGTCTCAGGAGTGCCGTCCCAGTGGCAGAGGAGGAAGCCGCCTTCCTCGATTTTCGCCTTGAAATCATCCCAGGTATCCACTTTTGTTATATTGGAGTCACGGAAACTGAGAGCCTTGGCGTACATATTTTTCTGAATCTCGTCAAGCAGCGCGCTGACGTGTTCCGCCAGTCCTTGCTGAGGGACACCCTCCTTGGTGGAAAGATCGCGACGCGCAAGTTCGACGTTTCCGGCCTCCAAATCGCGGGGGCCTATCACCACGCGGACAGGGACACCCTTGAGCTCCCACTCTGCGAACTTGAAACCGGGGCGCAGATTGTCACGGTTATCTATCTTAACGCTGATCCCCTTCTGCTCCATCTCCTTCTTCAATTCCTCCATACGTGCGATGATTGCATTCTTTTCATCGTCAGTCTTGAAAATAGGAACCATTACCACCTGGATGGGGGCCAATGCCGGAGGGAGCACCAGTCCGTTGTTGTCGGAGTGGCACATTATCAGGGCTCCCATAAGACGGGTGGAAACGCCCCAGGAAGTAGCCCATACATAATCCAGTTTGCCTTCCTTGTTGGCATATTGAACTTCAAACGCCTTGGCGAAGTTCTGACCCAGGAAATGGGATGTACCTGCCTGAAGTGCCTTGCCATCCTGCATCATAGCCTCGATGCTGTATGTATCCACAGCACCGGCAAAGCGCTCCGTCTCTGACTTATGGCCTACCACAACGGGCATCGCCATATACTCACGGGCAAACTTTGCATAGACCCCGACCATCTTTCTGGCCTCCTCAATTGCCTCTGCCTCGGTTGCGTGAGCGGTGTGCCCCTCCTGCCATAGGAATTCGGCGGTCCTCAGGAAAAGACGGGTACGCATCTCCCAACGGACAACATTAGCCCACTGGTTGCAGAGAATCGGAAGGTCCCTCCAGGATTTCACCCAGTTCTTGTATGTATTCCAGATTATTGTCTCGGATGTGGGGCGGACTACCAGTTCCTCCTCCAGTTTTGCATCGGGATCGACGACCACACCTTTGCCGTCAGGGCTGTTCATCAGACGATGATGGGTCACCACCGCACACTCCTTGGCAAAGCCCTCGACGTGCTCGGCCTCCCTGCTCAGAAAAGATTTGGGGATGAAAAGAGGGAAATATGCATTCTGGTGTCCAGTCTCCTTGAACATTCTGTCAAGCTGATGCTGCATTTTCTCCCATATTGCATATCCGTAAGGTTTTATTACCATACAGCCTCTCACGGCGGACTGTTCTGCAAGGTCTGCCTTTACTACAAGATTGTTGTACCACTTGGAATAATCTTCTTCCCTGTTGGTCACTTCTTTGTTGGAAATTTCTGCCATATTCGTATTGGTATGGATGTTGCTTTGATTATTGTATTATATTTGCAAAAGTACAAATAATACTGACACAGGAGGTAAAAAATGAACAACAAACTTTTTCAACTCATCACTTTGTTGGCCGCCATTTTGCTAACAAGCTCTTGTGTATCTTCAAGATACTACTCGTCAGCAACTTATGGCGACGATATCTATTACCGCCCCACTTCCGATTCGAGGGCCAGGATGGTCAGCGCAATGGTTACGGAGCAGGAACAGAAGAAAAAAGAAGAATTCCTCGCCGAGGATGACGCAGGGAATCTCTATCTGATTACAGAATATGCCAATGGAGAGAGCTATGAGACAAGGCTCCATAAATTCGACAGCCCGGTCTATACCTTCTCCCTTGATTTCGGCCCTTGGGGCTATCCCTGGTACAATCCCTGGTGGGGCACCTATATTTACCCGTACGGGCCTCACTGGGCTTCGTTCAACTGGAGGTTCGGCATCTGGTGGGATCCCTGGATGAGTCCGGGGTGGTACTACCCTCCCTATGGTCCCGGATGGTACGCTCACAGCTACGGATGGTATTATCACCCCGGATGGCATTATGGATCCGGATGGTATGGCAGACCCATCGTCGTCAACCGCGGGCCGGTCATCAACCGTCCCCGCTCCTCAACCGGAGGCGGCGGGACCTACAGACAGTCTTCTTCACCCAGAGGCTCATCATCTTACAGGCAGACAGCAACCAGGTCAGGTTCCAGCATAGGGAGAAGCGGCGGCACCCGCTATTCAGTAAGCGGAACCAGTTCACGGCGCAACTCTTCCGTCTCACAGAGGTCTTCCGTATCGGGAACCTCATCCACCCGCAAAGCCACAAGAGTGAGAGGAAGCAGTTCATCCACAAGTACAAAAAGCTCATATGGCAATACCCGCAGCAGCAATTACGGAGGAAGCTACAACAGGGGAAGCTACAGTAGCGGCAGTTCCCGCGGAGGCTATTCAGGTGGCGGTTTCAGCGGCGGTGGCGGCTACAGTAGCGGTGGAAATGCCGGAGGAGGCGGTTCACACAGCGGAGGAGGCAGAAGATAGTACATCAACATTTCAAAACAGAATCAAAGATGAAAAGAATCAATATCCTGATTATAGCGATTGCCGCTTCATATGGTCTGTCGGCCCAAACAGCCGATATGGCATTGAAAATATCCGAGCAGCAATATGAAGGCTCAGCCAGAACATTGGCAATGGGAAACGCCTTCACAGCCTTGGGAGGAGACATAGGCGCACTCGGCCTGAACCCGGCAACTTCCGGCACGATGAGAAGTTCCGCATTTTCCTTCTCCCCTTCCATCAACATTGCACGCGGTCAGGCGGATTATCTGGGGATAACCACAAAAGACAACTCCACCCGCTTCTCAATGGCCAATGCCGGCTTCGTATGGAATTTTGACACAGGCAGGTATTCCGGTCTGCTGAACCTCAATCTCGGTCTCTCCTTCAACAGGAGAAACAACTACAACTCGTATATGGGAGCAGGCGGAACAACCGACGGTTCGTCAATGCTCAGCGCCATCGCCCACAATCTGTACGGGACGCAATACACTGACCTCGAAAAAAGGAGCGGCTATGACCCCTTCGACAACGCGACGCTCAGCTGGCCTTCCGTACTCGCCTGGAACACATATCTTCTGGCGACGATAGATCCCTTCACCGATGACGAATATTTAGCATCAACCGAGAATATCGATGAAAGGACGTACAATGTCTCCATCCCCGGAGATTTGAAACAGACCTTCAACCGCAACGCATACGGCGGAGCCGACGAATTCTCCCTCAACCTCGGTTCCAATATCTCGGACATCCTGTATCTCGGCGTAAATCTCAACTTCACGACAGTTGACTACACCTACCAGGAGAATTTCAACGAAGCGTCCCTGGACAGCAAACTCTTCCAGGACGGCTTCGTACAGATGAATCACAGCAGCTGGCTGACAGTGAAAGGGGTCGGCTTCGACGCCAAGTTCGGTGCCATTCTCACCCCCGTCAAAGGGCTGAGAATCGGTGCAACCTTCACCACTCCCACGGCATTCAGGCTTACAGACACCTGGGGCAACAGTATGACATCCGAATTCAACAACGGCAAAAGATACTCTATGAATTCGCCCACAGGGACATACAGTTATCGTATGACATCCCCCCTGCGGTTCAGCCTCGGTCTGGCATACGTATTCAAGAGGGCTCTCATCAGTTTCGACTACGAACGGGTCGATTACTCCACCGCCAAACTGCGCGCGGACAACAATCGCATCGAGACTGCCATTGAACTGGAAAACGACATCATCCGGCAGTACCACGGAGCCTCCAACATATTCCGTGTGGGAGCAGAAGTGTGGTGTACGGACAAAGTGGCCGCCAGAGCCGGATTTGCGCAATACGGTGCCCCTTCCGAATATGAGACGGACACCAGATTCATCAGCGGAGGCATAGGAGTCAAACTGAGCAAGATGAGTTCGCTGGACTTCGCCTATCAGCATAGGATGGACCAGAAATACGATTTCACAATCTACGATTATGACGAGCCCTGTGAGTTGAAGGCCCCCACAGGAAACGTAGCCTACTCCGGCAGCAGGTTCATTCTCTCATACACATTCAAGTTCTAGTAGAGCAGAATGCCGGCCAGCGCCGAGAGGACGATAAGAAGTATAGTGTCCACCTTCAGAAACGCCGCCACGGTGCAGGCGATGAATATCCCGAAACTTTTCAAATCCACAAAAGTTTCGGGATTTGCAAATGAAAGCGCCGCCGCGCCTATCATCCCGCAAACCACAGGATTCATCCACTTCAAAGCCCCCTTCATCACCTTACTTTTCTGAATTCTATTGTAGAAAAGCACTATTGCCGTCATTATAGTAAGCGGTGGCAGGCATACCGCGAAAGTGGCCAGTACGCTTCCGAAGACACTCCCGGTCACGGAATACCCCACATAGGTCGCGCAATTGACAGCAATGGGCCCCGGAGTCATCTGGCTGACCGCTACAATATCCGCCAACTGGCTGGAATTCAGCCAGCCGTGTCGGGTCACAATTTCGTTCTGAATCAGGGAAATCATCGCATACCCTCCCCCGAAGCCGAAGAAACCTATCTTGAGATACGAAAGGAACAGTTGAAGGTATATCATTTGCCGTAAAGAGTTAGTATTATCCCCAAAACAGCCGCTCCCAGAAGCAGATATACAGGAGATATTCCGATGAAAAAGACAACACACGCAACTGTCAGCGCCAATATCCGGAACCCCCAGCCTAGTCGGACCAACATCTTTATGAAAGGCACGGTTATCAAGGCTACAACAGCCGGCCTGATTCCCTTGAATGAGGAATCGACAGTCGGGTTATCCCGGAAATCATCGAGACATAAAGCTATCAGAAGGATTATGGCAAAAGAAGGAAGCACCGCTCCCAGTACAGCGGCCAAAGCTCCGGCAACACCTTTTTCCTTATAACCGACAAAGACTGCCGTATTTAGCGAAAACGGACCGGGAGCACTCTGAGCCAAGGTGAATCTATTGTAGAAATCATCCCTTTCGAACCATTTCTTCTTGTCCACAACCTCTTTCTCTATCATCGGAATCATAGCATACCCGGCACCGAACGTAAAGGCGCCTATCTTGAAGAAAGTCCAGAACAGTTCCCAAATCAGCCTCATTGTCATTCGGAATTTTTACCGGGGTTCATTTCATCAAGGATATTCAGAATACGGGACAACTCGGCGTCACAGGAGACCTTCATCGCAACAAGATTTCCATCCTTGTTGGCATATATGACTAGATCCACTATTCGGTCACCATCCACGCTGTAAAAGAAGGCGGAATTTTCCTCATCTCCGTCATCGGAAGCCCCTTGCACTTTCACATAAGTCGGATCCGCACCCAACGAAGAAAGTTCCGAAAGGACCCGTGACTTGTCAACGGCGGATTCACTGCCGATTTGAAACATATCCATCTGCCTCAGATTGAGAGCATTGAAGAGATGCTTCATCTCCTTGTCAAGCCCGAGGAAGGGCTTCATCAGATTGAAGGCTTTTTTTGAAAGAGTTACGTAAGTGACCCCCTCCACGTTTGAATACTGTTTGAAAAGAGCGTCCGCATCCACGGCATACGCCCCAAAGGAAAACACGACTGCACATACCAACAGCACAAATCTTTTCATCTTTATATGATATTATGTTACAGGGTATCCTGATAATAATCATAGAAGAGGGCCACCGACATCATTCCCTTGAAAAGCTGGTCAATGAGAAAACTCTCGTTGGGGGAATGAATCACGTCTCTCTCCAGCCCGAAGCCCATCAGAAGAGGGTCAGCACCAAGTTCCCGCTGCATCTGAGCGAGAATTGCAATGCTTCCGCCTCCGCGGCTGGGCACCGGCTCCACGCCATAAACCTCACTCATAGCCCTGGAGGCCGCCTTATAGGCCGAGGAACTTATCGGGATGAGGAATCCATCACCACCGTGCTTCTCTTCAACCTCAACTTTCACCCCTTTTGGAGCAATTGCCTTGAAATGTGAAGTGAACAACCCGGCTATTTTCCTGCTGTCCTGATTGGGGACGAGCCTCATTGAAATCTTCGCGTGGGCGCAGGATGGAATCACGGTCTTGGACCCTTCTGCAGTATATCCTCCCCAGATTCCGTTCACATCCAGACAGGGGCGTATCCCCACACGTTCAAGGGTGGAATATCCTTTCTCACCCGTGAGGGCATCCACACCTATGGATGCTTTGTATTCCGTTTCATCATATGGAGCTCTGGCAAGCATTGCCCTGTCGTCATCCGAAAGGTCTAAAACATCATCGTAAAATCCCTTGATGGTGATATGCCCGTCATCATCTATAAGAGAGGATATCATCCGGCAAAGGGTGTTCAGAGGATTGAATACAGCTCCACCGTAATGTCCGGAATGAAGGTCCTTGTCCGGACCTGTCACCTTCACTTCCATATATGTTATCCCACGCATTCCACAATTGATGGAAGGGACACGATCAGAAATCATAGTAGTGTCAGAAACCAGTATGATGTCGCTTTTCAGCAGTTCCCGATGCTCCGGAATCCACTTCGAAAGAGCGTCAGAACCCATCTCCTCCTCCCCTTCCAGGACAAATTTGATATTGTGTCTCAATTTCCCTTCCCTGACGAGATATTCAAACACTTTGATATGTATGAATGTCTGCCCTTTGTCATCGTTGGCACCGCGGGCGTAGATTGCCCCATCCCTGATTTCAGGTTCAAACGGGTCAGAGTCCCAAAGACTTACCGGATCTACGGGCATCACGTCATAATGTCCGTAAACAAGAACGGTAGGGACGTCCGGGCCGATGATTTTTTCGGCATAGACGACAGGGTTCCCAGTTGTCGGACATACCTCCGCCCTGTCGGCACCGGCCTGTTTCAGGAGAGTGACCAGATATTCGGCGCAACGGACCATATCGTCCTTTCTGCCGGAATCGGAGCTTATTGATGGTATCCGCAGCAGCGCGAACAATTCGTCAAAAAATCTGTCTCTGTTTTTTTCTATGTATGCCTTCATAACCTGTTACTGTTTTTTTGAATGACGGAAAAAAGCAGATATTGTCAATCCGCTGACTATATGCCATACACCCCACCAGGCTGTTATCACAAGCATCCCTCCGTGGGGAGGCAGACCGGCGAAGATTGATGTTCCCAAAAGCAAAACCAGTCCCAATCCCGAATTCTGGATACCTGTCTCCACGGTCAGTGTCCTTCTGTCCCTTCTGGGCAACTTCAGCAGCGACGCCACTCCGAACCCGATTGACAGAGCCAGCAGATTATGGATCAGAACCACTATGAAGATATATTTGATGCACTTGAGGAAAGCGTCCATATTGCCGACAAACGAAAGCACTACAATTGCAAGGAAGAATACAATGCTGATGTACTGCAGGGGCTTCTGCAGGACAGATGTCACCTTGGGGAGGAATCTCGAGGTGAGGATTCCCAGGGTCAGAGGAATTCCCAGAAGAATGAAAATGGTCTTGAATACATCCCACAGGGGAATGGCAAGAGCGGGAACTTCGCCCTGTATGTTGGCCAGCTTAAGGTACATATTGCCGTAAAGCCAGAAGTTGAACGGAGTTGTAACGACCGCAAGTGCAGTGCTGATGGCAGTGAGACTCACGGAAAGTTCTACGTTGGCCTTGGAAAGGGAACTCATAAAATTGGAAATGTTTCCTCCCGGACAGGCGGCCACCAGAATCATTCCCAGAGCCATTGACCAGGAAATGTTGTTCCCGAATGACAGAGCAAGCAGAAATGTAAACAGAGGGAGCAGTATCAGCTGGCATATCGCCCCTGTTATCACTGACTTGGGCTTCATAAAGACATTCTTGAACATTTTGGGTCTGATGCCCAAAGCGACACCATACATCACGAAAGCCAAAACGATGTTTATAACCTCCATTCCTCCGGCATTGAGAGTGACATTAATGCCGTCTATCGTGGTGAAAATTTCAGAATCGGTATGCATAAATCACTGAGCTATAAATCTGTATAAAATTGTACCAGTCTGGCTTCTATCCGCGTTCTGGGAGGAGTTGAACCTGGATCTTCTCGCCGCTTCCAATGCAAATTCGTGAAGGGAATCATCCGCAGTGGATGCTGACTCCAGAACCCTGGCTCCGACTACCCTGCCCTTTCTGTTGACTTCTATCTCAACGAGGACATCCCCTGAGCCATATCCCTTGTAAGCGGGAACAGGGAGGTAGATGGCTTTTCTGCCTGCCAACTCGTATGCTATCACTGACGGCCCCTGATAGGCCGGCTGGTTGTCATCCTTCACTTCTGTTTCTGCTGTCCTGGATGCAAGTTCAGCGGCATCGTCAGCGGCCTTCTGCGCAAGAGCATCCAGTTTGGAAGCATCCAGTTTGCGCTGAAGTTCCTTTGCCTGGTCATATACTTCGGACGGATTCTTGAAACGGTCGTCCTTCAGTTTGCTTCCCGCATCTACGGCCACATTCCTGATGTCATTACGTGTAGTTTTGAGAATATTGTCCAGTTGCTCACGCACGTCTTCCTTGAATTCCATCTCCTTCTCCATCCTTTCAAGTTCCTCCTGCTTCGTGAAGTCCAGGACAAAAGAGGTCTCCATCCTGGCTACTGTTCCGATTGAGAACGAGAGGAGAATGATAAGGAGCAGGAGATGAAAGATCACGGTCGAGTAGAACCCGACCCTGTGTTCCCTGACGTATGACTTAATCCTCAACCACATTGCCCCTGCACCACAAACCTTCTTATGCCATCCCAAAGCACCCTGATTGCCACTATGTTGTATCCTCCTTGAGGAACAATTATGTCAGCATACCTTTTGCTGGGGGCAATGAATTCCAGATGCATCGGCTTGACGGTCTTCGCATAACGGTCCATCACCCAGGGGACGGTCTTTCCCCTCTCCACTATATCTCTGGTTATGATGCGCATCAGCCTGTCATCGTCATCTGCGTCAACATAGACCTTGACGTCCATCTGATCCCTGAGCCGCTTGTTGCAGAAAACCAGGATTCCCTCAACAATCACGATATCAGCAGGTTCTACCCTCACTGTCTCCTTCAGCCTCGAACAGGTGAGATATGAATACTGAGGTTGTTCCACCGCCTTCCCGGCCTTAAGGTCTGCAAGTTGCCTGTTCAAAAGGTCGAAATCTATTGAGTCGGGATGGTCGAAATTCAGCGCCTGCCTTTCTTCCATAGAGAGGTGGCTCTGATCCTTGTAATAGGAATCCTGAGGGATGACCACAACCTTTTCGTTGGATGGGACCCTCTTGATTATCTCCTTGACCACCGTTGACTTTCCGGAGCCGGAGCCTCCCGCTATACCGATTACCAACATATTCTCCGTTAAAATTCAGCTGTCTTGGGTGTACGGGGGAACGGGATGACGTCACGTATATTGGACATTCCTGTCACAAAGAGAAGCAACCTCTCGAAGCCCAATCCGAAACCGCTGTGAGGGCAGCTGCCATATTTTCGGGTATCAAGATACCACCAGAGGTTGGTTGTGTCCATTCCGAGTTCGGCGATGCGATTGTTCAATTTTTCCATTGAGGACTCCCTCTCGGAACCGCCTATGATCTCACCGATTTTCGGGAAGAGAACATCCGTGCCCCTCACTGTCTTCCCGTCATCGTTCTGCTTCATATAGAACGCCTTGATATCCTTGGGATAATCCGTCAGGATGACCGGCCTTCCGAAATGCTTCTCGACCAGATACCGCTCGTGTTCGCTCTGAAGGTCAACTCCCCAGGAAACAGGGAATTCAAATTTCTGACCGCTCTTGAGCAGAATGTCAATTCCCTCGGTGTATGTCAGGCGGACGAATTGAGTGGCGACGACGCTCTTGAGCCTGTCGGTGAGTTCGGGGTCTATCATCTTGGTAAGGAACGCGATATCGTCCGCGCAGTTGTCAAGGGCATACTGCACCAGATATTTGATGAATTCCTCTTCAAGGTCCATAAGATCATTGACGTCATAGAACGCCATTTCGGGCTCTATCATCCAGAACTCTGCGAGATGTCTCGGAGTGTTGGAGTTCTCGGCACGGAAAGTGGGGCCGAAGGTATAGATGTTGCCCAGAGCCGTCGCCCCGAGTTCACCTTCAAGTTGTCCGCTCACCGTCAGCGAGGTATGCCTTCCGAAGAAGTCCTGGCTGTAATCTATTGAGCCGTCCTCCAACCTTGGAAGATTGTCAGGATCCAGAGTGGTCACCTGGAACATCTCCCCGGCACCTTCACAGTCCGAAGCCGTAATCAGAGGCGTATGAAGATAGCAGAAACCCTTGTCGTTAAAAAATTTATGTATGGCAAAAGCCATTGCGTGTCTGATCCGAAGGACTGCTCCGAACGTATTGGTACGGGGACGGAGGTGCGCTATTTCACGAAGGAATTCCATACTGTGGCCCTTCTTCTGGAGCGGATATGTCTCCGGATCCGCGACTCCGTAAACCTCTATTTCACGGGCCTGAACCTCTACAGACTGCCCTGCTCCCTGCGACGGGACTAGATCCCCCTTGACACAAATGCAGGCACCTGTTGTAATCTGCTTGAGAACCTGCTCATCAAAAGAAGCCACGTCACATACAATCTGTATGTTGTTGATTGTCGAACCGTCATTCAGAGCTATGAATGCAACGTTCTTGTTTCCACGTTTCGTCCTTACCCAGCCTTTTACGGTAATTCCCGACTCAGGCTGACCGTTAAGATAATCCTTTATTCTTCTCATCATTAATCAATTAGAATTCGACGCCCATAGCGGCGCAAATTTTCTTTGGAATATCGGTATTGTCCTGGCGCGCTGCGAAGTTTTCACTTCCCACGCCTATTGCCCAAACAGGGACAGGAGCCCCGCAATGGGAGAAAGTAGTCCACCCGATGCCGGCTCTTTGGTTCAAATCACCGACTGCCTCCTTGCTGCTCATATAATCCTTTACGGAATGAGGGGCATCAGGAGAGGTCAATTCATCGATGACAGTCAGGTCGAAATTGTAATGGTCGCGGCCCAGCGCTATTCCGCCTGTTTCGTGATCTGCTGTAATCACAATCAAAGTTTCGTCAGGATGCTTCTCATAGAAGCCCACTGCAACCTGTATTGCTGAGGAAAAATCGAGCACCTCGAAGATGGTGGCCGCAAGATTCTGGCTGTGAGCGCCCCAGTCAATCTGGCCGCCTTCGGACATAAGGAAGAATCCTTTCTGATTGCGTTCCAGAATGCTGATTGCAGCCTCAACTATCTGCGCCTGGGTCAAAGCGCCTTCCGGACGGCCGAATGCATACGGGACGGCATCTTCCGACTCGACAGTATCTACGAGGAGGAACTTCTTCTCACCTTTTTTTGCGTTGAAATCATCGATTCCGTAAGCAACGGTATAACCGCCTTCGCTGATTATGTCATATGCTGATCTCTGGTTGTTGTCCTTTCCGCAGGCGTCAATAATTCCACCTCCGGCAAAAAATTCGAAACCCGTCAGAGGAAGTTCTTTTATAATATCATAGTAGTCATTGCGACTCTTCGAATGGCCATAGAAAGCGGCAGGTGTCGCGTGGTTGACTCCGACAGTGGATGTTACTCCCACGGCATAACCTGCATCGTGGATTTTATATGCGATGCTGGTAAGAGGTTGCTGGTCGGGAGTGACCCCAAGCATTCCATTTTTGGTCTTGCAGCCTGTGGCAAGGGCAGTTCCGGCCGCTGAAGAACAAGTGATAGGGTTACTTGCAGAATATGTGGTGGCCAAACCCAGAACAGGAAAACGGGTAAAGCTCAATGTGTCCATTCCGATGACACCACGTTCTTGCGCCAGATATGCTTCGGCAGCGGCCACGTGGGTGAAGCCCATTCCATCACCGATGAAATAGAATACATACTTCGCCTTTTTCTCACAGCAAGACGAAACCATTATCGCAAGAAGCAGGACGGAGACTATAGATTTGATAACTTTCATATCAGATTGGTTGTTTTATTAAAAAAAGGGTGGCACTGTGACCACCCTTTGATTGAATATACGATAAAATTACATACCCTTTCGGGCCCCGTACATAATCTTGAGGGCTGAACAACGGCGAAGCTCTTGCTTGATGTCCGTTATGATACCCATTCGGGTATCCTGGTCAGCCTTGATGTTCACTGTCATGAACGGGCGGTCCACCTCGCTGAGATTCTCACGCTCGGCGGCAATGAAGTCACGGATGTCGTCAGTGTTCCTGAAAGCATCGTTCAACTGGATTCTGGACTCAGTACCGAACTGCGCCACATACTGATTTGTAGGAGTACCTACGTATATGTATGATGAAAGGTCCTTCCTTTCGAGTTTGGCGATTTCGGAGGCCTGAGGCAGAGTAACCTTCACCTTGCGTTCAGTCTGACGCATTGAGGTGGAGACCATAAAGAACATCAGAATCATGAATACAATGTCAGGAAGAGACGCTGTACTGATGGCAGGTATCTCACCATTATCTTTTTTGATAAATTTAGCCATATCGATTCCTCCTATTTTTTCTTCTTTACATCTTTAGGTTCTGCTTCAGAAACGCTCTGAGGAACTGCTTTACGGACAAGATCCTGTTTGTCAGTGTCAAGTTTGGCGTATTTCTTACCATAAGTCCTCATTGAGAACTCATCACGGAGCTCGTTCACAGCGCGTATGATTTCGTTCTGAACTTCGATATACTTGCTGTAAGTCGTTCCACGGTCATTCTGGAGAGAGATGACACCTTTTGACATTGTGACGGGGCCAAGACCTTCAATTTCCTCAACCTTCTTTTCGGGAAGATTGGGATCGTCGTTGGGGTTGGTCAGGAACTCTTTGATTTTATCTTTAAGCTGGCGGACATCCATCGGTTGGTTACCGGCATACAATCTATCGTTGGAGTTAATCTTCACCTCAATGATATTACGACGGTTGACTTTCTGGTCCTCAGCCTTCTGCTCTTCAGTAGGGAGGGCGGGAAGACGGCGTGAAATACCTTCCTCCTTGTCCATAGTAGTCACCATCAGGAAGAATATCAATGCGATGAAAGATATATCCGCCATAGATGAGCCGTTAATTTCGGGAGTCTTTTTTGAAGCCATACTCTATTTGTTTATTACTTTACGGATACCGCTCCAGACAAGTGCGCAGAAAGCACCCGCTACGAAAAGGTAGGTAATGTAGAGGGCAGCATCGGTGAACTTGAAAGTCGCTTCAGTTACGTTTGTGTTGACAGCCACGGCATTACCCGGAGCAATCAGGTAAGCACCACCTACAATCACAACTACGGCAACCACGAACACAATCAGCTTGACAAGACTCTTCTTATCCTTGAAAGCGTTCACCAACGGGAATCCGAGAGTGAATAGCAGGGAAATCGCCACCAAGACATACGTCCAGCCCAGTATTACGTTCAGCATAGGCGAATCGACCGTTACGATGGAGGTCATCGCCAGGATGAACAATACCAGAGAAATGGCCAGAAGCACATACTCGATATATTTGATGAATTTCATAATCAATCAGGAATAAAAATTATTTTCTGTATTTAACAAGGATGTCAACGAGGTCGATTGAAGCATTCTCCATATCAACAACGATACCGTCAATCTTGGAAACGAGGTAGTTGTAGAAAATCTGAAGGATAATTGCAACAACAAGACCACCTACAGTGGTGATAAGAGCCACTTTCATACCTCCTGCTACCAGTGCCGGGCTGATATCACCTGCAACCTCGATAGCGTCGAATGCCTGGATAAGACCGATAACTGTTCCCATGAATCCCAACATAGGTGCGATACCGATGAAGAGAGCAATCCAGCTCATACCGCTTTCAAGCTGACCCATCTGAACTGAACCGTAGGAAACGACTGATTTCTCGATATTCTCGATATCCTGACCTTCCTTAACACGGAGAAGTCCCTGATAATAGATGCTTGCGACAGGACCGCGAGTGTCACGGCAGATGTCAAGTGCTCCGTCAATGTCTCCAGCTTTGAGTTTTTCTTCAACTTTTGCGGCAAGTTTCTTTGAATTCTGCTGCGCGAGGCTCAAAGTAAGAATTCTTTCGATTGCGATTGCAAGACCGAAGATAAGGCAGACGAGAACCAATGACATGAAAGCGGCACCACCTTCAATGAAAATCTTCTTGATTGTCTGGTGCATAGGCTGGCTGTCCTGAGGAGCGTCAAAGGGATTCACCTCTTCCGCTTGGGGAACAACGGGAGCAGCAGCCTTGGCGTTGGCTTGTTGATACTCGGCAGACACAGCTAGAATGCCGATAACTGCCAAAAACATGAAAAATTTTTTCATAGGTTTTTTAATTAATTATTAAACAAAGAATTAGATAAATAATAACCTTAACTTTCCATCACCAAGGCACAAAGCGGCCGGTGAATTATTGTGCAATTTAAAGATTTTTTTTTACAAAAACTACCTTATTTTGAAATTTCTCCACATATGTTGACGGAAAGGTATTGTTTGACCCTCCCGATATCCGAGTGTCTGCCCAGCAGAACGAACAACTTTGTAAGCGCAGATTCAGTGGTGATGTCATACCCCCCGACCACACCGGTTTTCCCGAGGAGATCACCATTGGCATAGGCCCCCATATCTACGCTTCCCGCCTGACACTGAGTAACATTGATAATAATTCCACCGCTATTGGAGAAGGTTGCCAAGGCATCCAGAAACTCGGGGGAACTCATAGAGTTGCCGGACCCGTATGTTTCAAGCACAACGGCTTTCAGATTCCCCATACCCAGAATGGCCTGCACATATTCACAGGACATACCAGGGAAAATTTTCAGAATGGCAACCCTTGTATCGAGGTCCATATTGACGGAAAGGGGCACCCCCCACTGCCTCGGATATCTGATCTGCTGCCTGTTATACCTGATATGAATTCCTACCTCAGCCAAAGGGAGGCAGTTGGGAGAGACGAAGGCATTGAAATCTTCAGCGCTGTATTTCGTGGTACGATTGCCTCTGTAGAGTCTGTTTTCGAAGAAAATGCAAACCTCCGGGACAATGGCGTGTCCGTCAGAGTCCTGAGCCGCCGCAATCTCTATGGATGATATGAGATTGTCTCGTCCGTCAGTCCGGACGACACCGATCGGCAACTGACTTCCGGTGAAGATTACAGGCTTTTCGAGATTCTCCAGCATAAAACTGAGCGCAGAGGCCGAATATGCCATCGTATCCGTACCGTGAAGGACCACAAATCCTTCATATCTGTCGTAGTTGGTCTCAATTATCCGGCACAGATCCACCCAAAGGCTCGGCCGGATATCGGACGAGTCGATGATGGGATCAAACGACACATTGTCTATTTCATAGCCCAGTTCTCGCAATTCAGGGACTTCCGAAGTGATCTGGTCGAAATCAAACGGCTTGAGTACCCCTGAACCGATATCCTGTTTCATTCCGATGGTACCTCCCGTGTAAATGAGAAGAATCCGCTTCATAGATATTACATTTTAAAAAGTGAACGTGCATTTCTGCTTGTAACGGCTCCGACCTCTTCCACGGAAACGCCCTTGATTGAAGAGACCTTCTCAGCGACGAACCTGACATAGGAACTTTCGTTGCGCTGCCCGCGGTGCGGCACCGGGGTAAGCCAGGGGCAATCCGTTTCGAGAATGATATCGGAGAGGGACATCGATGCAATCGTCCCGGCCACTCCTGCATTCTTGTACGTGGCCACCCCTCCTATCCCGAATTTGAAATCGCCGTATTTCAGATATTCCTTATAAGTTTCATAACTGCCTGAAAAAGCGTGGAAAGAGCCCCTGATCGGAATACCTTTCATATCCTCCAGGACATTCAGCATCACCCCCGTTGCGTCGCGCAGGTGGATGATAAGGGGGAGATCCCGTTCCGCCGCGATTTCTATCTGATTTTCAAAAACCTCTATCTGCTCCTTCCGGTATTTGTCAGACCAGTGAAAATCAAGGCCCACCTCCCCTATCGCATAAAATCTCCTGTCCCCGAGATGCTCTTTCACAAATCTGTATTCATCCCGCCAGGAATCGCCTACCGAGGTAGGATGCAGGCCGATGCAGGGGAAAGCAAACCCCGGAAGCCGGTCAGCAGCGGAAAGCATCCTGTCATAGCACGAGATATCTATCCCAGGCATAATCAAAGCGGTGAGGCCGTTTTCCTTCGCCCTGGAAACCACATCGTCAAAGTCGGCATCGAAAGCTTCGTCGTAAATATGGGAATGAGTATCTATAAGTTCCGCCATATCATCTGCAAAGATAGTAAAAATGACGGTCATTGTGTATTATTCCCTCCATTTCAAGAGCAAGCAGTTCCGAAGCGAGTTTTTGCGGGGAGATGCCGGCACGCTCTGCAATGTCCTCGGAAGAGAGGGGCCCGCAGGAGTGCAGCAACTTCAGAATCACGGTGCCTTCCTTTGAAACGGGATTGTCGAACAACAGTTTTTCCTTTCCGGCCGACTTCTTCCATCCGAGCGTGTCCGCAATGGCTTCAGGATTATTCATTATCACTGCTGAATTATTGTATATCAGATTGTTGCACCCGGCAAAAGAAGCGTCGTCCATATTTCCGGGAACAGCGAACAGTTCCCTGGAATATTGAACGGCCAAAGATGCGGTGATCAGCCCCCCGCCCTTGGCATACGACTGTGCAAGCAGAACGGCATCCGCCATACCCGCAATAATCCTGTTTCGTCTGAGAAAGGTGAAGCGTTCCGGAAGTGTGTTTCTTGGGAAATCGGTGACCAGACCGCCCGTTTCCGTTATTTTCTTTGCAAGGTCACGGTGACGGGGAGGATAGATTTCATCCAGTCCGGTAGGGAGCACCGCCACCGTCCTCAGCCCCATATCAAGGGCCGCCTGATGAGCCTCCCCGTCAATTCCCAAAGCAAGTCCACTGACAATAAGAGGCTTGACATCCCCCATAGACAGCGACTCCACTATTTTCCGCACGGCGTTCTTCCCGTAATATGTCGCCCGGCGGGTACCGACTACAGCAACTGTTCTTGCGGCATTCAGGTCCACCTCACCCTTACAATATATGAGAAGAGGCGCATCAGGGCACTCCCTGAGCCGGAAAGGATATCCGTCCGAGCAGAGAGGTTCGAGACGTATGCCATACCGGGAAGCCCACTCCACCTCCCGCACCGCCCTTTCGAGAATTGCCGGATTGCGAATCTGGGAAATAAACCTGTCCCCGCCGGGCATAACCTCCTTCAGATCCTTTTCGCTGAGCGAAAACAGAACTTGTGGCTCGGGGAATTTTTCAACGAGTGACAGTCCGACACTGCACTTTTCGGCAAATATCAGATTGAGCGCGCACCAATAAACAAGAGAGTCGTATTCCATTTTTTTCGCAAAATATGGAATACGGCTCCTATCGGTATGTCTGAAACGTCAGAATTATATAATCAACATCGCATCTCCGTACGTTCCGAACTGATAACCCTCGTCAAGGGCAACCTTATAGGCGTTCATCACGTTTTCGAACCCTCCGAACGCCGCCGCATTCATAAGCATCGTGCTCTGCGGAAGGTGGAAGTTGGTTATCATCGCATCGGGAATCGAATAGTGGTACGGAGGAAATATGAATTTGTTCGTCCAACCGTCAAAGGGGCGTATCTCCCTGGTTGTAGTCACGTAAGTCTCCAGAGCCCTTACCACAGTGATACCGACGGCAACCACCTTGTGACCGTTACGCTTGGCTGCATTGACGGCTTCAGCACTGCTTTCGGGAATCACAACCCTTTCGGAATCCATCTTGTGCTTCGAGAGATCCTCCACGTCAACCGCACGGAAATGGGCATTGCCCATATATACCGTAATGAAAGTGGAGTCCACGTCAGCCAGTTCCATCCTCTTGAAGAGAATTCTGCTGAAATGGAGACCTGCCGCAGGAGAAGAAACCGCACCTTCATTCTTTGCGAAAATGGTCTGAAAACGTTCCGTGTCAATTTCCTCAGCGTGAGGACGGACCCATCTGGGAATCGGGAGTGAACCCATATTGTAAAGGGTCTCCTTGAACTCATCGTATGACCCGTCGAAAAGAAAACGGAGAGTGCGGCCACGGGAGGTGGTATTGTCTATCACCTCGGCGACAAGAGAGTCATTCTCACCGAAATAGAGTTTGTTCCCTATCCTGATTTTGCGGGCGGGATCAACTAGCACATCCCAAAGACGCTGCTCACTGTTGAGTTCGCGAAGAAGGAAAACTTCAATCTTGGCCCCCGTCTTCTCCTTGTTGCCCACAAGTCTGGCGGGGAAAACCTTGGCGTCGTTGAAAACGAAAAGGTCGTGGGGTTTTATATAGGGCTCCGTCGAGCCTTCGGGACAGACATTGAGAATATCCTTGAAAACTTTATGCTGAATGGCGCCAGTACGTTTGTCCAGAATCATCAGTCTGCACTCGTCACGTTCTTCCGACGGATATTTGGCCACCCTTTCCACGGGCAGGTCAAATCTGAATTGGGATAGTTTCATAGGTTCGTTTTTGCGTAGTCAAAACAATAGTTATACGCATAAGATTACGATTTGTTTCAACAAACCGTCAGAATCTCATTTTTTCAGGGCTGCATCAACCACATTGTCAATGGACAGGTAAATCTGATAGAACGCTTCATCGTTCAAGGGGGAGTTGCGGCCGACAAGCGCACGAAGTTGAGTCTCGATTATACGACCGGAAGTTTCCCATTCCCCGTCCTTGATGGAGACACCGGCACCGGCGGCGTAACTGATGAACCTCTCCTTGAGGGCCAATCCGTCGAGGAATCGGTTAAGGGTGTCAATATCCTCTATGGAACGGAGTTTCTCCCTGTACCTGTCGGACATCTGGTTCGCAAATTTGACCTGAAGACTGAGTCTGTTGCATTTCACGAGAAAATCACTCACGCCGGTAGTATCCAGAGGGACGAACACATCAGGAATGATACCTCCTCCTCCGTAAACGGTACGGCCCCCTTTCGTGGTGAACTTGAGAGAATCATTGACTTTGATGCTGTCCGCATTCATCATCTCCCCGTGACGGTATCTCTGCAACAGATCGGACGCATAATCATCATACGGTTTCTGAATGCACCTTCCGGAGGGGGTATAGTAACGGGCAACTGTCAGCCTGATACCGGAACCGTCGCTGAAATAGACAGGTTCCTGGACAAGGCCCTTCCCGTATGACCTCAATCCGTACAGCACCGCTCTGTCGTTGTCCTGCATCGCACCGGCGAAAATTTCGCTCGACGATGCCGAAGCCTCATCAATCAGGACTGCCAGGGAAATGTCCTGGCAAGAGCCCTTCCCATCGGAGAACACATCCTGGCGGGCTCTCTTCCGTCCCTCCATATAGACGACAAGGTCTCCCTTGGAAAGGAACTCGTTGGAAAGCATTATTGCCTGGTCCAGATAGCCGCCGGAATTGCCTCTCAAATCGAACAGGAGGCGTTTCATCCCCTTCGAACGGAGTTTGATCATTGAGGAAATGAATTCGAAATAACTGGTTTTGGCAAACTTGGAGAGCTTTACGTAGCCGGTGGTGTCGTTAATCATAAATGCCGCGTCAACGGAATTGACAGGAATCTTGTCCCTGATTATCGGGAAATCCACCAAATCCTGCTCCCCCGCCCTTCTGACGGATATCAGCACTTTGGTACCACGCTTGCCTTTCATCAGCCGGACCATTGAATCCTGAGGCATCCCGACTCCGGCGATTGTTCTGCCATCAACCTTCACCACACGGTCTCCGGAGAGAAGTCCCGCCTTCTCAGCCGGGCCGCCTGAAATCACCTGAGACACCACAGCCGTGTCCTCGGGGACCGTAAACTGAATCCCTATGCCGTCAAATCCTCCCTGAAGGTCCTCCTCCGCAACCTGAAGTTCAACCGGAGGAAGATAGACCGAATGAGGGTCCAATTCCGACATAATCAGAGGAAGTATGTCCTCGGTAACTTTTTCGTGGTCGATTGCATCCACATAGTCCTTGTCAACGCTTCCCAGGACAAGCATCAGTTTGCCCCAGTCACCCTCCGGAATCTGAACCTTTGCGGCACGGTTCCGCCTCATAGTGTTTACCGCTCCTATGACGAGCGCCAGTATAACAACCCACAGCACAACTGTGAGAATTCTGTTCAATTGCTTGGGTTCCATATTATTCCTCGCCCTTTTCCACTTCTATGCCCGCCCGGCGCAAAAGGTCCAGTCCGTCCGAAGACCTGTAATCATCACTGTAAACGACTCTCTTGATACCGGCCTGGATTATAAGTTTGGCGCACTCGATACAGGGAGACGCCGTCACATACATCGTGGCGTCGAGGCTGCTGTTGCCGCTCCTTGCAACTTTTGTGATGGCATTCGCCTCTGCGTGAAGCACATAAGGTTTCGTAACCCCGTTTTCATCCTCGCATATGTTCTCAAACCCGGACGGAGTGCCGTTGTACCCGTCGGAGATTATCATTCTGTCCTTTACAATCAGGGCTCCCACCTGCCGCCTCGAGCAATAGGAGTTTCTGGCCCACACCCGGGCCATTTCAAGGTAGCTTTTATCAAATTTTGTATCCATAAAATCTTATCTCTGATACAGATAACGCTTGATACTATGCTTGGGGGTCTTCTCAAATTCTTCGGGAACAAGTTCCACGGCGGCTATCTGGCTGTATTTGGGAAGTTGGCTGTTAATTTTGGAAAGCATCTCCCTGCACATACTTTCGATTTCGGGCTGGGAGTACTGCTCTATGTTCATCCGGCGGATGTCAGGATAAATCAGGGCCACAAGCAACCCGTTGTCTTCTATCACAAGCGACTCGGTCACCTCCTCCATATTGTCTATGACGCTCTCGATCTCTTCGGGATAGATGTTCTGGCCGGACGGCCCCAGTATCATACTCTTCTTTCTGCCTTTGAGGAAGAGGTATCCGTCAGAGTCGAACACCCCTATGTCTCCGGTATGGAACCAGCCATCCCTGGTGAATGCTGACTTTGTGGCCTTTTCATTCTTATAATACCCTGAGAAGACGTTGTCCCCCTTGATGAGAACCTCACCGGGAATATTCAGGGGGTCTCTGGAGTCTATCCTGACAGCCATTCTCGGAGCCGGCTTTCCGCAAGAGAAGAGGCGTGTGCAGTCGCTCGGCACAAAGGTGATGATGGGGGCGCATTCTGTCATACCATACCCTACCGTGTAGGGGAAATTCATTCTGGCAAGCAGTTGCTCCACTTCCCTGCCGAAGGGGGCCCCTCCTATTATCACCTCCTTGAACTTTCCGCCCAGAGCCGCCTTCAACTTTTCGTTCATCCTGCCCAAAACAATCTTTTCCGCCACGGGAATGTTCAGCAGCAGTTTGTGCGTCCCTTTGCTGATTGCCGGCAGTATAAGATTCTTGTACAGTTTCTCAATAATAATAGGTACGGTCACTATGACGTCCGGCTTCACGGTGCTGAAAGCCTCCAACAGAATCCTGGGACTGGGGAGCCTCGTAAGGAAGTGCACGTGGGCGCCGATGGACATCTCGAAAAGGAACTCGAACACCATTCCGAACATATGTGCCGACGGCAATATGGAGAGCATATTGGATGTGTTGTCCATCTGCGGCTCGACCTCCGACGCGAAAAGGATGTTGGACAACAGTGCCCTGAACGGAATCATCACCCCTTTGGAAAAGCCCGAAGTACCGGATGTATAACTTATCAGCGCAAGGTCGGACGGCCTGTCGTGGAAGTAGTCGATGTCCTCGGCCGAATATCCGTGTGGATATTTTTCCTCAAATCTGCTGTCAATTCTGTTGCGCAAGGTGACGATGGAAGATTTGTTGGTGAACACTATCTCGTATCCTGGATACCGGATTACGGCATCAAGAAAAGAGAAGTCCTCATACTGGAGGTTTTCCCAGACCGGGCCTCCGACAAAAAGGAGCTTCGCTTCGGAATGTTCGACCAGATGCGCTACGTTGGCGGGCTTGAACTCGTGGAGGATAGGTACCACAACCGCCCCGTATGTCATCGCGGCAAGATAGGTCACAGCCCAGTATATCTGATTGCGGGAGCAAATGGCGATTTTGTCTCCCTTTCTGACTCCTGCTCCCTTGAAGAAGAGATGAAGCCAGGCTATTCTGGTGGCCAGCTGCCCGTAAGTAAGCGTCTCGCCGCCATAATCGGACAATGCAGAACACATCCAGTTCTGTCTGAAACTATCTTCAAACAGCTTGTTTACTGATTTTATATTTGACGTCAAGCCTGTCATTCGAAACCCTGTAAATTGCAAAGATGGGAATAAAGTCCGTTTTTCGCAACAAGAAATTCGTGATTTCCCTCTTCCTGTATGGAACCGTCCCGTAGGACAATGATGTTGTCAGCGTGTCTGACGGTGGACAGGCGATGGGCCACGATGATGCAGGTCCTGTTACGCATAAGCGCTGTGAGGGCCTCCTGGACCAGATGTTCGCTCTCCGTGTCAAGGGACGAGGTCGCTTCGTCAAGGATGAGAATCGGCGGATTTTTCAGGACCGCCCGGGCTATCGCGATTCGCTGCCGCTGCCCTCCGGAAAGTTTCATCCCCCGATCGCCTATGTTGGTCGCGTAGCCCTGTGGCAGTTCAGATATGAATTCATCCGCGTTGGCTGTCCTGGCGGCAGCCCTGACCTGCTCCTCTGTAACGTCTTCCCGTCCGAAGGCAATGTTCGCAGATACGGTATCGTTGAAAAGAATCGTCTCCTGCCCGACAATGCCCATCAGCGAAACAAGATCCGAAAGTTTTATTTCGCGAATATCCCTTCCGTCCAGGGTCACGGAGCCGGAATCCACGTCACGGAACCGTGGAATCAGGTCTGCTATGGTGGATTTGCCGGCCCCGGAAGGGCCCACAATAGCGACTGTCTTTCCCTTGGGGACCGAGAAACTGATGTGCTTCAGAACCGGCCCGTTGCCGTATGAAAAACTCACGTCATTGAACCTCAACTCCTTTTCAAAAGAGTCCACCTTCTCAGAGCCGTCCTCTATCTGCGGGCGTGCGTCGAGTATGGCGAATATTCTCTCCCCCGAAGCCAGCCCTTTCTGGATACCCGCATAAGAATTGGCGATTGCCTTGGCAGGCTCCAGCACCTTCCAGTAGAACATTATATAGACAATGAACTGCTGCCATCCCATCCCGAGCCGGCCGTGGATATTGAGCCATCCGCCGTAGAACAGCACCACCGCGGCTATGGTGATTCCGAGAAACTCGGAGGTAGGCGAAGCCATCTCCTGCCTGTTGGAGACACTCCTCAGAACCTGCTTCTGCTTTTCGTTGACCTTTTCGAACCTGGAGGCAAGATAATCCCCGGCACCGAAAGCCCTGACCACGCGAAGCCCGCTGACAGCCTCCTCAAAATGGCTTATGATAGACCCCAGGAGAGTTTGGGCCTCCTTGCTGCCGGCACGCATCCTCCTTGTCAGTCTGGTAACAAATATGGCACAGACGGGAAGAGCCACAAGACTCACCGCAGTAAGGCGGGGCGACATATAGAAAAGCATCGCCAGAAAGCCCAGGACAAGCAGAGGCTCCCGCAGGATTATGTGGAAGCTGCCGGTGACGCTGTTCTGCACCTCATTCACGTCATTTGAGACTACCGACAGGACATCACCCTTCCGGCGGTCCGAGAAATAACCTATGTCAAGGGAGGTGATTTTCCTGAATATGTCAGCCCGCAGATTTTTCAGGAGCCGCGTCCTCATATTGACAAGTATCCTCTGGGAGAGATATCTGCAAAGGTCGCAGATGAAGCAGGCAAACACAAGGGAGATGCACACAAAGACAAGAGCCCCTACCACACCGTGCTTTATAGCCACCCGAGAAAGAAACCAACTGAAAAGGGCCGAAAAATAGTCCACGCTCAGTTCGAATTCCGGAAGGACACTCGCGGTCGCGATGTCACCATTCTCGAACAGAACCGTAAGCAAAGGCCCCAGAAGAGCATAGTTGATGATGCCGAATACCAACGATACGACCGAAAGGAACAGATAAGGCGGCCAGTACTTCGAATACGGCCTGCCGTAAGACATTATCCTTCTGAAAGTGTTCATTGCAAGAAACAGATTCCAAATTTAGAATCTGTTTCGGAATGTTCCAAACAGATGAAGATAAAAAAGCCGATGGACAGCCTCTTATATGAAATAATGGTTTTTCAGCCAATACTTGAAAAGGGGATCCTGGATTTCAGTATGATTGGGGAATGATGTCGTTATCTCTTTTTTCTCCAGAGTTTTTCTTATGTTTTTGACGTTGGCTGCGGTACCGACCCTGTAATTGTTCACCAGTTCTGTCGAAGAGAATCTGGTTACGCCGTTACAGAGAGCCCGCAGGAATTCGCTCTGGGTGGACGTGAGGGATTCAACCGTTTGTATGAATATCATACTCAACTGGTCCACGAGTCCGGAAAAGGCCTTATCCACTGTTTCTTTCGTGCAAATATCATCGGTCCTGAACCAGGTGAGCTGGGCCAACTGCTGTACATAATATGAATGGTTCTCCACAAGATTTGCCAGATATCCGGCTGTATCCGGGGATATTGATTTTCCTGTTGAACGGAACCTTTCAGTGATGAAATCAACCCAGTTTTCCGTACTTATTTTCTTGAGATAAAACATATCGCCGAATTTGTACAGAGGCATCCTGGGCTTGCCTACCAGTTCGGTCATCATATTGAACTTGGAACCGAACAGGCAATAGGCCACTTTGCTATGCCTTTGCCAGGCGGCCCTCAACATTCTCTGGAATGCAAGGGAATCATCGTATTCAGTTATTACCTGAAATTCGTCTATGCAGACAATAACCTTTTTACCTTTTCTTTCAGCCAATTCCTGAGGCATATCGAGGATATTCGGACAGTACTCTTTTGAATTGCCGTGTTCGAGAGATATTCTCAATTCAACCGGAAAAATGCTTTTATTGCCGAGAAGAATTTCAGTGCGTATATTGGATGGCAATACCTCGGAAATGAACTGCTTCAATTCGGAATGATTGTCAAAAGCGCGGGCAACACTTTTGGCATAACCTTCAAGAAATGCTTCCGGTGTCTTGAGGTTGAAGACATCGAGGGAGACGAAGATGTACTCATCACTTGTTTCCTTTAACGTCTCAATGGCTTTGTTCACCATGGATGATTTGCCCCATCTTCTTGGAGAAATGATGGTGGTGTTTGTCAGAGCCTTGAAATTATTGGTCAAGTGAATGACATCGTCTATCCTGTCAGTGTAGTTTTCGCCTGTAACGATTCGTCCGTAGTTGAAAGGTATTTCCATTAATAAAATTTTCAGTAAAATTATTAAATGTTTTTATTTAATACAATTTTATTTAATATGATTTTATTTAGGAATTGAAAAAAGCTTATGTGGACAAAGAGTCGCAGAAGGAACTGTCAGTTCATCACGGAAAGCCTCATATATGCGGCCAGACGTTCATTTGCCATTGCAGACTGCATCCCAGCCTTTCTCAAAAGACCGAGATTGACAATCGGCGAATCTGTAATTACGGGAGACAAGGCCTTATCGGTAGTTGAAGCTCTGTCACGCCTGCCTTCCATTGCCTTGAGCAGTCCCTTCGCGAGAAAGTAATTTCTGGGACTCCTCAACAGAATGCCGGCATACTTGCGAGCCAAAGTATAGTTTTCATTCTCCATATTAAATCTTATCATCTGATAAAGCGAAATATGGCTCATCCCCTGATGGAGAAAGCAAGAAGCCTGGAACAAATGATGCACAGCCTCGTTATAATTGCCAAGAGCCTCGTCCAGCAGACTTGAGAACCAGTACGCCTCCCTGGTCTGAATGCCATCCATATCAAGGTCCTGCGGACCGGACAGCGGATATGAGCCCATATTGCTGACCAGCTGTCCCTTTGCGTTGAGCGCGAGCATAGCATAGGGCATCAATGATCTGTCATCCCTCACTACGTCGGGCTTGGCTATGTCCAATATATCATCCCACCGATGCTGACGGGCGTACTGTTCAACAGCACAATAGCGATTCTCCCTTTTTATCCCCGGGAGCACCGTGATGAAAAGACAACCGGCCAGCAAAAGTCCGCACGGCAGCACGTCAGAGAAAAGTTTCCTGCGAAAGATTGCGTGGCATATGGAATACAATGCCACTGCAATGACCGCTATCACTGCAGGTCCGACAAAGGGTATGTCGAAAAATTGTACTACAAACGACAGAATGATATGCGAAATGGGAAAAGGTTCCCTGAAAACCTGCGCAAAATAGTCGGGCGTCATGAGAAACAAAGTGAACCGGCCATCTCTGACAAGGATATGGCCTGCATATATCTGCAATGTCAGAAATACAGCAACGAAAATCAGGATAGGTATTATTGCTTTTTTTATCATTCAAACAGACGCTTTATCTCCTTTTGTCTCTCTGGGGCCTCGCCGCGGACAAATTCCGGAAGGTTATACGATTTGAGTCTCAAATGATTCAACACAGCTTTTTTTTGTGGCAAAAGAAAAGGCTTGGAAAAGTGTCCTTCTCCGTCAAAGTGGGAAAAGTACAGGCGCGTGTATCTGCCATCCTCCCTGCGACTGCTGAACACCAGCCACTTGCCAGTGGAAGACCAACTGTGGTAACTCTCCGTATCTCCGCTGTTAAGTTCTTCTGCAGGAAAACTCTCCCCAGTTTCCAGATTCAGCAGCCACAGGTCGGCCTCCTTATGCCATATCGGGAAAGTCCCGTAATCGGAGCGGGTGAACATAAGCCACTTTCCGTTAACTCTGGGGAATGATGCGGACGCATCACCTTCTTCCCACTCGATGCGGGGTTCTCCGACAAAAGAACGGCCATCGAACTCGACGCTCATCAGTCTGTAGTGCACCTTACCACGGTTTCTGGACACATCGGAAATACTGTCAGCGGCACAGTAATAGAGCCTGTCTCCAGCATTATTCCAAGCCGGGAAAGTCTCCATAACTTCAGGCCCACTCAACTGGTTGGGGAGAAAAACGGAATCTTTGGCGACATCATATAACAATATGTCGGATTCTGTATCGTACACTTCAACAGGCTGAGTGGAACCAATCGGGAAACACTGTCTCGTATCATTGGAGGAGAAGGCAACATATCTTCCGGAAGGATGCCAGGCAGGATATGTCCCCTGCTTGTGCGGCCCCGATGAATCCAGGTTCACTATTCTGACGCCACATTCATCGATAAATACGGTACCTCCGCCTTTCCCCCTTGCGTGAAAAAACATCCTGTCCGGATTTCCATCTTGAAAACTGTGGCAATTCAGGCAGCCCATATCATTCACCCGGTTGGTCACGACGGGCGATTCCTTCCAGGTAGCAAGTTCTCTCTGACAGATTGATATGTCGCGCCAACTTTCATATCCCGGCTCGATGAGACGATATGCGACATACGGGTCTATCTTATCCCTACAGACATACACAGGGAACTCACTATACCTGATTCCGGATGAGGTGACGCAATACCATATCGTATCTCCCTCACGTCTTGACTTCACCGAACACCGGCTTCCGTCCGACATAGTGAATCGCAAGGGGGCTAGTCCTTCCGGCACAGTGACGCCGACATAATCGGGATATATCGTCGGAAATTCATCGGATTCCCGTATCGAACAGGATGCAAGGAGAAAAACAACCGCCAGAACTTGGTAAAGAATCTTCATACACCGGATTACAGATAAAAAGCGGGCGTCCCGAAAAGGCCGCCCGCTTATTGTCAGTCAAAAACTATTTCCAGTTGATGTCATAGACATACTGGCCGTACTCACCGAAGGAACCGGCCGATACAGTCCACTTGAAAATAAACGCGAGTTCTCCGGTTTCAGAATCATATGAGCAACTTGTCGGCGTAGCGCTGATGGCTCCGTAAGAAGCGTGATTGTATCCCGTTGCGATGGCAGTCTTGTTAACATAGGCTACTTTTGATCCCTTGTCCCAAGTAAATGCAAAGGTATTGCCACTAGGGAATGCCCCATTCACGCGGTAGTTCTCAAGAAGAGGTGAATACTCGATGCTGACCTCCCACTCTTCACCTGACCAGAAATCATCGTAATACGTCGCGGTGGCAACAGCGGAATAATCTTCCTTGTAGAAAACAAATCCGTAACGGGGGAATCCGGCAGTCTCTGAATAAGGCTGGGTGAATTCCTCAGGGATTTTAAGTTCCGCCTGATAATTGACAAACGGGTCGATTTCGCCAAGATTGACAGTCAAGGTTGCAGTCGCCTGTCCATCAGCGAACGAAACCTCTGAAACAGTTGATGCTGCACCTTCAACATCTACCCAGAAGGATACAGGGATAGTAAGTGCCCCGGAAGTGTTCTTTCTCTCAAGCACCACGTCAAATGATTTGGCTGAAAGGTCGAGAACAACCTGATCTTCATTTGCGGCAGAAAAACATACGTCATACTGACCTGCGGGTTTGCCGGGCTCGTACGGAGTCGATTTCTCGCAAGAAGCGAAAACAGCCGTCGTCGCAAGAGCCAGAACCACAAATTTATAGAATGCTTTCATTTCTTGTTCTTTTTAAGTTAATTAATCAGTGACACCATCACGAAGGGTCTTTCCTTCATCTGTCTTTGGCTGTTGTCCTCCTGCATTGTCAACAATATCATAGTTTGTGTTCATTTCACCCTGAGGGAAACGAAGGAGAAGCCAAGGATCATCCGCAGCAAGATTGAAACGGAATGCAGGAGAGATATTGTTGGTCTCGTCGTGGAAGCGGACAATAGGTTTGTTGAGACGCTTCTGGTCATAGGTAAAAAAGCCTTCGCCCCAGAGTTCAACACGACGCTGGAACCAGATTTCATCAAGGGGCTGAAGTCCCTTGTCAGACCAATTATATTCAGGGTCACGATACTCACGGATGAATTTCTCCATTTCGCCTACACCGTCCTGGCCAAGGCGTTGCATACATTCGAACTTTATAAGGAGCATCTCCTCAACACGGATAAGAGGCATATCTTCGTCGTTGGTAGTAGTGCCTATTGTCTTGCAACCGAACTTGACATTGGTGTAGGGAAGGAAAGGAAGCTTGGCATCGCCGCCATCGGAAGCGTGAGCGAGGTCACCTTCACAACCCGGCCAGGTAAGGTCGTCAATGAGGGGAGACTTGAGGTTTTCGTCAATCCACCAGCCTTTTCGAACATCGGTCTCAGGAATCATATTCCAAAGGAGAGTGTTGATGCAAGTTGTTGTCTGGGTAGCCGGAGCATAGCCATATCCGGAGAATGAACGAAGCCAGGATGAAGTGGTGGCATAGATACCGTTCTTTGCAGTAGCTTCGGTCATATCATAGCCCCAAATCCAGTCAGCCTCATTGATATCGTAGAAAGTAGGCCTTGTCAGGTCGGCTATGGTCTTGGGCGCATATCCGTTGGCTGCGGCAGTGGCATCGTCCAAAGCCTTCTGCCACTCTCCCATATAGAGATAAACGCGGGCGCGGATAGCACGGGCTACACTTTCATCTATGTAGGCCTTGGTTGTACGGCTTGCCCCTGCAAGTTTCGCAACTGCATAGTCAAGGTCTGAGAGTACTATTTCCAAAACCTGCCTGACAGTAGCGCGGGGATTATGCGTAAAGTCCTCGATGTCGGGAGAACAGATAGGTACACAGGGCTGGTCGGCAGCAACGGAATATCCGAACTGGTAGTTGGGAACCAGCAGCATATAGGAATATGCCCGAAGAGCCCTGCTCTGGGCAACCATATTGAGAACTTCGGGAGTCCAGGTTGACTCGTCCTCGGGGAAACCGGCAATGAATGTGTTTATATCGGCTATCATATTGTAAGGAGCACGATAGCGGATATACGGGTTACGATAGTTTGCATTACGCGAAGAAAGTTCACCGCAAACTGAAAACCAGTTGTAGTTGCTGTCCGCAATAAGGGCATCGGCACCTTCAAGGTCATTGCAGAAATTGATCATAAGGAACTCCCAGTCATCAGGGTTGGCATACATCTTTTGAGGTTTGCCAATGTTTGTAAACATACCGGCGAAAGCTGCGGATGCACGGGAAGGAGCGATTGTGTTGGTCTCCTGAACCTGAGAAGCCAGCATAGTACCGCTTTGGGGAAGCACATCATCCAACTTGGTGCAGGATGACGCAACGACAGCACCGATGGTGGCAAGCAATAATAATCTATTGAGTTTCATTGTCTTTGCATTTAACGGTTAGAAAGTGATTGTGATACCACCTGTGATGGTACGCAGAGCGGAATAAGAGGAACTGTTCAAGCTGGAACCAGCGGTATATGAACCGAGGCCAAGGTTATAGCGAGGATCAACACCCTTGCGTGCCGAGAGAACCGCAAGATTCTCACCGGCAGCATAGAAACGGATGCCCTCGAGCTGAATAGCGTGACACCACTTCTTGGGAAGAGTGTAACCGATGGTCACATTGTTCAAACTGAGGTAGTTTGAAGAAATGAGGAAGCGATCGACAGCACTCTGGGAAACCTGAGTGTCACCGTCCCAGCGAGGAATGTTGCTGTTGCGGTTTTCAGGAGTCCAGGCATTGAGAATATCCTTGTGAATTGCGCTTCCCATATTGTTTTGGGTAAACATAAGTGCCTGGTAGGTACCGTCATAGTATCTTCCACCCAACTGATATGAGAACTGCAGTGAGAAATCGAAACCACCGACATTGAGCGACGTACCGAATCCGCCATAGAGTTTGGGAAGGATAGATCCCAGTTTATATTGTAAAGCATCACTGAAGACGGTAGTCTTGTAATCGGTCCCTTCGATGATATTTCCCTTGTCATCTTTCTCCTTCGCCCAATAGAGCGCTTCACCGGTATTCGGGTCAACACCTGCGAACTTATACATATAGGCATCGTAGAGAGAGCCGCCTACCTCGCGGATATAATAACTGGCCTTTATACCATTCTCGGAGACGCTGGGGTCAAGAGAAAGAATTGTGTTCTTGTAGTGGCTGAAGTTTGCGTTCCAGGACCAGTTCACAGTCTTCGTACGGATGATATTGCCGTCAAGAGTGAGTTCAACGCCATTATTGCGAATGTCACCGACGTTTACGGGGATCGCACCTGTGGGATTACCGGAAGAAAGGGGAACAGATTTGGAATAGAGAAGGTCTGATGTCTTCTGGTCGAAGTACTCAACGGAACCATTGAGTTTGCCGTTGAACAATTCGAAATCCAAGCCAACGTTGAATGATCCCTTCTTCTCCCAAGTGAGGTTCTCGTTACCCTTATAGTTCAAAGCCAGACTGTATTCGCCGGTATCCTCGTTGTATGAATGAGTGTAGTTGTCCGCATAAGGATAATATGAACCGAGGTCATCGTTACCCTGCTGACCATAACTGACCTTCAACTTGAGCATATCAACCCAGGATGCATCCGCCATAAAGTCTTCTGCACTGATGAGCCAGGCTGCGCCTGCAGACCAGAATGCACCCCACTGATGACCCTTTGCGAAGCGTGAGGATGCATCGTAACGGAATGAACCACTGACGAAATATTTGTTGTCGTAGTCGTATGAGAGACGTGAAAGAAAGCCCTGGGTCACATAAGTATTGGTATATGACTTTACAGACTTACCTTTTGTTCCGTCGGCATTGCTAAGCTCGCCTACGAGAGGGTTGAAAAGATGGTCGTTCTGTCCATAGAGGACCTGATTTTTCTTATCGTGGTTTTCGTAACCTGCAAGGATGTCGATATTGTGTTTGTCGCCAAATGTATTCTTGTACTCGACAAGAGCCTGTCCATTGATGGCGAAAGTCTTGTTATGCTCGACGTAGGCCTGTCCGTCAACAGAAGCGCCACTGCCAAAGATACTGTACAGTGCATTATAACGGGTATTGTCAACCAAGGCGCCGATGTTGGCACTGATGGTCAGCCCTTTGACGGGAGTTAGCGTTGCTCCGAACTTTCCGTTGAGAACGTCAGCTCCGTTGTTGTGCTCATCATATTCGTTGTCACGGATGGCATTTCCGACTATAGACGGACGGATGAAGTTGGTATTGTTTGAATCATAAACGGTACGGCCATTATCCGTTTTGATGGTACCGTCTGCATTGCGGACGTAAAGGGGATAGATAGGGCCGATGTTGTTAGTGATATAGAAGAGGTTGCCTGAAGATCCCCATGAACCGTTGCTCGGATTACTGTGAGAGTCTGAGTGAGAATAAGCAAGATTCGTATAGACTTTGAACCAACTCTTTGCCTGATAATCGGCATTGATACGGGCTGTATAACGCTTGTAGTCCGAATTGTTCACAATACCGCCATCATCGAGGAAACCGGCAGAAGCATAGTAATTGAACTTTTCGCTTGCTCCGCTTATAGACAGATTATATTCCTGGCGGAAAGAACTGTGGAACACTTCATTGTACCAGTCATCCGGAGTATAATAGTAGTCCCCGTCTGTATATCCGAGCGTTGCCTTCGGATTGAGCTTGAAGTTGGTGCCGATAAGTTTCTCTCCCTCGGGAACAGTATATACAAGGTATCCTACACCGCCGTTGTTCTGATCGAGGAGATACTGGTCCGCGAATGCGTAGGACTGAGCGGACGAGTGGCCTGAATAGAAATATTCATTATAAAGCTTCTGATACATAACCTCATAGTATTGCCCCGGATCGGAAACAACATCATACTGAGGGATAAGTCGGCTGTTGGAACCCAAACGGGCATCAAACTTGACCTGTGCATCACCTGACTTTCCCTTCTTGGTAGTGATGAGAACAACACCGTTTGCACCCCGGTGTCCGTAAATGGCGGAGGCGGAGGCGTCTTTGAGGACTGACATTGATTCAACGTCATTGGGGTTGATGTCAGAGATTGTGCCGTCATAAGGAATCCCGTCCACTACAATAAGGGGAGAACTGGATGCCGACATCGAACCGATACCGCGAATACGGATGGATGAACTGTTTGACGCGGGGTCACCACTTGATGAAATAATCTGAACACCGGGAGTTGTACCGGCCAAAGCGCTGGTAACGTTCGTTGCCACCTTCTTCTCAATTTCCTCTGACTTCACCATCGCAGCGGAACCGGTGAAGGAACTCTTGGTAGCGGTACCATAAGCGATGACGATGGTTTCATCAAGCATCGTTATGTCGGGTTCAAGGGCAACATTGATAACAGTGCGGCCACTGACTGCAACCTCGGCGTCCTTGAAACCGATGGTCGTGAAACCCAGTGTTCCGTCGGGGGCGATATTGACGCTGAATTTACCGTCGGCGTCAGCAACTACACCCTGAGGAGTGCCCTTGATGAGAACGGCAGCTCCCGACAGAGGCTCCCCTGTGGAAGCATCCGTGACAGTTCCCGTGACGGTGATTGTCTTCTGTGCAAACGCTGCAACTGAGACTACCATCAGAAAAGCTGTCAAAACGAGTCTGAATCTTTTCATAAGATAAATTTTAGGTTAA
>JAZUIV010000068.1:0-43421 GCA_045642485.1 Bacteroidales bacterium | reverse complement strand
CAATAATCAGCTGATTTTCAACGGATTGAAATCCGAATGTGCGATGCAATGAAAAATTTTGAAAAAAGTTATATCAGGGCGGCGAAAGCCCCGCGCTTCCCTCAGTTTATAGTCAGGTCAGGGGTACCTGAGTAGTTACATGAAAGTCAAACAACACGAAGCGCCTGAATTTCAGGTAATCAAGATGAACGAGGCCAATGCCAAGTTCTATGCGGCGTCACCCGTCCCCGATCTTACAGTAGGGGGCAGTTCGAATGGTTCCGTTGGTGGAACACAGGCTACTATGACTTATAGTCAGAACACTACAACCGGCTGGTTCTAAAAATCACTTGCGTTATGAAGAAGTTTTTTTATTCTATCCTTGCCGTAGCTGCAATAGTCGCATCCTGCACAAAGGTGGCTCCCATCAATGAAGAAATAAAGCCCGTCAATCCTTCCGGCGAGACTACCGTTCTTTTCACCGGCACCATCATCCAGCCGGGCGGAATCGATGATGCCACCAAGGTGTCCATCATCGAACAGGACGATGATTCAAAAGTTTATGTCAAGTGGACTTCAGGTGACAAAATCTCTATAATCAAAATAGGTAGTGATCAATGGAATTCAACATCTGAAAGTAATAAACCTAAAGTTTTTGAGGCAGCAAGTTCCGAAGCGACTACTGAATTTACCGGAACTCCTCCCAATGATTGGATTGCTCCAGGTGCGACCTATGCCGCCCGTTATTACGGAAAGAATGATGTTTGGAAGAGCTATGTTCTTGCGTGTGACGCTGTTACACCAGGAGATCCGGTTGAAGACATTACTATTGATTGCAATGGCAATGACGAGGCCGCATTTCTCGAGAATATGCCTTTGTCTTGTGACCTGTCACAATATGATGCTAGTAACTTTAGATACAATTTCACCTTCAGTAATGCGTACGCAATCCTTCAGATCAACGTTCCTTCGAAGCTGGTTTTTGAAGATCTTTATGTATGCGTAAATGAACAGAACGTGGAATTTGAGAGCGGTCAACTTAAAGACGGTTCAAAATACACTCTTTGCCTGGAGGGCGCCGATGCAGTCAAGTCAACTGATAAATACACAAATAAGGATCATGTAACTTATTTTGTTCCTGTTACTGCCGGTAATTATGATAAACTCACAATCGTCGCAGCCAAAGATGATGCCGAGGTTGCAAGAATGGAGGCTTATGTAGGCAATGTCAAGAATGGTAGCGATAGCCCATATGCCCTTCCTCAGCTTAAATCCAACAACATCTACCCCTTCGACTTCTGCAACACGAAGACTATCGATGCCGTTGGGGAATATGAACTCAAGTCAAACAACGGTCTTGATTGGAAGGTCAACATCGCCAGTGATATTACCGGCAATGTTACCATCAATGCCGAGGTAGATGGCAAGGAACCTGCCAACATCTACATCAACAATCGTGGTCATAAGATTGACGGCAAACTCACTATCAACGCCAAGAATAGCCACGTTGAAGGCGAGAACGGTATCGCAACCCAGGTTGAGGCCAAGACCAGCAACTCCACCTTCGTAGTAAAGCCCTCCCTTACCATCACCGGCCTCACCGTTAAGAAAGGTAGCGTCGTTGTTGAAGGAAAACAAAACAAGACTGCCAACGTTGAGACTATCACCATCCCTCAAGATGTAACCGAGCAGATTAAGATTGACGTTTCAGGCGTAAGCAGCGACGACGAAGATGGCAGGGTTAAGATTGTAAATAATAGTGAAACTCCTGTTGTCGTAGTTCCTGATGAGGTAGGTGACGCCCAAAAGAGTTATACGGTAGAAAAAGGTCCTGTTACTCCTGTTTCCACGGAGACCGTTGCCAAAATAGGCGAAACGGAGTACGAGACTCTCGCCGCTGCTATTTCAGCCGCAACTGCCGGACAGACAATTACGCTTGTCTCCAATATTGCTCTTGATAAAGAGATTACCATATCAAAAGGCATAACCATTGACGGAAACAACTTTACTATTGCCGTAAGTGATGCAGATTATTGGAATCAGTATAAAGTCGGTGGAGCCAATCCGGGTCTTGGTACAGTCAATATGATTACCGTTGAAGCAAGTGATTTTACCTTGAAGAATGTGACCCTTGACGGCAAGGATTGCCGTGGCGTATCGTTGTGTACCACAAAGAGTGGCGAGAATGTTCTGTATCAGAACATTACATACACTGGTCGCGGTTCCGGTCACTATTATGGTGAGGCAACCGGACTTGTTACTTTTGACGGATGTAAATTCGACATTCACGGCTACGCAGTTCATTTTGGCGGTGAGTCTTCAGTCGATGATGATGTTGTAATCAAGGATTGTGAGGTCAACGGCTGGAGTTCGTTCGGTTTTTGCAAGAGCCTTACAATCACCGACTCTCACTTCGGCGGAGCCAATGATGAAGGCAAGAACGGTTGGCTTGCAGTACTTCGTCCTTATTGCCCTACGACAATTACCAATTGCACGTTCTCGGATATCTACCTACACAAAGTTGAATCCGGATATAAATGTATCGGTCTTGGAACAGGTGCCGCTACTACAGTTGTCCTGAAAGGCTGTAAGATTGTAAATGATGCAAAGCAGGAAATTGTTGGCGCAGAGATTTACTCAATCGTACGCGACAATGGTTTTGACAATGATGCTGCTCAAAACGGAAGTGTCTTCGCATTTGACGCTACCGGCAACGCCACCGACGGTTTCACCGATGGTACATTCCTCGCGAAGGATCCCACCAAGATTTCTGTGAAGGCTGGTTATGAAGCCTATGCAATAGAAGGGAAAACCGACATCTACGGAATCCGCGAAGGCTTTGTTGCAAAAATCGGCACAACTGGATATAAGACTCTCGATGATGCCCTTAAGATTCTCAAGACCGGTGAAACCCTCGAAATCCTGAAGGCGGGAGAATATACAGTCCAGACACTGTCAGCACCAGCAAATTCAATAATTGAAGCAAAGGTTGAAGGCGTTGTGTTCAATCGTACTGCAGGCGGTTCTGTAACATCTTACGGAACAACTTCTCCTGTAACAGTAAAGAATCTTACCTGGAACTTAGGTTCAAATAACTATCAGTATTTCAACTGCAAAGTTGAGAATTGTACAATCAACGGCAGAATAACAGGTCATACCTTAGTATATTTGAAGAACTGTAATCTTATCAACACCTATGCTGAAGATTATTGTGTGACTACATACGGGTCACCTTGCACTTTTGAAAACTGCACCTTCAGCAGCAAAGGTAAGTTCGTAAATGTTTACGGAGATGAACCTAATAGTGTCGAAATTAAGGCGGATAGCTGTAAATTCATCAATCTGAAGTCATCAGTGTATAAGGCAGCCTTCAACATCAAAGGAAATGGAGATGGCAAGATACAGCATACTCACGTTATTGTCAACAATTGCACGACCGAAGGTCTGTTCCCTGATAATACGACAACGAGTGGTAATACAATTTTCTTTGATGGTGGTTTGATTATGTTTGACGACCCTGCTTGGGAGAATGATGTTTATGCTGTTGTTGACGGCATTACCTATTATCCTTATTTCACCATTGATGCTCAGGGTAACTATAGCGTGAATAATGTAAATGGCCTCAAAACTGCTATTAAGCATTGGAATGCCCTTAAAGTCGCCGGTGAGAAAACCATAACTCTTGCTGCCGGGACTTATGAGACTGCCGACCTTGTACTGTGGCAGAATTATGCCGGTAAGTCGCTGGTTATCAAAGCCGCCGAGAGTGCTGATGTTACAGTTAAACCCGTGGCAAGCGGAAACAAGAGCCCGTATATCTTCCTTGTGGCCGGAGGTTCTTCATATGACGCCACAAGAGCCATCAGCTTCAACGGCATCAAGTTTGACTATACCCAGGCTGCGGATATTACAAGTGCTCCCGTTTATTGCTGCCAGCAGAAGGATCCTTATGTGAGCGAAATTGAAGGCATTGAACCCACCAATGATACTCGGTATGCTCACAATATCACTTTCAACAATTGTTCTCTCTCTGTATTCGATACAGAAACTGAGAATATTTCCTTCATCGCTGGACCCAGTGCAGGTTCTCCAAAAGACGTTGCATTCTACAACTGCACAATGACAAACGGCGGATATATCCATAGCGGATACATCTATGGTATTGTTTGTGATAACTGCACAGTGACAGGAGTAAAAGCTCTGATCAATTCTCAAAGTACAGATGCAGATTATGTCATTACCATTACAAACAGCACAATCAATGCCCGCCATGATTATGTGGTTCGCACAAGTGGAGGAAAAATAGTTGTCAAGGATAATGTATTTACAGCCACTTACAGCGGATCTAAATCTGGAGCCGGGGTCGTTGTTGTCAGGACTAATGCTACCGAGGCAACATTTGCCGGTAATACATTCACTAAGAGTTCATCATCTATGTGGGATTGCTACTGCGCAAACGCCTGCACCGTGAACAATAAGGCAAGGACTGAAGGAACAGGAATAAATTTCCCTGAACCCCAAGAAAACTAGTTTTCCTTCGCTCACTTGGGCATAATTGCTTGTGAACAAAACTCATCCAACCGCCGCACGGACCTCCGCCGCGGCGGCTGCTTTATGTTCGTTCCGCACGAACGTACTCAAAAGGGTAACCTGCGGCCTTGTTTACCTTTTGCAGTTTCGCATTTGCACATTGCAACCGCGCAGACCCATATCTGCCATATAATACTTTGCCGGAACAAGGGATTCTTTTGTATATGATTTCGAATATTTCGGAACCCTGTCGAACAGATATATCTGGCAGGCATAATCCAACCAGTCATATAAATAATCATTGCTCACTTTCATCCCCGCGGATTTCATCTCATTGAAGATGGTGTTTACACCCGTCGGCTTGGTTATGTTAGCCATTACCCTCTTCAAAAAATATTTCACTGTGGCTGGTGAGGTTTTGATATTATAGTGTTCAATCAAATCCCTGAACAGCATTGTGTTGAAATATGATTGCAGCAACTTGGTCTTCTCACTTTTCCCGTCAGTCAGGACAACCTTTGGGAAACCGCCCTCTACGCAATAGCGTTTGAACTCATCCCTTATTACAGCCGCACCTGATTCTGTAAATCCGTTGGCCTTAACATTCCTGAAACGAAGATACTCGTCAAAAGAAAGAACCTGCTCCTTATACTCATCTGGATAGCCACGGAGAGCGGATGCCATTTCTCCGGACAGCATTTCTTCATCATCGAATCCGATGTACAATATTTAGGAAAATTCAAAATTATTAATCTGGTAACGTTGGACTGTCATTCATCCGTCTTGTATAAATGACAGTAAGGTGCCCACAAACTTAAGGGACGTCCTTAAAGTGCAAGGACGATAACCGGATCAATGTCAAGTTTCTTGGAAATCGTCCGGGCCTGATTATAAGTCGGAGTTTTCTTCCCACCGATGATGTCGCACAATCTTGGCGCCGACATCCCAAGCAGAGAAGCCAGCTCCTTCTGTGAGTAGTTGCGTTCATTCATTCTTGCCACAATAGTGCTGGACAAGGATGGCGTCTGGATAGGAAAGTGTTCCTGTTCATATTCTTCAACCATTGCAGACAGGACATCAAGTTCAAGCAGCCGCTTGTCTTCTTTCGGTGTGTTTTCGTCAGTGGCAAAGAAAAGGTCATCAATCCTTGCCATGATAGCATCGTACTGTTCTTTACTTTTAATCTGTGCCATAGCTTAAATGTTTGAAACGTCAATCTTCATATATTCATCGTGAGTCCCCACAAAACGAATGTAAACCAGTTTCGGCGTGAACTTCACGGCAACTACCAACCGATAATTATTGCCCTTGATGTTGAAAACATAATGCTGATTCCCAACATAGTCCACGGAATTGAAATCCGCCCGCATATCATTGAACGATTCCCACTCCGCCCTGCTGACCTTAACATACCACTCGCTCAATGGCTGCTGAGTTTCGGGATGTTTCTCCCAATACTCACGAAGACTGTTGATTGCAATAATTCTCATACTGCAAATATACAAAATTATTTTTTTTAGTATTAATATTATAAAATAAATAATTCATATGACCTAGAGATTAGTTGACACTTCAGAGGTTGTTTAACTGATTTTCTTTACAGGTTCCCTGTCTGAATACGGATGAATTGAAGCAAGGGAACTTATAAAAGTTTGGTTTGTCGGAAATTATTTGTAATTTTACCAAAATTTTTGTGAATCACCTCTCTCCCTACTCAATGGGGGGGGTGTTTTTGTGGATAAATATGACTTATTAATCAATAACTTATAAACTTTGTTAAATATGCAGCTCAAATTTCACGAAGCGCCTGAATTTCAGGTAATCAAAATGAACGAGGCCAATGCCAAGTTCTATGCGGCGTCACCCGTCCCCGATCTTACAGTAGGGGGCAGTTCGAATGGTTCCGTTGGTGGAACACAGGCTACTATGACTTATAGTCAGAACACTACAGCCGGCTGGTTCTAAAAATCACTTGCGTTATGAAGAAGTTTTTTTATTCTATCCTTGCCGTAGCTGCAATAGTTGCATCCTGCACAAAGGTGGCTCCCATCAATGAAGAAATAAAGCCCGTCAATCCTTCCGGCGAGACTACCGCTCTTTTCACCGGCACCATCATCCAGCCGGGCGGAATCGATGATGCCACCAAGGTGTCCATCATCGCCCAGACATCAAATCCCGATAAAGTTTTTATTAAGTGGACTTCAGGTGACCAAATCTCTATAATTAAAAAAGGTAGTGATGAATGGAATTCAACATCTGAAAGTACTAAACCTAAAGTTTTTTCTGCAGCAAGTTCCGAAGCGACTACTGAATTTACCGGATATCCTCCCACTGATTGGATTGCTCCAGGTGCGTTCTATGCCGCCCGTTATTACGGAAAGAATGATGTTTGGAAGAACTATGTTCTTGCGTGTGACGCTGTTACACCAGGAGATCCGGTTGAAGACATTACTATTAATTGCAATAGCAATGCCGAGGCCGCATTTCTCGAGAATATGCCGTTGTCTTGTGGAGAGTCAGAATATGATGCTAGTAACTTTAGATACAATTTCAAATTCAGTAATGCGTACGCAATCCTTCAGATCAACGTTCCTTCGAAGCTGGTTTTTAAAGATCTTTATGTATGCGTAAATGAACAGAATGTGAAATTTGAAAGCAGTCAACTTACAGGAGATTCAAAATACACTCTTTGCCTGAAGGGCGCCGATGCAGTCAAGTCAACTGATAAATACAAAAATGAGGATCATGTAACTTATTTTGTTCCTGTATCTGCCGGTAGTTATGATAAACTCACAATCGTCGCAGCCAAAGATGATGCCGAGGTTGCAAGAATGGAGACTTATGTAGGCAATGTCAAGAATGGTAGCGATAGCCCATATGTCCTTCCTCAGCTTTATTCCAACAACATCTACCCCTTCGACTTCTGCAATACGAAGACTATCAATGAAGCTGGAACTTATAGCCTCGAATCAAACAACGGTATAGATTACAAGGTAAACATTGCCGCTGATATCGATAGCGATGTAACAATCAATGCCGAGGCCGTAGGCAAGGAGCCTGCTAACATCTACATCAACAATCGTGGTCATAAGATTGACGGCAAACTCACTATCAACGCCAAGAATAGCCACGTAGAAGGTGAGAACGGTATCGCAACCGAGGTTGAGGCCAAGACCAGCGCCACCACCTTCGTTGTAAAGTCCACCCTTCACATCACCGGCCTCACCGTTAAGAAAGGTAGTGTAGTTGTTTCTAAAAACGACCAGGGAGAATCCACAGTGGAGAGTATCACTGTACCTTCTACTGTTACTGAGGATATTAATATTACCATTGAGAAGCTTGATGCGAACGCCACTCCTGTTCACGTTACTAATGAAAGTACATCAGCAAATGTGAATGTGACCGGCATCAAGGGTGAGAATGCAGAAGACAAGGGTACTGAGTTCTATGTCGATGGTGCAGGCGCAGAAAATGTCCATTCTACTCCCACCGCTGACGTAATCAAGGTTCATCCCGATCCTGATTTTTCTCAGGCAATACCTCAATCTATCAAGGAAACATTGGGCAGCAATCTGTTCTATGAATCAGGCACCGTGATATCAGGTATTCCTGTACCGTCAGTAGAAAATGGCAGGTTGGTTTTGAAGTCTGATTACAGTGGCGTATATGATTTCTCTAACGGATTGTCACTTAATCAAATTGGAAACATCAATGGCTTGGATGTTTGCTATATTTTTGCAGCCAAGGATTCAGATGGCTCTGATGGAAGTTATGATAATTGGTATGCCGATTTCGTGGTTTCTCTTGACAAAGATGTCAATAAAGATGAAATCGGACTCTGGGGCTTCTATGCTTCCTGGGGCATTTCAATGGCTTTCCCCACTCCTCAATACATTCCGGCAGGAACCGAGGTTGAACTACTTGGACTGATGAGCTCCTCCGGTCACAGCACATTCACATACTCTGCTATCAAGAATGACGTCAAGGTCTTCCCTTGCGGAGCATTCAAACTTTCTGATAACATCAACGGAGCCACAATGACGGTTGACCTTCGCATTTACAATCCTAACTCAGGACACGAAGGCGAATATATTGTCATCGACTCCTACAAGTACAAATTCACCAATAAAACCAATGCCGTAATCACTCCTATCGGAGAAACCGGCGTTGCCAAGATTGGCGATACCTCTTATGAGACTCTCGCAGAGGCCATCACTGCTGCAGAGGCAGGTGATGTCGTTTCCATTGTAAAGGCCGACACATACAAAGTGCCTAATCTTCCTAAGAATGTTACAATCGTAGGTAAAGAAGGCGTTGTGTTTGACTGCACAGGTTCTGGAAGCATCGCTTCAATCCCCAACGGTGCTACTTTCAAGAAAGTGACGATGAACTTCGGCCAGTCCAGTTATCACGGTTTCCAGCATGCCGGTCATATCAAGATGGAAGGTTGCACGCTCAACGGACTGTTCTTCAGCTATGGCGAGATGACTTTCAATGGATGTACCTTCAACCAGGAGAAAGCCGAATATCATATGTGGGACTATGGTACCAACCTCACCTATAAGGATTGTACTTTCAACGGACACGGCAAATATATCAACGTATATAACGAGGGGACTGCAGATCCCGCATGGACTCTCAACGTGTCTGGATGTAAGTTCGTCAACCTTGACGACAAAGCCAATAAAGCTCCTCTCAACATCAAGGAGACCTGTGGCGCAAATCTTCTTGCCTATGATGTAACCGTCGGTGACGGCAATACCACGGAAGGCGCATTCCCCGCTGCTTCTCAGAGCGCAACTCTTGTCGTCGGTGACGCCATCTGGCAGGTTGATGACAGGAGCACCACAGGTGAGACAAAAATCAAGGTTACTGTCGGCGGGTTGCAGGTTTACCCTTTCTGTAGCAAGGATTCTGAGGGAAATTATCATATAGTCAACGCAGACGGGCTGCTCCAGTTCCACGACTTGTATGCTGCCGGTAAGGTTGCCTATACCGCAAAGGTCTATGTTGAGAATGATATCGACTTCACAGGCAAGACTTGGGACGCCTGCGATTGGCACGCTGATGCAGCATTAAAGGGTTTTGCATTGTTTGACGGACAAAAGCATACAATCAAGAACTTCACTGTCAGCGGACAGGGTATGTTCAGCAGGTGGGCTTGTACCGCCAATATCGGTGCAACCCCTTATTTCAAGGATATAGTATTCGACGGCGCAAAGAATGTAACTTCCACGCTTAACGTTTCTTTGTTCTGCGGACAGGTCTATCAGAATGCCAATATTGAGAATGTAACCATTAAGAATTCTCAGTTCGAGGGTACATACAAGGTGGCTCCGTTTGTCGGAACAGTATATGACGAAAAATCTGCCAATACCGTGACTCTTACAATGAAAGATTGCAAGGTAGAGAATACCACAGTCAGGGGAACTGCGTATGACTTTGACATATGTGGTATGGCTGCATTTGTGTATGAAGGAGACAATGACAAAATAGCCTTCGAAGGCAACAATGTCGTGAAAGACGTAACTCTTTACATTCCTAGTGTAAACTACAATCAGTGCGCTAAAATTTATCATAACGGCGAGACCGCCCATGATGAGGCCACAAATGTAACCGTTACCAACGTCAATACTGTCATTGCAAATTAAACAGTAACCCTTTTCCCGGGCGGGCCTGACCGCCTAGTAGGAACATAAGACACACTATCCAGCCGCCGCCCCGCCCTCGGAGCGGCGGTTGCCTTTTCTTTGCGCAATACGCGAGTCACTCGCGTGGCGCGCAACATTCTTAAGAGCAGGTGACGAAAATCGGGCTCCTGGGTGATTTTTGCGTCACTTGCGGCTGTTTTTTCGGCTTCAAGTGACGGCACCCCTCCCTCGAAAACGCAAGGTTTGATTACTTTAATCACTGATTGTGAACAACTTACGTTCTGTAGCCCTGGTCGCTACGGTTTTGCACAACAATCACCCGTCTGTGCGGATGAATTCGTGCGTCCGCGCAACTCGCGTGGCGCGCAACTCTCGCATATGTGCAACTTTTTTCGTAACTTCGCAATATGGAAAGGTCGCACGTGTATCTGGATATTGCTGGTCTGCAGATAGACTTCTGCACCCGTTTCCCCGAATATGTAAGGGAGCGGTGCAAACGGTACCTCGCATCGGAGCAACTCTCCGGCCGTGAATCGGGCGACGGCAGGCAACTCTCCGGCCGTGAATCGGGTGCCGGAAGGTATCCCTCCAACCGTGAATCGGGCGCCGGCAGATATCCCTCCTTCGCAGCCCCGCAACCAATCCTGCACTTGGAGGCCACGGATGAGGACATCCTCAAGGCCGACAGGGACAACGTAGGGCCAATGGAGGCCGAACTCTATGCTATGACAATCCCTTTGAGCGAGTTGAGCCCGGGGCTGGGCCGCCTGATGACCCACGGTGTAGCCATAGAGTGCGACGGCAAGGCCTTCATCTTCACCGCGGAGAGCGGGGTGGGGAAATCGACCCACGCATTCCTCTGGCAGAAATATCTTGGCGCGGACAGGGTGCGCGTCATCAACGGTGACAAACCCATACTCTGGTTCCGCCCTGACGGGGAAATCCTCGCCTGCGGTTCCCCCTGGAGCGGCAAGGAGCGTCTGGATGAAAACGTACAGGTCCCCTTGGGGGGCATCTGCCTGCTGACCCGTCTGGAGGATGCTCCGGGTTTCGGCACCACCGTCAATGCCCCGTACATCACAAGGGCCACGCGTGGGGAGGCCTTTGATTTCCTGATGCATCAGGTCTTCATCCCCCGGGGGCTCGAAGGCCGGTTGCAGACCCTGAGCCTCCTGGAGAGGCTATACGGACAGATACCGGTTTATAACCTGTATATCAATATGACCCGCGAATGTGTGAGGGTCTCATCTGAATGTCTTTTGAACAATATTTCCGACGCTATATGAAAATCAAGAAAGGCTTTATGCTCTGCCCGGTGATGGGCAAAACGATGGCTATATCCACCGGGGACCTGGAGAAGGATTTCCCGGGGATGATAAAGATGAACGAACCTTCCGCCGATGTCTGGAAGTGGATTGAGGAGGGGAAGGAACTCCCGGAGATTTACGCTCTTTATGCGGCTACATACGATATTGACCCTGACCGGGCCAAGACAGAGGTTGACGGGGTGGTGGAGAAGATGGCTCAGGCCGGAATTTTCGAAAAAGAATAAACTTTACGCCGGCAATGAACGGTTCGTTCGAAACATACGGTAACTTCGAACAGGCTCTTTCCGATTGCGGTGAGTATGTCACACAGGTGCAGGGAATAAGTATGTACCCTATGCTCCGCTATCGCCGTGACCCGGTGCTCATCCATCCGTTGACGGGAGAGTTGAGGCGCTACGACGTCGCTGTCTATAATAGGGGAGACGGTTATGTCATCCACCGTATTCTGGAAGTACGCCCTGACTGTTATGTGTTCAGGGGGGACAATTGCCTTTGCAAGGAGTATGTCCCCAGGCATCTGGTGCTTGGGGTCGTGGAAGGTTTCTGGCGTGTCCCTGCCAAGGGTGGAGTAGGGCGTTTCGTTTCGGTCGACAACCTTTCGTATAAAATCTACTCCCGTTTGTGGGTGGCTCTGAACCCATTGAACATCAAGGCTTTGAATCTTTTCCGCGGGATTTGTGGGAAGTTGGGTATAAAACGGTAATCAGTATGACGGTAAGTGGAATAAGTTCTTCTCTGCAATGGTTCTGGAAGGTTTCCAAGGGAATCCGGCTCAAAGCCGTCATCAATGCGCTTCTGGGCATCCTGAGCGTGTCGTTGGATTTTGTATTTATCTGGGCTACAAAGAGGTCCGTGGATATTGCCACCGGAAACCTTGACGGCAATCTCGCAGTTGCCGTCGCGGTGTTGGCATCTTCGATGCTTCTCTCGGTTCTGACAGGGTATGCCTGGAGTTGGGTCTCCGCCCTTCTGGGCACAAGAAGCGTCAACAAAATGCGGCTCAGGACCTTTTCCCGGCTTATGCACAGAGTATGGAGCGGCAGGGACGATATCCACTCAGGAGATATAATGAACCGTCTTATGACGGACTCCAATAAAGTGACTTCAGTCATTACCGACACGGTGCCGGATATTGTCACGGTGCTGTTCCGTCTGGTGGGTGCATTCCTTTTCCTTTTTGCAATGCAGCCCGGACTCTCCGTCATAGTGTTGGTGATATCTCCTGTTTTTCTTGTTGCGAGCAAGTTGTATTTCCGTAAGATGAGGGGGCTGTCCAAGGATATCAGAAACACTGAGAGCAAGATTCAGAGCCTGCTCCAGGAGAATCTTCAGAACCGGGTGGTGGTGCAGACTCTGGAACAGACGGGGGAGGTTGTCCAACTCTTGTCTGATACTCAGGAATTTCAGGTGGAGCAGATCAAGAAGAAAACCCGTTTTTCAAGCGTAAGCATCTCCATCGCGAGGATAGGCTTTGCGCTGGGATACCTTATTACTTTTGCCTGGGGCGTTTTCGGCCTTCAGCGGGGGGCAATCTCATACGGAATGATGATTGCGTTCATTCAGCTGGTTGGGCAGATTCAGCACCCTTTCCAGTCGATGATGGGGCTGCTGCCCGCCATTATTGACGGTTCGGTCTCCGGAGACAGGCTCAGGGAGTTGGACTTGTCACCGCTGGAGTCGGAGGGGGACTCTGTCTATCTCGGAGCCAATGTGGGAGTTCGGCTGTCTGACCTGAATTTCACGTATGATGGTAAGGAATCCGTGTTCAGGAACTTCTCGTATGATTTCAAGCCGGGCAGCGTTACTGCCCTGATGGGTGAGACCGGGTCCGGCAAGACGACTCTGTTCAGGCTGATTCTCTCTCTTGTAAAGCCTGAAAGCGGTTCCGTCCGCTTGTATAACGCCGACGAGGAGGTGGAGGCATCTCCCCAGACCAGATGCAATCTTGTGTATGTGCCGCAGGGCAACACCCTTTTCAGCGGCACTGTACGGGAGAACCTTCTGCTCGGCAATCCGGATGCTACGGATGAGCAGTTGTTCCGGGTGCTGAGGATTGCCTGCTGTGATTTTATTTTGGAGGACCCGGACGGGCTGGACAAAGTTTGTGCGGAGAATGGCGTGGGGTTCAGTGAGGGCCAGGCGCAGAGGATATGTATTGCCCGCTCGTTGCTGCGCAAGGGGAGCGTGCTGCTTCTGGATGAGTCAACATCTGCGTTGGATGCGGCCACGGAGCGGCGTCTGATAGAGAACCTGCGTCTTGGACTTGAGGAGCGGAGCCAGACCGTGATTTTCATCACTCACCGCAGTGCCATCCTTGACTGTTGCACAGACGTCCTGAATCTCTCCTGAATCGTATGATATTTTTGCAGATATGAAAAAGATAATTTTTGCTATTGCGGCGCTGCTACTTTGCGTTTACAGCGGCGCCGGACAGGGATTCACCTCCCTTCCCACCGGGGATTTCCTCGCTCAGACAAGAGGGGGCGGCTATGTGATTCTGGATGTCAGGACTGCTGATGAATTTGCCGAGGGCCACCTCGAAGGGGCGTTGAACATCGACGTCAAAAGCGAGGACTTCAGGAAAATTGTAAGAAAGAGCGTCAGGAAAGGGTCGCGGCTTGCCGTTTATTGCCGCAGCGGCAGAAGAAGCAAGGAGGCGGTGGCGATACTCTCGGAGATGGGCTTCGGCGGATTGGAACTTGACAAAGGGTATCTCTCGGTCATTGAGCAGATAGGGAAGGTCCTGATACATTCGCATAACGACTATGCCCAGCAGGCCCCGTTCTGGCTCGCATACGCAATGAAAGCCAACACGGTGGAGTGCGATATGTTCTATGTGGGCGGTTCGAAGTTCCTCATAGGCCACGGGAAGGATGACTTCCTCTACAATCAGGATTTCGATGAATTCTATCTCAAACCTATTGTGAGGATGGTCAGATACAACGGCGGGCACATCTGGAATGACGATGCAAACCGTGAGATTCAGCTTATGATAGACGTGAAGTCGGAGGATGTGGCGCCTTTCCTGACTGCACTGGCGGAGAAGTTGTCCCGGTATCCGGATGTCTTTGACAGGAGCGTCAACCCTCACGCCTGTCTTGTGATAATCTCCGGTCAGAAGCCGTCGCCTGAGGATTTCGGCAAATACCCTTCATTCATCACCTTCGACGGCAATCTTGACAAGGAATACACACCTGCCCAACTTGAAAGAGTGGCCCTTTTCAGCGAATATTTCGGCAACTATTCGAAGTGGGACGGCGTATCCGAAATGGCCGCTGAAGATGTTCTCAGGCTGAAGGCCGCCGTGGTGAAGGCCCACAGTCTGGGCAAGCGCATCCGTTTCTGGGGGGCTCCGGACAACGCTGCCGCCTGGGACAGATTCATCGGACTGGGGTGCGACTACATCAACACCGACAAACTTGTGTCGTGTACCCAGCACCTGGAAAAAGGGAAATAAAAAAACAAGAGGGCGGGAAAACCGTCCTCTTGCCGTTTCTGTAGCGCTAACGGGATTCGAACCCGTATTTCAGCCTTGAGAGGGCCGCGAACTGAACCCTTATTCGATAGCGCCGTCCTTTAAGCGGTGCAAAGTTAAACCGATTTTTTGATTATCCAAAATTGTCAGTGACATTTTTTTGCTGTCAGGTGACAAAATGGCGTTTGATTTTGGGGTGGCAAAGATTTTGAGTAATTTTGCGGGAACATAATCTGAAAGATATGAGTGAGAACAGCAAAAAGATAAAACAGCCCAAACCCAAGATCGCTGACCTTCAGCAGGAGATTGAACAGCAGAAAGACCAATACGTCCGTCTGATGGCGGAGTTCGACAACTTCCGCCGCAACAAGGCCCGGGAACGTCTGGAACTGATTGACAATGCCGGCAAGGATATCCTCACCGGATTCCTCCCTGTCCTGGATGACTGCCAAAGGGCACTTCAGGTGTTGAGAGCGTCGGATGCCGGCGCCGCTGCCATCGAGGGGACGGAGTTGATAATGAACAAACTGACATCATTCCTTTCCCAGCGGGGAGTTGAAAAAATCAACGCCGTGGGAGAGATTTTCAATACAGACCTTCACGAAGCGGTGGCGCAGTTGCCCGTACAGGAAGAGGAGAAGAAAAACCGTGTCATTGACGTTACCCAGGAAGGATATACCCTCAAGGGCAATGTCATCCGCTTTGCCAAGGTAGTGGTTGGCGTATAGTAAACAGTTATGGCAGAAAAGAGAGATTATTACGAAGTGCTCGGCGTCGAAAAGGGTGCCAGTGCCGATGAGATAAAGAAGGCCTATCGCAAGAAGGCCATCCAGTACCATCCGGACAAGAATCCGGGTGACAAGGCGGCCGAGGAGAAATTCAAGGAGGCGGCCGAGGCGTATGACGTTCTGTCAGACCCTCAGAAGCGTGCCCGCTATGACCAGTTCGGCCACGCCGGAATGGGTGGGGCAGGCGGCTTCAATGCAGGAGGATTCTCGATGGAGGATATATTCTCGCAGTTCGGGGATATATTCGGGAGCGCGTTCGGCGGATTCGGCGGATTCGGTGGCGGACGTTCCCAGCGCCGCGTGCCAAGAGGAAGCGATATCCGCATAAAGGTCAAGTTGAATCTGTCCGAGATTGCCCACGGCGTTGAAAAGACAGTCAAAATCAACAAATTCGTCCAGTGTCCCGACTGTGCCGGGAAAGGAGCGGTGAACTCGTCCGACATCAAAACCTGTGACCACTGCCACGGGACCGGTATGGTCACCAAGGTGACTCAGACCATCCTGGGGCAGATGCAGACATCTTCTCCCTGCCCGTATTGCGGGGGAGAGGGCAAGAAAATCACCAATCCCTGCCGGAAGTGCAGCGGGAGCGGTCTTGTCAGGCAGGCGGAGGAAATCACGTTCAAGATTCCCGCCGGTGTCCAGTCAGGAATGCAGTTGACGGTGCAGGGCAAGGGAAATGCCGCCAAGAGCGGAGGCATCAACGGCAACCTTCTGGTAGTCATTGAGGAGGAAGAGGATGCGCTGCTGCAGCGTGACGGGAACGACCTGATTTACACTCTCTATATTTCAGTTCCTGACGCAATTACGGGCTGCACGGCGGAGATTCCTTCCGTGGACGGCAAACTCAAGATCAAGATAGAGCCCGGGACTCAGCCCGGAAAGGTGCTGAGGCTCAGGGGCAAGGGTATTCAGGATGTCAACGGATACACTTCCGGAGACCTTCTGGTCTATGTTCAGGTTTGGATTCCCAAGAAACTGGACAAGGATGAAAAGGCAATGTTTGAAAAGCTAAAGAATTCCCAGTCCTTCACTCCGGCTCCGGAAAAGGAGGACCGCAATTTCTTTGAGCGCGTAAGAAAAATGTTCAGTTAGGGTATGTTCCACGGTCTGAAGCTGCATTTGCGTGGAGCATCCCTTTTTCTGGCGATGCTGCTCAGTTTCGGCGCCGCCTCACAGGAAAAACCCATAAAGCCGATTGACATGCCGATGTCCTTCTCCGGCAACTACGGCGAACTCAGGCACAACCATTTTCATCAGGGGCTCGACTGGAGAGTAGGGGGGAAGGTGGGTGATCCCATCCACGCCATAAAGAGCGGATATGTATCCAGGATAAGCGTCTCCAACACAGGATACGGCAACGCCGTCTATATCACCCATCCGGACGGGACCTATTCCGTATATGGCCATATGCTTTCCTTCCGCAGTGACATCGCGGCAAGGGTGAAGGAGGAGCAGTACGCCAGGAAGAGTTTCGCTGTCAATTTCTTCCCCGAACCGGACGAATTCCCCCTTAAGCAGGGAGACGTGTTCGGAAAGGTGGGCAACACAGGCTCCTCAGGAGGCCCCCATCTTCATATGGAGGTGAGGGAGACGGAAAAGGACCTCCCGCTGAACTACATAGCGTTGGGCTACTATTCACCCGAGGATTCGATGTGTCCGGTTTTCCGGCGTGTCTCCTTCTACGGCCTCGATACTCTTGCTGTCCCCACATCCAAACTGCTCACCGCAATCCGGGATCCGAAGCAGTACACTTCCGTTGTGGAACTCCCGCACAGGAGTTATGTCGCAGTCGATGCATATGACACTCAGAACGGCACCACCGGCAAACTGGCTGTCGAGCAATACAGAGTCACGCTCGATGACAGGCAGATTTTCCGTTTCAATGTCGGTGACGTCTCCTATACCGAGGGCCCTTATATCAGGAGTCTCGTCCAGCAGGGGGTCTCCGGCGCCGATATGGTGAAAAGCCGTATGGACCCGGGCAACCTTCTCCAGTGCAAGTCGGAGTGGGAGGATGATGGCCTTATAATCCTTGAGGATTACGACACCCACAAACTCAGGATAGAAATATCCGACCTCGACGGAAACAGTTCGTCCGTCACTTTCAAGGTCAGGCGCAACGATTCCAGGGAGCCGTCCGTGAAAATTGATACGGCGGCAATCCGCAGGGAATTCATATGGTCCATCCCCAACGTCCTGCAGGAGGAGGGGATAACCTATGTCCTTCCCGTGGGCGCACTTTGCGGCAATGCCGTGTTCAATTTCAAGAAAGTGGCCACTGTGGACAGCGAAAAACGCATCTTCTCGGATGTATGGGAGATATCCTCACCGGGGACTCCTCTTATGTCGAAGGGAATCCTGAAACTTGAATCTTTTGTCCCCGATTCGCTTGTATCGAAGTCATTCCTTGCTTCAGTGGATGCCGGAGGCGTATTGTCCTGGGCGGGGACCAAGGTCGGTCCCGGCAGATATTGCATCGCCCTGGATACGGATGCACCGCGGATTGTGCCGGAAAAGGGGCGGTACCGGATTAAGGATGACCGCAGCGGTGTGGCGGAGGTCTCTCTGGAGATTGACGGGCAGTGGCATCTCTTCAAATTCTATCGCGGTGTGCTCACCATTCTTGACCGAGGTTCCATCTCCAAGGGAACTCACCGCCTGACAATCACTGCCACGGACAACTGCGGCAATACCTCCGAGTATTCCGGTACTCTGGCGTTATAAAGCACGGCGTCAGGTATATACCTGACGCCTACACTCTACAGCAGTTCTTCGCTGCGCTTGATGAACTCGGCCAGAGCCTTGCCTTTGAGCATATTGTTGGAGAGCAGGGCCAGGTCCACCACCTGTCTGAGAAGTTTGTTGTCAGCCGTTACCGATGCGATTGTGGCATCACCGGCAATCTTTGAGATTATCGGGTTCTGCGCGTTGACCGCAATGTTGTAGGATTCCGGCATCTCTCCGTAGAAGTTCATCCCTCCTCCGAGTGCTGCCATATCGCGATAGCGGCGCATAAACTCGCTCTGGGTGATTACCACCGGAGCCTCGCCTTGCCCGAGATTCTCGACGGTGACGGTGTATTTGTACTCTTTGGGAAGAAGTTCCTCGAACAGAGCGGTGACCTTCTTCGAATCCTCCTCGGAGATTTCGTATTTGGTGGCCTCTTCCTTGACAATCAGCCTGTCTGCCGCGTCCGAATCGACTCTCTTGAAGATGCTGTCCTTTGTCTTTGATTCAAGAAGGCCCACATAATGGGCGTCGAGAGGGCAGTCGAACACAAGCACGTCATAACCCTTGGCCTTTGCCGCTTCCACATATTTGTATTGTGCCGTTGCATCGGTGCAGTAGAGGAAGACAGTCTTGCCATCCTTGTCCTTCTGGTTCTCCTCAATGGCTTTCTGATACTCTTCAATCTTATAGAACTTGCCTTCTGTGTTCTTGAGCAGGGCGAACTTGAGCGCTTTCTCGCAGAACTTCTCATCGGTGATCATTCCGTATTCGATGAACAACTTGAGATTGTCCCATTTGCTCTCGAATTCGGCGGCATTGTTCTTTGCGATTTCCTCAAGTTTGTCCGCCACCTTCCTTGTGATGTAAGTGGAGATTTTCTTGACGTTGGCATCTTCCTGAAGATAACTGCGGGAGACGTTCAGTGGGATGTCAGGGGAGTCAATCACTCCGTGAAGGAGGGTGAGGAATTCGGGCACGATGTTCTCCACGGAGTCCGTGACGAACATCTGGTTGCAGAAGAGTTGTATCTTGTTGCGGGAGATTTCGACCTGGTTCTTGATTTTGGGGAAATACAGGATTCCCGTCAGGTTGAAGGGGTAGTCCACGTTCAGGTGGATATGGAACAGAGGATCCTCCTGCATCGGGTAGAGTTTGTTGTAGAACTGCAGGTAATCCTCATCCTTCAGGTCTGATGGCTTGCGGGTCCACAGGGGCTCGGTGTCGTTGATGATATTCTCCTTGTCGGTGTCCACATATTTGCCGTCCTTCCATTCCTTCTGCATACCCATCGCGATGGGGACGGGCATAAACTTGCAATATTTGCCCAGAAGAGCGCCGATTTTGGCCTCCTGTGCAAATTCCTTGCTCTCTTCATCGAGATAAAGGGTGATTACGGTGCCGCGCGTGGCTTTCTTGCTCTTTGTCATCGTGAAGTCAGGGTCTCCGCTGCAACTCCATTTGACTGCCTGGGCGCCATCTTTCCAGGAAAGGGTCTCGATTGTCACTTTCTCCGAAACCATAAAGGCGGAGTAGAAGCCGAGTCCGAAATGGCCGATGATGTTGCCGGCCTTGTCCTTGTATTTGTCCAGGAATTCTCCGGCGGATGAGAATGCAATCTGGTTGATGTATCTGTCAACCTCATCTTCGGTCATACCGATACCGCTGTCGGTGATTCTGACAGTTTTCTTATCCTTGTCAACGTCCACCCGGATTGTGAGGTCTCCCAGTTCTCCGGTGAAGTCGCCTGTCCCGCTGAGAGCCTTCAGTTTCTGGGTCGCGTCAACCGCGTTGGCCACCAGTTCCCTGATGAATATGTCGTGGTCCGAATATAGGAATTCCTTGATTACGGGGAAAATGTTCTCCGTTGTTACGCCAATTTTACCTTTTGCCATATTGTTTTTTTTTAAAGATTCGTCAATCTGCTGTCGGACGACGCCGGCTATTTGTATTTGAAACGCTTGATGGAGCGCTTGGGGGTCTTTTCGAATTCCTCTTTCCTCAGTTCGATGCGGGCAATCTGGCTGTATTTGGGGAGCAGCAGGTTGAGGTTGATTCTGTTTTTGTCCATCAGTTCTGCCAGAGCGTTGTCGTCCAGGGATTCCTGCGACACCAGGTCATAGTCCGGATAGACAAGCGCCACTATTTTCTTGTCCCTCTCGACAATGACCGATTCCACTATGTAGGGTTGATTGTTGAGTTTGTCCTCAATCTCTTCCGGATAGATGTTCTGCCCGTTGGCAGAGAGAATCATATTCTTAGACCGTCCCTTGATGAAGATGTTTCCGTTTTCATCGATAAGACCGAGGTCCCCGGTTTTCATCCATCCGTCTTCCGTGAAGGATGCCTTTGTCGCCTCGTCGTTCTTGAAATATCCCACCATCACATTGTCGCCGCGCACCTGAAGTTCGCCCACGATGTGCTCCGGGTCTTCGGAATCCACGCGTATTTCCAGCCTGTCCACAACTCTGCCGCAGGAACCTTTCCTGTATGTCCTCCAGTCGCTGTATCCTATGAGGGGGGCGCATTCGGTCATCCCGTATCCCACGCTGTAAGGCATCTTCAGGGCCTTCATCCAGTCTTCCACCTCCTTGGTTATCGCCGCCCCGCCGATGAACATATATTTGATATTGCCGCCGAAAGCGTCCATCAGTTTGGTACGGATTCGTTTCTTGATAATGTGGGCGATGATGGGGATGTTGAGCAGAGCCTTCATATAAGGCTTCTTGACCACAGGGAATATGGAGTTCTTGAAAATCTTCTCCACTACCAGAGGGACCGTTATCATCATATACGGCCTGATCTTGGCGAACGAGTTGAGCAGCACCTTTGGAGAAGGGACTTTCCCCAGAAAATAGATATGGCTGCCGCCGTGAAGCTGATACAGGAACTCCCATATCATCCCGTACATATGAGCCAGCGGCAACATTGACACTATGCTGTCGCTTGAGGTGTTGACGACGGAATTGTGACCGAATTCCATATTGGAACTGACATTGCGGTATGACAACATTACGCCCTTGGGGTCGCTGGAAGTACCTGACGTGTAATTGATCAGCGCTATGTCGTCAAAGTTGTCGCTGGGGTACTTCACTGATTTTGGCTCGAAGGCGTAGAATTTGTTGAGGAACAGGGCGTCGATGTTTTCCACCGTATTTGCGAGTTTCTCCCCGACGCTGTTGTACAGCAGAGAGAAATCATCGATGTTGAACACAATCTTCAAATCCGGCATCTGAGCAATGTCCATTTTTGAAAAACGGGCGGAATCCGTGAAGAGCACCACGCTTTCAGAGTGCCTTATAAGTTGGGATGCGCTTTCAATGGTGAAGTCGCTCAGAAGGGGGACTACAATGGCCTCGTATGTGGACGAGCCCAGGAAAGATACTCCCCAGTTGACGGAATTCTTCGCGTAGATTGCCGCCTTGTCCTGCCTTGAGACACCTGCGGCCTCCAGTATTATATGTATTTTTTCAATCCTTTCTGCGAGTATGGCATAGGTTATGGTTTCTCCGCCTATGTTGGTCATCGCTTCACGGTTCCAGTTGTTGCGGATGCCGTCCTGAATGTGGGTGAGAAAATTTTTGTATTTCATTGTCCGGTTGTTTCACTGTCAAATATAGAAATGAGTATCTTTGTCAGGAAAAATAAGGTGCCTTCGGATTCGGTTTGGGGTAAAATGGCCGATTTTGGGGCTTAAATGAACAAATAAGGGGTGAAATATGACAGGAAAAAAGCCCACCATAGCTTTGGTCTATGACTTCGACGGGACTCTTTCTCCCGGCAACATGCAGGAATTTGGTTTTATCCAGGCAATCGGGAAAACACCCGCCGAGTTCTGGGAGGCGAGCAACACGGCCTCCTGCGGGCAGGAGGTGAGCGGCATTCTGGCCTATATGAAACTTATGATCGACGAGGCCCGCAGGAACGGCATAGACCTTACCAGGGAATCCTTCGTATCGTTCGGACAGCATATCCCGCTTTTCAAAGGGGTCAGGGAGTGGTTCTCCCTCATCAACCGCTACGGTGAAGACCACGGAGTCACGATAGAACACTACATCAACTCCTCCGGCCTGACAGAGTTGATTGAGGGGACATCCATCGCTTCCGAGTTCAAGAAGATTTTCGCCTGCTCCTTCTGGTATGGGGATGACGGCAGGGCGGTGTGGCCGGCAGTTGCCGTGGACTACACCGGCAAGACCCAGTTCCTCTTCAAAATCTCAAAGGGGATAATGGACATAAGCGACAACGTCCAGGTCAATGCCAGTCAGGATGACGACCAGAAGCCCATCCCTTTCTCACAGATGATTTATTTCGGGGACGGGGAGACTGATGTCCCCTGTATGAAGATAGTGAAAATGTTCGGCGGGAACTCGATAGCGGTCTATAACCCTGACAGACAGATAAAAGTGGACGAAGCTCGCAAACTTCTGAAGCAGGGGAGAGTGAATTTCATCTGCCCGTCAGATTACAGCCTGGGCGGGGAGATGTACAGAGTGGTGACGACCATCATCGACAAGATAAAGGCGGAATATGACTTTTATCTGCTTCAGAAATCAAACGGGAGAAGAAGCCTGTGAAAAAGTTCAAATACATATTGTTCATTCTCTATCTGCTCGCCGTGGCATATCTCTGTTTCGGCCACGTCCCTGTCAATGACAGTTTCCCGGATGCAATTTGGGACATTCCCATCGACAAGTGCGTGCATTTCTGTATGTTCCTCCCTTTCCCCATATTGTGCACAATCGCCTTTGCCGGAAAGAAACCCTGGCGGGCTCTCTCCCTTGCGGTAATTGCCGGAGTTATTATAGCCACGTCGCTGGAACTTCTTCAGGGTACGCTGACAGACTACAGGTCAACGGACATCTGGGACCTTGTTGCAAATATGGCCGCAATTGTGACGGGGTCACTCCTGACTGCCGCTTTTCTTGCGATAAGAGGAAAGTAGTAAGAACAGAATGAGTGGAAGCAGGAATGCTCCCGGCGCGATGAACTTGATGAGCGAATCCGGCAGATTGAACCCGAGTTTATCCACCAGCAGGTATGTCACGCAGACTGAGGTGATGAAGCAGGCCGGAATGAGAGTCATCAGGCAGTGCGCCTTCCCCGGATATTTTCTGCTGAGGAATGAGGTAATTGTCCACAGCGTCAGGCAGGCCAGGGCCTGATTCGCCAGGCCGAAGTATCTCCATATCGTGTTGAATCCGTTCTCATCGGCGATATTGTACCACAGAAGCAGGGTCGCCGCGGCAAAGAGAGGCAGGGCTATCATTATGCGGTTCCTTTTCTTTTTCTGGTCTATATGGAGGAAATCGGCGATGATGACCCGCGCGCATCGGAATGCTGTGTCTCCGCTTGTGATGGGGGCAGCCACAACGCCTATTACGGCCAGGATTCCGCCTGTAATGCCGAGCCAGGCCCTCGACACGGAGGAGACCACTTCCGGAGCCTGCGCCGAGGTCGCTCCGACAGCCTGCATCCCTCCGTCGAAGAAGAAATAGGATGAAACCGCGGCCCATATCAGAGCCACTATCCCTTCGGTTATCATAGCGCCGTAGAATATTGGGCGTCCCTGCTTTTCGTTGACTATGCAGCGTGCCATCAGGGGACTTTGTGTGGAGTGGAATCCGCTGAGGGCGCCGCAGGCGACCGTGATGAAGAGGCAGGGGAATATAGGCTGCCCTTCGAGCCCCGTTGACGGGCCTCTGTTCTGCAGTCCGTCCCAGAATTCGGGAATCGAGGGCCACTTGGCAAAAAGACAGACGCACAGCCCGGCCGCCATAAAGATAAGGGCGAACGCGAAGAGGGGATAAAACCTCCCGATAAGTTTGTCAATCGGAAGAAGGGTGGCCACTATGTAGTAGATGAACACAATCAGCACCCACATCATTATCGACTTTTCCGGTGTCGGCATAAAGCCCGCCATATCGCCCAGAATCAGAGCCGGACTATATACGAAGACGACGCCCACGAGCAGCAGCAGAACCATCGAGAATATGAGCATCACGGGCCTGGATCCCTTTCCGAGATAGCGGCCCACGATGTCGGGGAGAACTGCGCCTTCGTGGCGGATGGAAAGCATCCCGCAGAGATAATCGTGGACAGCGCCGGCGAAGATGCTTCCCAGGACAATCCACAGATAGCAGGAGGGGCCGAATTTGGCTCCCATTATCGCTCCGAATATGGGGCCGGTGCCGGCGATGTTGAGGAACTGTATCATATAGACCTTCCAGGCCGGCATAGGGACGAAATCGACTCCGTCGGTTTTGGAGAAAGCGGGGGTCTGTCTTGTGCTGTCCGGCGAGAACACGCGCTCTACCAGCCGTCCGTAGAAGATATATCCGAGAATAAGTGCCGCAAGGCTTATCAGGAAAGAATACATTTCAAAACAGATTTTAAAAAAACAAACTCCGAAAAGGATCCAGTCCGTTTCGGAGTTTTGGGTGGGAGCAATAGGATTCGAACCTATGACCCCCTGCTTGTAAGGCAGGTGCTCTAAACCAGCTGAGCTATGCTCCCGTTTTGGGACTGCAAATATACGGTTTATTTTCTATTTGCAAAAATTATTTTTCCGTTTTCTATTTTTTGTTGAAAAAGGCTGTTATCTGTGCCATAAGTTGCTCGATATGGGCTTCGCTGTCAAGTGTCTCTATGGGGAATCCAAGGGCCACGACACGGTAGTCGGCTCCGTTATACGCAATTCCTGCCGACATATTGGAATCGCCGTATCTGAATATCACGTGAGTGTTTTTCCCAACGGGCGTCAGGGCGTCAGGGGATTCCACCGAATAACATTCCGCATTGGGTGCGGTCGGGAATGAGTATCTGTCCTTCACCTTGAATTTAAGTGAGTTGGGGGCACTCTTGACGGTCCCTGCGGTAGATGCTGTACGTGACAGCATCTTGTATTTCAATACTCTTGTGGCGAATTTCTTTGCGTCATCGCGGGATTTCGGCGTGGCGTCGGTCGGCTCGTATAGAGGGTCCCAGATGTCGGATGCTATGTATGCGCCGGAAATGAGAATGTTGCCTCCGCTGGCGGAATAGGCCGTGATTTTCTCCTGGATGGGTTCCGTGAAGACTGAGAATCTGGTGGGGGCGGAACCGCTCCGGCCTACCTGGGTCGTGGCCTGTTTTCCGCAGATTATATCCAGCATACAGTACTCCGTGGCTGCGGGTGCGGTTGATTCTGAAAATGCCTGCCTGCTTTTGGAGACGAAATTGAGCCCTGCGGCCATAAGCGCCTTCCCGTGGATGTAAGGATAGTCGAAAGTGTTCCCGGCGACAAGTGTAGTCTCGTAATTTGAATGGCATGCTCCGAATCCCGGATTGTCATCGTCCGTCCATTGGGCGCTGCGGCGGATCTCGTATTGCGCGCCGGTGTATGCGGGCGCCTTCAGATAGGGGACTCCGGCATCAATCCTGTCGGCAAAACCTCCCATTGTGGAATCCCTGGAGGCTATTGAAAGAGGTGCGCTCACCCTGTCGAAATTGTTCACAATCAATGCGGTGGGGGCATCCTTGGAGGCTACTCCGACTGAAATGGTTTCGCTGGGGAAACTCTCGCCTCCGGCATTGACGGCCGTGACCCTGAAACTGTAAATCTGCCCGGCTTCTATCTGTATCTTCGTTGAGCAGTCCTTGACGATATGGCCTCCGTCAAATGAACCGCCGTTGATGCGGGTGTATAACACATATTTCTCCGGTATGGCATCAGGCTCCAGAGAATCCGGGGCCGGTTTCCATTCCAGACTCGCGAACAGTTTTCCGTCCTCTCTGACCAATGAGGATGAAATGTCGGTCACGGGAAGAGGCTGGACAACATAGTCGAAATCGTTGATATAGGCGAGAAACCTGAGTATTCCCTTGTAGATTGCGCGGCTGACAGTGAATTTGAATGAGGGGTCATTGCCGTATCGCATATCCGCAAAATTCTGATGCGACAGCATTTCTAACAGGACGGAAGGGACTTCCGGCTCCCGGGACTCGGCATAATTGCGGCTCCAGATCTCCCTGCGGCTCCACAGCGGCTCAAATTGTGCCCGTATGTCGTCCACTACGCTTGTCTGGATGATATCCGCCAGATCGCGGCTGAGCATACGGCTCTCTCCGTTGATGAATTCACCCCTTTTGTCACTTGACTCGGGAGTATAGATGGCCAGGGAACCTATGATAGAGTCAGTAAGCGAGGATCCGGCATCGCTGTGCAGGGCGAAGCACAAGTCCAGGGGGATGTTGTGCCCCCGTGCCCCCGGATTGACGTATGACCCTCCCGAAATGGCGTTTGTCCAGTGGCATCTGGCCCAGATGTCGTCCTTGTAGTCAGACTCGCCTTTGGTGTGGGAATAGACGGAATCGACGAAACCGGCCCACTGCAGCCAGTATCTCGCCCCCTCTGACGAACGGGGATAGCCGGAAACTTCAGGCTCGACCGCGGCCCCCGACTTTGCCGGCTTTCTGGCGATGTTTCCCATACCGCCGCCGAATCTGACGGCATCGGCGCTGATGACTGACCCGGTATCCGATGAGACGTTGGTCAGGATGACGCACTTGTTCGGAGAACTCCCTTTTTCGAAGTCAAAGTATCCGAGAAATATCCAGGTCCCGCCGCCCATCTGCTGATTTACTTTGAATGTCGTCTGCCCGCCTTTGTGACAAACGGTGTATCTGGCATCTTTCGTGCTTCCAGGCAGAGTCTGATAGGAGACATAAACCCCGTATGTCCCTGATTCGGGGATATCCGGAACCCATTTGGCGGAAGCCGAGACCTCGTCGGATGCATTGCAGAACCGTGCGGTCCCGAGCGTGAAGGGGTTCTCGTCCGTCAGAATACCGGACGGGGTCATTGCAAAGCCGGGTGAAGCCGTTTTGCTCCATTCGCCTGTTTCGGCGTATGCCGTCCCGGAAAAGTCGTTGTCAACGATGACTTCATTGGTCTGGAAGTCCCTTTCCCTGGGAAGTACCACCACTGCGCCTGCATTCTCCAGCATAGGGACGAGGTAGGGCAGGATGTAACTCTGGGTGAAAAGATCCTCTACTGTTTCGAAAAATCTGGCGCGCTGCCATCTCCATCTGCGCTGGCCCTGGTCATAGTATCTGCCGTGGCTTTGCCATATGCCCAGGTGCCTTCCCTGAAGACCGGAGGTGACGGAAAAGGGTTTGGATATGTCGGTCACCAGAGGGGCCAGTCCTTCACGGGCTTTGGTCACTCTGTTGTAGTGTTCGCTGAGGGGAGTTTCATCCCGGTTTGAGGTGAAATAGTTGCTGTTCAACTCTTCGACGGGCTGCTTCTCGGAATAGATTGCCGTTTTGCCTTTGTACTGGGTGTAGGTTGCCGGCAACATTTCGTTGACGATGTTGTAGATAGTGGCGATAATGCTGTCTCTCAAGGGAAAGTCTTTCAGATTACGGTCAAAATGGACTTTCAGTTTCCCGCCTGAGGGGACGGTGTTCTCGATGCGTGTCGGGGATTTGACGGTGGTGACTGCGGCCAGATAGTTGGTCACGGAATCTGAGACGGCTTGGAAAAGATTGATTATCTGTGTGTTGCCTTTTGGGGCTGCGGATACGTTGTTGGAATTCGACCAGATAGGGGACAGCAGAACTGCAATGGTAAGAGCGGACAGGAGTTTTCGCATTATTCGGATAAATCACTTTCGGCTGTAAAGGTACGCAAAATGAAACTATTTTGCTAAATTTGCACAATAAAACATATTGAAGGATGAAGAGATTTTTGCTGATGATTCTTGCCGTTGCGCTGGCATACGGAGTCTCCGGTCAGGATAAGGCCGCCCTCCCCGGATTTCTCCAGCTCTCCGCTTTGAGTGACAAGAGTCTGCTCACCCGGATAAACGTGAATGACAGCCTGATCGAGGTGACTCCCGATAATGAAAGGTTGCTCAGGCAGATTGCCGAAAAATCCCTGACAGTAGTGAGGCGGGATGCGAATCTGCCCTTGAGGAAATTCAAGAACAGCGCGTTCCTTGCTTTCAATGCGGACAGCAACACCAAATATATCGCGGACAAACTTGCGGAGAAGGGAGTTGAGGTCTTTCTGATTCCGGAAGGGACTCCCAATGAGGATATATATAATCTTCGCTACAAACTGAACGGATATGACAAGATAGTGGTGAGTTTCCACGCCGGAGACTCCCTGCTGGCTTCCGGTGCGCTCCATCCCGCTGCAAGTCCGGACCCGTATCAGTTCAAGATGTTCGCCTCTCTCGGAGTCCGTCACGGCAATATCGGCGTCTATTTCGGCAATCCTTCCGACCTGGACGCATTCACCCGCGACCTGAAGGATTTCGACGTGCTGATTGTCGGCTACGAGGATACCAGATACAACTGTGAGGCCGCGGCGAAAATCATACTCGGTGAAATCAAGCCCTCCGGAATCCTGCCGATTGATACGGAGCATTTCAGGAAAGGGACTTCAAAATAACTTCATTATGGAAAACATATATGCCGCGCGTGTGGCGCAGCTTCGGACAGCAATGGCAGAAAGAGGCATTGACGCCCTGATTATTTCCAATACCGACCCTCACGCCAGCGAGTATCCTGCCCGCAGGTGGTGCCAGGTCGAATGGGTGAGCGGTTTTACCGGAGAAGCGGCCGAAATGGTCATCACCTCATCCCACGCCGGATTGTGGACGGATACCAGATATTTCATCCAGGCCGGGAAGCAATTGCCCGGCACTGGGATTGACCTCCACAAGACAAGAGTGCCGGAGCAGGTGCTCATCCCCGACTATCTTGCCGCTGAATTCAGGGCTATGCGTAATCAGACAGTCACGATAGCCTATGACGGTCTGTGCTGGAGTGTGGAGTGGATTGACGGCCTGAAATCGAAGTTGGAGAAGGCATACGGCCCCGAAGGTTACCGGCTTGTTGACCTGCCTGACTTCCTGTCGGATTTCTGGACGGACCGCCCTGCTGTTCCCGCAACTCCCGTCACCCTGCCTGACGAGAAACTTTTCGGACAGACCAGGGCCGGGAAGTTGAACTGGCTCAGGGGTGAAATCAGAAGCCGCGGATGCCGGCATATGCTTGTGCCCGCCCTTGATGAAATTGCCTGGCTGCTCAATGTGCGCGCGGAGGACATCGATTACAATCCCTACGTAATATCATACCTTGTGGTCTCCCTTGAGGGGGCCTGCTGGTTCGTGCGTGATTCCGGCAACGTCCCGCCCGTTCCAGGTGTCGATGTGGCCGCTTATGAGACTCTCGGGGACGGACTCTCCGTGATGGCCGGCGAGGAAGGCTCACTGATGGTCGATCCCTCCACTCTCAACGTGAACCTCAGCAATCTTATTGACGACACCTTCGGAAGGGGGCGCACTGTTTACTGCACTTCTCCCGTGATAGAAAGAAAAGCGGTCAAGACCCGTACGGAAATTGAAAATCTGAGAAAGATTCATCTTCAGGACGGTCTGGCTATGGAGAAGTTCCTGCATTGGCTCGACGGCAAGGTCAGGTCAGGGGAACAGGTCAGCGAATGGGACGCTTCAGTCAAACTGACATCTTTCCGTGCCGTGATTGACGGCTACCACGGCAACAGTTTCGAGAATATCTCCGCATACGGGCCCAATTCGGCTCTGCCACACTATTCGACTCCTGTCACCGGGTCCGACATAATCAAGAAGAAAGGACTCTATCTGGTGGATTCCGGGGGGCAGTACGACTGGGGGACCACGGATATAACCCGCACTGTGCCGATGGGGCGTTGCTCCCGCAGGGAGAAGGAGGATTATACCCTGGTCCTCAAGGGGATGATAGACCTCTCGATGGCGGTTTTCCCCACGGGGACGGCCGGCTGCCAGATTGATGCCCTTGCCAGGGAGCCGCTCTGGAAGAATCACCGGAGTTTCGGCCACGGCACAGGCCACGGCATAGGCTATTATCTCGGAGTCCACGAGGGGCCGCAGAGCATCCGTCAGAATTTCAACAGGCAGCCTCTTCTTCCGGGGATGGTGACTTCCAACGAGCCGGGGCTCTACCGTGAGGGGAAGTACGGCATACGCCACGAGAATGTGGTGCTGTGCGTTGAGGACGGAGAGAATGAATTCGCTTCCTGGCTTCGATTCGAGACGTTGACACTCTGCCATATCGATACGGCTCCTGTGAAAACCAAACTTCTTGACGATGAAGAACTTGCCTGGCTGAACAATTACAACGCGCGGGTCTATAAGGCTCTCTCTCCGTTCCTTGACCCTGCAACCGGCGCCTGGCTGAAGAAAAAATGCAGGAAGTTGAGGAGGGGATGGTTCGAGTGACCGGTTGACTGACAATATGTCATATTTTACCGAATGGCATAATCTTCGATATGATTGAGGCGTCGGCCCGGAAAGGGACCGGCGCTATAAGTTGAACAAGCAATAAAAAAGGAGATAAAACTATGGGTAAAATTATCGGTATTGACCTCGGAACCACCAATTCCTGTGTGGCGGTAATGGAAGGCAACGAGCCTACGGTCATAATCAACAGCGAAGGAAAACGTACAACCCCTTCAGTTGTGGCATTCGCGGAAGGCGGAGAACGTAAAATCGGCGATCCTGCAAAACGTCAGGCCATCACCAATCCTCTCAAGACAATCTTCTCCATAAAGAGATTTATGGGTGAAACCTTCGACAGAGTAACCAAGGAGACGGATCGCGTATCCTACAAAGTGGTGCGCGGCGACAACAACACCCCCAGGGTGGACATTGACGGCAAACTCTATTCCCCTCAGGAAATCAGCGCGATGATTCTTCAGAAGATGAAAAAGACAGCTGAGGACTATCTCGGTCAGGAGGTCCGCGAGGCTGTCATCACAGTTCCCGCATATTTCAGCGATTCCCAGCGTCAGGCTACCAAGGAAGCCGGCGAGATTGCAGGTCTGAACGTTAAACGTATCATCAACGAGCCTACGGCTGCCGCTCTGGCATACGGACTCGACAAGAAGAACAAAGATATGAAGGTCGCGGTGTTCGACCTTGGCGGCGGTACTTTCGATATCTCCATCCTTGAACTCGGTGACGGTGTGTTTGAAGTGAAGTCAACCAACGGTGACACTCACCTTGGCGGTGACGACTTTGACCACAAAATCATCGACTGGCTTGCCGAAGAGTTTGCCGCGGACAACGACGGTATGGACCTCAGGAAAGACCCTATGGCCCTCCAGCGTCTGAAGGAAGCTGCCGAGAAAGCTAAAATCGAACTTTCAAACCAGAGTTCCAGCGAAATCAATCTTCCCTACATAACTGCCGTGGGAGGAGTTCCCCGTCACCTTGTAAAGACTTTGAGCCGCGCCAAGTTCGAGGCCCTCTGCGATGACCTCATCCAGGCTACAATCGAGCCTTGTCGCAAGGCCCTCAGCGATGCCGGATATCAGACTTCCGACATTGACGAAGTCCTGCTTGTAGGCGGCTCGACCCGTATCCCCGCAGTTCAGGCAATTGTGGAGAGATTCTTCGGAAAGGCCCCCAACAAGGGTGTCAACCCCGATGAGGTAGTGGCTGTCGGAGCCTCTATCCAGGGAGGTGTACTCGCCGGAGATGTCAAAGACGTGCTTCTTCTCGACGTCACCCCTCTGAGCCTGGGTATCGAGACTCTCGGCGGAGTTATGACAAAACTCATCGACGCCAACACCACCATCCCTACCAGGAAGAGCGAAGTCTTCTCGACCGCCGCTGACAACCAGCCTTCAGTCGAGATTCACGTCCTTCAGGGCGAGCGTTCGATGGCCCGTGACAACAAGACCATCGGCCGTTTTCACCTCGACGGAATCACTCCCGCTCCCCGTGGAGTTCCTCAGATTGAAGTCACCTTCGACATCGATGCCAACGGTATCCTGAGCGTTTCCGCAAAGGACAAGGCTACAGGCAAGGAGCAGTCCATCAGAATCGAAGCGTCTTCCGGCCTGTCTGACGACGAAATCAAACGTATGAGGGATGAGGCCAAGGCCAACGAAGCCGCCGACAAGGCGGAGAAGGAGCGCATCGACAAGATCAACGGCGCCGATGCGATGATTTTCCAGACAGAGAAGAATCTCAAGGAGTACGGAGACAAGATTCCCGCCGACAAGAAAGGCGCAATCGAGTCCGCTCTCAATCAACTCAAGGAGGCTCACAAGAGTCAGGATATCAATTCCATTGACAAGGCTATGGAAAGCCTTAACAATGCCTGGCATGCGGCTTCCGAGGATATGGCCAAGGCGGCTCAGGCTGCTGGTGCGCAGGGCGCGAACCCCGGCGCAGGTTTCAATCCAGGAGCAGGCGCTCAGCAGGGCCCTGCAGGCAACGGCGGCAACGACGCCGGGGCTCCTGAGGACGTTGACTTCGAAGAGGTGAAATAGTCCCTGCGGAGTTGATATGGAAAACAGGAGGGTGTGCCGATGCACACCCTCCTGTTTTCTATTCTGCGAGAATCGAGAATCCGGCGATGTCCCCTTCCGAAGGGCCCTGCGGCTATCTCTTTGCCGTTGATGAGAAGTCTGTATGCCATACAGTCAGCGAGGAGCAGTCGTCATCGTCAAGCACTCCGTCTATATTGCCTGCCTTGGGGTTGATGATAGTGCAGGAGGAGGCGGGGACCACTTTGGAATCATATGGACTTGACACCTTCTCCTCATCAACGAAATCAGGCGCGAGGAAAGCTTCTATGTTATTTATGCACAGAGGCCCTCGGGCATCAATGAATCGTACCCGCCACTCTTTCGCTTCTACGGTCTCAAAACGGACAAGTCGCTTGTAGCCTACAGTGGTGAGGGAATCCACGGCCTTGACGGGAATCCATCTGCTGCCGTCGTAGTGCTCGATTTCAAATTTTGACACGCGCTGTCCAAGAGGAATGTACTCCTGGATTTTGAAACGGTTGAGCGCGGTCGGTCTCCTGAAAGTGAAGGTGAGTGTGCCGCTGACCACTCCGTCGGGGGTCGCCCAGTAACTGTCCCAGTCACCGTCGTTGACTTTCTTTGCGCTGAATGACCTTCCTCTTTGAACGTCAGCCTTGACTCCGGCTTCCTTGAGAAGGTTGGTTTTCAGGTCGTTCCTGATGACATCGGCTGCGGCCAGTACTCTTGCGGAATCAATCGGGTGGACACGGCCGCTCAGAGCGACGGGGAAATTGAGAATGAGATTGCAGTTGTGGCCGACACTTTCATAGTATATATCGACAAGTTTCCGTACTGTCTTGACCTGATGGTCCTCGCGGGGATGATAGAACCATCCGGGGCGTACGGATACATCAACCTCTGCACCAAGCCATTTGAGTTCCTCCGGGCTGCCCCATTGGCTGCCGGAATAACGGTTGTTCTTGGCGATTTCAGAATCGTAGATACTCCACTGGGTGTCTCCGGCCCAGCCTGATTCGTTGCCTATCCAGCGGATATCGGGGACAGTGCCTCCGAAAATCATAGCGGAGGGGTGCTTCTCCTTGATGATTTCACGGCATTTCTCGTAATTGTAGTATTCGCGGGCATTGATGGAACGCTTTTCTCTCGCTCCGCCATAGTAGCCGTCGCCTCCGTTGGCCCCGTCAAACCAGAATTCGAAGAGGGGGCCGTAGTTGGACACCAGTTCCTGCATCTGCTTGTGATAGACGTTGTTAACGTATTCGGGGTATGCATAGCCAGCATTGTTCCTGTCCCAAGGGGAGAGGTATGTTCCGAATTTCAGGCCAGCCTTCGCGCAGGCTTCGCTGAGTTCCTTCACGACATCACCCTTTCCGCCTTTATAGGGAGAATTGCTGATGTTGTAGTCGGTGGTTTCTGTGGGCCAGAGACAGAATCCGTCGTGATGCTTTGTGGTAAGCACCACTCCCTTGAGGCCGGCGCGCTTGAATATGTCCACCCACTGTTCGCAGTTCAGGTCCTCGGGGTCAAAGGTGGATGAGGGGGTGTCTCCGAAACCCCATTCCAGGTCATTGAAGGTGTTGAGTCCGAAATGGACAAAGGCATAATTCTCGGTCTTGTGCCACTCTATCTGTTCGGGAGAGGGAACGGGAAGTACAGGCCCGGGGGCCTCTGTCGTGCCGCAGCCTGCAATGAGAAGCATTGTCGCAGAAAGGGAAATTGTGGAAATCTTATTCATAGAAAATATCAAAATGATATGACTTTATCCAGAGTTATGTCCCAAAAGTCCGTGGGAATATCCGGGATAATTCTGTAACTGAAACATATGCCTGCCTTGGGGCAGGCCAGATGTGGGAGAAGCCGGTCATAGAATCCCTTGCCGCGGCCCAGCCTGATGCCGGAGCGGGTGAATGCGACTCCGGGCACAATGGCCAGATCGACTTCCGGATATTTTGCCTGGACAGCATCTTCGGAAGGCTCGGGGATTCCTCTGTAGCCTTCCGTCAGTCTGTCCGGGTCATATTCGAACAGCAGGAGGTCATCTCCTGCAACTTTCGGAATCAGGATTCTCTTTGTCGTGTGCCACTTTTCGATGAACCGGGATGCGGGCACTTCGCCTTCAATTGACATATAGAGAAGGACAGTGCCGGCGCTGATGAATTCAGGGAGATTCTCCACCTTCGCCCAGATGGCGGCGGCCTCGGTCATTTCTTTTCCCGAGGCTGCGAAATCCTTCTGGCGGAGTCTCATCTCACTCCTGATCTCCTGTTTGGTCACAAAGTTGGGGACTAAAGGTCAAAAGTGAATTCGACAGGGTAGTGGTCGGAGATGAAGGGAGCACCGTAATCCCCGTTAAGAGTTTTGAAACTCAAGGGTTTGATCCCTTTGGTGAAGAAGTGGTCGATGGCGGATGCTCCGGTATCGTTCTCGAGTTTCTCCCATCCGTTGTATGTGCTGCAGTTGTCGGTTATCGGGGCTGCATCGCGGACGTTTATGAATCCGTCCTCGAAAAGAGGGTCGAAGATAGGGGTGATTGTCGAGTTCATATCACCGCACAGAACTACGGGAACCCCATCCTCCGCAAAGTCGTCCATCAGTTCCTCGAGAAGTTTGACGCTTTCGGCACGGGCAACGGCGCCTACGTGGTCAAGATGCGTATTGAAAAAGCACAACTCTTTTCCTGAACTTTTCAGTTTCAGATGGGTCATCGTGACAGTCCTCCTGCAGGCGGCATCCCAGCCGTCGCTCGGCACACGGGGAGTCTCGCTCAGCCAGTACGTGGCGCTCTCCAGCAGTTCGAATTTGCCGGTATTGTAGAATATCGCCATACACTCTCCTTCGGCAACTCCGTCTTCGCGGCCCACGCCGATTCTTTTGTATTGGGGGAAATTCTCTTCGATGAAAGCCAACTGCATAGGCATCGCTTCCTGGAGCCCGAATGCATCGGGCTTTTCGGCATTGAGCATATTGGCTGTCGCCTGTTTGCGGAACTCCCAACTGTTTGAACCGTCATCGGCAACGCCAAGGCGGATGTTGTAGGAGATGATTTTGATTTTTTCAGGCTTGGGTGCACAGGAGACTAGACAGGCCGCCGCGACCATCGCTCCTGTAAGAAATGTGAACAGTTTTTTCATTTCTGACAGATTTTTGGACCTTCTTTCAATTATAATCTGACTTTTGCCGTTACGGGGCAGTGGTCGGATACAAACCTTCCGTCAGGACTCTTTTCCGGCAAGATTTCGTAATACGAGCAGGAACCTTCACTGATAAAGATGTAGTCTATCACAGCCGGCCGTGCCTGCTCCGGAATATATTTTGCCATATTCTCCAGTCCCTTGAATCCGTGGTAACTGGCAATGCCCGCTTTTTTCTCCTTTGCTATGTCAAGGGTGTGGATCAGACCGATGCTCTTCACATATTGGATATCGGCCGATTCTTTCTGGGAATTGAAGTCTCCGGTGACTATCATCGGGCAGTCGCCTCCTATCTCCTTGGCTTTTTTGCACAGGAGGTTCACCCCTTCGCGACGTGCCACGGCACCGACGTGGTCAAGATGAGTGTTGACGAAAAAGAAACGTTTTCCCGTGGATTTTTCCTCAAGGAAAGCCCAGCTGGCGATACGGATGCAGGCGGCATCCCATCCGAGGCTCGGTACATCGGGGGTTTCGCTGAGCCAGAAATTGCCACATTCGATTGCCCTGAAACGGTCCTTGCGGTAGAAGATGGCGGAGTATTCGCCGTCTTTCTTCCCGTCCTCGCGCGCAACGCCGACTGTACCGTAGCCTTTGAGTTTCTTCTTGAGATAATTGCGCTGATGGTGGAGGCATTCCTGAGTTCCGATGATGTCAGGCTCTGCTGAAAGAATTTCGGCGGCGAGAGCGTCTTTTCTGTTGTCCCACCTGTTTTCTCCATCCTCTTCGTTGTCATAACGGACGTTGGAGGTGACGACGGTCAGGTCGAGGCCAAGAAGTTCCTTGCCGGGTTCCTGGGAAGAAGCCGTTGCCTGTCCGAGGAAAAGCGCCGCAATGGCGGCAATCACATATATGCTCTTCATAGTTTGGAATATTGAGATTCTATCTTAATCACAACACGAAGTTACTCAAATGGTGCTACAATATCAAACCGAACGCACGTGCTGTTGGCGATTTTTTGCAAAATAATGGCTATTTTTGCAGGTATGAAGACCTTTATATCGAAAATACTTGTGTCGGCCGCACTGGCCGCAACCGTAGCGGCGGGATGCCGCCAGCAAAAAGAACCCGTAGATTACGTGAATCCCTACATCGGCAACATCAGCCATCTGCTTGTGCCTGTGTACCCTACCGTCAGTCTGCCCCACTCGATGCTCAGGGTGTTCCCCATGCGCCGGCAGATAACCGACGAATATGTGGAAGGGCTTCCTCTGCTTGTGGTGAGCCACCGCTCTGAGGCGCCCCTGTTCATCGGTTTCCCCGGATTGAAACTCAATTATGACAACGAGCACATTACGCCCTATCTCTACGAGACGGAACTTGCCGAATCCACCATACATTCCAGATTCGCCGCATCCCATCAGTCCGCGCTGTATGAAATCGCCAGCCGGACAGGCGAGCCTTTGAAACTGAGTTTCAACGGCCTTGGCGGGGATATGTCGGTTGAGGGTCAGTCCGTGAAGGGGTGGACCGCTTGCGGCGGAGAGACCAAGGCATACATATACGCCGAGTTCGACAAGGCACCGGCCTCATCGGCTCCGGCCGGGAACGGGTCAGTGGAACTTGTCTTCAACGCGCCTTCCCTGAATATCCGTTACGGAGTTTCATTTATAAGCGTGGAACAGGCCCGGAAGAATCTTGACAGGGAAATCGTCGGGTATGACCTCGATGCAGTGGCCGCCGAAGGGCGCAGGATATGGAACGGGGCTCTCGGTCGCCTTGAAGTCAAAGGGGGGGGTGAGGATGACCTGACCGTATTCTACACTTCATATTACAGGACACTCGAAAGACCTGTCTGTATGAGTGAGGACGGGCAGTACTGGAGCGGTGAAGACCGTCAGGTGCATCAGGACGGCGGCACTCCTTATTATACGGACGACTGGTTGTGGGATACATACCATTCGGCGCATCCTCTCCGCACCATAGTTGACCCTTCACTTGAGGAGGATATACTTGCGTCATATCTGAGGATGTCCGATGAGAACAGCCACGGATGGCTGCCCTGCTTCCCCGGCGTAAGCGGTGCGGGGCGCGGTATGAACTGCTGCCACACCATCGGCTCCCTCGCGGATGCCGTTGCCAAGGGGCTTGACGTGGATATCCATAAAGCCGCTACTGCGGCCTCCACCAGCCTGAGGACAAGGACCGTAGTCCCCTGGAGCAACGCTCCCGCAGGGCAGTTGGACGGTTTCTATTGGGAGAACGGCTATCTTCCAGCCCTTCTTGAAGGGGAGAAGGAGACCGATCCCAATGTCCACGAATTCGAGAAGCGCCAGCCCATCCCCGTGACAACCGGAACTTCGTATGACTGCTGGGCCGCCTCAGAACTGCTCAGAGCGGCATTCGACAAGTCGTCCGACAATAAACTTCTTGCCGAATCGGAATATTTCTTCAAACATTCCTTCGACTACCGCAACCTCTTCAACAGCAAGACAGGATTCTTCCACCCGAAGGACTCGAAGGGCAGGTTCATCGAGCCTTTCGACTATAACTTCCCCGGCGGAATGGGAGCCCGCGAATATTACGATGAGAACAATGCCTGGGTATATCGCTGGGACGTCCAGCATAATGTATATGACCTGATATCCCTGATGGGAGGGGACAACCGTTTCGTGGCCCAGCTCGACAGTATGTTCGCAGAGCCTCTGGGGATGGACAAATATGACTTTTATGCCAAGATGCCGGACCACACCGGCAACGTGGGGCAGTTCTCTATGGGCAACGAGCCGTCTCTTCACGTGCCTTATCTCTATAATTTCGCCGGAGCTCCCTGGAAAACCCAGAAGCGTGTGCGTCAGATGCTTGACAACTGGTTCCGCAACGACTATATGGGAATGCCGGGTGATGAGGACGGCGGTGGACTGACCTCCTTTGTAGTCTTTTCCAGTCTTGGTTTCTTCCCCGTATGCCCCGGAAAACCCGAATACAGCATCGGCAGCCCTCTGTTTGAGGAGGCTCTCATCCATCTTCCGGACGGCAGGACCTTCGGGGTCAAGGCCAACAACGTGTCGAAGGACAACAAATACATCCAGAGCGCCACTCTCAACGGCAAACCCTGGAACGAGCCGACAATCAGCCATTCCGACATTGTTGCCGGCGGTGTTCTGGAACTTGAGATGGGCCCTCTTCCCAACAAGGAATGGGGTGTGAAGTCCTCCATCAGTTATGATTCCTACAAGGGACTTGTGATGGCCGGCTATCAGGGATGGTTCTATTCTCCCGAGGAGGTTGGGTCCGAGTATGCCGGAGGATATGCCAGGCCGGACGGAACGTATCAAGTGGATATGATGCCCGACGTGCTCGAATATACGGAGACTTATCCTCTGCCGGGCAAGATGGCCGACGGCAGCAGCCCGAGGGTGTTTTCGGCAGCGGACTACAGCACTGTGGACGTGCATTTCCGCTGGATGAAGGAGTATGGTCTTGATGGAGTGTTCATGCAGAGATTCCTGGCCCATATATCGGAAAGCAACCGGGAACATTTTATCAAGGTTATGGACAATGCGATGTCCTGCGCCGAGCGCTACGACAGGGCAATATGCGTGATGTATGACCTCTCTTCCGGAAAGGAGGGAACGATGGCCGATGTGCTTCTTCAGGACATTGACGCTCTGAACGCCCGTTACAATCTGTTCGACCACGAGTCCCGTCCCTCCTATCTGTGGCACAACGGCAAGCCCCTTGTCGTTGTCTGGGGTGTGGGCTTTGTAGATAGGCCGGCATATTATCTTGATGAAACCGAAAAGATTATCAGCGGACTCAAGGAGCGCGGATACAGCATAATGCTCGGTGTACCTACCTATTGGCGTGAGATGGGAGAGGATGTCCGGAAGGATGACAGATTTTACGGCTACCTTGCCGAGGCAGATATAATTATGCCGTGGTATGTGGGAAGGTCCGACAATGAGACTTTTGATGAATTCAGGAAGATAATACCCGAAGATGTGAAGTGGTGTGAGGAGCACGGAATTGACTTTGCCGGCGACGTCTGGCCCGGCTTCAGTTGGGAGAATCTGAGCCCGGGTGCCGGTGACTCCGTTGCCCGCAGGGGAGGGGAGTTCCTCCAGAGGCAGATTGACGCCTGTCTGGAGGCCGGATGCAAGAGCATCTACGTCTCGATGTTCGACGAGGTAAATGAAGGTACCGCAATCTTCAAGATAGCCCGCGAGGTGCCGGTCCCCAGGCCGGGGGCCGTACTGGTTCCGCTCGAAGACGGCGTACCCTCCGACAGATATCTCACGATAGTGGGACAGGCTTCAAGAAGACTCAAGGAATTTCAAAAGGTTGCAAAATGAAAAGACTTTATCTTATTTTGATTCTCCTGATTGCGGTCTCTTTCGCCTCCAGGGCGGACCGCAAGGATATTATAGACCGGAAATTCATCACTCCGACAAGGATAGTCTGGACGGGAGGTAGTGTCAAGGATGCGGAAGCCCTGCTTCTGGAGGGGTCCGGGCAGGCCGCGATGATAGGGGGCCGTATGTGCGAAATGGTCACGACACCCGGGGATACGGCATCGGTCATTCTGGACTACGGAAAGGAACTTCACGGAGGCCTCAAACTTGTGATGGCCGGCTACGAACGCTATCCGAAGCTGGTGAGGATACGTTTCGGGGAGTCCGTTTCCGAAACCTGCAGCGAGGTGTGCGACACGGACTGGATTGCCGGACATTCCACGGACGACCACGCAATGAGGGACATCGTGATGAAGATTCCCCGCGACGGCTCCATAGAACTGGGCAACACCGGTTTCCGTTTCGTCAGGATAGATCTTCTTGAGACCGGATGCACCCTTGAGATGAGGGAAGCCACGGCCATTCTCCGGTGGAGGGACATTCCGTATCAGGGCTCTTTCCGGTGCAATGACGAAAGGCTCAATTCAATCTGGCGGACCGGAGCCTGGACCACCCATCTCAATATGCAGGAATATATATGGGACGGAATCAAGCGGGACCGCCTGATATGGCTGGGGGATATGCACCCCGAGATGGCAACAGTTGCCGCCGTCTTCGGATACAACGATGTCATAGACCGCAGCGTGGATATGGCCTGTGAGCAGTTCCCGCTGCCCGAGTGGCTGAACGGTATGAGTTCCTACTCGATGTGGTATCTGGTGATTCTGCACGACTGGTATATGCAGAACGGCAATCTTGACTATGTCAGGAAACATCACGGCTATATCACCGGACTTCTCGATCTCTATGAAGGATTGACAGGGGAGGACGGGAGCATCAATATCGGCGGCAGAATATTTCTGGACTGGCCTTCCTCTCCCAATCAGGAAGGTGTCAGGGCAGGATACAGGGCACTTCTTTGCCTTGCTCTTGAGGATGCGTCCCGGCTGTGTGATACTCTTGGGGATGAAAAATATGCGTCCCTGGCAACGAAGATACGGGGTAGGCTTCTCAAAGCCGTTGAACCGCACAACAATCTGAAACAGAGTGCAGCCCTTATGGCGCTCGCCGGTCTTATGCCTGCCGGGCAGGCCTGCGAAGAGGTCGTTTCAGCAGGTGGGGCACAGGGATTCTCCACTTTCTACGGGTACTATATGCTTGAGGCTCTTGCGATGGCCGGGAGATATCAGGAGGCTGTCGATATAATAAGACAGTTCTGGGGAGGAATGCTCGATATGGGCGCCACCTCGTTCTGGGAGGATTTCAATCTGGACTGGATGGACAATGCGTTCAGAATCGACGAGATGCCTGTTGCCGGCAAGAAGGACGTACACGGAGATTTCGGGGATTACTGTTATCTCAGTTTCCGCCACAGCCTGTGCCACGGCTGGGCTTCCGGCCCCACTCCGTGGATGAGCCATCACATCCTGGGTGTCAGGATATTGGAGCCGGGGTGCAGGAAAGTCTGCATAGAACCTCATCTGGGGGATCTTGAATGGGCGGAAGGGACCTATCCCACCCCGTACGGGAATATCACCGTCAAGGTGAGCAGAGATGAAAAGGGATGTACCGTGGCACAGGTGGACAGCCCCCGCGAAGTACAGATTGTGGCGGGAGAAGGCGTGATTCTGAAATGATTTTTGGAAATCAAAATTAAATACATATCTTTGCAGTCCGCTGGTGCGATGGCCGAGTGGTTAGGCACAGGTCTGCAAAACCTGCTACAGCGGTCCGATTCCGCTTCGCACCTCCAGCAAATGCCTCTCAGATATCTGAGGGGCATTTTCAATTTCAAATTTTCCTACAACTTTCCTACAAATTGAAAATCCTTTAACGAATCAGCCCAGGAGCAATCGCTGCTTCTGGGCCTTTTCGACTTTTAAAGCAAATCCGTATGGCGGACTCACTTCAATGCAAATGTAGCGATAATTCTTTAATTCTCTCACATCTGATTGACATTCCCCTATACCGTCAGTTCCGTCGGACTCGCGTCCGCCGGAATGTCGGAAAGCGTACCCGGCTCCCGAGCTCAAGCAGGCTCAGGAGCCGACACTTTCCGCCACCCTCACGGGCTGCCTCTCCGCCAAAGTTGCTATCTTTGCATTCGGAATCGTTGAGCTGTGTATAACACCACAGCAAAATGAAAATCTTTATCGACAATGGTCATGGCCAATTCACGGCCGGCAAACGTTCCCCTGACGGCGAATTCCGCGAATACTACTACAATCGCATCGTCGCACGTCGCGTCACATCAAAACTCAAGGAACTTGGCTATGATGCAGAACTCCTGGTTCCGGAGGATGACGATATATCTCTCACCGAGCGCTGCCGACGTGTAAATGCCTGGTGCCTGCTCCACGGAAAGAATAACGCAATCTGCGTCAGCATCCACTTCAATGCCCACGGAAACGGCTATGAATGGACGAAAGCATCCGGATGGGCCATCTACACATCCAAGGGAAACACAGCTGCTGATGAACTCGCAACAGCCATCGCCGAAGCAGCCAAGACGAACCTGCCTGCGATGAAAATGAGAGCAGACTTCTCGGACGGTGATATCGACTTCGAGGAAGACTTCAAGATCCTGAGAGGGACCCTCTGCGCTTGCGTTTTATCAGAGAACGGCTTTATGACCAATGAGAAGGAATGTCGCTGGCTCCAGACTGAAGAAGCTCTGTCAGCACTCGTGAAGACGCACGTTGAAGGGATTGTGAATTATCTGGCTACTATCTGACGAACAGGCATCCGGAGAAAGCATTCTTCCATCCTTCGCCTTCCTCGTGCAGCTGGCCCATTCTTTCCCGGCAGGTATCTTGATAGTATGTGAGACTGTCAGCAAACAGATGAACGAAGTCATCTTCCGTGAAATTCTCGTTCACAAAGACGGTGAAATAGCTCAGCAATGCAATTGTCATCCTGATGCTGTCAAAGTCCTCTACGGCCTCAATTTGGGCCTTGTCGTCCCAATCTATTTCCTTGAAGTTCTGCAGTAGTGATACCTCTGCAATGTAAGAAAGCATTTCAGCGAC
>JAZUIV010000067.1:0-3304 GCA_045642485.1 Bacteroidales bacterium | reverse complement strand
GTATATTTCCTCTAAAAATCAATTGTTCACATCTATCTGAAGTTGGCGAGCGTGGTATCGCCGTGCGTTGGGCGTATAACAGGTTCACGCCACGAGTTCGATACTGCGGCGTAACAGAATGATAATAAAACAATTTCCTCTTCGAGTTAAAAGTCTCAAACGGGCGTCCTAAGCCGCACAAAGCGTGAGTCAGTTTGAAGACGGGGTCTTTCGCCACCACAAATATAATGACCTTACAGTATGCGGTATATATTGAGACGACCGACTATTCGTCAGCCGAAGCAATATCGGGAGTGTAGTCGCGATAAGCGACATTGTCGTGAAGTATGAACCAGATGGCCGAAAGCATCTTACGGGCAATGGCAACCTGCACCTTCATTTTGTTCTTTCTCCGGACAACGGTCTGGATGTAGCTGAACTTGTTGTAGAAGCATCCCTGCGTTTTGCTGGATGCCCACGAGCATTCGATGAGAGTTTTCCTCAGGTATTTGTTTCCGTGCGTTATGCTCCGTGACTTGATCTTCCCAGCACTTTCCTCGTTACGCGGCTTCAGTCCACACCAGGAGACAAGATGAGCGGCATCTTCAAACGATGACATATTTGTGCCCAATTCCGCAATGATTGCTGTGGCGGAACGTGTTTTCACTCCCGGGATGGTCTGAAGGTTTTTGAGTTGTGTCGGGAACCATTTTTGGCAGAGTTCGTCCATCTTGGACTGGCACTCATCCTTGTGCTTCTGGTCAAGCAGTATCTCTTCGCGCAGTTGACGGATGATATCTATGTCTGTCTCTGATATTACGCCGGTAAGAGCACCGGCAATGGTTTTGAGACCGTGCTTATTGACAGTTCTGCCGTGAATGACTTTGGCTAACTCCTCGGGACTCGTCTTCCCTTCGGATATCAGCCGGACGACCTCCTGGTATGACTTGCCGTCTGTCGTAGCCACATAGTTGCTGATGCGGATATTGCAGCGCTGAAGCGCCATGTCGAGTTTGGTGAGCTTGTAGGTTATCTCTTTGTTCAAGTCAAAGATGCGGCGGTCATATTGCCGAAGTTGCTGTATCCTGTCCTCAGGGACATAGCTTCCTTTGATCAGGTCCTTCAAAAGGCAGGTAGCAATCCACTCCGCATCCTTCACGTCGCTCTTCTTTCCGGGAAGTTGTTTGATGAAAAACGGATTGACCAGCATAAGCTTTGGGATGTAGTTTTCCAGCACTCGCCAGACTGGCATCCAGTAGACACTGGTGCTCTCCATACAGACTTCCGTAACATCGTGCTGCATCATCACTTCGAGCATCTGCTCGAGTTCTGTCGTCAAAACACCGTACTTTTCTTGAAAAACGATGCCGTTTTCATTGAGAATACAGACGAACACACTTCTAATGAACTACTTTTTACGCTGAGGCAGGCAAGAGGGTGACGTTATGTTTTCTAGCAAGCCTTTCAAGCAAAGCCTTCTCTCTGTCCTCGAGTCTCTGTTTGTATTTCTTGTTGCCTTCCTCCACATACTCCTGCCCGTATACAATCGTATTATAGAAAGCCATCGATACTTTTCTGCAAGTGGCGACTATTGCTTTTCCTGTTCCGGCTCTTGCCGCGACACGGTGATAAAAGCCGGCAAAGGCGGAGTCTCCACGAGAGATGGAAGGTATGATTTTCTTGAACGCCTGTGCTGCACGACTCTTGGTGCGGTCCGTCTTTGACGATATGATGACACCCCCGGTTATTTTGTTGCGTGGCACGAAGCCCAGATATGCGGCAAAGTGCTTTGCCGATGGGAACTTGCTCATGTCAGTCCCGACTTCCGAGATGATCTGCAATATGGTGTTTGCTCCAAGACCAGTGATGGACGTGAGGTCTACGCCGACAATGCCCACCAAAGCACTGCCGATGTCAATGCCTGCCTTGATTACATTCTTTCCATCATGTTTCTTCCGTCTCTTCGTTTTGTCGGCAGAGGGCCTCGTTCCGTTGTCTCCATTGGCTGATTTCCGGGCCGGGAACATTGGCAGTATCTCACCGATTCGGATGTCAACTTCGGCAATCTGCCCGGTGAAGAAGTTGTAGGCATCGTAGTTGAGTTTCAGCAGATCAAGTTGGTCGGCCTTGTAACATCCGTTGAGAGATTCGGCTATTTCGGCGACGGAACTCTTACATCTCCTGTCACGGTGGGCTGCCAGCACTTCCGGATTGCGCTCTCCCTTCAGTATGTCCTCTATTATCGCCATACCCGTGTTGCTAGTAATGTCATCTACTACATTGACGAGCATAAGATTCATCTGAACCATCGCTTTCTGCATCCGCTGAACATATCGCGCCCTGTCCTGAAGGAGGGACTCTCGTTGACGCATATACGCACGTAGTTTGCGGATGTCCTCGTTCGGAATGAGAGAACCCTTGAGAAGTCCGTACATATGCAAAGTCTGAAGCCATTGGCAATCCAGGATGTCCGTTTTACGTCCCGGTACCATACGGAACTTCTTTGGATTCACAAGGCAAACTTCAATACCTGCATCGGTCAAGGTGTAGTAGAGGTTCATCCAGTACACTGACGTAGACTCCATAGATACATACTTGATTCCGCAAGACAGGAGATAGTCTCTGCATGCACGGTGACCGGATGTCAGTGTCGAGAACTCCCGGACAATTGGGATGCCCATTTCTGCCGCAATCTCGGGATTGATGGCCACATAATTCGACTTGCTGCCGAGATCTATCCCGGCTGATGCTCCGTGACATACGGACAGCTTATATGCTTCAATGTCCGTCACATCGCGGATTTCCTGCCTTTTCAGCATCTCTATGACACTGTCCCGGCGCTCTTTTTCCGTTTTTTTCATAACTTCGCATTGTTTTATAAACAGGTAGAATGGGGAGCTCCGTGGGCGATAACTGCTGGAAATTTTTCTAAACGGGAACTGCAGCGCGAACTGACTCTCCCAATGTATGAGGCCGCAAACCACGAAAGTCAGGTTATCTTTCAGGGACAAAGCCACTAATTTGTTCTCGACTATGCTGCTTCCCATCTGCCTTTATATGCGAATATAACACTTCGGCTGGTAATTGGCCTTAGTTCAACAGAATTGAGGTGGGTTGAAATTCTGGCCAATGTTGGTTATCTTTGTGAACGTCAAGACCACATACTTGTCGCATAGGCATTAAAATTTATTGGGACACCAAGCCCGTTTAACATTAGATACTTTGCGGCGCGCCGGGAGGCGATGTCCGCTCGCCACAAAGATAAGATGTGGTCTTGATTTTTATATAAACGGGCGTAAAATCAAAAGATTTTATGTAAGTTTGA
>JAZUIV010000066.1:0-2910 GCA_045642485.1 Bacteroidales bacterium | reverse complement strand
GATATCGCACGCTGTGCGGAAAACGACATCCTCATCGCATCCAATATCATCTGGCACGTAGGGGATCCCGATTGGGCTATGCCTTATCTTGCCCATATTCCAAAAGATATTTATGAAAGCGGCTATCCGATGAAATCGCTGCTGGATGCAGGTATCGTAGTATCATCCTCCACCGACTCTCCTGCCGGAACAACTCCGGGTACCGTCCCGAATATCATCGGAGTGGCTGTGAACGGGATATGCCCCGAGTTTCCCGATGCGGCCCCGCTCAACCCTACAGAACTGCTCACTGTTGCCCAGACACTTAAGTGCCTTACTATCAACGGTGCCATTAGCCTCGGCCTGCAGGAGGACCGTGGCTCCATCGAGGTCGGGAAGTATGCCGATTTCGTGGTGCTGGACAAGGATGTCCTTGAGATGGAAGCACAAGGAAAACAAAAGGAAATCTTTAAGGTCAACGTTGCCAATACCTGGTTTGAGGGCAACCAAGTCTACCCGAAACAATGAAATCTTCATTCATCAGAGACCTTCTGGCAACTGCTGCTCGATATAAAAACAAGGTTGCCTTCATCGATCTGGACGGCAGTCGCTCGACCACATACGGACAGTTGCTTGCTCTTGCACGGAAAGTAGCGGTATATCTGCGTCATGAAGGAGTGACTCCACACTCAAACGTATGTATCCGCATGCCCGATACAATGGAGTTCATGGCAGCTGAGCTTGGAGTCTGGCTGAGTGGGTGTGTTGTTGTGCCCATCGGGATGAACTCCCCTCAGGAAAGGGCTGATGCCATCGCTCAAAATTGCGAAAGTGCGCTGCTTATTGATAAGGCGGTAATGCAGAACGTTAAAGACTTGAGTATTTCTGACACGGATGAGATGACATTGCCAGAATCGTCGGACGATGCGCTGATAGTATATACCTCAGGCAGCACGGGCGTTCCAAAAGGAATAATACACACCTTCGAACCTTTCGACAATAACTATCCGCACACTTTCGGCTTGGCGGCACCATCTTCTGAAACGGTATTTGGCAACGGCGTCCCATTTTACTTCATGGCTATCGTCTTTCTGTATGATATGTTGCGTGCCGGAGCCACTGTCCATCTGTATTCCGACTTGGTGAAAGCGGATGCAAGAAATCTTCAGAATTACATTCAGTCTCACGGCATCACCGTTTCGCATATCAGCCCCGCTGTCCTGCTGCACTTCCTAAACCGTTCGTCCCGACTGAGAGCAGTCATCACGGCAGGAGAAAGACTGACGACACAATGCTCGAAAAACGGCTATGTGCTTTACAATCTATACGGTCTTTCCGAGACTTTCGGCACCGTGACTTCCTTTGAAGTGGAGCCGTCACCTGAGGAGAAGGTTCCTCTCGGCATTTGCAATCCGGGAATCGAATTCCGGATTGTCGGAGAAAATGGAGAAGACGTTCCTATTGGAAAAGAGGGTGAACTGTACCTGAGGGGTTCGTTCTGCAAAGGGTATTACAAAGACCCTGAACTTACACAGAAACTGTACGCAGAGGGGTGGCTGCACACAGGTGATATCGTCTCGCAAGGTACTGACGGACTGCTGTACTATAGGAACCGCAGGGACTGGATGGTTAAAGTGAACGGCCAGAGAGTTGAACCTGGTGAGGTGGAGGCCGCTGTCCGCAAGGTACCTGGCGTGGAAGATGTCATCGTGAAAGGATTCGACAACGGCAAGGGAAGCCAATACCTCTGTGCTTTCTACATTGCCGGAAGGGATATTGACAGAGATGAATTTACCACACATCTTGACAGACTCATTCCGAGATATATGCATCCGGGAGCATACGTCAGGATGGACTCATTCCCCCTGAACGCCAACGGAAAGGTCAATCGACTGGTATTGAAGGAGCCCGAGAGAAAGACTCAATTCTCGCACGAGGAGCCGAAGACGAACCGTGAAGTCAACCTGCTCGCAATAGCCCGCCAGGTGATGAAAATGGACAATCTGGGTGTGACTGACAACCTGATAGAGATGGGTATGGACAGCATTTCCGCGGTTGAAATGGTGAGCCTTGCAAGCGACAGAGGCATTACCATCAAGGCAAACGACATTATGATACATAAAACGGTCAGGAATCTTTCTGAGAGCCGGATGTCATTGCTGTACTGGTATCTGCCCCCTACGGAGACAAAACCCGTATTGGTCCTTTCGTGCGGCATCATAGGCACGGAACTGTTGGAAAAGCGTGTACGCAGCCTGTCAGAACACTATGACATACTTGTGATTGAACCGTTCTATGACCATTATGAATACCTTGCCAGAGAGGGAGATACTTTCGAAGACATCGTGGGTCTGTACCACGACTTGATAGACATGGTGGTTTCCGACAAAATTAGAATCGCTGCCTTTATCGGATTCTCTTATGGCGGAACAATCGCATACGAACTGGGCAGGATGCATTTCATCCAGACCGGACTTGTTTGTAGGATAATCTGCGGTGATTCTCCCCTCAAGTTCGCTTCCTATAGGAAAATGACTCCAGAACAGGAAGCGGAAAGGCTGGAAATACTACGTTCCGCCGGTTGCTGTAGCGTTGAAGGAGAAGAAAAAATCATTTTCTATGGGGATCAGGCAGTCAGAAGACTGATGTCTGATTGGAAGGCGGACCCCACCCCATTGGAAGTTATGCTTTTTCACTGCAAAGGCAATTACTCCGGTGACCTGATGCCGACATACCATGACCTTGTGACGAAACTGACAGTTGTTGAAGTGCCGGAAAGTCATTTGGGATTCTGTCTTGACGGCGAGAACCGTTGGCGCGATTTTACTGTAAGCCATACGCTGCAGTTCCTACAGGCCAAGTCCAAATAATGCAGATAGATGAAGCGTTGCCTTTGTCTATCATTGGCTAATTATTCATCCGCCCAGGCGG
>JAZUIV010000065.1:0-7538 GCA_045642485.1 Bacteroidales bacterium | reverse complement strand
TTTCTATGTGAAAGGCTATGATAATCCTGATAATGATTGTGAACAATTCAGCAAGACTGAAGATTGGGGCTATGCATTCGGAGGTGAATCATCTGTTTGGCGTACGTTGAACGTTTATGAGTGGGAGTATCTGTTCGGTAAGAGTACGGAACGTAGCGGCAAATATAAATGTGGAGTCACCGTCTGCGGCCATCCAAATTGTGTTGTCCTGCTTCCTGATGTTTGGGATGAAACTGTAATTTCCCTCACGGACTTTACAAATACAACGGAATATAGCGAAACAACAGCCCCGAAATGGTCTGCAATGGAGGCTGCCGGAGCCGTTTGCCTTACATCTGCGGGCTACAGCACTGGTGCCCAAGTCTTGGGAGTCGAATTATACTGCGCCTATTGGACGTCATCAGGGACGTCAACAGACGTTATCTATGAAGAACATTATGATGAATATGACCTAGCGCACTATCTGTGGATTGCTAAAGGACAAGTCAGTTTCTACGATAGCTCAGAACGCATGCAAGGCAATAGTGTCCGCCTTGTGACAGACGTACCCGCCAAATAGCATTTGAAGCACATACACCAACTCATCTCTGCATCCTCGGGCCTCCCCGGGGATGCAGTTTTGTTATGGAGGTCGGTTACTTCACAACCATACAGTTCAGTTTGTGGTAAGCCTCCGACGAACCACGTGTGACATGTAATAACAGCGAAGTGGCGGCAACTTTTGAGAGTTTGCCGCCACTTTCGCCAAGTGACGCATCATTGACCGTCACTCGCATTCATTGACTGTTATTTTGCTGTCACTGCCAACCGGTAGGGGCAGCAACTGATTATAAGCTGAGTTTTCAAGAGAATCAACATTTTGCGCAGAGCCGGTATATATTATGTTTAAATTTTGCGCAACTCTCCGGGAATGCACACCGTTATCAGATAACTCCGGTTGTCGGGGATATGGAAAGCAGTTCTCTTCAGGCCCTGTTGCACGAAATGGAAGAGAGCAAGACAGTGAACATCGCTCACCACGCGGATGATCCTAACGTGGGTTTACCTATGACGGATAATCTTGAAACCTTCAAGATGTACGTTGGAGACACGGGACTCTTTGTGTCGCTCGCGTTTGCCGACAAGGACGTAACTGAAAACATCATCTACCAGAAACTTCTTTCCGACAAGCTTTCCGCCAATCTGGGCTATGTTTATGAAAACCTTATTTCCCAAATGCTTACAGCTTCCGGGAATAAGCTTTTCTATCACACCTTCCCGGATAACAACAGACATTTCTATGAAATAGATTTTCTGCTCTCCCGAGCTCAAAAGATATGTCCCATCGAAGTCAAGACCTCCGGCTATAAAGCCCACAAGTCCTTGGATTTGTTCTGTGAGAAATATTCGGATAGAATAAGCAACCGTTACTTAATGTATACCAAAGATTTCGGGAAAGATGAGCAAATCCTGATGGTCCCGGTATATATGGCATCAATGTTATAATTTAGCAGAAAGAATAGCTTTCAATAAAGGCCGGGGCATATGATGATGTCTCGGCCTTTTCAAAATCTGCGCCGGCACAAGCTGTTGGCAAATCCATTGTATTACAACGTATTACATTTAGTAGCGCGTCAGACTCAATGGTGCATACGGATGAATCAGAAGATACCATCAATAATTGGAACAAATTGATATGAAAACTTGAGACAGTGCCGCGGAAAAAGATTCCAAGAATTCTTAACTTTGTATGGGTGGAAAGGTCGAAGTTCTTTTCCATCCCGGAAAGTGAACACGAACGGCTGTGATATGAAAGGAACAGAAAGAGCTGTCAATGAGGAAATGATGGAATACATTCGTGGTAGGATTCTCCCGCAGTACGAGGCTTTCGATCCCGCCCACAGGGTGGACCACGTAAGTCATGTGATTCAGGCCGCCCTTGAAATGAGCCTCCACTATGATGTGAACCTTGACATTGTGGCTATGGCCGCCGCCTGTCACGACCTGGGTCTTTGCAAGGACCGAAAGACTCATCATCTGGTGTCAGGAAGAATTATCCGCGGCAATGCTGACCTGCGCAGGTGGTTCACCGGGGAGCAGATTGAGATGATAGCCCAGGCAGCCGAAGACCACCGCGCGTCATCGGATCACGAGCCGCGGAGCATCTATGGCAGAATCATTGCGGAAGCCGATCGCCAGATTTTTCCGGAGACCGTTATCCGCCGGACCATTCAATATGGACTGGAGCACTATCCTCAGCTGGATAGGGAAGGGCACTGGCAGAGGATGTTGGAGCACCTTCACGAGAAATATGCTGAGGGCGGCTACCTGAAACTTTGGATTCCGGAGTCTGCCAATGCGCTCGAGTTGAAACGCCTTCGGCAAATCATTCGCGACGAGGGGAAGCTGCGCAGCATCTTTGAAGTTATATATAGTGAAATGCATATATTTTCCGATTCCAGGTAACAAATGAAAACATACATATTATGAAGAAAATCCTGTTATTCCTCGCTGCATCTGTAGCAGCGGCAACCGTGTCAGTGAATGTACACGGTCAGCAGACCGGGAGCAAGCCGATTTATCTTGACGAGGATGCTCCGATAGAGTCACGCGTCAAAGACCTGCTTTCGCGTATGACCCCCGAAGAGAAGATTGACCTGCTGAGGGCAACATCTCCGGCCAATGAGCGTCTGGGCATCGACAAGTACTATCACGGCAACGAGGCGCTGCACGGTGTCATACGCCCCGGAACATTCACGGTATTCCCTCAGGCCATAGCATTGGCCGCTTCCTGGGATTCAGACCTGCTGCACACGGTGGCCACTGCCATTTCCGATGAGGCCCGCGCCTGCTGGAACGAGCTTGACCAGGGCCATAAACAGACTGCGAAGTTCTCGGACGTGCTTACTTTCTGGTCTCCCACCGTCAATATGGCCCGCGACCCCCGCTGGGGCAGGACTCCCGAGACTTATGGTGAAGACCCGTATCTGACAGGCCGTATGGGCACCGCGTTCGTGACAGGTCTGCAGGGCGACGACCCCAGATATCTCAAAGTGGTTTCAACGCCCAAGCACTTCTCCGCCAACAACGTCGAGAACGGCCGTATGAGCGCGAATGCCAATATCAGCGAAAAGGATCTCAGGGAATATTATCTGGCTCCATACGAAGCCTGCATCAAGGATGGCCACGCACAGTCCATAATGGCCTCCTACAATGCAATAAACGGCATTCCTTCATCCTGCAACCCCTGGCTCCTCACCAAAGTTCTGAGGAACGATTGGGGATTCGACGGATACGTAGTCTCAGACTGCGGCGGCGTTTACAACATCGTTGACGAGCACCATTTCGTATCCCGTCTCGAAACTGCCGCTACCCTGAGCATAAAAGCCGGACTGGATCTAGAATGCGGTGACTCCGTATATGATTTCCCCCTCAAGCAGGCATACAGGATGGGGATGGTAAGTGATGAGGACCTTGACAGGGCGGCCGGCCGTGTACTGACGGCCAGGATGAAACTCGGCCTTTTCGATTCTTCCGACAGGAATCCATACAAGAGCATATCTCCCGAGGTCATCGGTTGCGAGAAACATCAGAATCTCGCACTTCAGATGGCACGCGAATCTATGGTCCTTCTCAAGAACAGCGGAATCCTCCCTCTTGACAAGAAGAAGATTAAAAAGATATCAATCGTAGGATTCGGTGCTGACAAGTGCATCTTCGGCGATTACAGCGGAAAGCCCAGGAATGCTCCCGTCTCTCCTCTTGAGGGCATTGTTTCAAAGCTTTCTCCCGATACCAAGGTCTATACCGCGCCCTGGTTCAACATCGAGGACCAGTACACAATGGTAACGCCCAAGAATGGATTCAAGGCCGAATATTACAACGGCGACGAACTGAGCGGAACCGCCTCTGTCCGCACGGAGAAATATGTCCTCTATGACCCTGTGAACCTCCCGCCCGACCCGTTCCTGCCTGCTGAAGCACCTATGTCGGCCCGCTGGACAGCCACCGTGACGGCACCTACCACAGGTGAGTACATTTTCCGTCTGTCCTCAGACGACGGCTGCCGTCTCTATGTTGACGGGGAGCTCGTCATCGATGACTGGACCTCTCACGGCGCTACCAGATTCGAGGCCACGGCGAATTTCAAGGCTGGAACTGACCATGAAATCAAGGTCGAGTACTTCGACGGCGGCGAGGACTGCGTAGCCAAACTTGAATGGCTTGTCCCCAGGGTGGTCAGCGAAACTTCGTTCAACACCTACGGCAAGGAGATGGAACGCAACATCAGGGAGAGCGATGTCGTAATCGCAGTAATGGGAATAGACAAGAGCATCGAGAGGGAAGGCCAGGACAGAGAGAATCTCGACCTTCCTGAAGATCAGGCCAGGTTCATCAAGGACCTTTATGCCGCAAACAAGAATGTGATTCTGGTGCTCGAGGTCGGATCGTCCACTTCAATTGTATGGGAACAGGAAAACCTCCCCGCAATCCTTCTCGCCTGGTATCCCGGAGAGCAGGGTGGAAATGCCATCGCGGACATTCTGTTCGGGGATTGCAACCCTTCAGGCAAACTGCCACTTACGTTCTACAAGAGTACCGATGACCTTCCTCCTATGGATGACTACGATATCACCAAGCGTACCTACAAGTATTTCGAGGGCGAGGTCCTCTATCCCTTCGGATACGGACTCAGTTACACAAACTTCAAGTACAGCAATATTGAAGTCAAGGACTGCGGTGATACCTATGATGTATCGCTGAAGGTCAGGAACACCGGACGTCGCGACGGCGACCAGGTGGTGAAAGTGTTCGTCCGTCTCCCCGAATATGAGGGAAAGGCTCCTGTCAGGGAACTCAAAGGGTTCCGCAGGGTTTCTGTACCTAAAGGTGAAACCGCAGAGGTCCATATCACCGTTCGTAAGAGCGATCTGCGCTACTGGAGCGAAAGCAGGTCCTGCTTCGTCCATCCGGAGGGAATGCCTGAGTTCACTGTGGAATAGTTGCCGGGAATCAAAATAATCTGACTGTGACGCAAACGAAACTCTTCATTTCCGCACTTCCTTCTCTTCTCCTGTGATGTCAATACAAAGTCGGCTGAAGCTTTGGCAGAACGCATTATGGGAGAACAATCCGACTTCATCCGTTTCGAGACGCTGAAGGGTGAGCCAAAGGACGTATATGAAATCACGCCCGGAGTTCTTGATGGACCGCTGGGTCGAGGGGGCCCGCAGTTGGGGCCTTACCGAAGGGCAGAAGGATTATTATGCAAGCAACGCCCGCACCCTCTTTTTGTATTTATCACAAATTTACAAAGGGAAAATATTATAGGGACTTGCCGTTAAGCCATTTAATAATTAAGTTTGTAAAAATTGGAGGATAAATGAAAATAGATGGTGGATTTTCGAAACTGGTTTTCCTGTTTGTCGCAGGCCAGGTTCCCTTCAGATGCCGGTGGGGTCGCTCCCAATGCGGTGATGCTGGGCCACGTCCGAGTCTCTATACCTTTGCAGGGAGACGGATTGGGAGGCATCTCCACGCATCCATACCATAGTCTATGCCGGACTTGGAGACCACAAAACCTATTGGGGTAAGAAAAAGAAACAACTAAATTTGAATAACAGAAACAATAAACGTTAAAGTCTATGAGAAAACTGAACCTGATACTGCTGGGCTGCCTTGTAGCGGTTACGGCATATACCCAGAACAAGACTGCAGTGCATCTTCACGAGAATGCCTCTGACGGCACAATCATTCCCAAAGAAATCTACGGACAGTTCTCTGAGCATCTCGGCAGCTGCATTTACGGTGGCCTTTGGGTCGGTCCCGATTCTGACATTCCCAATATCAACGGTTACCGCAAGGATGTTTTCGAGGCTCTGAAAGAACTTCAGATACCGGTTCTCAGATGGCCGGGCGGATGTTTTGCCGATGACTATCACTGGATGGACGGCATCGGTCCGCAGGAGAAGAGAACAAAAATCAGCAACAACACCTGGGGCGGAACTCTGGAGGACAACAGTTTCGGCACGCACGAGTTCCTCAATCTCTGTGAGATGCTCGGCTGTCAGCCTTATATCAGCGGAAACGTGGGCAGCGGCACTCCCGAGGAGATGGCCAAATGGGTCGAATATATGACTTCCGACAGTCAGAGCACGGTTGCCGATATGCGTCGCGCCAACGGAAGGGAGAAACCTTGGGACGTGAAATATTTCGGCATCGGCAACGAGGCCTGGGGCTGCGGAGGCAATATGACTCCGGAATACTATTCCGACCTTTTCCGCAGATATACCACATATACACGCAGTTACAATCCGAAATTCCCCCTCTGGAAGATTGCCTCCGGCGCCAGCGACTATGACTACAACTGGACCGAGACCTGTATGAAGATGATAGGCGGCCGTATGTCAGCCATTGCGGTTCACTACTATTCGGGGGTTGAAAGGAGCGAGGACGGACTTGCCGCCCATTTCGACGATTACGGATACTATAACGTCCTGTCGAAAGCCTGCGGAATCGAGCCCTGCCTGCAGCGTCACATCGAGATAATGGACCGGTATGACCCGGACGGGGACGTGGATCTCTTCGTGGACGAGTGGGGAACCTGGTGGGCGGTGGAACCCGGCACGAACCCCGGACACCTCTTCCAGCAGAACACTATGCGCGATGCAATGGTGGCGGCCCTTTCTCTGAACATCTTCCATAAATATACGAAGCGTATCAAGATGGCCAATATCGCCCAGGTGGTCAACGTGCTCCAGGCGATGGTGCTCACAAAGGGAAACCAGATGGTTCTCACCCCGACATACCATATATTCAATATGTACAAGGTGCATCAGGACGCTGAATTCATTCCTGCCGAATATGAGGTGAATCCCATTGAATGGACTTCCAAGGGAAATGTTCCCTCACTCAGCGTCTCCGCTTCAAGGAAGGACGGCGTGATGCACGTTTCAATCGTCAACCCCTCAAAGGATGCCGAGCATACCGTGCTTCTTGACTGGGATGCATTCAAGTCCGACAAGAAGGCCAAGATTACGGGTACTGTCCTCAATACTGCCGACGTACACGATTTCAACGACTTCGGTGTGGCTCCCAAGGTCGCTCCTAAAGAGTTCAAGGATATGAAGAGGACCTCTCAGGGTGTTGAGATAAAGATGCCCAAAGCATCTGTCATTGTATTGGAAATCAAATAAACAGATATTATGAAATATCTACTCTCATTTCTTGCGGCGGCAGTTCTGACAGTGTCCTGCGCCAAGGTCAGCGGTGTCATACTCAATGCCAAGGATATTCACGACTATAACGATTTCGGCAAGGAAGCCAATTCTGATTCAGTGAAATAAAAAGAGAGGTTATGAACGTAATAGATTATATTGCAGCATCCGGATTCAAAGTCATAGATATTGTAATCGTCATTGTCTATCTGCTGCTTCTGATCTGCCTCGGCCTGTTTTTCGGCAGGACCAAGAAAGGGCAGGAGAAAAGTGCTGGGGACTACTTCCTGGCCGGCAACACATTGACCTGGTGGGCTGTGGGAGCGTCCCTCATCGCGGCCA
>JAZUIV010000064.1:0-3882 GCA_045642485.1 Bacteroidales bacterium | reverse complement strand
AAGTAACTTCAATTTGATCTGTATTAGCAGGGACCGTCACAGCAAAAATAGCTGTCTGATTCTTGAACGTGACTTTCGTTGCGTCTATAGGAATTTCGTCCACCATACAGATGTTGGCGTCTGCGAAAAGGCCTGTCTGCTCATATGGGACTTTGACACCGACTATTCTATTGTTTTCCACAACTGCTGCATCCTCGGGATAGACCGCCTGAAGAACACCCTGTAAACTGGTCTGAATCATAGCGACACCGTTTCTGTGATAAACAGTGCATGGCTCAGTTGCATTTCCATTAGCTACAAGAATCACATCACCGGCATCAAAACGGGCTTCTGAATAGCCGTCATCACCCGGATAGAGAGAGGTCCTTGTTGCCTTCGTATCAAAGGACACAGCAAGAACGCGTGTCGTAACATCTGGATCAGTGTTTCCACCCGGCTCGTCACCGCCTCCGGTCTCGGTCCCAGAAGTATCACCGCCCTGCTCATTGCCACCTGTCGGAGTGATCTTCCCGCAGGAAACAAGGGCTGCGCCGGATATGAGGGCGATACTGAAAATTCGTAATAAAGATTTCATATTCAAGTCTTGTATATTAATTTCCGGAAGCTTGACTGGCCTCTTCAAAAGTATATGTTCTTATTCGCTCAATTTCAACGCTCACGCATAGTACTCCCTGGCCGGAGATCTTGACCACCTTCACCTCAGGGGCGATGAATTCTAAAATTTGCTTGTTTTCTTCCATAACGGCAAACACGTTAACTTATTATACGATTCGACTGATTAAAACACGAGTGTCCGGGCGGCGTCGGAAGGGGCCGTCCGGACAAAAGGTATGTAACTATGTAACAATAAGTTACCTCCCCTCAGTGATATACCAAAGGGAGGAGTGCTCATAAAATATGACACACATATACACATCACGCTACGAATATACTCATTTCCAAACAATTATCCAAATCATCATCCCTATGAAAAAAGTCCTTATCGGCAATTAAGCTGTTATGTTACGGAATGCCGGCAGTTCCTGATGGCTCCCGACCGTGTCCGGAATGGGGAAATCGCGACACACGGACACATTTCTGCACCGAAACGTGTCCGGATGTCACCGGAATCATAAAATGCAGTGAAATCGGTAACAGGAGTACAGTAATATCGGAAACAAGAATACAGTAGTATCGGAATCAGGAATGCAGTAAAAATGGAATCAAGAGTGCAGTGACTTTTGATTAATAACCCGACCTTCGCGTCATAATGAAATAGCAAAGGCATTATGACAGAGAAGGACTACAAAACTGCATGTCGAATGATTACGTACGACAGAATCCAGATGCTCCGCAGTGTGGAGCACAAGTCAATCCAATGGATTGCCGACCATCTGGGGTTGAACTTCCGGACAGTGAAGAAATACCTTGAGATGGACCGAGCCGAGTTCGAGAAGTTCTCGGAAAGCATTACAAACAAACCCTTTATCCTTGATCCGTACAAGGACTTCATAGTCCAGCGGCTGGGCCAGTTCCAGGACACGCCTGCGGCCCAGATGCACGATTGGCTGAAGGAGTGCCACCCGGACTTCCCGGATGTATCGCCGAAGACGGTGTACAACTATGTGATGAAACTCCGCAGCGAGTATGGCCTGCCAAAAATCACGGAGAACGAGCGAATCTATCAGGCTTTGCCACAGACTCCTCCGGGCCTTTACGCCCAGGTAGACTTCGGCCACAAGAAACTTCGCAGCAGTGACGGCAAACTGCACACGGTACACTTCATGGTGATGCTCCTGTGCTACAGCAGGCAGAAGTACATCTGGTTCCAGGACAAGCCGTTCACAAGCGAAACGGCGGTTATGGCCCACGAGAAGGCGTTTGAGTACTTCAAGGGCATACCGAAGAACATCATCTATGATCAGGACGCGGTGTTCCTGTATGACGAGAACATAGGAGACTACAAGATGACTGAGGTGTTCTCCTGTTATGTGAAGAGCCGTCCGTTCAATGTGATCTTCTGCCGTCCGGCGGATCCGGAATCCAAGGGCAAAGTGGAGAATGCCGTGAAATACGTCAAGCAGAACTTCCTGCTGAACAGGTCCTACAGCACGTTGGACAATCTCCAAAGGGAAGCTGAAGCATGGCTTGGGCGGACAGGTAATATGATGGTGCACGGCACCACCTGCAAGATACCCTACGAGGAATGGTGTATGGAATGCAAGGATCTGTTCCCGTACACTCCGATCGCATCCCTGCCTGCGGCAGCCGGGCACAAGGTGCTGAAAACAAACAGCATCAAGTACAGGGGCAACATATACTCCGTTCCTGCCGGCACGTATAAGGGTGAGATGACCCGTGTCCTGCTTGAGGAGAGCAAGGGTGATCTGCTCATAAAGGATATGGACGGCAAGATGAAAGCCCGTCACATAATCCCGGCTGGGACTGGCAATGTCGTGATAAACAAGAGTCACTACCGTGATACGTCAAGCAAAATATCGGAACGCATGGAGGAAGTCAAGGCCCTGTTCTCAGACCAGACGGCAATCTCCGCCTACCTGTTGGAGGTGCAGGCGAGATATCCCCGCTACCTGCGTGACCAGCTTGCAACAATCCAGGAGAACGTCATCAAGTATGGTCAACCGGCTGCTGATATAGCTCTGGCCCAGTGCTGCCATAACAGGCTTTACAGTGCTAACGACTTCAAAGCGTTCATCTCCGTGAATAAAGTTGTAAAGGATGATGATATGCCTGAGATAAAGCCTCTCGGTGACGAATCGGCCAGAATGATGGCAAACTTCGCCCCCGGCAAGTCATCAATAAACACGTATGAAGGCGTATGGAACAGACAGTAGACAAGTTGACCGCCATAAGAAGCGGAGCGAAAAGGCTGCGCCTGTCCTGCCTTACGATGAATACTGCGGATGTTCTGCTGAAGGCCCAGCAGGAGTCCCCGAGTTACGACGACTTCCTGCTTGAAGTGCTGAACGCAGAGGTCAGGAGCCGGGAGGAAAAGCAGCTTCAGGTACGGTACAAGGCCGCTAGGCTGCCGATGGCCCACAATCTGGACAACTACGACTTCAGCGTGTCCAACGGGTTGAGTGCCACGCAGCTCAACCAGCTGAGGGAACTGCACTGGGTCGAGGAAGGGTACAACATAATGCTTGCTGGCCCTTGCGGTGTCGGAAAGACCTTCATTGCCGCAGGTCTATGCGCCGACGCTATAGAACGCGGTTACAAGGCCTACTTCAGAAGCATGGACGAGATACTGTCGACCATCAAGATGAGAGACCTCACGCCAAGTACGAGAAAAGAATACAGGGACCTTTATGCAGGTCAGGTCATTGTGATTGATGATCTTATGAACCTTACAGTGAATCGGGATGACGGCAACCTTCTCTTTGCCTTTGTCAATGCCGTCTTCGAGTCCACATCGTTCATAATCACCACCAACCGCAGTCCTATGGAATGGGCGCAAGCCCTCAATGACGAAGTCCTTGCAACGGGACTCCTCGACCGCCTTCTTTATAAGTGCGAGCTCATACAGCTGTCAGGGAACAGCTATAGGATGAAGAACCGAAGGACAATCTTCGGGAATACAAACAACGAAAAGTAGGATAACACAATGACAAATAATGAATATAATGCTCTGGACAGGGCAATCCGCGAACTGAGAGAGGCGGATGAAAACTTCGGACAAAGTTACAACAATGTGCGAGATGACCAGTACGAACGCTATAAGGAACTTGCAATGAAACTTGACGACCTGTATGAGGTGGCCTTCATGCTGATGGATGAAGAAAACTACCGCCGTGACAAGCATCGCCGCAGGAGTCCGATCGGGGGGGTAAGCCCCCCCCCCCCCCCCACACCCCCCAAGCAAAAAAGAAAAGGAAAAAAAAA
>JAZUIV010000063.1:0-25305 GCA_045642485.1 Bacteroidales bacterium | reverse complement strand
GAACGATATCGGCTTCCAGGCATTCTTCTTCTTCGGAGTGCTTGTGGGGTGCTCATCCATCTGGCTTTACAGCAATTCCAACGACACTTCAAGGGACAGGAAGGCTCTGGACATCGACTTGAGCCTGTTCCACACCAGCCGTGGCTACGCCGTCGGAGGAGTGTTGATAATTGTATTGGTGACATTTTTATATCTGATTCTCTGGTAGTATGTTGAAAGAATTGAAAGAAAAAGTGTGTCAGGCCAACCTTGACCTTGTCAAGCACGGGCTTGTGATATTTACCTGGGGCAATGTTTCCGGTATCGACCGTGAGTCCGGTCTGGTCGTCATCAAGCCTTCCGGTGTCAGTTATGAAAATATGAAGCCGTCCGATATGGTTGTGGTTGACCTTCACGGCAGGGTAGTGGAGGGGACCTTGAAGCCTTCGTCCGATACACCCACTCATCTTGTCTTGTACAATGCTTTCCCCGAAATAGGTGGAGTGGTCCATACTCACTCCACCTATGCTACAGCGTGGGCGCAGGCCGGTATAGACATTCCTAATATAGGTACGACCCATTCCGACTATTTCCACGAGGATATCCCTTGTACGCGCGATATGAGAAAGTCGGAAGTCATGGGGGAATACGAGAAAGAGACTGGCACTGTCATAGTCGAAAGGTTCAGGAAAATGAACCCTATGGATACTCCTGCGGTTCTGGTGAAGAATCACGGACCTTTCACCTGGGGGACCGACGCCGACAACGCCGTTCACAACGCCGTTGTCCTTGAGCAGGTTGCCAAGATGGGCTTTGTGTCAATGTCCCTTAACCTTTCGACTCTCGATGTCGTGAATCATAAACCATCGATGAACAAACTGTTGATAGAGAAGCATTACAGCCGCAAGCACGGTCCCAATGCATATTATGGGCAAGGGAAGTGACAGGTAACCTCCGTATGGATGAAAGGTACCAGCTTATGTGTTTCAGTATGTGAAGCTGGAGTCGCCGATGAATTCCCGGATGAGGGAAGTGGGGGGAATGTGCCTTATGTCAGAAGGGGTTAGAGCCACTATCTCGTGGAGAATCCCTATCAGGCGCTGAGCCTGTGCGTATGCCGGAGAGTCTTTTCTGACGGATTGCAGAACAGGCTCGGCATAGCATTTCAGTATGGGGAGTTCGTACATCAGTGCAGTATTGAAATCTTCGTCCGCCAGACTGCGGAACGGGTTGATGTGTTTCTCCTCGCCGTTCCTGACGGAAGGCCACCTGAGGATTGTGGCTTCTGCGCTTGAGTTGCGGGAACGGTTGTCCCTGACAATTCTGCGGAGAAGCCTGTAGTCAGCCGCTTCCACTGTGACGTCCTCACTGATTGAGATGGGGGTGAGGACGGAGACGAACAACTTGTGCTTCACTTCGTCAGGAATCGATTGAGTCAGCTTCGGGTTCAGGCAGTGGATTCCTTCCATGATCAGGACGTCCCCTTCGCTGAGCCTGAGCCTGTCGTCGGCATAAAACCGCTCTCCCTTAACGAAATCATACCGTGGCATCTCAATCTCCCTCCCCTCGAAGAGGGATGTCAAATCGTTGTTGAGAAGAGGCAGGTCCATCGCTTCGAGACATTCGAAGTCATAATCTCCGTTTTTGTCTCGGGGCGTATCTACCCTGTTGACAAAATAGTCGTCCGTTGACAGAATTATGGGGTTGAGGCCGGCAATTCGAAGATGTATCGCAAGCCGTTTGGCGGATGTGGTCTTGCCGCTGCTGGATGGCCCGGCAATCAGAATCAGCTTTATGTTCTTCTTTTCGGCAATATCTTCGGAAAGTCTGCAGAAACGCCGCTCGTGCAGTGCTTCGGACAGATAGATGACATATCTGGAAAGGCCTCCTGATATGTAGGTGTTCAGTACTTTGGTGTTGTTGTCGCGCTGCAGGGAGCGCCAGAGGGACATTTCGGTAATCATAGCAGTTCTTTCAAGTATCGGCCCGTATATGAATTGTCGCACAGGGCAACCTGTTCCGGGGTACCTTGAGCAATAATCATACCTCCGGCCCGTCCTCCGTCCGGTCCGAGATCTATCAGATAATCGACGGATTTGAGAATGTCGGGATTGTGCTCGATGATGACCACGGTGTTTCCCTTGTCAACAAGGCGCCGGAGCACTTCAATCAGAATCTTGATGTCTTCGAAATGAAGTCCGGTGGTGGGTTCGTCAAGCAGATAGAGAGTGTTGCCGGTATCTTTTCGGGCAAGTTCCGCGGAGAGTTTGAGCCTCTGGCTCTCTCCGCCGCTGAGAGTGGTCGCCGGCTGTCCCAAAGTTAGATAACCAAGGCCTACGCTCTCCAGAACTTCAAGCTTGTGGGAAATGGAAGGAAAAGCCCTGAAGAAGTCAAGAGCCTGGGATATAGTCATATCCAGCACGTCATTTATGCTCTTTCCCTTGAATTTAACCGCAAGGGTGTCCGGCTTGTAACGCTTCCCACCGCATTCCCGGCAGGTCACCTGCACAGATGGGAGGAAATGCATCTCCAGCAATTGGACTCCGGCTCCCTTGCACTCCTCGCATCGCCCTCCCTTGACGTTGAAGGAGAACCGGTTGGCTTTGAAACCACGGATTTTTGCGTCCGGAGTTTCGGCGAAAATGCGCCTGATGTCGGTCATAATGTCGGTATATGTGGCCGGATTGCTTCTGGGGGTGCGACCTATGGGGGATTGGTCCATTTCAATCACCTTGTCGATATTCTCCACGCCTTCAATTGAGGAGTAGGGCAGACAGGGACGTTTTGAATTGTAAAGCCTTCCGCTCAGAATGGGCATAAGGGTCTGGTTGATAAGGGAACTCTTTCCGCTGCCGCTCACTCCGCTTATTCCGACGAACATCCCCAGAGGGAGTGTCAGTGTGATATCCTTCAGATTGTTGCCGCACGCTCCGGTCAGGGTGATGAATTTGCCGTTTCCAACCTTTCTTTCCTCTGGAACCGCTATGGCCTTTCTGCCGGTCAGATAGTCCAGGGTGGGGGAGCCCTGCTTTGCCTTGCCTATATCGGAAGGCTTTCCGTTGTACAGCAGGTAGCCCCCGTTCTCTCCCGCTCCGGGGCCGAGATCTGTCAGCCAGTCAGCGGCTTCCATCATCTCCCTGTCGTGCTCCACCACCATCACGGAGTTGCCCTCGTCGCGCAATGCCTTCAGGGAGTGGATTAATTTGAGATTGTCTTTCTGATGCAGACCGATGCTGGGCTCGTCCAGAATGTAGAGAACATTCACAAGTCTCGAACCTATCTGAGTTGCAAGGCGGATTCTCTGGCTTTCACCTCCGCTGAGGGTACGGGTGGTACGGTTGAGGGAGAGATAGTCCAAGCCTACATCCAGAAGAAATTTGATGCGTGAAGTTATTTCTTTCAGTATTTCCGATGCGATAGCCATCTGTCTGCCAGACAGTTTCCCCGGCAGGGAACATACCCATTCGTGCAGGGAGGTTATGTCCATCTGAGCCACCTGTGCAATGTTCATCCCGTCTATCTTGAAGCAGAGAGCCTCGCTTTTCAGCCGGGTGCCGTTGCATACGGGGCATACCGTTTCGTCCAGAAAGAGATCTTTTTTCTTTTCTTTCCTGTCGCATTGCTCCTGATCCGTGTTGATTGCCGAAACAATCCCCTGGAAGGATTCCATCTCCATATCACTGCCGTCTCCCATCCGGAACAGGTCAGTTGAGCCGTACAGAATTGTGTTCAGGGCATCTTCGGGGATTTTGCAGAGAGGGTCGTTGAGTGAAAAACCGTATTTCCGGGCAATGGCCTCGATCATCTTGAAGAGATGATTGTCCCTTTTGGGGCCTATCAGTTCTATGCCCCCCTCCGCTATCGATTTGTTTTTGTCCGGAATGACCTTGCTGATATCTATTTTCGCGATTGAACCCAGCCCGCGACAATGGGGGCAGGCACCTTGCGGTGAGTTGAACGAGAAGGTGAAGGGTGCCGGAAGGTCGAATGAAAGTCCTGTGTCAGGGCAGACCAGATTCCGGCTCAGGTGCTCGAGTTCCCCGCTGTCAGGAGAATATATCATCAGCGAGCCCTTTCCCTGTGCCAGGGCGGTCTCGACGGATGACTTGATCCTTTGTGAATCGTTGCTGTCAGGGACAATCTTGTCGATGACAAGCTCTATGAAATGAATCCTGTATCTGTCCAGGGCTGTCAGGTCCCCAAGATATTCCAGTTTCCCATCGACGCGGACCTGGTTGAAGCCTTTCCTGCGCAGCGTGTCGAACAACTCGCGGTAGTGGCCCTTGCGTCCCTTGACCAAGGGAGCGAGAATCATCAGTTTCTTCCCGCAATGCCGTTCTATTATAAGATTGACTATTTCCTCGTTTGAGTAGCGGATCATCTCCCTGCCTGTCACCGGGGAGAAAGCTTGTGAAGCCCGGGCGTAGAGCAGGCGGAAGTAGTCATATATTTCAGTGATAGTCCCTACGGTGGAGCGGGGATTCCGGCCCACCGTCTTCTGCTCAATTGAAATAATGGGGCTGAGACCCTTGATCTCGTCCACCTCCGGTCTCTCAAGAACACCTATGAACTGCCTGGCATAGGCGGACATAGTGTCCATATACCGCCGCTGCCCCTCTGCACAGATGGTGTCGAAGGCGAGAGAACTCTTCCCGCTGCCGGAAAGCCCGGTCACCACGACAAGGCTGTTGCGTGGAATCTCCAGGTCTATGTTCTTGAGGTTGTGAACCCGGGCCCCTGTTATCCGGATGGAATCGTCCATTACAGAAGGAAGGGGTTTGTGGACCTTTCGTATGCGATATCTGTCTTTGAGCCGTGCCCCGGAAAGACTTTCACCTCACCGTCAAGGGTCATAAGTTTTCTGGTGATACTGCCGAGCAATTGGTCGAGGTTGCCGCCAAGATGATCGGTCCTGCCTATGCTGCCGGCAAAAAGGGTGTCGCCTGTAAAGATAACACCTTCCTTGCGGCAATAGTAGCAAACACCCCCTTCGGTATGACCGGGGGTGGAGATGACCTCGAGTTCGGTGTTTCCGAAGCTGATCAGATCGCCGTCATTGATGTCTGTAATCTCCCCCAGGAAAGGCTTGGTCTTGAGCCCGAGCATCTCGCTGTATCTGGGAGCCCTCTCAAGTTGCTCCAGATCCTTCCGGTCGAAATAAACAGGGAGATTCCAGTACAGGCGCGCATCTTCAAGCCCCAGGACGTGGTCGAAATGACAGTGGGTCAGAAGTATCTTCACCGGTGTGAGATTTTTTTCTTCGATGAATCCTTTCAGTCTGCCAAATTCGTTCTCGTTACAGAATCCGGGGTCTATGATGACACATTCAAGGCTTTCGTCCCAGACAATGTAGCAGCATTCCCTCAGACCGTTAAAATATAAAGACTTTATTTCCATCGCTATGCTTCAAACCGATTCCAAAGTTAATAAAGATTCTTAACTTTGTAGCATAATTTCAAAAAAGGGAGTATGCACATTGCCGTATCAGGAAACATCGGAAGCGGGAAGACAACACTGTCAAGGATGCTGGCCGAACATTTCAAATGGACCCCGAAATTCGAGTCTGTCGAATACAATCCGTACCTTGCTGACTTTTACAACGATATGGAGAGGTGGTCTTTCAACATTCAGATTTATTTCCTCAACAGGCGCTTTCTCGACGTTGTGGACATCCGCAAATCCGGAGAAACGGTCATCCAGGACAGGAGCATATATGAGGATGCGTGCATATTCGCCCCGAACCTGCACGATATGGGGCTGATGTCAACCCGGGATTTCGAAAACTACACATCTCTTTTTTCCCTGATGGTCTCCCTTATACAACCGCCGGATCTTCTTGTTTACCTGCGCTCGTCGATACCTCATCTTGTGGACAACATACAGAAGAGAGGTCGCGAGTATGAAAGCAGCATCAGGCTTGATTATCTCAAGGGGCTTAATGACAGATATGAAAAGTGGATTGAGGGCTACAGCGACGGACGTCTGCTTGTCATAGATGTCGATCAATTGGATTTCGAAAACAAGCCGGAAGACTTCGCTTTCGTCTGCGACAGAATCGACGCCGTACTTCACGGACTATTCTGATATTCCCATCAATTGGCGTATCTCGGCCTTGGCGGCTTTCCATCGGGGGATGTCCACCTTTGTCCCTATTACCTCCACCACTTTTGCCGCCAGGATTGACCCGACCTCTCCGCAGGTTTTCAGCGGCATTCCGTTGGCGTGGGCATAGAGGAATCCGGCCGCGTAGCAGTCACCGGCCCCTGTCGCATCGATGGTGTTGGCGGGCCAGGCTTCAATCACATATTTTTCATCGCCCTGCTTGACCATTGAGCCGTCCTTGCCAATCTTGACCACAGCAATGTCGCACATTTCCGCTATGGCTTCGAGGGCCTCTTCCGGCCCCTTATGGGTGAATGCCTTGGCTTCCGTCTCGTTGGCAAAGACGATGTCAATGTAATTCTTGACCACGTCCTGAAGGAATGCGTTGTTGGACTCGACTACATTGTACGATGCCATATCCAGAGAAATGGTCATGCCTTTTTCCTTGCCCATCTCCAGTGCGCGGCGGAACAGTCTCTGGTTCTGAACGAGATAACCCTCGATATGGAGGTAATCGTAGCCCTCAAAATATTCCGGCTTCAGATCTTCAGGTTCAAGTTGGAGGGCGGCTCCGAGATAGGTTGCGAAGGTGCGGTCCGCGTTCGGAGCGGTAATGAAGACCATCGCCCTTCCCGATGAGGCGGAGCCTATCAGCAGGTTGGATTTGATTCCGTTCTGCTGCTGGGCCTGACGGAACAGCGAGCCCAGTTCGTCATCCCCGACTTTCCCGATGAAACTTGAAGGCATTCCGAAAATCGCAGTGCCCGATATGGTATTTGCGGCAGAGCCTCCGGCGACATACTGAACGCCTATTTTCTTGAGTTCAGCCCATATTTTGTTGCCAGTGGTCGCATCCACGTGCTGCATGCTGCCAAGAGGAAGGTTGTATTTCACCAGAAGGGAGTCGTCCGGAAGGACTGCAAGAATGTCGGTCAGTGCGTTGCCGATTCCGAGTATTGATTTCATATTGTGGATTTGAGTGAGTGACGTTTGTGATATGTCCAGCTTATCAGGGAGACTATTCCGCAGAGAAGCATTTGAACTATCTGGGATTCGTGAGAAATCGTGGCGAATACGAGCCCGGTTTCGTAAGTGAATGAATATATGGGCACAAGGGCCATCGTTATGATGAAGTGATATGCACCGAACCCTCCCTGCACGGGAACCATCCAGCCAAGTGAACCGACTACGAGCAGGAAGAGCGCATCATTGCCGTTCATCCCTGCTGATGCAGGGTAGGCCTTGAAAGTAAGGATATTGCAAAGCCAGTAGAGGGTCCATATCAGAATGGTGTAGCCAAAGAAGGCCCATTTTCTCTCCATCCTGAATCCGGCTGTGATACCGTTCCCGAGTCCTTTGAGGAATCTGATTGCCGCCGATTCCTTCTTGTCTTTTTTCTTGCCGTGTTTCTTTATCAAGATTACGATTGACACGATAGCGGCGGCTGCGGCCGCAATCAACCAGAGACTTGGGTGAAGATTGCCCAGGACTGGCCTGAATATCTCATCAACGAGGAAATCCCTGAAACGGCCTGTAAAAAAGAGAGGAATTGCGGCGATGAAAACGCAGAGTATGTCCCAGGTTCTCTCGATGACGACAGTCCCGAGTGAGCCTTCAAAGGAGGCTTTGCGTGTATCGGCGATCAGTCCGCATCGCACCACCTCTCCTGAGCGGGGAAATACGATGTTGGCCAGATAGCAGATGGCGTAGGCATCATATGTTTCACGTCTGGTTATTCCGGGATTCAGGGGGTTGAGCATTACTTTCCAGCGGTTCCCCCTCAGGTAGGTGATAATCCATTGGATGGCTATCACGCTGAGAATGAACCAGAAATTGCATTGCTTCAGATTTTCGTAGAAACTTTGCCATTCAATGTTCCTGAAGGCGAAATAGAGAAGGACAACCGCTCCGGCAAGAGCAACTGTGAATGATAATGTTTTCTTGACTTTCTTATCCATCATTGTCGCAACCAATTTTCGGGATTCTGTTTTTGAGTGCCCTTCCATATCTGGAAATGGAGGGATGAGCCGTTTTCGGAATCCTGGTCAAGGATGCCGAGACATTCTCCTGATGAGACTTTCTGCCCGCTTTTGACTTTGACCGAGGATAATTTGCAGTAGAACGTGAAATACGAGCCGTGCTGGACAAGCACGCATTGGTTATAACCGGGTATGACCACAACCTGACGGACCTCTCCGTTGAAAACGGAGAACACCTCGGCATTCTTGTCCGTGCGGAATGTGACGCCGTTGCATTGGGGCAACTTCAGATTCTTGTAAACCGGATGACTGTTGATTCCGAACCGTTCGGTAATCACTCCGTGTCTGACCGGCCAGGGGAGGCGCCCTTTGTTCTGTTCAAATTCATCGTTCAGGGCCTGGTCTATCACTGTCTTGTCCGATTGCTGCTTCTTGATTGTGCTGGCAAGAATCTTTTCTATTTCACGGTTCAGGCGATCCACCTCTTTCTTCTTTTGAGCCAGATCCTTGCGGTATTGGGATTGTGTCCTGGAAAGGGACTTCAGATTTTTCTTCGACTGGTTTTCTTCCGCCAGCAAATTTTTGTATTCCTGCTCGCGCTCGGCCCTCAGCGAGTCGGCTTGGCTTTTGATTTCAGCAAGTTTTTCGAGTTCGGCGTTCAGTTTGTTCTGTTTCTCTCCGATCAGTTTTCCCTGAGCGTTTGCCTGGTCTGCCAGATTCCTGAAATATGCGAAACGCCTGTACCCCTGTCCGATGTCCTCGCTTGCCAGGACATACAGGAACCATACGCGGGTGTCCCTGTTCCGGTATGTATTGTAAACCAGTTTCCCATAATATGAACTTAATGTGTCAAGTTCGCGGGCAAGGCGGTCTGTTTCCGCTTTCTGTACCTTGATTTTTTTGTTGGTTTCGGCAATGAGAGCATCTGTTTCCTTGAGAAGAGCCTTTCTCCCCGACACCTTTTTTTGAATCAGATACAATTGTTCCGTACTGGCCTTTTGCTTGGAGGAGATGTTCTTGAGCTGGCTGTTGATGAATTCGATCTCCTTTTCGATTTTCTGTTTCCGTTCCTTTTGTACGGATATGTCCTGTGCAGATGAAGACACCTGCAGCAGCAACAATATCGTTATGAACAGAATTCTTTTCATTGCTTCATTGCCTGGGCCTGACTCCTGTATATGTTTGCCAGATCTTTCTCTCCAAGGGCATCCAGAACAACGGAGTAGTGCTCGAGTATGTCAGGGTGCTCCTTGCCCCCATAGAGCATCGCGTGCTTGAAGATTGCCTTGGCCTCAACATCCTGCCCGAGCAGGTGGAGTATCCATGCATATGTGTCGAGGTAGGTGGGGTTGTCGGGCTCGGCCTCGATTGTTTTCCTGCTCATCTGCCTTGCCTTTTTGAGATTTTTGCCCGAAAGAGACAGATAGTAGGCGTAATTGTTCAGGATCAGATTGTTGTCCGGCTGAAGCTTGAGGGCCTTTTCGTAGTGTTTGAAGGCATTCCTGTTCTCCCCTATGTTGTAGTAGAGGCCACCCAGGGAGGAGTGGGTCACAACCAGGACAGTTGTGTCGCGCGGTTTCTTGTCAAGGATGGAAAGATAATCGGAGATTGCTTCCCTGTTCTTTTCCAGATTTGTGTAGCCGATGGCCCGAAGCTGGAGTATGTCATTTTTGCCTTCGAATCTGTCGATGTTTTTTGAAGACTCGTCAATCAGAGCCTGCCAATTCTCCGTATAGTAGAGAAGCAGCAGATATTCGAACACGGCATTGAAACTTTCGGGATAAGTTTCCGCATTCTGCCTGAGCAGTTCCAACGAGAGATGGCTTCGCCGGGTGCTGTAGTAGTAACTGCTTAGAAGAGAGTTTACAATGGTGTCTCCTGGGTGCGTTGCGCGGAGGTCCAGCATCAGGGAGTCCATCTCAGCCGCGAAGGTTTGCACAAACTGCTGGTTACCCATAATTGATGAAACATATTCCGCTTTTGCACGAGGCTCGAGATTGCGGTCCTTGATGAAATGGGATATGTTGGAGAAATAACTGTCGTATTGTCTGAGCATCTGGTTCACCGTGGCTTTCCCGTAATATGCCGGAGTGTAGTCTTCGTCAAGAAGGATAGCCTCGTCGTAATATCGAATCGCTGTCGTATCACGGTAAAGCCTTGCGCTGTAGTCGCCCAGCATTGTCGCTATCCGGGGAGTCCTGCATTCTTTGTAATAGCCGGCCAGGACGGAACAGATGCTGTCGGGGGAGGCTTCCCGGCTTGCCGCCAGGAGGTCCACCCTGGTAATGGCGAACATCTCGTTCTTTCCCATTCTCTTCTCAATCCTGTCAAGGGCGGAAAGCGCCTTGGGTATGTCGCCAAGGGTCAGATATGATTGGATTATGTCGAAGCAAAGCTGGGTTTTGCCGGGATTTTCATCCAACAACTTCTCCATTATACCTACACATAACTCCATACGGTCCGTCATTCCATAGAGGAGGGCCAGGTTGTATCTGTACCAGTAGTTGGTGGAATCCAATGATACGGCTTTATTAAGGTATTCTTCGGCAATCTGCCTGTCATCGTATAGTTGAGACTTGATGAAGCCCAGGTAGTACCAGGCCGCGTCGTTGTCGGGATTCTGCTCCAATTCCTTTTTGAACAGGATTTCCGCATTTTGCAGATCATTGCTCTGATATGCTCCCATAGCCTTGATGAAATCGCTTGTCTGACCGGAAACCGAGGGCGCCAGCAGGAAGAAAAGGCAGATTGTGAGGATGGTATGATTGAATCTGTTCAGTACTTTCATACGTATTTTTGATATAAGTGCAAAATTAATTGATTTGAGTGAAACAAAAAACAAACCAAATACTTTTCCGAAGTGGAATCCGACGAGGCAAGCGGCTTCGAAGCATTTCCCGGTGTTGTGATGGATATATCCATCACAACGTATCACTCGTCCATACGAGTGACAGTAAGGTGCCCACAAATACAACGCATTGCTTCTCTCGCGCAAGAGAAAAACAGCTACTAGTCATATCTCACTTCAAAGTTAGGTGTAAATTTGAAAATTGCTGATTTATTTCTATCTTTGTCCCAACTTTTTTCAAGATATGACAAAGGAAAAGGAACTTGAATCGCTGCTTGTCCAATACAGGACTTTGGGAATCGACAGACAGATAGACTATGAAAAGTTCTATCTGTATTCCATCATTACTCACTCTACCGCTATAGAAGGATCAACTGTTACCGAAATTGAGAATCAACTGATGTTTGATCAAGGTATCAGCGCCGGTGGAAGGACTCTGATAGAGCAGTATATGAACCTGGATCTCAAGGCCGCCTATGACAGGTGCCTGCAATATGCCGGAAGTCACAGTGAAATTACCGTCAATCTTTTGAAAGAACTTTCCGCCATTGCAATGAAGAATACCGGACAGGTTTACAAAACGGCTTTGGGGGAATTCTCATCCGCAAATGGGGATATCAGACTCGTGAATGTGACTGCAGGCATAGGTGGCAAGTCGTATATGAGTTTCAACAAAGTTCCTGGTAAGTTGAAAGATTTCTGCAAGCAGCTGAATAAGGCGAGAAAAATAGTAGGGAGAAAAACGGCAATTGACCAATATCTTCTCAGTTTTGATGCCCACTATGATCTCGTGACGATTCATCCGTGGGTGGATGGAAACGGACGAATGGCCCGCCTGCTGATGAATATGATTCAGTTCGAGTTCGGCTTGATTCCAACTAAAATTCTCAAAGAAGATAAGGCGCAGTATATTAAAGCACTTATAGAAACGCGTGAAACCGAGGATAAAGAAATATTCCGCCAGTTTATGCTTGATGAAATGATTCGTAATCTTAGAAAGGATATTCAGGCATATCTTGAATCAACGGGGGAAACATTGCCACCAATTCCGAAAAAAGAAAAGAGTAGGGAGAAAATTGTCAGATTGCTGAGGGAAAACAACAATATGACCACAGTAACCCTTGCGGAGGCACTTGGCATCAGTACAAAGGCTGTTGAAAAGCATCTGTCAAAATTGAAATCAGAAGGTGTACTCTCCAGGATAGGTCCCGACAAGGGCGGCCATTGGGAGGTACACTGAAATCAATTATAAATATTCTTTTTGAAACCAATAAACACAAATGAATATGTCATACACTGTTTCCGATATATCTTTCACGGCTGGCGGTCAGCCAGACGGAATTGTCTGCAGATGATAGGCAAAACTCAAAAAATGCTTAATTTTGTACGCAACAAGAGCAACTACCTATTCATTTTATTGGAACTGAAATAACGGACGATTATGAAATCTCCGTTGTGCGTAATCCGCCTTATCAGATTGATAAACAGAAACAGATGAAAAAGATCATTTTTGTCATAATGATAGCCCTGTTGCCAATGGTTTGCTCGGCCAGAAGTTTAACGTAAAGGTAGTAGGCATATCAGATGGCGGCATCTTTATGGGCTTGAACAGGGACAACCTGCAACTCAAGTTCCGCATCTATGGAATTGATGCGCCAGAGTAATACCACGCGGCGTCGTTGTCAGGATTCTGCCCCAGTTCTATTTTGAACAGAGCTTCCGCATTTTCCAAATCGTCGCTCTGATATGCTCCCATAGCCCTGATGAAGTCACTGGTCTGACCGGAAACCGAGGTCGCCAGCAGGAAGAAAAGGCAGATTGTGAGGATGGTATGATAGAATTTGCTTGGTATTTTCATAAGTGTTTTTGAAATAGATACAAAAATAATTGATTTGGGTGAAACAAAAAACAAACCAAACACTTTTCCAACAAATCGTAAATCTGCTACCGGTTATAAGATTTACGTTATTTTGTAAGTGGAATTTCCTATCATTGTCCCGTCAAAAGCCAATCAATTATGAATAGCTCAAGGAAAAGCAGCGGGGAGGAATTTTCAGCCACAGTTCCTGTAAAACTGGAGGAGGGAGACATCGGAAGAATGATATATACCGTCCGTGGTGTGCAGGTTATGCTTGACAGGGATTTAGCAGGACTCTATCAGGTAACAACAGGTAATCTCAACAAAGCTGTCAAGCGCAACATCGATCGATTCCCTGATCGGTTCATGTTCCAACTTACCACAGAAGAGTGGGAAGATCTTAAATCTCATGACGGGAATAGTACCTTGAAATTCCAAAATGGAACATCAAGTTGGGGCGGTGTCCGCAAACTACCTTACGTTTTTACTGAACAAGGTGTCAGTCAGCTCAGTGCGGTTCTTCGTTCCAATGTGGCAGTAGATATGAGCATCCGCATAATTGATGCCTTTGTCGCTATGCGGCGGTTCATCGTCAGCAATGCGGGTATCTTTCAGCGACTGGAGCATATGGAACAGCGGCAGATGCTGTCAGATCGGCGGATAGATGACACCAACACCCGCATAGACCGGATACTTGACTGTATGGAGAACGGCACCCTCAAAGCCAGGCTCGGAATCTTCTTCGAAGGACAGATGTTCGATGCTTTTGTTCTTGTTGAAACTCTCTTCAAGCGCGCCATTAGAAGGATAGTTCTCATTGATGACTATGTCAGTGGCGACATTCTCCAGAGGATGCGCGTTCGACCGGGACTCTCAGCCACCATTGACTGCTATGTCCGCGATATCCATCGAATCGGTGAAATGGAACAAGCTTTCCGGGCATACAACGCACAATATCCTGATGAACACTGTCAGTTGCACACCTTCAACGAGGCACACGACCGATTCCTGATTATCGATGACGAAGTTTATCACTTTGGTGCGAGCATCAAGGATCTCGGCAAACGATGGTTCGGCGTGAACCTGATAACGGAGCACACCGCTGACGAACTCATTGCCCGCCTGCAATCCCCGTGCGGAGGGGACCTGTGATTTTTCCAACAATACGTAAATCTTCACCCTATCCTTGTCCCGTCAAATCAAAAAAGAAAGAACTATGGAAAAAGGAAAGAGATTTTACGGGGACGGACTTCCATACGTGGGGAGGTACGTTGACATCATGTTTGACCGCGGCTTCAAGCGCATTTTCGGGAAGGAGAGGAGGAGACATACGAATACCGGTACTCGATACGAGAGGACAGGACCGGTAGACAATTGACGGATGCCCTTCATTTCGTGTTCATTGAAATCGGAAAGTTCAGGAAAACGGAGAAAGAACTTGTGACAGACAAGGAAAAGTGGTATTTTTGCTTTCGCGAGATGCACCGTCTGGAGAGTATGCCCAAGGAACTCAAGTCAAAACTCTTCGAGAGGCTGTTCCATTTGACGGAGATAGCATCGCTGCCGAAGGAAGAACAAATAGAATACATCAAGGAAATGACGACGGAAAGAGACATCAGGAATCAGATTGTGTATGCCCGGGATATGGGTATTCTTGAAGGAGAAGCAAGAGGCAGGGCGGAAGGTGAAGCCAAAGGAAAAGCAGAAGGGAAGGCTGAAACAGCATTGGCTATGCTCGCCAACGGCCTGGACATCGCACTTGTCTCCAAATGCACCGGCCTGTCCGAGCAGCAGATCCTGGAATTGCAGAAACCGTAAAGAAATCAAAAAAAAGATTGGAAACAGAGGGACACCTGACAGGATGCCCCTCTATTTTGTTTTTCAATTAATTGACAAATGCCACTGTGGCTTCTGTATGTCAATTAAGTCGGACTTCGCTTCGCTCACCCTCCCACTGCGCTGCGCTTGTGGGCCCCTCCCGCTATTAAGCGCGGGTCGCGAGGGTGTTTACAGCGAGCATTTTTATGCTCGCGACCCGAGCAGCAGGGCTTTAGCCCGCCGGACGCTAAGGTCCTTTTAATTGACATGCAATTCGACACAGTGGTGAATTAGACCTCACAAGGAATGGAAGGCACTGGATTCTGGAGACAGATGTCTATGATTATGCCGGGGTATGTCGCTTTTATCTCGGACTTGCTGACGATGTCGAGATTCTGGATTCCCCGGAGCTGGAAGATTACGTTCAGGAATACACCAGAAGATACATTTTTAGATAGACTTTTTCGTTCCGAGGCCTCCTCATTCGGTGACTTCAAGTTCGAACACTTTCCATTTGCCATCGCCGGTATATACAGCACGACCGTTCACGTGACAATTTCTTGTAATATTGTATTTGGCTAAGATGTTCTTATGAACATAGTAATCACCGATAAAGGCGAAACTAGCTGATACGGCATCGGAATTATTGTCGTCATCATCGAAATCATCATCGAACCAATCATGACCGCCTTTATATTTGAGCTCAAGCCGACCAGATATTGTTCGAACAATTTTGTCATTGACTTCGCTTGTTGTCTCAACCTTTAGGATTTCAATGACTTTCTTCTTATCACCCGGCCTTTTGATTTCTTTCTTTTCCCTCACGAAAAAATAGATGCGAAGAAAGTCTCCCACTGCGGGCCGGATTGGAGTTTGATCGTAGTGTATGATTCCAGATAACAATTGGGGCCCAAGGACGAAGTGAAACAGCTGTTTTTTCTCGTTCACATCATCAACTGCAACGATCCTTGTTTTGAAATAGGGGAGAGCTTCACTCTCGTCGCATTTTGATATGCAGCAGGCGCAGATCTTGATTTCTTCCTTTACGGTTTTCTTGTATTGTCTGAAACGAATATAATCCCCTTTTGAGAACTTTTTGTTCTCATAATGCTCAAAGACTTGTTTGGAGTCTTGAGTGCAAATGTGATATGCTTTTTTCTCTTCATTGACATGGTTTATGTATCCGTATACTTCCGGTAGTATTGACCAATCTGCCAATTCCGCCTGTTTGACTAAAAGGGGAATGCCGATGCTGCCAGTTTCGTGCTTTGTGGAAAGATTTGGCGCCGTGGGCTGAATCTTCTTTGTTTTCTCTTGATAAAGCTTAAGCCTCCAAATTTGTCCTACTTTTGCTTTTTTAAGTTGTGGAAATTTCCTGGTGTTTATCACGATTTCTTTTTCTGCCCCATCAACAAATTTTTGGAATCTCTTCCCCTCATCATTTTTCCATTCGTCTACAAGGACAAGATCGGTGTAAGGTATTTCCGAATAAGCGTATTCCTCTGCATACAGGCAATACTCATCGTATAGTTTTTGGTTGTCTTTGGGTATCTCGCCAACCGGTCCGCACGATGCGAGAAGTTCATCAACTCTGGGTTTGACGGACCATCCATTTGCTACATAATTATCTTTATGTGATTTGATTTCAAGAGCGGCCTCCGAATACTTTCCGACAGAGATGAGCTGCTCCGCAAGATCAAGCCGTATTTTGCCGATAAAATCCTCTTTTTTTTCAGAACAGATCGCTTTGCATAACATTCCAATCTTTGTGTTTTGGTCAGATACACATTTGGAAAACTCCTGCCAGATATAATATTTGTCGCCCATCTTGAGTGACAAATCTTTGTAAATTATTTCGGCTTCCTCAATCTTTCCCGCTTTGATAAGAAGTAATGCTTTTGCTCTAATTGTCCAATCATCAGTAGGAAATTTTTGCACAGCGACATCATAGGCATCAATGAGCCATGTGAGGTCTTCTACTGAATCCTCGGGCATTGTATTGAGTACATCACTGGCCTTCTTAAGCGCCTTGCTTGCAAGTGATTTATAACTTTCGCCGTTTTCGCCTTTTTCTTCCATCCAATCAGATGGTCGCAGCTTTTTGGGGTCCCACTTCTTGAAAAAATCGAAAAAGCGATATTGGTTATTCTCGTTCATGGTTCTCTCGGCAAGACTTAAAATTTTAGAGTGCCATTCAGATGCGTCATGTTGTGAATAAACCGATAGATATGAATTAAACAGTTTCCAGGTGTCGTCAAGTCTATTTTCAGAAATGGCGTGATAGATATTCCAAAAAAAGTATTCGCGGAGCATTTCTATGAACTCCGTCTGCCTTCGGGGAAGCAGGCTGACAAATTCGTTGATTGTAGCAGCAGGGTAGTTAGCAACCTCTCTCGCCATCCTTGCCATTAAGGATGGTATTTTTTTTCCGTATTGTCCGTTTGATTCGGAAAAATCATCGCCTCTAAGATTATCTGGTCCCCAATGTTTCAGAAACGATAAAAGTTTGAATGCTGAATCTTTCTTTGAATAGTTTAGAGCAAAATTCAGTATCTGTGAGTGAAGATTGGATGGCCGTTCGTTTTTGAGATTGATATAATCTCGTAACAGTGTCCTTGCTTGTACTGAATTCAATGAGTCAATATTATCACGGAGATACTTGTAAATAATCCAACCATAGTTCTCGTGAGAATCAATACCCAAATGCCCTTCTTTGGCAAGCCGTGACATAATTTCGTACGCCTGATTGTTGTTGCCGTTCTTGCTCAATTCAGACGCCTGCTGTATTTGATTGAAGTAAGGGTCGAGTTTCAACCTCAGAAATTTAATCTGCTTTACGATAGTCTCTACGAATTCATCGTAGGATGCGTCAAAATCCAGTTCGGAAAGTGCGGATAACCAACTTTGTGCATCCTGAATATTGCCGGTCTTATGTGCCCTTTTGCATAAATCAATTAATGTCCAGGCATACGCATTCTTGACGTCATCATCACTTGGATTTTCCTGGAACAGTTTTTTTGTTATATCGTATGCTTGATCTATATCGCCTTCCTTACGAAGTCGATATACAACAGATGTGGGACGGGGCCGATAATCATTGTAATCCTGATACATAACGTTTAATTACTTCAATGATAGAAGCGTCGTTAGACTCAAATACTTCTATTTTGTTTATGTAACCTTTGCTATGGTTTTGTATGCTTGTCCCGTACCAAAACCTAACTTTTGCCTCACCGCTTAAAGATTTATACAAGAAAATGTCCTGATAATCTTTACTGACCAGTCTCTTTGTTGAAATGCCATTGTCCCGCATGAAATCTGAAAGCGCGGAATAAATTATTTCTACATACTCCGGACATCCCATATTTGCAGAGGAATCTGCAACATTGTCAAATACGAATGCCGCTGCTGTGTCAACAATCGTTCTATCAAAGCAGGCCAAAGGCTCCATTCTGATTGCTGACACTCCCCATGAATCTTTTGCACCTTTGTTGTTGAAATCAACGATAAGCTTCTGCGAAGTGCTTTGAGGAATGGAGTAAAACGCTTTTGATAAGTACTCTCCAGATCTTTCAACCTTATCAAGAAGACAGCCGCTTGATTCCAGGCATTTTGTGAATTCACAAATAGCCGCCGCTGTGTTTGCTCGACAACCGGACACCAAGTCTTTATATCTACTCTCAACCTCATATCCTTCATATACCAATATTGTCTTAGATGCCGAATTTGCTACACTTGAAAACTCATGAATATTACATTTCATGAAAGGATTGATGGTTTGAGGCTGTGTGATATAGAATGTGCCGACAGAAGAAGTCACTCCGCTATAAAGCCATCTGAAATAGCCCTCGTTGTTGTTCCCAAGATTTTCGCCACGATTCCCTTTCAGAATAACATTCTCAAATGCCGAGCCTATACCTTTATGAACCGTAATTGCCCATCCGTATTTTACGTACAATGCATTGACCAAGGCGTCATTTTCTCTAAGATTTTGCTGCAACTCATTCTTGTATCTATCGTAATATTTCTTCAGGAGCCGTCTGTTTTCAGCTGTCGTTGTAACCTTATGCCGTTTCTCTTTTGCCACCGTTCGGTTTTTTATGAGAATATTCAGAATGTTTTTATCTTCCTCGTTCAGATTCTTATAAGCGTCATCATTCAGGAGATGCCTGTAAAAAGAGCTGTCCTTGAACGAGGATTTCTTTTCCAATGACGAAAGTCTTTCATTGATAAAAATCCTCATCGCTATTTGTTCTTCTTTGGAAAGGTCCTCTTCGCTTAACAGATAATTGTCAAGAATCCATACATCAGCATCTTGTTTGTTGAGGCTTAAACATTTTACTGATATTTTGGTGAATGACAGCGTGATAGACTCTGAGGCTCCCTTGACGGGGAAGGTGGCTGAATAATGATCTTTGATGTAGTTTACTGTAAAATACATTCCGTTTAGGATGCGTCTTGGATTGCCGAATCCGGTTTCGTCAGGGATATAGATGTTGTTATTGGCAATCAATAGGTCACCCTGTGCAATGGAATGTCCATTTTGTAGACAGGAACTTTTTATCCATAGGTTGGTCTTTGCGCAATCCGCCTTTTTATAGAAGAAAATGGCACAGTTCGGTTCGTCACAGAAAGGTTTGCTGAACCAATCGCGCATGAGCATTATAATGTCATTATGTGATGCTTCCACAATGCTGCCATCTGAATATCCGTACCTAAGATTGTTGAACAACTGAGCTTCCATGCTCTTTGCAAGGCAGTTGCGTAGTTCTGTTTTATCTGTTGAAAAATCTTCGGGCACCGGTTGCGCGTAATAGTGAATGATACGTTCTCCACAGATTTCTTTCAGTGTTCCGACATTCATTGCTGAATCTTCTGAACTTCCGTAAGTCAACATGAAAGGGTCTCCTAAGAAAACAATCTTTCGGCAAGAATCAGGATTCATAAAGGAAAGAAAATCCTCCAGCAGCCTGCCGGAGCCAAATCTTAATAACTCTGATTGAGAAAGACTACGGCTAATCAGGTGTGCTTCCTGAACGATGATTAACGCATGATCATCATACCCGCTGTCGGACTTGATTGGAATAATCTGCATTGATGATTCGTCTTCATCGTCTGCGTCTTGATGAGATTCTAGTTCTTTTGTCCCTCCATAAATGGTTGAATACATACTGGCGGCTTCAACGCCTCTGGCTTGAAGTCTTCTGCCGATTCTGGTTGAGTGGCAGAGCGATTCAACCTCTGGAATTGAGTTCTCGTCAGCAATTGAGTATAAATATTTTGCCCAATTGTCGCGCTCACAACTGTCCATAGAGGCTAAAACGAGTATATCATTTCCATCGGCCTTAATGAATTCATCTATTGCAGATTTGGCACTGTCCTCAACAATTATATCTTGTTTCTTGACAATCTCAACTTTGGGCGAGTAGTTTCTAATATACTCTTCTGCGGGGAATAGTGCTTTTAGGAAATTTACGACCTCTTCATCGTATAAATTCTCGCTGTTTAGATCATAGAGAAATTGCCCTAATTCACTCTCTTGAACCATCTTGTAATACCGAAATTTTCCGGGAACTTTAGTGTTCAGCTTCAGAGGCCCGCTGAAAATATTGGCAATGCATACACGAGAACTGTTGACTTTATTTTTTAGAATTGGATTACTTTCAATAATTTCTCGAAAAGCAGTTCTGTATGAAGCTAGTTGTTTGAATGGGTTTATGAAGTGGGCTCCACCTTTAATTTCAATTGCTTGATGGTCGTCTGTATTCTCTACGTACCATGCGTAATTCAAGAAATCTTCTTCACCGCGAGGGAGTATAATTTGCCCAGAGTAGTCCTTGAAATCTATTAGGACAACACCATTGTCATATAATAAAATGGCATCAGCGCGAAATCTTCTGTATCTTTCATTATAGGGGTTGCCAATCAAGATGCCTTTATAATTGTGCTTCTCAAAAGCGGCATCCATAATTTGCACAACTCTGCGGAACTGTTCGTTTTCGTGAGTTGCTGCTTGGTTATGTAATACTTCAAGTGCCATGGGTTATTCTGTTCGTGCTGTTATTGGATGATTACTTGTTTATCATAAGGTAAGCGAAAAAGGATGTTGATGCTGTTTGCCCCTATTCCACTACCCACTGCAAATGATTCTCATACTTCTGTCCGCCACGTTTCTTGTCGTAAAAGATGGACAGTTTTCCGAACTGGTCGCGGAAGTAACCATAGGCGTATGCGCTTCCGACCAAATAAACGGCATTGTCAACCTGAAGGTCTACGAGTGCCTGAGCAAAATCGTGGAATGACTCAGGAGTGCTTGACATTACCACCATAATCTCCCCGCCACGGTCACAGACGGCTTTTCTAATTGATTTGCCTTTGGGCTCGTTCTCAACCAGAGTTCCATTGTCTACCAGGGGATATTGTCTAAAGAAATAACCATCTTTCTCGGTCGCCTCTTCAAAGAGCGGGGAGTTGTCGGCCACCCCGACGGTAATCTTACCGTCAATGATTCCGACGAAACCCTTCTTTGAAAGGCCCCAGGCGATTGGCTTCCCGGAAAGAACGAAAGCTCCCACTATTTTTCCGTTGTCCGCGCGGATGTCTGCCGCCTGAGTGGTGAAGACTACATTCCTGTCATCCAATGAAGGCGTTCCGATGAATAGCCGCGGTTTGGCATTATGAGGGATGTAAATGTCCAAAGGAATGTCATTAACCACTTCCTTGCGATGCTCGGTGTAAGCCTTTGATGCAGTGTCTGGGTGATTCTCGGAAGGAAGAATGACTTCGGAATCCTCCACCATTCTTTGAGCTAGCAATGGTTCGGTCTCTTCTTCTTTCTCCGGCCAAAATATGGCAATAGCCGCAATGGCACACAGCACGACAATGACTGCAATGATCCACGGCAGTCTGTGCGGCTTGCCAGTTGAGTCTTCTGCGGACGGACGTCCGATGACTCTTATCTCATCATCCTGAATATCGTCAATCCTTTTGTCCATTTTCAGTCTTAAGTATAGTTTCGATATATGCCTTGAGCTTTATCAGCACTTCACGCGAAGCTGTGAGTTCGTGCCAGCTGCCTTTACAGTCGGATAGCACCAATTGTTGCCGGGCAACATCAATAAGGTATATATAGTCAGTGTTGATTATCAGGCTTCTGCCGACGCGTAGGAATTTACCGTCGGCATCTCCCATCTGTTCTCCAATCAGGTCTTCAATCTGGCCCAGTTGCAGGCAAACCAGACGGCATCTCCCGTCCTGCGTGAAAACATTTGAATAATTGCCGTCTGACGATACATACATCAGGCAGTCTGCCGGAACCCTCAGCAGCTCGGTCCCCTTTGATATTACAATGTGCTTCACGCTCAAATAGAATGTCCAAAGTTATAAAAAGAATCACAATGGGGAAACCCTGATTTATCCGTCTGTACGAAATGAAATTATACTGTATGAATTTGTGGAGAGAACAAGGTTCATACACTCTGTTTTGTTTTCGTACACAATGCCGCAAATTCCTTTGTTATCAGTCAATCATTATCGAATTTTGTGACATTAAAATAAATCGACCAGGTTTGTTTATCGCTTGTTTGTCAAGCGCTTAAAAATCACAAACAGATAACAGATCACTAACCCCACAACCGAAAATGAGAAACACAATGATTCTTCTTGCAGTAGTTCTGACTGTCATACTGGTCGGCTGCACCCAAAACAAAAAGAACGACAACAGAGTTTTTGCACAGGCCGAAAGGGCATATTTCGAAGATGAGGACAACGTCAAGGCTTTTGACCTCCTGAAAGAGGTGCTCGAAGATGAGCCATTCCACGTCGATGCACTGTTCCTGCGTTCCCGCATCTATTTTGAGGCCGACAAGTTTGACAACGCCATCAGGGATATCACTCTTGCCATCAGGAATTATAAAGGAGAGCCACAGGTTTACCGGTCAACCCTTTATCATTCTGCCGCAACATACTGTTCGAACGCCGGGGATATCGAGTCTGCCATATCGAATGAGAAGAAGGCCGTGAAATGGGCGAAACGGGACCGCAAGGAACGCGTCCAGGACTATAAATTCTGCCTCGCCCAGTATTATTATGAGAACGATGACAACGAGGCGGCAGAAAAAGTTTACAACAGCATGCTCAAGGATGATGCGGCTGATGTCGCCGCAATGGTAGGGCTTGCCAGGAATATGAATGACAGAGGAGAGTATCAGGCCGTGCTTGAACTTATGGACAAGGCTGTCGAATATGATGGGAGTTACGCTGAAATCTACAGGATGCGGATGCATGCGTATTGTGAGATGGAGGAGTACGACAAGGCTATTGACGATGCAGTCTGCTACATAAAGAATGGCAGGGATGAAGAGGATGATTTCGATGTTCAGCCATACCTGCAGAAGCATTATGCCTATGCGGTTGCCAGAATAAAAAAAGAAATAAAAACGTCAAGTGACAATCAGAAACTTCAGGACCTTCTGGCAAAGACCTATATCAAGAATCACGATTATCAGAGGGCGGCGGATTACCTGACAACTCTTGAAAAGGAGAGGGGAGAAGATATTGCTGTCCTGTATGCCCGTTCTCAGATTTATTCGGAAATCGGTCTTTTCTCCGAGGCAATGAAGGACATCAACAGAGTGATGGAGATTATGGGAAACAACGAGGCGATAAAAGCCCGAGCTGTCATTTACCGTAATGACGGACAGTATGACAAGGCGATTGCCGATTACAAAGCGGATCTCGAAAACAATCCCACCGATGGACACACATATTATTCAATCGGACGGTGTTATGACTTGTCCGGTAACAGGGGAATAGCGCTACGGTATTACAATGAGGGCATCGATGTCGACAAGGAATTGCCTCACCTTTTCTCTTGCAGGGCTGATTTGCTACTGGCTAGGGGCGATACGCTGCAAGCCTTGGCGGACTACGAAAAAGTGCTGGAAATAGATACCGTGCCAGAGGCGAACAGTTTCAGACAGTATGCTCTTTTCGGACTTGGAAGAGTGGAGGATGCTGTTATCTGGATGGAAAAAATCATTCGGGAGGATCCGGCAAATTTTACCATTTATTATGACAAAGCTCGTCTTTGTTCCCGGATGGGAGATGTTGATGAAGCGTTGGACGCACTTGAAACAGCCTTGGAATGCGGTTTCCGTCGTTTTGCACTGATGAGAGATGAGCCTGACTTGGCTGCAATCCGTAACCTTCCGAGATTCAGGACTCTGCTCCAAGATTATAAAAACAAGCCCGTCAGCGTCAAGGTTGACGAATCCACTAACCTTGAAACCCCTTCACAGCCACTTGTTTCAGAGATTCAGATGAAGAGAATGCCCGGAGGGACATACGAAGTGCCATGTTCCATCAACGGTCTGCCGCTGAAGTTCATCTTTGATACGGGTGCAAGCGATGTCACCATATCAAGCGTGGAAGCCAACTTTATGCTGAAGAACGACTATCTTGCCATCAAGGATTTCAAAGGCTCCAGGAAATATCTCACAGCTGATGGAAACATCTCTGAAGGTGCCTTGATTTGCATCCGTGAGGTAAAAGTCGGGGATGCCGTTCTGAAAAACATTGATGCAACCGTCGTCAAGAATCAGAAAGCACCGCTCCTGCTCGGACAATCCGCCATCGAAAGGTTCGGCAGCGTAACCATTGACAACGCTGAGGCAAAACTGATAATCAGGCATTATTGATATTGAACGTGTAGTAAACGCATTAATAAATGAAATAAAAAGATATGTTACCGGGAAAAGCGAAATTTTTCAAATGCCCTTACTGCGGCTGGCAAAAATGCGAAAACATCTCAGAAAATAAATTGGATTTTTCCAACAAATCGTAAATCTTCCCCAACCCTGCAGATTTACGTTTTTTTGTAAGGGTTCTTTTCTATCTTTGTCCGTGACGGAGGGGATGGACAGCGGCAGGAAGAAGTTGAATATTAATTGTTTAACTTTTAATGCTGTGTTTATGGAGCAAGTATTTTATGAAGAGGGACAGAGATACATCATCCCTACCTCGGACTGGGGCTTCAAGCGCCTTTTCGGCACAGAGGCCAACAAGAAGATTCTCATCGGATTTCTCAACAACGTTATTGATGACTGTGTCATCGAGGACCTCGAATACCTCGACAGGGACGTCACCGTCACGGTAGGGCCCGTCAGAAGAGTGAGTTTCGATGTCTATTGCAAATGCGCCGACGGCTCCCGCGTGATTGTCGAGATGCAGAACTATGCCAGGGCATCCTTTGTCAACAGAGCGCTGGTCTATACCGCCGCATCCATCCTGGAGAACTACACCTATTCGAAGAGGACAAACTACCGCGTCAACAGGACATATCTGATTGCCATCACCGGGGAGAAGGTTTTCCCTCACATTGACAGATCTCCCGTCAGGATAGGGCTGTGCAACCTGGACAGTCCGGAAACGGTTGTCTTGAGCGACAGAATCTTGCAAATCTTCATCGAATTGCCTAAATTCGCAAGTGACGTGAGCGAGATTGGACCGGGCGGCAGCTTCCTGGACAAGTTCTCTGTGGCGATGAAGAAGATGGCGACCTTCGACAGGGTGCCGGAGGTGATGGAAGGAGACCTGTTTGAGGAACTTTTCGCCGCGGCGGACATCAAATCCCTCAATGCGTCGGACAAGGACACTTATCTGAAATCGGTTATGAACGAATTCGAATACATAGAAACCCTCAAGGACTACCGCGAAGAAGG
>JAZUIV010000062.1:0-35678 GCA_045642485.1 Bacteroidales bacterium | reverse complement strand
TTCAATCATGGATACAACAGATAATGCAGTCAATGAAGACCATTCTTCAATTTCCCATATCCTTGTTGCGGGAGTAAAACAACTTGGCTCTGTGCGAGCAAATTGATTTGAAAAATCATGTATAAATTCTAAGATATTCATTATCAATACTTCGTTAAAAATTTAAAAACTATATAATTTTCAATCGTTTACAATACAATAGCCCGTCAGAAGGCGCTCTATAGCACCTCTTGAACGGCATAAAACAAGAGCCGAATTAATGTTAATAAATCGCGAAAATAATGCTTTAAAAAATTTGGATAAGTGCCTGATAGTCACTAACCTAGAGTTTACCAGACAACAAGTTAGCATGACGATTATCAAGCCCCTTACCCAGCTCAGAGAGATCGTTTCGAAGGCTCTCTCCAGCCAGACAAATTTAGGCAAATCTTTTCGAACTTTCTTCATCGAGACCATGGAACTTTTCCTTACACATAAAGGACGACTCAACTTCACCACTATGGCGGAGTTCGGAAAGTCGTGTGAGAGCAGGTTCCGCCAGAACTTCAAGAAGTCTTTCGACTGGCTCTCGTTCAACAAGTCTTTCCTCGAACCGACGAAGGGACACCGCATCGCAATAGCCATCGATCCCTGCTTCATATCCAAGTCCGGAAAGAAGACTCCTGGAATGGACTGGTTCTGGTCCGGTTGTGCAGCTGCGATGAAGAAGGGGCTTGAGATACTTGGCATCTCCATCGTGGATGCTGATGTCAAGGACGCAGTGTTCCTCAAAGCGGAACAGACCTTCACCGAGAAGCAGCGCGGGCGCAAGCCCCGCTCCACCTGGGGAATGAAAGATCCGGATTCTCTCACCGGCTGGTATCTTCGTATGCTTCAACATAACTGCAAGCAGCTGTTATCCATCTGCAATCTCCTTGTGGCAGACGCCTACTTCTCAAAGGAGAGCTTCGTCACCGGAGTGAAGTCCTTGGGCTTCAATCTTATCAGCCGCTTCCGTGATGATGTCAACCTGAAGTATCTCTACCGTGGTCCCAAGGCTCACAAGAGAGGCAGGCCCCAGAAATTCTCGGGTAAAGTCAATGTCAATAATCTTGACATGACCGTCTTCAAAGAGGACTACTGCGTTGACGGCAAACTCGTCTACAAGATGTACTGGGCCGACGTGTGGGCTGTAAGCCTTGAACGTGAAGTCCGCGTTGTCATCGTCGATTATCTTGATACCGAAAAGAAGCGTCAGACAAGGAAGTCTTTCTTTTGCACTGACCTATCGATGTCCGCCCGTGACATCTTCGACCTTTACAGGACGAGGTTCCAGATCGAGTTTGTCTTCCGCGATGCGAAGCAGTTCACAGGCCTCACTCACTGTCAGGCTCGCAACAAGGAGGCCCTTGCGTTTGCCTTCAACATGTCACTCTCTTCCATCAACGTTGCGAGGGCTTATGCCAAGCAGGAAAACGTCAGTCTTTCCGTCGGTTCGACAAAAACCCTGCTGCACAATGCTGCAATGGTGGATCGATTTATTGCAATGTCCGGTAAACGCCCGAACTTGCGATTAAATAACACTGATTTCAAAGAACTTTTATTCTACGGCGTCCGCGCCGTGGCGTAACTTTTATAAAATTAACGAACTATTGAAACTTATATTTCTACTTCATTACGAAAAAACGGGATTTTGCCCAGATTTTTCGGCAATTTAACGATTCACTTTGTATATATGAAAAAAATGAGGCCTGTTTTGCTGTCGAGGTTATTTCACTATCGGGAACAGTGAGTCCACTTCGAATTGGGACAGTCCCAGCACGCGGCGAATCTGGCCGTTGGAGCAGTGAATCTCGTAGTGAAGTTTTCGGGCGATTTCAGCCTTCCGAGTTTTGTCAAGGTCCCGTATCCTGATTCCCGGGTATGCCGTATTGCAGATTTTTACGGTTTGGGAGAAGGCTTCCTCATCGGTGATGCAGTCACCGTCATTCAGTTCCAAGGCCAGTTCGCTATATGCTTCGACGTTTTTCCCAACTATGGAAAAGTAGTGGTGGGCGTCACGGAACATTGACATACCTCTATCTATGGAACAGTAGGATATGGGCGCGACATATCCGTCGAGATACTTGGTACTGTCGCTGATTTCAGGGGATCTTCCCCTGAACATCAATCTTCTTTGCCCGGTGTATATTTTTTCGAAGGTTTCGGTGATGGGGTAGTCATTGTAGAAATACCTGTTCGTTCCCCAGGGGTAGCTGAATGGGGTGTGGTCTCCGTTCACGACATAGCCGTTCCGGTGGATATAGCCTATCGTGTTCCTCAATCCCCGAAGATCTTCAACCTCTTTCAATTGCATAACAAAGGAATCTGGGACAGAAACCCGGTCAGAAGCCAGCCCTCTTGCCAGTTTCTTGCGGAGAGATGCGAAAAAGCGGCAAACGGCTTCGACCTCGCCTTCAATGAGTATATGAAGGTGGTTGCTCATAAGTTCGAACGCCAGAATCCTGATGCAGGCTGTCAATTGGTAAGCAAAATAGATGGCGTTCATTGCAAATGCGTAGTCATCTTCGTTCAACAGGAAAGCCGTTGTCACATTGCCGGGTGTGTAAAGGTGCGAGTACGGGCCTCCGGCTCTGAAGTTCGCCTCACAAATCTGTTCTTTCTCAAAGCTTTTCATATTGTGTCTGTCATATTTTGTACGGCAGAGGTGTCTTTCCCGTACCAATCATCACTTTCCGTTCTTTCCGTACCGCTGGCGGCAGTGTGCCGTACCAAATGGTCCGCCGGCAACGTTTTGTACCGCTGGCGGCAGTGTGCTGTACCAAATGGCCCGTTCGCAACGTTTTGTTCCGCTGGCAGCCGTTTCCTGTACCAAAACCGCCACCCTCTCCCTAAACCACAAAGCGAGTCAGGCACGATATAACCTAACTCGCTTTGCGGACTCCGGGTACCGCGGCACTCAGTCTTGTGTGGAGTCAATTTATCAGGCGCCTCCTCCCCGGCGCAGCTATTCAGTTAGTATTCCTCCTCGTTGAAAAAGAAGTCGTCTTTGGTAGGGTAGTCGGGCCAGATGTCCTCAATTGAGTCATATACTTCGCCGTCGTCCTCAAGGTCTTCGAGGTTCTCCACTACTTCAAGGGGGGCACCGCTACGGGTGGCATAATCTATCAGTTCATCTTTGGTTGCAGGCCAAGGTGCATCTTCAAGTTTGGATGCAAGTTCAAGTGTCCAATACATAAATTCAGAAATTTAGCAGGTTCATTGATAATGGTGAGGAGCAAAGGTATAAAAAAAACCATAACTCCATATTATTTTTGTAAGGAAATTATTAACAGCGGTTTAGCGCCGTCTCAGGGTAGCCAGAAATCCTCCTTGCAGCCGCTTCTGACGCATATCAGCCTCGAGAGGGTGAAAAGAAAGTCGCTCAATCTGTTCAGGTAGCGGATGGCGGTGTGGTCATCCTCCTGAAGATTTTCGATACCGACACTACTACGCTCTGCGCGGCGGCAGACGGTGCGGGCAATATGGCATAGAGCACTCTCTTCAGGCTTCCCGGGAAGTACAAATGCGTTCTGAGGAGGGAGAGTGGCGGTCATCTCATCGATGCGTTTCTCCAGAAATTCCTCTTCCGCAGAGTCCAGGGCCTTGAGTTTGGTGCTCCCACCGGGACAGGCAAGGTGGGCGCTTACGTTCATAAGGTGTATCTCGATTCTTCTCAAATCTGCCTCCGCTTCAGGTACGCGGCAGCGGAGAAGTCCGATATGGCTGATGAGTTCATCGACATTGCCGTAAGCTTCCACCCGGCAACAGGCCTTGCTCACCCGGGCTCCGCCGACCAGGGAAGTCTCCCCGCAATCGCCGGTTCTGGTATAAATTTTCATTGTTCTGCAATTTTTCCGTCCCTCAGACGGATTATCCTTTGTGCAAATTTAGCAATATCTTCTTCATGTGTGACCAAAATAATGGTATTCCCCTGAGAATGGAGGTCGAGAAACAGATTCATTATTTCGATGGATGTGGCAGTGTCCAGATTGCCTGTCGGCTCGTCGGCAAGGATTATGGAGGGATTATTCACCAGCGCCCTCGCTATTGCCACTCTTTGGCGCTGTCCTCCGGACATCTCGCCCGGTTTGTGATGAAGCCTTTCTCCGAGGGCGACGCGTTCCAAAGCTGCCACGGCCCTGGCGCGGCGCTCCTCACTCCCGACTCTGGCGTACACTAACGGCAGTTCCACGTTCCTGACTGCATCGTAGCGGGGCAACAGGTTGAAACTCTGGAAGACAAATCCGATTTCCCGGCCACGGACTGCAGAAAGCTCGTCGTCATTCATTTTCCCTACCTCTGCGCCGTTAAGCAGATATGAGCCGGAGGAAGGGGTGTCGAGGCATCCCAGGATGTTCATAAGCGTCGATTTCCCGGAGCCGGACGGCCCCATTATCGCGACGAATTCGTTCCTGCGGATGGATACGTCGATTCCGTCCAGCGCGCGGACGGTATTCTCACCAATCCGATACAACTTGCTCACGTTCCTGACCGATATGATTTCCTTTTCCATACTGCAAAGGAATGCAAAAACAGAATCGGGGTGGTGCTCCAACTAACAAAAGTTTTTAGTATCTTGCATTTTTCGTGTATTTTTGGAAAAATGGCATACAGAGCATCAGATGAATTTGACGTGGAAGTGGCCGCCGAACTCGCGGAACACTGCAAGCGTGTTTTGGATCTGCTTGGGGAGGACAGTTCCAGGGAGGGGCTGCTGAAAACTCCGGAACGGGTGGCAAGGTCTCTGCAGTTCCTTACGAAAGGCTACAGCCAGAGTGGAGAGGAGATACTTCGCAGCGCAATGTTCAGGGAGGATTACAGCCAGATGGTGGTTGTCAAGGATATTGAGTTGTATTCAATGTGTGAGCACCATCTTCTCCCGTTTTACGGGAAGGCGCACGTGGCATATATCCCGAACGGATACATAACCGGTCTGAGCAAGATAGCAAGGGTTGTGGAAACGTATGCAAGGAGGCTGCAGGTTCAGGAGAGGCTTACGGTTCAGATAAGGGACTGTATACAGAACACTCTGAATCCTCTCGGAGTGGCGGTGGTAATCGAGGCGGCCCATATGTGTATGCAGGTGAGGGGAGTGCAGAAGCAGAACTCTGTCACCACCACTTCCGCTTTCACCGGCGCTTTTCTGAAGGACAGCCGTACGCGCAACGAATTCATCACCCTCATAGGTTCGAAACTACATTGATACAAATATGAAAATTGTAATTGCAGGAGCCGGAGAAGTCGGGACACATCTTGCCAAGATGCTTACTGAAGGGTATCACGACATTACCATAGTCGATGATGATGAGGATCGTCTCTCGCGGGTGAGCGAGTCGGTGGATGTCCTGACAGTTAACGGAAATCCAAGTTCAGTGGAGGTTCTTCGCGCAGCCGGTGCGGATTCGGCCGATCTGTTTGTTTCCGTCATCCCTTCCAATGACCAGAGCGTCAATATAGTGTGTGCCCTTCTGGCAAAAAGGATGGGTGCAGGAAAGGTTACTGCCAGAATCAGTAACTCGGAGTATCTGAAAAATGAGAACAAGATAATGTTCACGGAGATGGGGGTGGACTTGCTGTTTTATCCGGAAAAGATTGCCGTGGATGAAATAATGAATCTCCTCCGGCAGTCCGAGATGACGGATTTCATAGATTTTGCCAACGGCAGGTTGCAATTGGTGGTCCTCAGGCTTCAGGAAGGCGCGCCTATTGTGGACAAGACCATTCTCGAAGCCGCATCCATCGGTCCGGCACTCAAATACAGGACGGTTGCCATTTCCCGCGACGGGCATACGCTCATTCCTCTGAAGGATACTATCTTCAAGGAGGGGGATTTGATTTATGTGGCTGCAAGGCGGGATTCTATCCCTGAAGTTCTGGCGCTTGCCGGCAAGGAGGGTAATACCGCCGTCAAGAGGCTCACCATTATCGGAGGAGGCAAAATCGGAAGTATGCTTGCCGACCGTTTCGAGGACAAGGCTGAGTTCATCAAACTGATAGAGATTGACAGGGACCGTTGCGACGAACTTGTACAGAAGCTTGACAAAACCTTGATAATCAATGGTGATGGAAGAAATTCCGACCTGCTGTACGAGGAGGACGTGAAAAACTGTGACGCCTTTGTGGCCGTCACTTCAAGTTCCGAAACCAATATTCTGGCCTGCGTTGCCGCAAAAAATATGGGTATAGGCAGGACTATCGCCCAGGTCGAGAATATCGAATACATAAAGTTGGCCGAAGGGATGGGAGTGGATGCCGTCATCAACAAGAAAATCATCACGGCGGGCAGAATATTCCGGTTCACCTTGAGCAATACCGTCCGGACCGTAAAGGTACTCAACGGGACTGATGCGGAAACAATCGAATATATCGTCAAGCCGGGCAGCCGGATAACAAAGGCTCCGGTCAAGGAACTTGATTTTCCGAAGGAGGCTGTCATCGGCGGTGTCATCCGCGGGTCTGAAACAATAATCGCAGACGGCAACACCTTAATACACCCTTATGACAGGGTAGTGGTATTCGCTTTGCCCACGGCGATGAAAAAAGTTGAATATCTATTCTCATAAAATATGAAATACACATTCAAAACTTCTGGTGAGACCAGATTGGAACACGATCTGCTGGGGGACAAGGAAGTCCCTCAGGAGGCTCTTTTCGGCGTGCAAACACTGCGCTGCCTCGAAAATTTCAATATTACCGGTAATCTCCTTTGCGATCATCCCCAGTTCGTCAAGGCTTTCGGATATGTCAAGATGGGAGCGATTCTCGCAAATCACGAGCTCGGTCTTGTCCGTGATGACATAAAGGATGCTGTAGTCGCGGCCTGTCAGGAACTTATCGACGGCAAGCATCTCGAACACTTCCCTGTAGATATGGTTCAGGGCGGTGCCGGAACATCAATGAATATGAATGCCAATGAGGTCATCGCCAACAGAGCCCTTGAGATACTGGGCAGGCCCCACGGAGACTACAAGGTCATCCATCCCAACGACCATATCAATATGGCGCAGTCAACCAACGACGCCTATCCCACAGCGATGCATCTTGGCCTGTATATGATTCATCAGGACCTTATTGTAGCAATGAGGGCCATTGCAAAATCATTCAGGGCAAAGCAACGTCAATTCGCATCTGTTATAAAGATGGGCCGTACACAACTCCAGGACGCAGTTCCTATGACTATGGGTCAGACTTTCGGGGCGTTTGCAACTGCGATTGAGAACGAAGCCGCCAAGCTGGATGTTGCCGCGAAGGAATTTCTGGTCATCAATATGGGTGCAACCGCAATCGGAACCGGCCTTACAGCCGCTCCAGGTTATGCGGAGCTCTGCACAAAGCACATCAGGAAAATCACCGGTTGGAAAATTTCTCTGGCAAAGGACCTTGTCGAGGCGACAAACGATACTTCCTGTATGGTCAACTATTCAGCCCAGCTCAAGCAGATAGCCATCCGCGTATCTAAAATATGCAATGACCTCAGGCTGATGGCTTCAGGCCCCCGCACCGGTCTGGCTGAAATAAACCTCACCCCGAAGCAGCCCGGCAGTTCCATTATGCCCGGGAAGGTAAATCCCGTGATTCCTGAGGTCGCCAATCAGGTCTGCTTCAAGGTAATCGGCAATGACACCACAATCACGCTGGCTTCTGAAGCCGCCCAGCTCGAACTCAATGTGATGGAGCCTGTCCTTGTCGAATCCCTCACCGAATCAGCTCTCTGGATGACAAAGGCACTTGATACCCTCCGTGTGGAGTGTGTCGATACCATCACTGTCAACAAGAAGCATTGCAGGGACCTTGTGGAGAACAGCATTGGTATTGTGACAGCCCTCAAGCCATATATCGGCTATTCCGCCTGCACTGAAGTGGCAAAGGAGGCTCTGGTATCGGGAGGAAGTGTCTATCAGCTGGTTTTGGACAAGAAGCTTCTGACGAAGGAACAGCTTGATGCTATCCTGAATCCGAAGAATATGATTAAGCCGACAATCCTAAAATTCTGACGGACCGTCGAATACCCTCTTACGCAATGCACTGGCTGTGACGCCGGTGCATTGTTTTATGCAGAAATTCATCTTCCGGGTGGATGCGAATCCTGACAGGTCTGCCACATCCGCTACAGAGATGTTGCGCTTGTTTTTTTCCAGCAACAGGTCGATGGCGTAGCTGGTCCTCATCGCGTTGATGAATCTGTTGAAATTCAATCCGGTGCTGTTGATTGCCCGGGAAACGTAATCCCGGTTGGAGGAGAGAGTGGCGGCAAGGCTTTCGAGAGTGAGATTCCTGTCCAAATAGAGTTTTTCCGATTCCAGGGCCCTGGAAATATAGTCAATCAGGGATTCGCGTCTGCCTCTATGAACCATATTCGTTGTTGTTTTTGCGTTTGTACTCCTTGCACCATTCAGCGGGTGTATAGCCGGTGTTGCGGCTGAAGGCCCCGTTGAAGGTGGTCATCGAGTTGAACCCGACCCTGTGGGCCAGTTCAGGCATCTGGATTTCCGGATTCAGGGAAAAGACACGGATGGCCTCCTTGATGCGGTAATAGTGAACCAACTGGCAGAAATTCTTGCCCATTCGTGACTTGATGGCTTGCGCTACGTAATTTTTGTTCGTAAACAGCCGTTCCGCTATGTCGGTGACCCTTATGTCCGGATTCAGGTATAGTTTCTCTCTTTCCAGAAGTTCGCATATCCTGTTCTTGAGTTTTTCCATATCGAATGCCTTGCCGTCAACGGGGTCATCCTCCAGAAGCCCTTTCCCGTCCTCGGATTCCTGCTCCAAAAGGGGATACATATATTGCTGCGGCCTTTCAGGGACTTTTATCCCTTCTTTTTTCTTCCTTGAGGAAGATAGATGATAAAAGTAACCCGCAAGCCCAAGCACGGGGAGATATCCCAGAATCAAGAAGAAAGTAATCATACGCCTCACATTTTCGGAAGGCGAAGATAATCCTATTGGGGGCGATTGACGAATCAAGTCAATAACCGCTGCATAATAAGTGCTTTTTTGTAAAAATTATTTCTTGATCTGGTCAAAGCCCTGCCCGAAGACACCCATAACCGAAGCCTCGGTTATGAACGAGTGAGGGTCCACTTCCTTGACCAGATGGAGAATAAACGGAGAATCGTGTTTTCTGGCTACAACCACCACAACTTTTTTCTCCTGCTTGGAATACCATCCCATTCCGTTGAGAATGGTGACTCCGCGCTTGGCTTCTGTGGAAATGCGATTTGCAATTTCCTCGTATTTTTCTGAAAAGATGAACAGCTGGACCGACTGCTTTGTGCCTGAAATGACCGAATCCACTGTCAGTGAGAACATTCCAGTTGTTACATAACCATATACGATTATTGCAATGCGGCTTCCCATATTGTTGTCAGAAGGGATGATCAATGATGAACCGATTATCAGCAAATCCAGGAAAAACAGGACCTTGCCCGGAGAAACCGACCGATATTTGTTTATAATCAGCGCTATGATGTCTGTGCCGCCACTGCTTGCGCCAACGGAGAAAGTCGTGGCAATGCCCAGTCCTGACATTGCGCCTCCGATGATTGCGCACAACAGTTTTCCGTTCTGCAGGGCAAAGTCTTCAATGAAGGACTGATGTACCAGCATCGGCATGAATCGCAACAGGAGGGAAGTGATGACGATGGCATAGATGGTTCTCATTCCGAATCCTGCCCCGAGGACTTTCCAGGCAATCAGAATCAGGACGACATTTATCACAAAATATGAGTAACTGACGTTTATCCCCGTGCAGTATTGAATGATTGTGGAAATGCCTGTGACTCCTCCTCCAACCAGCCCGTTGGGGATGATGAAGATGGTCCAGGCCAGGGCATAAAAGACAAGACCCAGCGTGATGATGGAATATGTCTTGAGGGTGCCGAGCAGTTTCTTTGAATCCATTGTATCAGCAAACGATGTTTATTATTTTCCCGGGAACGACAATGACCTTCTTCACAGAAGCACCCTGCAGGTATTTCGCGGTGTTGGAATCGGCTCTGACCGCCTGTTCAACTTCTTCGCGGGACAGACTCTTGGGAAGATCGACGGTGAAACGCATCTTTCCGTTGAACTGTACGGGGTAGGTCACGCTGTCTTCTACGGTGTATGCTTCCACATATTGGGGGAACGTGGCATTGGAGATACTTTCGGTATGGCCGAGAAGGCTCCATATTTCCTCTGCTATGTGCGGAGCGTAAGGGCTGACCAGAATAATCAGGGGCTCCAGAATCTCGCGTTTGTTGCAGTGGAGGGCTGCCAGTTCATTCACTGCAATCATCATTGCGCTGACAGTGGTGTTGAATGAGAATGACTCAATGTCGGACTGCACCTTTGCTATCAGTTTGTGGAGAACCTTCAGTTCTGCGGCTTCAGCCTTGTTGCTGCTCACGCAGATGGTGTTGGTCTGGTCGTGATAGAGTTTCCACAGTTTTCTCAGGAAACGGTGGACTCCGTCAATACCCTTTGTGTCCCAAGGCTTTGCCTGCTCGAGTGGGCCGAGAAACATCTCGTACATACGCAGAGTGTCGGCTCCGTAGGTGTCGCAGATATTGTCGGGATTGACGACGTTGAACATCGATTTGCTCATCTTTTCGACGGCGTTTCCGCAGATGTACTCGCCGTTTTCAAGGATAAACTCGGCGGTCGCGAAGTCGGGCATCCATTTCTTGAAGGCTTCCGTGTCGAGCCTGTCATTGTGGACGATGTTGACGTCAACGTGTATTTCAGTGGTGTCGTAGTTGTCCTTCAGTCCGAGGGAGACGTAGGTGTTGGTGTTCTTCACCCTATAGACGAAGTTGCTTCGCCCCTGAATCATCCCCTGGTTGACCAGTTTCCTGAAAGGCTCCTGCTCGCACACGTGGCCTGTGTCATAGAGGAACTTGTTCCAGAATCTGGAATAAATCAGGTGCCCCGTGGCGTGCTCGGTCCCTCCGATGTAGAGGTCAACGTTTCTCCAGTATTCGTTGGACTGCCGGCTGACAAGACTTTCGCTGTTTCCCGGGTCCATATATCTCAGATAGTACGCGCTGCTACCCGCAAATCCGGGCATTGTGCTCGTTTCCAGCGGGTATCCGTTGTATGTCCAGTCCTTGGCGCGGGCCAGAGGCGGTTCCCCCTCTTCCGTGGGCTTGAAGGAACTGATTTCAGGCAGATGGAGAGGAAGTTCGCTCTCAGGCAGGGGAGTGGGAATCCCGTCCTTGTAGTAGATGGGGAAGGGCTCTCCCCAGTAGCGCTGGCGGGAGAAGATAGCATCGCGGAGGCGGTAGTTTGTCTTGCGCCTGCCGAGGCCGTTGCTCTCCACATATTCTATTGCGGCGGGGATGGCTTCTTTCACGGTCAGCCCGTTGAGGAAGCCGGAGTTGCACATTATGCCGTCCTTTGCATCGAAACTCTCTTCCGAAACGTCGCAGCCCTCAATCAGGGGCACAATCGGAAGCCCGAATGTCTTGGCAAAGGCATAGTCCCTGCTGTCGTGGGCCGGCACCGCCATTATTGCTCCGGTACCGTATCCGGAAAGAACATATTCGGAAATCCATACAGGCACTTTCTGCCCTGTCACGGGGTTGATGCCATAGGAGCCCGAAAAGACGCCCGTGACTTTCCTTGTCTCTGCAATGCGTTCTCTTTCTGTTTTCTTCTTCGTGGCCGCGAGGTAGGCTTCCACCTCTTCCCTCCTGTCAGGGGCAGTCAATTTCTCCACCCATTCGCTTTCAGGAGCAAGGACCATGAACGTGACTCCGAAGAGAGTGTCGGCACGGGTGGTGAAGATTGTAAGGTCGTATTCATCGTTGCCGTTGATTACACGGAATTCTATTTCAGCGCCCGTACTCTTGCCTATCCAGTTGCGCTGCATCTCTTTCAGGGAGTCGGACCAGTCCAGATCCTCCAGCCCTTCAAGAAGCCTCTCCGCATATGCGGAAACGCGAAGCTGCCACTGTTTCATCATTTTCTGCTCGACAGGGAATCCTCCGCGGACGGAATAACCGTCCTTGACCTCATCGTTGGCCAGCACTGTCCCGAGTTTCGGGCACCAGTTTACGGCGGTCTTGCCCAGGTATGCGATGCGCCAGTTCATCAGAATGTCTGATTTTTCCTGCTCGCTGAAGGATTTCCACTGATCCGCGGTGAATCCTTCTCCGCCCTCTCTTTCGAATTTCTCTATCAGGCCTGAGATGGGTTCCGCCTTTCCTGTCTCAGGATTGAACCAATGGTTGAACATCTGCAGGAAGGCCCACTGCGTCCATTTGTAATACGCAGGGTCACAAGTTCTCACTTCGCGGGACCAGTCGTATGAGAAGCCGATTCTGTCCATCTGCTCGCGGTATCTGGCGATGTTCTTCTTCGTGGTCTGCTCGGGGTGTTTACCCGTCTGGATGGCATACTGCTCCGCAGGAAGGCCGAATGCGTCATATCCCATAGGATGCAGCACATTGAACCCCTTCAGGCGTTTGTAACGGCTGTATATGTCACTGGCGATATATCCCAGCGGATGTCCGACGTGAAGCCCCGCTCCGGAAGGATAAGGGAACATATCCAGCACGAAGCATTTCGGGCGGGACGAATCCTCGGTTACTTTGAATGTGTGATTTTCAGCCCAGTGGGCCTGCCATTTTTTCTCGATGTCTAAGAAATTGTAATCCATGCGCTCTGTTTTCTGAACAATCCGCAAAGATATACAAAAAAGTCTATTTCTTGATTCTGAATTTCGGCTTGGAGGTTGTCAGTCTGAATTCGACCGGAACAGTCAGCCGAACTCTGACTTTTTCGCCCTTGATGCGGCCTGCCTGCCACTTCGGAGAGACTCTGATTACTCTGAGCGCCTCCTGGTCAAGCTCTTCGTCAACTCCGCTGACAATCTCAGCGTTGCTCACTTCTCCGTTCTTTTCGACTATGAAACTGACCAGGACTTTGCCCTGTATTCCGGCCTTGAGAGCGTAACTGGGATACTTGAGGTATTTATAAACCCAGTTCTCGAGGAAATATTTCTCGTTGTTGTGAAAGAATTCGGGGCGTTTATCGCATTCTCCGGGAGAATGGACGGTGTCGTCATCCTTGCTTTCAGTGCGGGTGGGCGCGGATGAATCTTTGGCTTCCGGCAGGACAGGAGCGTTCGCGACAGATTTGAGAAAATGGAAGATATAGTTGCATTCCATCTCCATGGCTTGATAATCAATCAAATCGGGGGTATCTTTGACCGTGTGGTACTCTTTTGTCTTTCCGTTGCTGAATGAGACGATAGGGATACCTTTGTCGTAGAAGGGAAGGTGGTCCGAGGGTGTAATTTCCTTGGGCGCCTCGGCGGGAACCAGAACAACCGGTTCCTCCGCCGTCCTGTCAAGCAGTTCGGTCAGGTTGCTCAGAGGCATCTGCGAGAAGATGGAGAATGGATTCTTTTTGTCTCCGCATCCCAGCATATTGAGATTTATCATAATCCTCACGTCCTCCATTTTGGGAAAAGCCCGGTTGACGAAGTACCACGACCCGGCCATCCCTCTTTCCGAGGCTCCGAAGCCGGCGAAGACTATGCTCCTGCCGAACATATACCGGTGGGTGTTCACCATTCCGGCCAGTTCGAGAAGAATGGCGGTGCCGGATGCGTTGGCATTGGCCCCCGGATAGATTTGTGTCACGGCTTTTCCGTTGATTGTCACCTGATTGGTCCCCAGATGGTCGAAGTTAGCGCCGATGACAATGAATTCGTCCCTCAGGTTGCTGTCACTTCCCTCGACGATTCCCACAACATTGAGGGAAGAGAGTTCTCCGTCCTTCTCCTGAATTTTGAAATCCTGCCCCCCGGCATCGGTGAGCATAATCAGTCCCGCTTTTTTGAAATGCTCATAGACATAGGCGGCCGCATCCTTCTCCCCCTGAGTGCCGGCCTTCCTTCCGGAAAGGGCATCGCTGCACAGATAATCCACGTGCGCCTTGAGAGAGGATGTCACGTTGAAGTCCTGTGCCGTCGCGGTGAGGCACAGGAGAAGTGACAGAAAAAGGAGATGCGGCTTCAAATTATATCTTGTAGAAAGGAGTTTTGACTACTGTAGCCTTGAGCAGTTTGCCCCTTACGTCTATGAATATTTCCGACCCGGCCTTGTTGAAGGGGATGTTGACATATCCCAGTCCGACGGCTTTCTTGATGGAGGGACCCATTGTGCCCGAAGTCACGTGGCCGATTTTGGAACCGGACTCATCGCAGATGTCCATCCCGTGACGGGCGATGCCTCTGTCCACGAGTTCAAATCCGACGAGTTTGCGGGTCACGCCTTCAACTTTCTGCTTTTCGAGCAGGGCGCGGTCAAGGAAATCACCTTTGGCATCGTTGAATTTGGTTATCCAGCCCAAACCCGCTTCGATAGGGGAGGTGGTGTCGTCTATATCGTTGCCATAGAGGCAGAACCCCATCTCCAGACGAAGTGTGTCACGGGCTCCAAGGCCGATGGGCCTGATGCCGAAAGGCTCTCCTGCCTCGAAGACCGCTTTCCAGAGTTTGTCTCCATCCTCGTTGGGGACATATACTTCGCATCCTCCGCTGCCGGTATAGCCGGTGGTAGCGATGATAGCATTCTTTATCCCTGCAACTTCAGTCTGCTTGAAGGTGTAGTATGCTATATCCAGAATGTTTTCGCTGCATAACTTCTGCATCACCTCCATAGCCTTGGGGCCCTGTATTGCGAGCTGGCAGGTCGCGTCGGAAGCGTTGACAAGATCCTTCCCGATTCCGATTCCGAACAGGGGGGCGTATTTGCAAAGATGATCCCAGTCCTTGTCGATGTTCGCCGCGTTCACGGCCAGAAGATATCTGGCCCCGGGCTCGAAGCAATAGACGATGAAGTCATCGACGATGCCACCCTTGCCGTTGGGGAAGCAGTTGTATTGCGCTTTCCCTGGAACCAGAACTGAAATGTCGTTGGAAGCCACATACTGAAGGAATTTCAGGGATTGCGGACCGCTGACCCATATTTCTCCCATATGGGACACGTCGAATACTCCGACTCCTTCCCGGACAGTGGCGTGCTCTTCATTGATTGAAGAGTACTGGATTGGCATATTGAAACCTGCAAAGGGAGCCATCTTCGCTCCGAGGGCGATATGTTTCGCCGTGAAGACCGTGTCTTTCATTTCAGTTCTGTTTGATTTCAAAAATAAGTATGTACTGCAAATATACGAGATTTTATGTAAGTTTACATTCGGAATCATCGTAACGTTATGACAGAAAAATATATCTCCATAGACAACGTTGACCCGGTGGACGTTTTCGGTGTCAACAACAGGAATTTCGACCAGTTCAGAACCCATTTTCCGAAGGTCAGGGCCGCGGCAAGAGGCTCTGAAATCTATCTCGCGGGAGCACAGAAGGATATGGAGGAATTCGAGGCCAAGTTCAGAATTCTTATGGACAAGGCGTCCAGGAAATCTCCTCTGTCGGAATATGACGTGGAGTCCATATTCGGGGACAACGTAGAAGCGGGGCAGGTGGAGATTTCGGAGAACAGGGAGAGTATCATCGTATTCAGTACGGAAGGACGTGCAATCAAGGCCCGTACCGCCAATCAGAAAAAGATGGTCAGCGAATATTATCACAACGATTTGATTTTCGCCCTCGGTCCCGCCGGAAGCGGAAAGACATATACTGCCATTGCCCTTGCGGTCAGGGCGTTGAAGAACAGGGAGGTCAAGCGTCTCATACTTACAAGACCGGCGGTGGAAGCGGGGGAAAGGCTCGGTTTTCTGCCCGGCGACCTGAAGGACAAGCTTGACCCCTATCTCCAGCCTCTGTACGATGCTCTCGGAGATATGATTCCCGCAAAGAAACTGCAGTCATTTATGGAGGAGGGGGTAATACAGATAGCTCCGCTGGCATATATGAGAGGCCGTACCCTGGATCGGGCCTGCGTGATTCTCGACGAAGCCCAGAACACCTCCCTGGGTCAGCTGAAGATGTTTCTGACCAGAATGGGCAATGATGCCAAGTTCATCGTTACCGGCGATGCCACCCAGATAGACCTGCCAAACCGCAATGACTCGGGACTGACAAGGTGCATAGAACTTGTCAGAGGTATAAAGGGAATCAGCATTGTGGAGTTCGGCAAGGAGGACATCGTCCGACATCCCCTTGTTACAAAGATTGTTTCGGCGTTTGAGAAAGTCTGACGCACCTTACTGACGCTCCGATGCCGTTCTTGAAGGTGGAGGCCATCGGGAACCCGGTGATGTCGGCGTGCTGGTAGCGGTAGTATGCCTGCTCCTCATTGCGCGTGCCGGAACTCCACCAGAAGGCATAACTGTTGAATCCTTCAAAGTTTATGTGTCCGGATTGCGTGTATCCTACCGGGACGGCGTTCCACCCGGTCTGATTGGTATGTCCGTTGTCGGGATTGTATGGCCACATCTTTTCGCCGAGGAACGTTGCGTTGGCGGACAGCAACTCTGCGGAACCGTCCCAATCGTCATAGAACGTGAGGGATTCGTCATTGCAAATAGTGCGTCCCAAATCCTCCCAATCTTCATTGGTGGGTATGCTCCAGCCGGGGGGGCAGGCCCCCTGGGGACCGCAGCCAAGCCCTGAACCATCTTCTCCGCCAGTGGCTTCCTCCCAGGAGTAGAACCTTCCGAAGATGGAGTGGGTTACAGGAGATTTCTTATAGGGAACGCCGCAACCCGTATAAGCCAGGTTCCGGGAGAACCAGTCGAGATTTCCAATGGTTACATACGAGTAAAGCTGGCCGTCCCTCTCGTCGAGGAAAGAACCGTCTCCGGGAACCGTACCCAGGAAAGAGCCCGTTGCCGAGGTGTCGATGGACGTTATTTCGGCTGAGGTGTATAATTCGTAGAATCCTGCGTGTTTGGCTGTTACTGAAATTCTGAACTCCTGGGTGGAGTCGGGAAACTGGACGGTGATGGTTTTCCCTTTGAGGGAATCTTTCATCATTGGGGTGATATACCACAGGTAATCAGGATCTTCGGGAACCTGCACCCCTCCTGTGGTCAAGGTCAGGAGTTCTCCGTAAGCCACGTATGTGGGGCACTCGAGCAGCACTTCCCCGTCCATCAGATACGTCTGAGGCTCCTCCGCCTTGCTGCAGGAGAGCAGGAGAGTGACGGAAGCGGCTATCGCCACTGACAAACGTATGATGTTCCGAGCCTTTTTCATTTTCCAAATGATTACGTCTTGCAAAGATGCGAATTTTTAGTTTTTTTTGCAAAAACAGAACCAAATAATCTCTTTGATGTCATTCCGGACTTTTTTCCTCCTGTCGGCTCTTGCCGTGGCATCGATTCTGACCTGCGGATGTGATTCCGACAATTATGTCAGAATCGAGGGCTTCGCCCAGGGCGGTACATATCACGTTATCTGCAACCTGCCTCGCGGCCTTTCCGAAAATGAGGCGAAGGAGATGATTGATGCGGCTCTCGATGAAATCGACCGGTCGTTGAGCGGCTACAACAAAAGTTCCCTCCTTTCCCGATTGAATGCCGGGGAGGATTTGCCGCTGGACACACTGTTCATAAGCTGTTTCCGCCGTTCGATGGATATCTGGCGTATGAGCGGAGGCTCTTTCGATCCTTCCGCGGCACCTCTTTTTGACTTGTGGGGCTTCGGCTTCCAGGAAAAGGGAACTGTCAGCCAGCCGGCCATTGACAGTCTGCTGGAGTTTGTTGGAATGGACTCGTTCAGCCTCGAGGATTGTGGGGACGGAATTCACCTGCGCAGGTCGGATCCCCGAGCAAAACTTAATTTCAACGCGATAGCGCAAGGATATTCGTGTGATGTGGTGGCATCGAGGCTAATGGAAGCGGGGTGCCGCGATTATCTTGTGGAAGTTGGGCGGGAAATTGTCTGCAAGGGCAGAAGTTCCCGGGGTGGTAAATGGAAAATAGGCATCGACAAACCCTATGACGGAAATTTCGACGAAGGGGAGGACCTTCAGGAGATAATTGAAGTTACCGACTGCGGAATCGTAACCTCCGGCAACTACCGCAAGTTCTATGTCGAGAACGGTCAGAAATTCGCACATACGATTGACCCGCGTATAGGCCGTCCGGTACAGCATAATCTTTTGAGTGCTACAGTTATAGCTCCTGATGCCACGACTGCTGACGCACTTGCCACCTGGGCGATGGTGGAGGGGTTGGAAAATGCCGTGCGTTTTCTTGACTCACTTCCCGATACGGGGGGCTACCTCGTTTACAGCGATGGAGAGGAGATGAAAGTTGCCGCAGTCGGGGTGCGGTGAATCCTATTTGAAAGGTGTTCTTTTCGGAGAATTGAGCAGCCGTGCGGCTTTAACGTGGTTGAATTTCACGTCTGCCGTGATGAATTCCGGGATATTGTACGACAGGAAAAGCCTGGAATAGAAACGGGAGGGATTCTCCTGGGGCAGCATAAACGGCTTTCCGACATTCCCTTCAGAGTCGATGTGCGCGAAATATGGACGGGTGAAAAGTCCGTCATCCCTCCTGCTTGAGAAAACGAACCACCTTGAGTTGCTGCTCCAGTTATGGTAACTCTCCGTGTCACTGCTGTTTACCTCGTCAAGCCTTCGGCTTTGTCCGGAAGTTGTGTCATACAGCCAGAGGTCGGCTTCGTGATGCCAGATAGAGAACTGACCGTAGTCAGAGAGTGTGTACATCACATATTTGCCGTCGAAGGAAGGCCTGGGAAAAGAGACGCTGCGTCCGCCGGCCGCGGCGGGGACAAGAACTCTGACGGAATCTCCGATGCTACCTTCCGACGGATTGAAATCCACTGCGCACAGGTCATATCTCACCTCTTTCAGGCTGTCCGGGATGGCTTTTGCGGATGCCCTGCAGAAATACAGAGTCTTTCCGTCAGGCGAGAAGGCCGGAAATGTCTCCCAGAATTCCTCGCGGCAAACGGACGGACTGTCAATCAGTTTTCCTGAGAGGGTGTCATAGACCAGCATATCTGACGAAAGGTCGAACACTTCTATCAACTTGTCCGGCAGTGTGTGGAAAACCTGTCTGGTGTTGTTGGTGGAGTAAGCGATAAACCTGCCTCCGGGATGCCAGTACGGATAGACGCACAACCCTGCGGTATGGTCCGTCTTAGTGTCATAGACATCCATCTTTCCGTCCAGGCGGAGCAGCGTTGCGCCGTGGTCCCCGCGGACGTGCAGACTCATATCGGACGGGTCGCACCGGTTGAAGGAGTGGCAGTTTATGCATCCCTCCACGTCGGTGTTCTCTATGAGGGCTTTCTGCTTGAACGATGAAAGCTCCCTTTGGTAGATGCCCATTTTGCTGTAGAGTTCGTACCCCGGCTCTATCAGTCTGTAAGTAAGGCCGTAATCTATTTCGTCCCGGCTCACGTGCAGGGTCCAGACCGTGTCGGGTGCGGAACATCTGACTGTAATGTCGCCTCCTGCGCAGTTTTCAAGCAGTTTTTTCCATTCTTTTGGCTTCCAACGTATTTCGCGGCCATTGAATGAGACGTTCATCCCGTTCCCTGTGAAGGTTGTCACCGCATCTTCCGATTCGTCACTTGTTAGATCGAAATTGAGGGGAGCGATATTCACTGGGACGGTGATGTCCATATAATCGGGGTAGATGGGGCATCCGGTGGAGAAAATGGATGCGACGGCATCTCCCGGATTCCGGCTGCAGGAGGCCAGAATCAGTGAAAAGGCCGCCATTGAGGCGTATAAGACCCTTTTTATTTCACTGCCTGTAGATTGCATAGTACCAGTATGTATCTCCGTAACTTGCGGAGATGAATTTGTTTGTCTGCCTTGACTGCAGAGCCTTGATGAAAGATTTGAACCGATCCGTTACCGTTCCGGTGACAAAATCCGGAGCATCTTCAAGGGCCATCTGATTTTCGAGCATATGCAGAAGGTAAGCCTGTTGGTACGTTTCCGGCACCGGGTTGAATTCATCGGGTTTGAAGTGGGATACAAAGCCGTCGAGATTGCGGTCGAGAAGATACCAGGCGAGCAAATATTCTTTTGCGGTGCGGTTGCCCGGCTGTTCGTTCACGATATCTGTGAGAACCGAATCCACTGCCGTATCCTTGAACCAACTGTCCTTTTCTTGGCATCTGCTTTTTCTCATCGCCCCGTAGAGGGGGTGGGTCGCAATCGCCTCCTCATCCCCCAGCAGAAGAGATGCCGTTTTTGCCCAATTTCTGTAGAAAAGAGTGTGAGACAGGGCGTTGAGGTATTTCGCCGCTACTGCGTAATCTCCGTTTACGAGATTTGTTTCGGCAAGCCTCCTGTAGCACCGTCCGCTTTTCTGAAAATCCGGAATGGCTTCCTGCGCTTCGAAGGTGAAATGCTGTGCGGCATTTACCAACCCCAGATGCCAGAAGATTTCGGCTGTGGAAAGGGGAGTGGTGAAAACTCTTGAGAAGGGAGGGAACAGACCCGCAGTGCCGTTCTGATAGAATTTGAACATATTCTCGGACATTTTTCCGGTCTGCGATAGGGCAAGGTTGAGAGTGCTCACGGAAAGGGGTCTGTCCGGTTGCTTTTTCTGTGCCTGTCCGATAATCTCTTCCCAGGATTGATTGCGGGAGAGGTAATCGTACGCCATCATCTCCTCTTTCTTGAAATCGGCGTTCCTGTTGACTGCCCATACGGATACTGCGGTCACGGCAATCAGGCAGAAGATCCGGAGCACTGTTTCCGGAGTATGCTTCCTGAAGCTGATGCCTGGAAGATTGCAGAAAAGCGCCGTGAGACCGACGGCTATCCATAATGCCGTGGGAATGATGGTGATATATCTGGAGTAGTGGACTCCGAAAGCCAGAGCCCTGAGACTCTGGTGGAGCAGGAAGGATGCCGCAAAAGGCATTGCCAAGGCCAGAATGAGGGAGGCTGCGGCTGCCGCAGGGCGAATTTCCTTTGCCGCAAGGAGCGGGAGCAGAATCGCCACCGGGCCGCAGATCCAGTAGAGGAGAGGTGTGCACAGGATTACGGCCAGCCCCCGTGCCTTGCGGGTTTTCGCTTTTTTTGCAAGTACCGCCGCGGCCATCGCGACTGCCACCGCTACCAAAGCTCCCGGAAGAGACCTTTCATCTGTCAGGAATACGGTGAAAGCGGTTGCCGGCAGAATCAGCAGTATTCGGGAGATGGCGGTTTTGCCATATGACGCTCCGGTGCAGAGAAGATAGATGGCTGTAATGAGAGCGGCGTTGATTATAGAACCCGCCCATCCGTAAATGTAGAACTGGGTAAGGAAACGGCCTGCCCAATCTGAAAACCCTCCGGGGACGGCAATGGTGGAGAAGAGGTACTCAGTTGTGAATTCGAAGAGTTGGAACTGTTCCTGATGGCAGATGTGGTACCGATATCCCAGGCCGAAGAATGCTGCCGCCGCAGCGAAAACAGCTGCCGGAATAATGAATCTGAGATATTTCTCCGCTTTTCCCATAATCGTTATAACCAAGCAAAGATAGTAAGATTATAATTTTCAAAAAAGAAGATTTTTTGCCGTTTTTTTGTAAATTTGTAAAATTTGAAGAAAAATATGAGAACTTTATCAAGAATCGCCGCCGTTGCGTGCACTATCTTTTTATTCTCAGGAGTTACTGCCGCGCAAGCTCCTATATTAATCCATTCACATAACGACTACACTCGGGCTGTGCCATTCTATCAGGCTTATGCACAAGGAGTTGCCTCGGTGGAGAGTGACCTCTACTATATTGACGGCAAACTGCTTGTTGCCCACAACAAGGAAGATGTTTCCGCTGACAGGACTTTCGAGAATCTCTATGTGGAACCGGCCGTGAAGATGTTCCGCCAGAACGGGGGGCATCCTTATCCCGACAAGTCAAAGACTCTCCAGATACTGGTGGACATAAAGGAGGAGACGGAGCCTACGATGTCCGCCATCGTTGCTTCTTTGGAAAAATACCCCGACGTGTTTGCCACTCAGGGCGTGAGAGTTGTGATAACCGGCAACAGGCCTGCGCCTGAGGAGTTTTCCAAATATCCCTCCTGGATTTCGTATGACGGTGACGTCGAACTGAACTATACCGAAGAGCAGCTCAAACAGGTGGCTCTTTTCAGCGCCTGCTTCACCGATTATGCCCATTGGAACGGAAAGGGCTCTCTTGTCAAGGAGCAGGAAGAGAAGGTTATGGAAGTCATCGGCAAGGTTCACGCAATGGGCAAGGACATCCGTTTCTGGGGAGGCCCTGAGACCCTTACGGCATATTACACATTCTACAACTTCGGGATAGACTATTTCAATACCGACAAGCCCGAGGAGTGCGCGATGTTCTTCTCCCGCTGGGGTGACAAGAACTTCCAGATAGGTGTGAAGAGCCTTACTCAGGACGCCGTCTCCAACACCTCCAAGCTTGACAAGGTGACCCGTGGTTTCGCCGGTTTCCAGCACTCCAAACTGCAGCTCAGCAAGGGTATTGATGTCTATACCCCCACTTACCGCAGTGACAATGCTGACCGTAAAATCAAGAACGTGATTTTCCTCATCGGTGACGGAATGGGACTCAACCAGATTTTGGCCGGCGACTATGCCAACAGGGGTCTTTCCGTGTTCAATATGAAATATGTCGGCTTCCAGCACAACAACGCCCTCGACCAGTTTACAACTGACTCTGCGGCTGCCGGCAGCGCACTTGCAACAGGCGAGAAGAACGCCAACCGTCATATCGCATCTTCCGTTGACGGCCAGGAGTATCCTTCCCTTACCGACTGGTTTGCAGGCAAGGGGCTGGCTACAGGTGTCCTGACTCTGGGTGATGCCGCCGATGCCACTCCGACCGCATTCTACGGCCACAATGTCGAGCGTGACGAATCCGATGACCTTACCGCCGACATCCTCAAATCCAAGGTTGACATCGTCTGTGGCAGTGGCCGCAAGGATTTCACCCGCAGGAACGACGGCCGCAATCTTATGAAGGAACTTAAGGATTACGGCTTCGACATCATTGACGACTACACTCAGATTGATGCCCAGAAGGGCAAGGTACTCTGTCTTGATGAGCGTCTTGACGAGGCTGCCGGTGAGCAGAATCTCCACTATCTGGCCGAGGCGACCAGAAGGACTATCGCCCAGCTTCAGAAAATCAACAGGGACGGTTTCTTCCTTATGGTGGAAGGTGCCAAGATTGACTATGCGGGCCACTCGATGTGTCTCCCGGGTTCAGTCCTCGAGATGCTGAGCTTCGATATGGCTATTGCGGAGGCGCTCAAGTTCGCGGATGAGGATGGCCAGACGCTTGTGGTGGTATCCGCCGACCACGAGACCGGAGGATTGGTAATACTCGATGGGGACAGAGAGACAGGCCGCATAATGGGCCTCTATTTCGGCAATGACCACACTCCCACGATTCTTCCGGTCTTCGCCTACGGCCCTCACTCCAGTGAATTCCTCGGTACCTATGAAAATACAGACATACCTCGTAAAATCAGAGAGTTGACCAAATAAATACTTTAAGGTGCATATATGAAAAGAGCAGTGATTTTAGGGCTTCTGCTGACATTGTCGGCCTCGGCCTTTTCCCAGGACCTCAAGTCCGGACCTTATGAACTCCCCTACAAGAACACCTATGTGAAGAATGTTTTCGTGGCAGAGAATGAATTCAGGACAAAGACACCTGTCAAGACAGTTCCCGGTACCTTCGAACAGGCGAAGAAAGTCCTGCCTTCTCCCCTCTGGAAAGGACACGAGAAAGAGATTGAGATGTACTGGCACGCCTGGCAGATTGCCATCGGCAACATCTGTCAGCCCAAAGACGGTTCGGGGTTCGTATCATCCTATCTCGACGTGGCATACAACGGCAACATCTTTATGTGGGACACTGCATTTATGATGATGTTCGCCCGTTACGGCTACCGGTTCTTCCCTTTCCAGAACTCCCTGGACAACTTCTACGCGAAGCAGCATCCCGACGGATTCATCTGTAGGGAAATCCGGGCCGACGGCTCTGACTGTTTCGAGAGATATGATCCCACCTCCACCGGCCCCAACCTTCTCCCCTGGGTGGAGCTGGCCTATTTCAAGCAGTTCGGTGACATCGACCGTCTCCACGCCATTTTCCCCGCCCTGTGCGCCTATGCCAAATGGTGGAAACTCAACCGCACCTGGCCCAACGGCACTTACTGGACCAGCGGATGGGGGACCGGTATGGACAATATGCCCCGCGTAAAGCCGGAATACAACCCCATCTACTCCCACGGACATATGGAGTGGCTTGATGCCAACCTTCAACAGTACCTGGTCGATTATTCTCTCCTCCAGATCGGTTTCTATATCGAGCGCTGGCAGGAAATAGAGGATATGGAGGACGAGATGAAATTCCTCAAGGCCCACGTGGGTGAAAAGATGTGGAGCGAAGCTGACAGCTTCCTGCACGACCGCTATGCGGACGGCTCCCTGTGTGACACAAAGGGAATCAGTGCATTCTGGGCTCTGCAGACCGACGTTCTCGACAAGGAGAAACTGGACAAGCTGGTGGCTCATCTTGAAAATGACGTTGAATTCAACAGGACACACAGAGTCCCCTCCCTTTCCGCCGACCATCCCAAATACAACGCTGCCGGAAGATACTGGCAGGGCGGTGTATGGCCCGGAGCCAACTATATGGTCATTGACGGATTGTGGCGTCAGGGCTACCACAAGCTCTGCCGCGAAGTTGCCCGTAACCACTATGACTGCGTGTTCAATGTGTGGAAGGATACAGGCACATTTTGGGAGTATTATGCACCCGAGACCAAGGAACCGGGATTTATGGCCCGCAAGGATTTTGTCGGCTGGACAGGACTTCCGCCGATTGCAGTTTTCATCGAGTATGTCCTGGGTATCAAATCCGACTATTCCGAGAAGACGGTCGAGTGGGACATCACCAATCTTGAGGAGCACGGCATCGACAGATATCCTTTCGGCCCCGATGCTTCAATATCCCTCAAGGTGGCAGCCCGCAAGAATGCCGAAGATACACCTATAATTAATATAGAGACTTCAGAACCCTTCAAGCTTGTCGTCCTCTGGGGCAACGGAAAGAGCAGTACGGTTCAGGTCGAAAAAAGCGGGAAGGTCCAGTTATGATTATTGCGATTGATCTTGGCGGCACCAAAATCAGGGCCGGCCTTGTCGAGGATAATTCAGTCCACGATATCATCCAGATACCCTGCAATGCGACAGGCAGCGAACAGGATGTCATAGATCAGCTCTGTTCTCTGATAGACAAGCTTATGAGCCCTGCGGTGACCGCAATCGGCATCGGAGTCCCTTCCGTAGTGGATGCGGTCCGCGGCATAATATACGACGTGGTGGCCATTCCCTCCTGGAAGGAGGTCCATCTGAAGGAGATACTTCAGGAAAAGTACGGCCTTCCCGTAAGTGTTGACAATGACTGCAATTGTTTCGCTCTCGGTGTCGCCCGTTTCGGCGAGGCCAGAGGCTATGACGATGCCGTCTGTGTAACTCTGGGGACCGGAGTGGGTTCCGGCATAATCGTCGGAGGCAGGCTTTATCGGGGAGTTAACACCGGAGCCGGCGAAATCGGCAGCGCTCCCTATCTGGACAAAGATTATGAATACTACTGCAGCAGCCGTTTCTTTGAAGGCAAGGGCACAACCGGGAAGGATGTGGCGCAGGCGGCCGTGGCGGGAGATTCTGATGCTCTTGCATTGATGTCGGAATTCGGACATCACGTGGGCAAGTTGGTCGAACTGATACTCTTTGCGTATGACCCCCAGGCTATAGTGTTTGGAGGAAGCATTGCAAATGCGTTTGATTTCTTCAAGGATTCGATGTATCGGGAGTTGGATGACTTTCCATATTCCAAGTCTGTGGAGAGGTTGAAAATCCACCGTTGTCAGACAGACCATATCGGATTGTTTGGGGCAGCGGCGATATGTGAATGATGCGATATTCGCAAAATGAGGATAAATTGTCGCAATTTGCGAAAGTTTGTATCTGTTTTTTTACAAACTTTGCAAAATTGTCTTCAATTTGATAGGAAAACCTTACTTAAAACTATATAGTATGAAACAAAAACTGTTTGCTTTACTCGCAACTGTGCTCGTTTTCGCCGCAGGCGTGAACGCGCAGAACGTAAAAGTTTCGGGTACAGTCAGCGACAATGCGGGCCCCGTCATCGGAGCCAGCATTCTGGTGAAGGGAACCTCAGACGGAACCATCACCGACGTTGACGGAAAGTACTCAATTTCAGTTCCTGCAAACGCCACTCTCGTTGTTTCCTTCATCGGTTATCAGACTGAGGAGGTTGCAGTGGGAAGCCGTTCAGTAGTGAACGTTCTCTTGAAGGAAGACTCAGAACTCCTCGCAGAGTCCGTAGTCCTCGGTTATGGTGTCGCAACCAAGAAGAAGGACCTCTCCGCCGCAGTCGGTGTTGTTGCAGACCCTCAGGCTCTTGCAGCACACCCGGTGACATCTACGGAGTCAATGCTCCAGGGACAGATTCCCGGTGTTACCATCACGGCGCAGGGCGGAGACCCTACCAGCACACCCTCAATGGTGATTCGTGGACAGGGTTCCAAGAACGGTGACTCAGTTCTTTGGGTTGTTGACGGAATCCCCGGAGCTCCCATCAACTCACTTTCTGACATCGAGAGTATCGTAGTTCTCAAGGACGCTGCGTCTGCAGCTATCTACGGTGCGCAGTCAGGAGCAGGCGGAGTTATCCTCGTAACTACGAAGAAAGGTACCAAGGGCGTTTCCGTAAGTTATGACGGTCTTGTCGGTGTTCGCCAGGCATCCAATGTCCTCCAGCCTCTTAACGCGGAGCAGCAACTTGAAATCACAAAACTTGCATATCAGAATGCAGGTTTGGCTTTGCCCGACGGATGGGATGTTTCAAAGAACCCTTATATCGGCACAACCCGTACCAACTGGATGGACGAGATATTCCGGACCGCTCTGTATCATCGCCATAATCTCTCTTTCAATGCAGGAACGGATAAGTCGAAGAACCTTATCAGCATTGCATTCGAAGACAACCAGGGTGTTCTGGTTGGCACATACAAAAAGAAGGTTGGTGTCAACTACCGTGGTGAAATGCAGGTAAACAAGTATTTCAAGTTTACCGCTGACCTTAACTGGAGCACATCCGACGGACGTGGCGCCAATACTGATGCCGGTACCGACGGAGTCATCGTGAATGCTCTCCAGATGCCTTCAAGTGCAGACAAATACTATTATACCGGAACAGGCTTCGGCGGTACCACCACTGAAGACCCCGAGTACATTGCCAAATACGGCAGTTTCTCAGGAATCCACGGTATTGTCGTCAATCCTCTCCGCCAGTTGCTGGCCGACAATATCTATGACGGCAACAGCAAGTTGTTCACCACCGCCGGCATCGAAATCGGCAACATTGTGAAGGGCCTCAAGTTCAACAGCCGTTTCACATATTACACAAACCAGCAGCACTATAAGAGATTCACACCCAAACGTACAGAGTGCGGCAGTCCCAACCCCATCAATGAACTTTATGAGTCTTCATACAAGGACAATGGATGGAAGACTGAGAACACTCTCACTTACGACCGCACTTTCGGTAAGCACACTGTAGGAGCTCTTCTTGCCGCAACCGCGGACAGTTACAACTCAAGGGGCAACAGCATCAGCAGAAAGTATTTCGAGGATGAGTCAGAAACTCTTCAGTATCTCAAATACTCCAACTCTACCCCCGAGGTGGATGACTGGTACACCGGTGACGACGCAAACGTGGCTTTCATAGGCCGTGTTTCATACAGTTACGATGACCGTTATTTCGTGACCGGCTCGTTCCGCCGCGATATGGCAGGGCGTCTTCCCAAGGACAACAACGGTGGCAATTTCCCCGCCGTGACAGGTGCGTGGAAAATCTCAAGCGAACCTTTCTTCCCCAAAAATGCGGCTGTTTCATTCCTTAAGCTCCGTGCTTCCTGGGGCCGTATAGGTAACCTCGGCTCAGTTCCCAGAAACTACAAGTCCTCCACTCTCAACAGCGGATCAGATGGCAAGATTGCAATCTATGGTACAGAGACCACAACGCCGTTTGGAGCACATATATGGAATGGCAAGGCTCTGAACCCCAACCTTACCTGGGAAACTTCCGAGCAATTGGACTTCGGTCTTGATGCCGGATTCTTCAACGACCGTCTCAATCTTGGCGTTGACTTCTACAACAAACGCACCTACAATCTTATCCAGGAACAGAAGATGAACTGGCCCCACACAATCGGAGTGAGCGCGATGACCATCAACCTCGGTGAGATTCAGAACAAGGGTGTCGAACTCTCTCTCGGATGGTCAGACAAAGTGGGTGATTTCTCATACTACGTCAACGGCAATGCCGCGTACAACAAGAACAAGGTTCTCAACATCGGTGTCACTGATGCAGATGGCAATGCGGCTGTATGGGAGAATTCATTCCAGTATCGCGATGTCCGCTTCTACAACCGTACTGAAGAGGGCGGCGAGCTCAACCAGATTTATATCATCAAGTGTCTCGGTCTTTTCCAGAGCGATGCTGAAGCTGCGGCATACGTTGACAAGAACGGTAATCGTATCCAGCCGAACGCTGTAGGCGGTGACCTCAAGTTCGAAGATTTCAACGGCGACGGCAAGATTGATGCCGGTGACCGCCAGCTCTTTGGAAGTTCAGTCCCAGACTTGACATATGCCTTCAATCTTGGCTTCACCTGGAAGAATCTGTCATTCAGTGCAATGCTCCAGGGCGTCGCTGGGGCGCAGGCTCTCCAGCTCGGCAAGATGGCTTATGCCGGTATGTCAAGCAAGGTCCACAACCGTTCGGTTGACATCTATGATTCCTGGTCATTCGACAAGAGTTCAAATATCCCCCGCATCAGTGCGCTTGACAACAACAGCAACTTTATGACAGGTTCCAGCTGGTATCTTGAAGACGCTTCATATCTCCGTATCAAGAATGTGTCACTCTCATATGACCTTACCAGTGCGATACGCAAGGCTCATCATTTTGGAGAGCGTAACAGTTCCCTGCTCGTCTATTTTTCAGGAGAGAACCTCTTTACGTTTACAAAGTACACAGGTATGGATCCTGAGTGCGGACAGAACGACTTCCTGAGATATCCTATTTCAAGAGTATTCTCATTCGGTATTAAACTCACATACTAAAGAATTGATATGAAAAAGATAACGATAATTGCTGTCGCAATATTCACTTTGTTCAGCGTGACGGGGTGTACTGATTTCCTTGATGTCAAACCTCAGGGATTGTACACCACTGATACATATTTCCAGAACGACCAGCAGGCCATTGATGCCGTGGATCATCTCTACCAATATCTTGGTGACGAGTATCTCTGCTCTCAGGATATCCATTGGGATGAATGTATCACCAACCAACTCGTAGGTGTCCGTTCCGGTGACTGCTCCGGTTGGTTCAACCACTTCAACCTTGAGTTCTCAGGAGACCGTTGTACTCTCCCCGATTATTTCAATCTTACATACGAGTATATCGCAGCCTCCAACTGGGTGGTATCACAACTTCTGAAGAAACAGGAAACGACTGAGCTTACTGCCATTGAGAAGAGAAGCTTGGGCGAAGCTTACTTTATGAGGGGCTTCTGGCACTACCTGGCAGCTCTCCGTTACGGTGCTCCCGAATTGGGTGTCCCTTTCATCAAATATGAGACAATTGAAGGTGAGTATGATTATTCAATACCTCCACAGCAGGCTACGGTGATGGATAACTATTCACTTATGATTGAAGATTTCAAGGCTGCTGAAAGTTACCTTCCTTCAGTCAAGGAATATGATTCCAGCAATCGCGGACGCGCCTGCAAGGAATCGGCAATCGCAATGATGAGCCGTATATACACTTACTGGGCAACATTCGATAACAGCAAATGGACGGAAGTCATCAACAGCGTAAATCAGCTTGAGAGTATGGGTAGAAAACTTACCGACACTTACGAGGAACTCTTTACCGAGGAACCTTCAGAATTCTTCTCAGATGAATACTGCTGGGGATATGCCTGCACCGGATACGGCAATGGTGGAGGTATCTGGTTCGAGGAAGTCTGCATAGCATCGGATATGCTCGGATATTTCGACGGATGGGGAGAGTTCAACGCATCGGCAGACCTTTATGAGGCTATGCTTGCCGACGGCCAGGGCAATGACCGTCTCAAGAGGTCAATCCTTACTGTGGGTGAGACTGCGGATTTCGGAGATGAAAGTTGCGTGGTTATGCCTCAATACGGTGACCAAAGCACCACGGGCTTCTTTATCAACAAGTGGACCAATTCCTTCAAGCACTCAGGTGCGATGGGGCAGTATTACACCGACTGCCGCATCAATATGATGTACCACTTTGTCCGTTTTGCAGATTGTCTGCTTTACAGGGCGGAAGCCTATTTGAATCAGGGAGATCAGGGCAAAGCCCTCAATGACATCAATGCAGTGCGCAACCGTTCAGGCCTTGCAAACTGGACCGGTGATGCCTGGGAAGGCCTCTACCACGAGCGTTTCTGTGAATTGGCATTCGAAGGCGGAAGCTGGTTCCACGAGATTAAGCGCTGGGCACGTTCGGAGTACAAGAAAGTCTCCCCGACCATCAACAATCTGGCTGTCACCGAACTTGAAGGACATCCCAAAGCGTGGATATACACTCTGAATGAAGACGGGGTTTATGAGCACACTTCTACGGAGCCGTTCGTTCTCTATCAGTCTGCTTCCAAGAAATGGGCCGACTACAAGTTTGCCATGCCTTATCCTACCACCGAGATCACCAATTCAAACGGGGCTCTTAAGCAGAACTCTGGATATTGATAGATTCTGATACCTTTATTAAAGCGGAATGTTCGCACATTCCGCTTTAATTGTATATATTTGTACCAGTGCAATTTGATTGTCCGAATGGTGAAAAACAAAAATATAAGTCCTCTGAAGTTGGCGGGAGTCTTCCTTGTACTTGTAGGAGGGATTGTTTGCTTCCTGTTCTTTCAGATACACTTCAGATATCACTTTCTCTTCATAGGTCAGAATCAGTTGTTCATACCTGACACCGTCTGCCTGTCGGCGTATTTCAGACATCCCGCCTGGCTTGCCTGTATGGCGGGAGAATGGGCGCAGCAATTCTATTGTTATGATTATGCAGGTCCTGCAGTTCTGACTGTTTCGCTCCTTATATTCGGATTGGTGATAGCATCCGCCATACATAGGGTACTTGAGAATGCGGGTGCTGCGATTTCGGGATGGGTGGCGCTCTCCGTCGCAGTGGCTGTCACGGCTGTTGAAGCCAGGTTGTTTCTGTATGAGAATTCCATGCTTGCTACTTTATATGCTTTTGGCGGAGGTCTGCTTTTTTGGCTTGCATTTCGAAGATTGACGGCCGCCATTGTTTGCAAAACAATTTCAGCCCATATCTTTTATGCATTGATGTGTGCCTTCTCCGCATTTCTTTGCTGGTGGTGCTTCGGATATGGTGCGCTTGCGTTCCTTCTCCTGGAATTGCTTGCCTCCATAATTTTGCGGCGTGTCCCTTCAGGAGTGATTATGACCGTGCTGATTGCCCTGTGCACAGGCGGGATGTTATGTGGACATTATCGTATGGATGCGGCAAAAGTTCTTCTTTACCCTGGCCTGGGCAAATGGGTGGATGCAGGAAAAGCCCGTGGTGTTGAGGCTCTGCTGACCTATGACATCGAATATGCCAGAGGAAATCACAGAGGCATAATCAATCTGTACGAACATAGCGGCAATGCCAAAATTCCGGAAATGTCATTCTACTACTCCGCAAGTGCCGCACATTTGGGAATCCTTCCTGACAAGTTGCTCAACATGAAAAAACCGTTCCTCGGGACGTTCATCCATCTTGATTCGAAGTCGAACCTTTTCACCATCGCAATGGCGGGGGAACTGTATTATCTTATAGGTGATATGACATATGCTGAGCGAGCATTTATGCACGCCAACAATTTTTCTCCCACCAAGCGTTGCGCAAGATACATAAAGCGGCTTGCCGAAACCGGTCTCATAAGTGGGGACTATGACGCGGCGGAGAAATATCTGACGTTGCTTCGCAAGTCATTCATTTATAGGAAATGGGCTGACGAACATACACCGGGGAACTTTTCAGAGGAGTTCAAACGGGAACTTGAGCATAAGAGACCGCTTCAAAACAAAGTTCACGAAGTGCGTGTGGGGGATAATTGCCACACCATATTGTGCGGTCTTCTTGATTCAAACAAGGACAATACGGTTGCCCTGGACTATCTGTTGTGTACGGATATAATCGCGAAACAGAAGGGAATGTTCCTCCGGGATTATGAAAAGTATGGGCCCAGGGATGCCGCGTTGTATAAAAGGATTGTGCAATGAAGAAGATAGCGATATTCCTTATGGTTGCAGTCTGGGCTGTGGCCTGTTCTCCTTCCGGAGCGGACAAAACGTGCGGAAGTGCGCCTATTTACCCTGACTATAAGGATATAACCATCCCTTACAACATAGCTCCTCTTAATTTTATGCTGACGGAGGAGGCCTCTCGCATCCGGGTGACTGTTGACGGACAGGATTTGATTTGCAGGCGCGGGCGCAAGGCGATTTTCAGTGAAAAAAGGTGGAGGGATATTATGCTCAAAAGTGTCGGAACAACTCTGTCCGTCACAGTAAGCGCAAAGGTCGATGGAAAATGGAAGGAATATGCACCTTTCGTATGGGAGGTCAGTGAAGATCGGATTGATTCCTGTATCACATACCGTCTGATAGAACCCGATTATGAGGCATATAATAATATTGTCCTGCAGCAACGGTGTGTAGAGGACTTCAGCACTGATGACTTTTCCGATTTCAGAGTGATAGGCAACAGATGTATGAACTGTCACGCATATGCCTGGCAAGACCCGGACACGTCAATGTTCTATGTTCGCGGCAAGGATGGCGGGGCAATTCTCAATCTCTCGGGCAAATTACAGAAGTTGAGCATCAAGGGGGACGGGATGATAAGCGGCAGCGTCTATTTCGGTTTTTCTCCCGACAAGCGATATATAGTGTTCTCTTCCAACAAGATTATCCCCGGGTATCACACAGATGCTGCTCGCAGGATGGAAGTGTTTGACACGATGAGCGATGTGTATGTAGCGGATCTCGAAAGGAAAGAGTTTATAAAGAGCGGTTGTCTCTCACGGACTGATATGCTGGAAACATTTCCCACCTTTTCGCCTGACGGGAAATACATATATTACTGCAGCGCCCCTAAAATGGACACGGTGACGCTTTCAAACATCGAGAAGATTAAATACAGTCTTTGCCGGGTCAGTTTCGACCAGTCCACGGGAACCATCGGCAACGAGCCGGAGGTCGTTTATGATGCAGATGTGGAAGGGCATTCCGTATGCCATCCGAAGATTTCACCCGATGGAAGATTCGTCTGCTTCTCCATAGCGGATTTCGGAACATTCCCTTTATGGCACAGGGAGGCGGACTTGATTCTTATGGACCTTGAAGATGGGAAAATGATAACGATGGACAATGCGAATTCCCGCAATTCGGATACGTATCATTCCTGGTCCAGCAACTCCAGATGGCTTGTTTTCGCGTCCAAAAGGGATGACGGCGTATATGGAAGGCTGTATTTTACGCATTTTGCAAGCGACGGCAGCTGCTCCAAGGCATTTGTCCTGCCCCAGAGGCAGCCTTCATTCTATGAGAATCTGCTGAAATCATACAATACACCGGAGTTTGGAACAGGAAAATTGCCATTTGATTCCTACGATGTGGAAAAAACTCTGAAAACAGAGGCGCTGTCCTTCAAGTAAGCATATCTTACCAAGGATGACTGGATCTGCAACAGACCTCCATTGAACGAATTTGTATCATTTTTTTTCAAAAATGTATTAGGAATAGAAAAATTATTATTAACTTCGTTGACCGCTTTTTCGCAAGAAAAAGTAAAACATGAGTATTACATTTAAACCAAATACACTTTTTTTCTTAAAACTTTATAAGATATGAAACAAAAACTGTTTGCTTTACTCGCAACTGTGCTCGTTTTCGCCACAGGCGTAAACGCGCAGAACGTTAAAGTTTCGGGTACAGTCAGCGACAATGCAGGCCCCGTCATCGGAGCCAGCATTCTGGTGAAGGGAACCTCAGACGGAACCATCACCGACGTTGACGGAAAGTACTCAATTTCAGTTCCCGCGAACGCAACGCTCGTTGTTTCCTTCATCGGTTATCAGACCGAAGAAGTGGCAGTGAACGGCCGTTCAGTGGTGAACGTAGTATTGAAGGAAGACTCAGAACTCCTTGCGGAGTCCGTAGTCCTCGGTTATGGTGCAGCCACCAAGAAGAAACACCTCTCCGCATCTGTCGGTGTGATCGCTTCTCCTGAAAAGCTGGCCGCTCACCCTGTAACCTCAACACAGGCTATGCTCCAGGGCCAGATCCCCGGTGTAACCGTTACATCAGCCGGTGGTGACCCTTCAAGCACTCCTTCCATCGTGATTCGTGGTCAGGGTTCCAAGAACGGTGACTCAGTTCTCTGGGTTGTTGACGGAATCCCCGGAGCTCCCATCAACTCCCTCAACGACATCGAGAGCATCGTAGTCCTCAAGGACGCCGCATCAGCAGCTATCTACGGTGCACAGTCAGGAGCGGGTGGAGTTATCCTCGTCACCACCAAGAAGGGTACCAAGGGTGTCTCTGTAAGCTATGACGGTCTTGTCGGCGTTCGCCAGGCAACCAACGTCATCGAGTCCCTCAACGCTCAGGAGCAGATCGAGATGGTCAACCGCGCATATGCAGCTGCAGGCCAGACTCCTCCCGACGGATGGAACACAGCCATCAACCCCTATGTAGGTGAGACCCGTACAGACTGGCTGAAGGAAATCTTCCGCACAGCTCTCTACCATCGTCACAACGTAGTTCTCAACGCCGGTACAGACAAGACCAAGAACCGTCTCTCATTCAGCGCTGAAAACAACGACGGTGTTCTCTACAACACCTACAGCAAGAATATGGGTATCAACTACCGCGGTGAGTTTGCAATCAATGATTACATCACTCTTACCGAGGACCTCAGCTGGCGCCAGGGTGACAGCAAAGGTACAGATACCGACAGCAACGGTTACTCAGGTACAATCTACCGCGCCCTTGCAATGCCTCAGAGTGCATCACGCTACTCCTGGGACGGAACAGGCTACGGTGGAACTGCCAGCGAGGATCCCGAATATCTCCGTCAGTACGGCAGCTTCGGCGGTATCCACGGTGACGTTGTCAACCCCTTCCGCGGTCTTGACTCCAACACCCGCTACAACCGCTGGAACAACCTCTTCACGACCACAGGTCTTGAAATCCACAACATCGTGAAGGGCCTCAAGTTCAACAGCCGTTTCTCATACTATGTGAACAACGGTATATCAAAGGAATTCAAGCCCAGTATCCTCGAGGTAGGTAAGCCCGAAGCCGGAAACAACCTCAACGAATCAACATACAGGAATGACGGATGGAAGACTGAGAACACTCTCTCCTTCGACCGCACATTCGGCAAGCATACAATCGGCGCTCTCGCTTCCACAACTTCCAACTGGGAGCAGGGCCGTGGCTTCTCCGCTTCAGGTAAGGTATTCGCTGACGAAAGCGAAAGCTTCCAGTTCCTCTCATTTGCAGAGTCAAGGGATGCCAGCGACTACTACAGCGGACCTGATGCAAACGTCGCATTCATCGGCCGTGTA
>JAZUIV010000061.1:0-72489 GCA_045642485.1 Bacteroidales bacterium | reverse complement strand
GTGCTGCCGCACAGGGTTATGACTTTGTATTTGCCGACCATAACAGAAATACTCAATTTATGATGTTGACAATTTTCCGGAGAGCTTTCTGCTCGTTCTTATTCATCGCTATACAAAATTCCTCGTATGTATTGATATTTTGAGGAATCTCAACACCGATTCCGTACATTTTTCCTCCTCGATTGACAATTGAATGACAATGGACCGGAGAGTCTATTTGGATTGAGGGGAAGATAAAACCACCGGTGTCCATTTTCATGATATCCATATAGGACATTACTTGTTGTATATCATCAGCCTTAAAAACTGATTTAAGACCGGAACTGCCGACTTTCTCAAGGAACTTGTATTTTGCATCGAGCACAATCTTGCCGGGTAAGTAAAAATCCGGATATAACCTCAATCCCTTTCCCTCAAGGACTCGTTTGCCGTTCGTCTTCTTGATATTGTCAGCGTGTTCAAAATGAAGTTTCGACAGAATTGAGACAAGAAGATAATTCTCCCATAGCCAGGCACCGTCAATAAGTAGTCCATAAACTTCTTCCGGATTATTGCCGTAACGGACCTCTTCGTGCTGAAGAATCATGACGCAAAGTTTTTGGAGCGCACGATATTCGGAATAATATGGATGAATTGTCGGACGGAGATTCTTTGAAATGATTAGTGAACGCTTTCCCTTGGAATATGAAGGAGTTGAGGCGATTATTTCAGATACTGCTGTTTTGGTCTCAGCATCACACTGTAGAACGTTACGGACTTTTTCTCTGGTTTCAATATACTCGATTGTATGCCTAATCAATTGGGTGACATCATTGTCCGTGCTATGCTCTCGTGTCTTATATGCAACATTCCCGTTGAATGGCATATTCTTTTGGATATGGCGAGAGAAATCTATAACACCTTTGACACAACTATCGTTGTGCCGGAAAGTTTGATATTCTCTATACAGGCCTTGGCTGAAAGCACGTTTCAAATATATGGGGAAGAAATATATGAGCAACTCGTAAATGCTCTCGTCCTCAAATCCAAACTTGAGATCAACGATATTCAGGCTCAGAACTTTTTCGAGCATATATTGCAGGAAATAGTCCTTGTCTTCAGACAAAGCAGACTCTGCATCAAAGCGGGAACCGATTTTCAGCCTGGTATCACCGATGCTGATGAACCCTAGAACATTTCCCGTGCGTATGGTGTTCTTTCCTTTTGTGTCAAGAATCGTCTGGTCTCCAAGATTGTCATTACATTCATCAAATCCACCCGGGACGACAAGAAGGCTGTTGAGATTCTCAGAGCGAAGCTCACTTATGGGAATACCGGCAATGCTCAGAAGATTCATCATCTGAGCATTTGACACTTCCTTTTCGGAATTATCAGTTGTCCGTATTACCGGCTTCAGTTTCACTATCTTCTAGATTATAGGCTTTCTGAAAATAGGACATAATTCTTGATGCATCCCTGTTGCCGCGGAGATATTCGCTCAAAACTCCTTTGAGATTGTACTCCCAAAGCTTATCGTAGTCTCCGTTATATTCTCCTTTTGCGAGATGGAGAAAATAAGCAGGGCCTATGCAATATTCAGGTCCAAGACCATTTGCAGGGTCTGAAATCACCTGATTTAAGCTGTCCATCCTTTCTTCAGCTTCTTCTTTGAACGCATCAATTCTGCCGTCCCACATTGCTTTTCTTTCTTCCGGAAGAATTTCTCTCCAAGCGAAGCGCCTTCTGATGGCGAAATCCATACTTTCAACACTACGGTCAATATCGTTCATCGTGCCAAGGATATACACGTTTTCCGGTACATAAAAGCCCTTCGCGAATTCGTCATCAGCATCAATAAGATTTTGATATTGCGTTTCAATTCTGCCTGCAGTCCCACGATACCCTGGATCTATCGAGAAAAAGAGTTCGCCGAATATTTTAGAGATTTCGCCACGATTTATCTCATCAATGATAAAGACGAAGTCCTTCTTCTTTACAGCCTGTATTGTTGTTGTGGCTGACGGCGTGTATTTATCTTTGAGAATCTCTGCAAAGGCAAGTGCGTATGTGTCGGATTGTTGGACTCTTGTACCATTGAACAAAGACCTTACGTCTTTGAGTGTCATCGACTCAAGATCCCGTCCGCTGTTGAATAGAGTGTAGATATGATGTTTGGAAACGGATATGCGGCTTTCATTGTCTTTGCTCATCGTTTGACGGACAATGATGTTTGAATCCCTATTTTCAACAATATAGAATGCATGCTTATGGGTCGGTGTCTCAAATTTTGCTTCATTGTCAATGGCGTCATTCACAATATCTTCCAATGCATCTTCAAGCGATTTTTCCTGAGAAAGGACAGTGACACTCTTTTGGGAGTCAGCAAGATTCTTCAAAGCCTTTTTACAGAAGTCCTTGAATGCGCCATCTGTTCGTTCAAATCCGTGATCTTTGGTCGGCCTGATGCCTTCAACGAAATCCGTGTAGTCGTATGATGGATGGAACTGGACCATAGCCCATTCTGAACCCATCTGTTCCGCCATAGCTTTTGCGAGGTAAGTCTTTCCGGTACCAGGTGCTCCGGTAAGAATCAGGTTGTGAGACCTTTTCAGTTGGTCAATATATTTTGAACAATCCATAATAGGTGTGGCTTTCGAATCGCAGTTTAGAAATTGATTTACATATTCGATGATTTCTTCGTTATCGCAGACGTGTACTGTCTGACGATACCGCCCGAATTTATTCCCATCGAAATCTTTTTGTGGAACGGGAATATATTCTGTATTGACGCGATAATTAGACCCCGTTTTCTCAGGTTTTTCGCTCAAGACTTTCATCGCTCCATATACTCTCAGGAATGGTTGGTCGTGCTTCGGGCCTTTAGTTGATGTTGATTTGAGGATAATGATATCATCCTTACGAATATCTTCAATCAGCTTGTTGACTGACTTAGGACCGCTTCCTTCCCAGATACCGTCATCAATAAACCGTGGCAATTGGTCGCCTCCATCATTGAAAATGAATCCTGCTAGATAGAAGTTAATAGAGTCTTCAGAGGCTTCTTCATCTTCAGCCTCGGAATCATAGTCGGTTGAACGAAGAACCCTGTAATAGAATTCAAGGTCATCTTCATCTTCTTCTTGGTGGCTTAAAACATATTTTTGCAAATCAGTATATGACGCATCAAAAGCATCGTCCATTCCCCAAGCCTCAGCGGCTTTTGAAAGCATATCAATATTGAAAATTGGGACTATCTTTCTATTGCTATACAGATAGGCAATTTTCCATTTTATGGTTTCAGCCAAATCGATTTCCTCAATTGCTTCAAATTTTTCCTTTGATGCTAATTCGGCAATCTCAGCGACGTTTTTGCGCACGGAATTGTATGCTTTTCTATATGTGTCACCGAAACGTTCTTGCCACGCATAGCCGTCTTCGAACCTGACTCCATCATTCATCTTTGGAGAATTCTTGGCTTTGTATATTCCGAACTTAAATGCGGTGGAACCACTTACGCCTCCAAGTATATCAAGCCCGAATTCTAGTTTATAACAAAATGATGTCTTCTCTAAATTTGTGTATTCCTGAATTGGAAGATTAGGAAGAGAATCTTTGGGATATTCTCTAATAAAGGCTTTTTGCAATCCTTTGATGTATTGGCGAAGAGCATAGGCAAGTTCATCCCTCAGCTTCCATTCAAAAAGACCACCCTTCAATTCTTTCCCAGTCATAGGGAAAAGCCAGAAAATATTGGAATCATCCTCACGTCTGATTTCAACACGGTTTATTACATCCTGTGCAATCTGTCCAAAATGAGTGACCTTATTCCTAATGGATGATGATGAACTAACTTTGCTGAACTTGGCTGCATCTGTACAAGTGCTTTTGTGGCCCTCACAGCGGAGGAAGACAGCGAGAGTAGCAATGTATGTCATTGCACACTTTTCGCTTTTCAAAACTTTAAGCCAGTCTTCTTGGGTGAAGTTGATGTCACAATCATATGTGCCGTCAGGCAGTTTGTATGGTTCAATATTTTTTAGCATAACGATCGAGTCTCGTAATGAACTACTTGTTTCCCTTGCTCCTGTTGTGATGCTTGCAGAGCATCTGGCAGTTGCTGATATCTGTAGCGCCGCCATTGCTCCAGGCGGTCACGTGGTCAGCATCCATCTCTTCAAGTTTCCAGATCTTGCCTTTGTTGGCGTCGTGGCCGAGTGCACAGTCCGGGCAGTTCGATAGGTTCTGTTCCTTGGCCAATGCTGTCTGCTTTGCATAAACGGACTTCTTGGTAGGCTCGTCAAAAACACGGACCTCCAGAAGTTTGGTATCGATGCAGCCGCCGAGCACATACTCATAGATGCCCCTGCGGTTCTTAACATAGTAATCCCCGTAGAGCGCTGCGACTTTCTCACCAATTTCGGCCGGATTATAAGGATTGTTGTGGAATCGTTCGTAGAGTTCTCCCCAAGGCAGACCGCACATTTCCTTCTCGGTAGTGTCGAATACACTGTCAATCCAATCGATGACGGAGTTGAAATATGTCTCCAGTTCGGTGATTTCAGTGTCCTCACGGTGATTGCTCAAATAATCACCCACATTGCCGCGACTTACCCATTCAAGGGCGGTATGCAGATAATCCTGACGCTTCGGATTGCCGGAGATATAATGGCTCCACTTGTTGATGTTGGCGTTCTGGCTGTTGCTGAACACAGACTTTGCCTTGGTAACGAAAGGCCCGGAATATACTGCGTTCAGAATCTCCTGTTCGTTGAGGGGCACACCGGCAATGTTGATGGTCTGGAACCATTCCTTGATTTCTGACTCCGTGCCTTCGCAAACGTAAATGAGCAGAGGAGTCTTGAGGAACTTCTCTTTCAGATCTGCAGGAAGGGAATGCCCGAAGTTCATCGGGTTCCCATCTTTGAAGATAGGGAATTTGTTTGTCGCGAAACGCCCAATCGAAGTGATGCGCTGCTGGCCATCAAGAACTTCGTATGTATCTTCTCCGGTCTTGTTGAAATACAGAAGGCCGATAGGATATCCCTTCAGAATGGAGTCAATGACCGCGACTTCGCGTTTGCCGTTGTTCTCGGCATAGATGTAATTACGCTGGTACTCCGGCTGGATGGTGAGCTTCCCGGAAAGACCGTACAGCCCCTTGCCTTCAGATTCGTTATATGAGAATCCTTTGATAATGTCCTCGATGGTGATGTCGAGGCGAAGTTCTTTCTGCATCATGGCACTATAATTTTGCGAACTATTATTCTTTTATATGGAAGAGTTATAACCCCATTGATAGTAAGACAAAGAGAAGTCATATTAGCGGTAACATGAGCTTTATTCCCTTGTTTACGAAGTTTTGCAATATTCTCATGACCAATAATTCCTGCGCCGGCTATTCTTAGCCATTCAACATCATCACCATTTCCAACTATTTCAAACTGCTCAGGACAGAATTTGTCTAAAAAAGTAATAGGAACACCCATTTTTTCGCAATAGTCAGATGGAATAGCATCTACATATGGAACATCAATAGCGTCATAATTATCGTATTTATGATACCCGTTGCTTTTGACATCTTTATGTCGAGTAAATTTTAAATTGTCTGACATCGTCATCAACTGAAGCGGCTGATGGCGCCTGCCGTGATCGAGGTTTGTAAACCAGCAGGAGTTGCCCAATCTAGTGTAGTCACCTTCATAACCGAGTTTTGCGGCTTTCGCACGGTCTTTCGGGTCAACTTCAGCTCCCTTAGGAACAGCAAAAACCATATCTGAAGAGAATCCCGTTGCTCCGAGCCAAAGTTCATTGGATTTAATATAAGGGAAGACTTCCTTGTATGTTATTGAATTCTGATTGCCTATTATCAGAAACTTCTTTTTCCCTTCAAGAATCCATGCAAGGAATTCTCTCCAAAGGCTGAAAGGCGGATTCGTTATGATTACATCGGCTTCATCACGCAATTTCTTGACTTCCTCACTCCTGAAGTCTCCGTCGCCCTCAAGATACTCCCATTTGAGGTCATCGACATCGATTGTGCCGTTGTTGTTTTTATCTCCGTCAAGGATGAAGATTTTCCCGTTGGTCCTGGATTTATCGGCATCGTATTGAGGGGCTTCTGTCTCAAACAACGTGGGTTCCCATTCCTTGATTTTCTTGCTCTCCACGGCATAACTCGTGCTGATGAGTTTCTTCAACCCAAGCAGCTCGAAGTTCTCTACGAAAAACCTTGTGAAATTGCTCCACTCTGGATCATCGCAAGGTAGGAGTATAGTCTTACCCTTGAATACATCCGGATTGTATTCTACATAAGCGTTTACCTCTTTCTGAATATCAAGGTATTGCGTATAGAACTCATCATTCTTCGCTGTTTTTGCCGCTCCTAAGTTACTGTTCTTGTTTGCCATTGGGTAAATCTTGCTTTATCCCTCAAATTTAACAAAACATTTCCAATCTTCTCCAATACTCTACACCCTTTATGTCAAGTGTTAGTAAATTGGCAATCATTTTGACACTCTTTCTGTCAAAGATTTCTTACAATATCTTCCTGCAAAGAGTCGATTGAGCAAAAAAATAAACCGGCATCTTCCAGCCTCCTCGGTAGCTTGTCTCCATACTTCGCTCTCTCTTCGTGCATCTGGCAAAAAAGAGTATATTTGTAAATTGTGTTTTCAATGAGGCCATGTACGAAGTAACAAAAGTTCAAGATCAGACAACCCCTGAAGGAGTAAGAATCATATATGCCAACACCTGCAAGGGAGTCTGCTCCCAGCAGATTGCCGTCGCGGTCAAGGATGGAGTCATTCTTGAAGCGGGCTTTGCCGGCGGATGTTCAGGCAACACACAGGGCATCTGCAAGCTCATTGTCGGGATGACAGTCGAAACTGCAATCTCAAGAATGGAAGGCATCAAGTGCAGCTAATCCAACCTCCATTCACAATATGGATGATTCGAAAGTTGCTGGTTGCTATAACGTCTGTCAGACGTCACTTCCCTGCCCAACCATTCCGGCTTTTCAAAGGTCTCGTCAGCTGATTCGAGTTCAACCTCCGCTACCGTAAGGCCTTCGTTGGCCCCATAGAACTCATCGACCTCAAATATATGGCCGCAGTATGGAACAAGGAAGCGTGTCTTGTCAATGATTGGAGAGATTGCCAAGTCAAGCAATTCGACAGCGTCGGCGTATGGTATTTCGATTTCCCACTCAAAGCGGCTCAGGCCATTATCTTTGCTTGGCCCTTTGATGGTCAGGTATGCCTTGTCGTCCCGGGTACGCACCCTTACCGTGCGGCCTTCTGAATTGTTGAGATAGCCCTGCCTGATTCGGCTCGAACTGCTCGCAAGGCTTTTGTAATCTCCCTCAACCAGGAATTTTCTTTCAATCTCGATTGCCATAACTCATCTGATTTCTATTGATATTGTTTCAGTATCTCATTTTGCAGTCATACGGAAAAAGTATTTGCGAAATAAATATGTCAACCCTTTTTCACTCTTCCCAATGCTTCGTCTTCAGTCACTTCTTCAAATTTGGCCGTAGCCCACATTGATCCGTCTTTTCTCTTCTCGAAGTCTCTTTTTGGAACAATGATTCTTTTAGTACTCCCGAACATTTCTTGGAGAATATAGAATTCATCATGGTTGTACCGGTCAAACGCATTGCAGATAAAGGCATAGTATTCCTTCATGGCGGAACGGTAATAACGTTTCCTATTATCTTCAGTTGACGCAGCATTTTTAGTCCAATTCTCGATGATATCAAGATAGCTAAGAAATTTTGATGATTTGGCATCAATAATGGCGTCTTTCATCATGCTGGCCGGAAAAATTCTTTTTCTGGCTTTATAATCTGTCTCAATTCCATACACAACGCTTTTTATCTGCTTGATGTTGTTGTTTATGACATCTGCCTCAACGCCAGCCAGATTGTGCGTTCCTGCTTTGACTTCTTTCCTTAAGCTGTCCCAATTTTCAGCTTTGATGCTAAAACCAAGTGTGGTCTGATATCGAAAGTTTCCGAATGCCCAAGAAATTCTAATCGGACATTCTCCATATCGATTTGTTCTTTTCTCAAGAGTGAAACTGACTGCCATAATTCAACGTATAATGACGCAAATATAACCAAAGAAATCAAATACGCACAATTTTACGCACACTAATTATTCGGTGTGAATAGGCTTTCTATGTGCCTCTGCAGCCGATTCTCAATTTGAACAAAAATCGTATTCGTATAGAGTAATGTCGACTTTCGCGAAATAGTTCTTTGACATCTTGACTTCTTTCACCAGCCTCTGAGTGCCGGGCTGACTCCAATGCGGCAGCGGTGACGACCGTTGCGGCGAGGCACTCACACCATATAGAAATAGAAATAATTTTAAACTCTAATCACGCTATGATAGATACGATAAACAAACTCAAAGACCGGGCGGTGTTCCGCCTCAAGGCCTTCGGCCAGGTGCCAAACCGCCTTTATGATGAATTAGATTACATCAACGACCACGGTGGAGCCGACGCTTTGCTTCTCATTTCCGATTTGGTCCGGTACCTGAAGTCAAAGGATATATATGTGGGACCCGGCTACGGATATCCGACTTGCTCCCTTCTCTGTTATGGACTGGGAATCACAGACATCGAACCTGTAAGTTGGGGTCTCCCCTTCTCACGCTTCACCAGCTCATTCAAACAGGACAGAGAATTCCGTATTGAGACCAGCGCAGGCGGATTTGATAAAGCCGTCGAGTTCCTGAACCATAGATGCGAGTACCCGATTTCGCTCAACCCGGAAAAGGAATCCGTTATCGACATCGTGCTTCCTGACGACCAGCAGTTATTCAACCTTCATCTGGCCATCACTCACAATATCAACCTTGATATCATCAAGGCCCTTTCAGTGGAAAGGACAATCAAGCCTTCCAAAATTGAGCTGGACAAAAAAGCTTTGAGTATCTTCCGGGATGGAGACACTGATGACATCTACGGCTTTAACGGAGCTGAGCGAAGTCGTCTTCTGAAAGAATTCAAGCCGGAATGTTTTTCAGACATCTGCCTGTTCGAATCGCTATTTCGCCCGGAGACTCTCGATATGCTTCAGGAAATCAAGAGGCGTAAACTTGAGAATGACATCCCCGCAACCGGAATTCCGGAAGTGGACAGTATCCTGAAGGAATCTTATGGTATGCTTGTCTATCAGGAGCAGGTCTTCAAAATTATGCGGGCTCTCAAGTCAGTAGATGATGCGGAGCTTGTTGCAGCCGTGAAAAGGAAGATTGACGTCCCTATCGCGAAGCTCTCTCAAAAGGGTCATTCGATCTCCAGAACCATGATGAGTGTGGAGCTAGCATACTATAAAGCCAGAATTCCTGACAGATACAAGGAAATTCTGCGAAATGTCAAAATCGGGTTCATCAGGGATGCCCAAATCAAAACAGCAATCAATCATAAATAATATGGGACAGTCAGAATATTTTGCAGTCATAAGCAATGGCTGCGTAAGGGTGACAAGGGCCGATGGCCATGTCAAGTACTCAGTTCACGAACCCGGTGCGATTGGTGCCGGTACATCTCCAAACGGGGAATATTTCGTTGTCGGCTATAAGGACAGGGCAACGATTTACAGAATTGAAAATGGTGGAGTATATCGCCACATTCACTTCTCCGGGTGCAATGTGATAGGTGTAAGTTTTGCCGGCAACGACAGTGTGGTCGTCAGTTGCACAAACGGCCAAAGCGGGCTATATGGTCTGGATGGAGGAAAAATCAGGAGTTTATAAATTCAGTCTGAAAAAACTGAAGAAAATTCGAGATACGCCGATTTTTTGCCGAAGCGCGGTGTAATTTTGCAGTATGAAAGAAACGATACAGATTTGCAACAACGGCCACCTCATCGATTGGATGGAAAACGGCACCCTCGAAACCGTGCTCGCCGGGATTTTCACAAACGAGCACAACAACCTCTCCCAGGCATTCAGATTCGGCACCAAGTTCACCCTCGATTTCCCGTCCCGCAGCGAGTGGCGGATAGCGATCCCGAAGGGGCGCATCGACGACCGCCGCACGACTTACGCCAGGCAGTGGAACATCAAACGCTACAACAAACAGAGAATCACCTGCCTGACAAAATGGCTCTCAGACTACCTCCGGGAAGATGTAATCGGAGAGCCATAAAATATCGGCTGTTGTTTTGCCGATGCAAATGTGTTAAATTTACAAGAGACAAATCTATCGTATGGCAAAGAACTATTTCAAATCATATGTCTGGCTCATTGAGACGTTGCAGAGCCACGGGCATCTCACCTTGAAGGAGTTGCAAAGCCTTTGGATGAGAAGTTCCGTCAATGATGAGTATAAGGAACTGGCGCCAAGGACTCTGTTAAATCACATTCAGTCAATTTTAGACGTATTCGGCGTAGAAATCGATTGTGACAGGAGAGACAACACCTACTATATCAAGAACGAGGATGAGGTTGGTGGCGGCTCCATACGGAGTTGGATGCTGGAAGCCTTGAGCTTGAACAGTCTTCTGAATGAGAGCGCCGGGATGAAGGACCGAATCATCTTTGAAGATGTGCCTTCAAGCCAGAAACACCTCACAACCGTGATTCAGGCAATGCGTGACAACAAGGTTATTGAGGTCAGATACAAGAGCTACCGTAAGGAAGAAGAGACAGACCTCATTTTGGAGCCGTATTGCATTCGCCAGCACAAAAGCAGGTGGTATCTGTATGCACACAAGGGCAATGACGAGGAACCGCATATGTTCGCTCTCGACAGATTTGTTTCTGCCAATATCGGGGGCCGTTCCTTCAAGATGCCGGCGAAATTCAACGCCCATGAGTTCTTCTCCGGCATATACGGGGCAAGGGTCTATCCCGATATGAAGCCCGAATTTGTCACGCTTAAAGCCACATCAATGCAGGCGAACTATTTCCGCTCTCTCCCCCTTCATTCTTCCCAGGAAGAGATTGAACGCACAGATGAATATTCTGTATTCAGATACTTCCTAACTCCGGATTATGATTTCAAACAGGATGTTCTCTCTTTCGGGACGAGGGTGGAGATTATGGGTCCGGAGCATCTCAGATGCGATGTCGGAAATATTTTTGATAACCTTAACTCAAAATACAACAATGATTAATAACACAAGAAGAAACCTCGTAAAAAATTACACAGGCAAAAGACTAGAAAAAGATGAACGATTTATTTATGAATCACGTCTTGCTCAGACATACAGTAAAAAAGATGAAAAAAGATGTTTCCTTGATCAACTAATAAATGGATGTGGGAACGAGTTGAAAGACAAGTTTTGGAGCAAAATCAGTTCCTCACGTCTTGCTTTTGATATATATTCTTGGTTGGCGGAAGATGATTCTTGTATTGACATACAGTTGGAGTATAAAATGCCTGGGATTATCTCAAAAGGAAGAGAATGCAAGGCAAACATGGATGTTATGATTGAGACTGAGAATGACATCTGGTTTATTGAAAGCAAATTCACAGAAACCGCAAATAACAAGGAATATGAGAAATGTCTTCCTGAAGCATATTGGAAGGCTTATGAAAAGGATGGTCATCAGAATTGTTATAAAAAAGCAGATGGGAAAGGATATGTTTATGATTATCCTATCTTGAAGAGATTCGGCAATCAAAAAATAATGGCTGAAGAGTTTCAAAAGTTCTGCATAGATATATCTAACGAATCAAAAAATGAAGGGATGGATTGGTTTGATGCTAAACAGGAAACCTGTCATCTTTTCGGAATCCTTAAGTTTATGCTTGAGAACGACTTAGGGACAAACAAGACTGTGCATTTTGCCAATATTGTATATCAATTCAGGGGTGAAGAAGTAAGCGAGTTCTCAAAAAAATTCCGGGTAAAGGCAATCGAAATGAGCGAAAAGGTTACAGGCAAGAAACTTGATTACCGCATTGCATATGTTCAGGATGTGATAAATATTTATGGCGAAAGAAGAGCTTTCTGTTCAGATAAGACAGTGCGGGAAATATTTGAAACGTATCCAAATATGTAATATATTACTCAATGCGTGTCATCCAAATCTCCGACACTCACGGCAAGCACCATCTTCTGAATAATCTTCCAGAAGGCGATGTGCTTGTTCACTGTGGGGACATCACTGAAGAAGGGACGGAGGATGAAGTGCTGGACTTCCTCAATTGGTTCATAGGTCTCCGCTATCCTCACAAGATATTCGTGACGGGCAACCACGATCTGTGCCTCAGGGATGCAGACAACATTGAGGATTTGCCTGACAATGTCCATTTCCTTCAAGATTGCGGTGTTACAATAGACGGAATTAAATTCTTCGGGCTGGGCTATGACCACAAGGAATCTCTCATCCCGGAAGGAGCGGACATTGTAGTAACTCACGAGCCGCCGCTTGATATTCTGGACAAGACCGGTGACAAGCAATGGGGAAACTTCTTTCTGTGGAAAAGGATTATGGAGGTCAGGCCGAAATACCACCTTTTCGGCCACGCGCATAGCGCACAAGGGGTTCTCAAGAAGGATGGAATTGTATTTTCAAATGCATCACTTCTTGATGATTTCAAGGCATTGGCATACCAACCGAAAATCTTTGAAATTTAATTCTATTACACCTTGGTTCTGCAAAAGCGGGACATCAATTTATGAAAATGAATAACTCTCAGCTTGATATTAAGTCCGACTCCGTCCGGATGCTTGTTGAAGCCGGTGCGGATGCCGGGGAAGCCCGTCAGTTTGTCGATGAACTGGCAGAGGCCGTTCCGGAATTCGTATGCAAGTTTTATCCCGGGATTCTCCGATGGGTTACAGACGGTGATGTAAACGTGGAAGATGACGCGGAACTGACCTGTCTCAACCTTTTCCTGAAATTCATCACGAAAACCGAGGCCGGAGAGTTCTACGACTCCGATTTCAACGGTCTGTCTTATGACGGCCTTGTAAACATGTATCACCTTAACCTGTACGCCGAGGATTACACCACACCTGCCGACGCCCAATATTCGTCGGTTGAAGTATCTTCTTTTGAGGAACTTCAAAAATACAAGCAATGGACCGACGACTGGTGCATCACAGTATCCGAGATAGCATTTGAGGGATTTTCTCTCGGCGGAACGTACAGGTTCTTCCTGCTTTTGAGAGACGATTACAGGCGTGTTCCGAAAAAACCCGCCGAGTCATTCCCCAGCGACAGTTACGGTGAGTCCATCCTTTGTGTCATACTCAATTCTGACGGCTCTGTCTTTTCCGTGACAAACAGATGGAACGCAGAAACTGAAGACAATCCTGACGACTACCTTAAAAAACTTATTGGCCCCGAATACAGGAAGAATTTTTGAATCCCAATGTCGGACAAAGATATGCCATATGATTGCGAGTCACCTTATTGAAGTGAAAGTTCAGATTACTCTCCAACAGGTTCATCATCTGTACCTACCCAAAAGATGTTGAATCCTAAATGATTGACAGAGGTTATGTACCAGTCTTCCGAATTGCAGACCAAATCATTCACCCTTGGAGGGAGAGCGGAAAAGAGATAGAACTTTTTCGGATGCACGCAGTGAGTTTCAAGACGATAAATTCGGCATTATGATATGCTGGGGCATATACAGCATGATGGGTGACGGCGAGTGGGTTATGAACGAGTTTGGTGACACCATCTACGGCACCCGCAGCACCGCAGTCCCTCCCCAGAGCTGGGGTGTGACCACCCATAAGGGAAACAGGATGTTCGTCCATATCATGAGCGCTGAGGGCAATACAGTGTTCATCCCCTATTCAGGCAACAGGTTGAAGACCGCCACCGTATTCTCGAGTGGAGAAAACATTCCTTTCAAACGCTCAAAAGACGGCAGATACAGTGTCGGGCATCGAGCTGACGATGCAGGCGCGGGACTTCCAGTCCGTTGAACCAAAATATGATAGAAATATGGAAGATGTAACAGTATTGAAAGACACGACAAACCCCGAGGGCATCCGTGTGATGTATGTGCAGCCTCATGGGGTATGCTCCCAGCAAATAGGGATTGCCGTTAAGGACGGAGTGATACTCGAAGCCGCATTTATGGGCGGATGTTCCGGGAACACCCTCACGGCTTTCAGATTGCCATATCAAGATTCCGCAGTGACAAGATATGCTACATCATTTTGCCGAAAGGGCTGAAGGAAGACGGAGTGACTTGGATGTCCACCGTTGAAGATGCTACGAATGCAGGTATTCAAAATGTGTTTTGCCCCGACACCGCTCAACACCATTCGATGGCCATCCTCCTTTTTAACGCGAGGATAGCCATCGTTCGTAAACAATGCCCGCTGATTATCAACGCCTTAACATCTTACAAGGTGGCTATCCCCCCTAAAAAAGCAGGTTGGCCATATTAAGCCGGGAAAATAGAACTTACTCGGTGGGGGCAGGCAGCGTGAAGACCGAAGCCTGCGAGGTCTTGACGATGCCGATGAATCTCATTAAATTTGTAGGCATATAATTATAGCAGCAGGTATCACAATACGACTATGAAAGAAGTAGAATTAAGCGTACTAGGAAAGGAGAATCCTTTTGAACTGATCGGTGAGCAGTGGATGCTCATCACTGCCGGAAACAAGGAATCATTCAATACTATGACTGCCTCCTGGGGCGGATTCGGATGGTTATGGAACAAACCCGTGGCCTTCATCTTTGTGAGGCCGGAAAGATACACCCACGACTTTATCGAGAAGAGCGAAAGAGTCACCCTGTCTTTCTATCCGGAGTCCTGCCGCAAGGCTCTTCAGATATGCGGCAGCAAAAGCGGCAGGGACTGCGACAAGGTGAAGGAGGCCGGACTGACGCCGATTGAGATAGAACCCGGCGTAATGACCTTTGCCGAGGCCCGTATGACTGTAAAGGGGCGAAAGATATTCAAGTCAGACATGAAGGAGTGCGACTTCATAGACAAGAGCATACTCAGCCACTATGGCAAATCCGACGGTGGATTTCATACCGTATATGTCATCGAGATAGGGAAAGTATTCACAGAAGAATAGAACAAAGTTTACCACTCATAATAGTAACATACGGCACCTATCACTGCATTGCCGCGCTCAAGATAGATATTGTCGGTCATTTCGCTCCCTGAGTCGATTGCGTTCTGCTCTCCATTGCGGACGGTGATTTTCACAGGATGGTTGAAACAGAGCGGATTGTCGGGGAACTGCCTGTAGGCGCTGAGTTGCACGGTACCCTCTTCCCTCTTGAGCCAGGTCTGACCGCATTTGTATCCAAGGAACTGCCCGGAGTCGAAATAATAAGTGCCGAGGAAAAAGTCCTCAAGACCGCTGCTCAGATATTCCACATCATCCGTCAGTGTGTTGAACGCCCTGATACAGGCCTCCATCGAGCATTCCGTCTCAGAATTGAGGAAAAGGTTCAAACCCACGACCATTGATTTCCTATCTGTATCCATCAGCGTGTATTGATCGCCGGAGAGCACCTTGCGGTCTGCGGTGCGGATACCTTTGAACAAGGTACCTTTCGGAAGTTTCTCTCCGTTCCATACGATGTCGGGCTTGGTATTGGCGCGGACAGTTGTCCAGATCTGGTCCCTGACGCCGGGTTCAGGCTGGACCAGTTCGACCTTGCAGGACTTGTAGTACGGAATCTTGAAATCGAGGCTTATGCTGTTATGGGCGCCGAATTTCGAGAAAAGAGGTGTCTCAAGGAATACTTTCTCATACTCTTTCTCATCGACATAGGACATATTGAGACAGGCCAGTTCGTAAATCTTGCCGCTGACGCAAAGCATTCCGTCACAATAGACGTTCATAAGGCACTGTCCCGGATGATGCCAGTTGTCAAAATCTCCGCACAGATAGATATTATCTATCCTCCCCTCGCCTTCAGCACTGAAGATGACAGCCTTCCCATCTTCACCGAAAGGGGCCATACATTTGTTGACGTTGGTGAATGTCCTCCCGAAGTCGGTGTTTCCGCTGCAGGAACATAGGGTAACTACGGCTACCAGTAATATAAGTCTTTGCATATTGGAATTGAAAACGGTTATTGAACTCTCACGGCTTCCCGTGATATGATGTATCGGAGTGACTGATTTCAGCGACAAACCGCCACGCATTTTTTATGGCGCGGATAATCGAAGACGATTGACAGTGTTGCAAACAGTCCCATTATTATCGGATAATACAGCACAGGGAGAATTGTGGCCGGGGAAATGCCGAACAGGCCTGCCGCCATCAAGACTTGAGCCCCATATGGAATCAATCCCTGCACGAAACAGGAAAAAGTATCGAGGATGCTCGCTGTCTTTGGGGGACTTATTCCGAAACGCTTTGAAATATCATTGGCAATACCTCCGGTCGTGATGATTGCAATGGTATTGTTTGCGGTACATATATTTGCAAACGCCACCAGAACTGCGATGCTGAACTGGGCGGCTTTCCCGCTTCTGATGTTCTTCGTGATAGTCTCCACGATGAGATCAAGTCCGCCACCTTTGCGTATGAGTTCAAGCATTCCGCCTGCCATAATCGTGATGATTATGAGTTCGGTCATCCCAGCGATGCCGTTCCCGACAGAAATCAGAAATCCTATCCAGTCGAAGGTCCCGGACACAAACCCGACAATGGAAGCGGAGACAATGCCGGCACTCAAGATTAAAGTGACGTGCATTCCGGCCAAAGCCAGGACTATCACCAGAAGGTAAGGGAGAACCTTGTACCATTCACCCGCAATCGCAGGAGACTCGACAGACAAATTCCAACCGTGGCAAAGATATATTGCAGTTACAATAAGAACAGCGGGCAGAACGATTATTATATTTGTCTTGAATTTGTCTTTCATCTCACATCCTGCAGCACGTGAAGCGGCGATTGTGGTGTCGGAAATAAATGAAAGATTGTCTCCGAAGAAGGCTCCTCCAATTATGATGGCAGCCATAAAAGAGTTGCTTTCACCACAAGTTGCCGCCAGTTCTGCGGCAACGGGGGCAAGGGTGGCGATGGTCCCGACGCTGGTTCCAACCGCCAATGATATGAAGCAGGCGGTCAGGAACAACCCGGCATATAGCAGTTGGGATGGGATGGCAGACAGAGCAAGCTGCGCCGTTGCGTCAACCGCTCCCATATCCTTGGCCACCCCGGCAAAAGCACCGGCCAGGATAAATATCCATATCATCAAAATGATATCAGGATTTCCCGCACCTTTGGAGAATGACGCCAACCGTTGACTGAGCGTGCCTTTTGATATTAAAACGGCAAAAACACAGGCAAGAAGAAACACCGCGCTTACAGGAACCTTATAGAAATCCCCAACAACGGCGGAAGCCGTAACGTAAACAAGTAGGAACAGCGCCATCGGGCTTAATGAGAGTAGTCTGAATTTCCGCATCCGTCTATCCTTTATTTTGAAGCCGCAAATTTATTTCAGAAATCCTGTCATTCTTTGATTTTTGAATCTATGATTATCGTGACAGGCCCGTCATTGATAAGAGAACATTGCATATCGGCACCGAAAACGCCTTTGAGAACCGGACGGTTTGCCGCTTCAGAGAGGAACCGGCAGAACTTCTCATACATCGGGACAGCCAGTTCGTGCCCGGCGGCGCGAATGTATGACGGGCGGTTGCCTTTCTTCGTGGATGCAGTGAGGGTAAATTGCGAAACGGCCAGCAACTCCCCATCGACATCCACCACACTGCGGTTCATCACGCCTTCATCATCATTGAAGATGCGAATCCCGGCGGTTTTGGAAGCGAGCCATTTTGCATCTTCCTCAGTATCGCCATTCTCCACACCGACAAGGATGAACAGACCTTGCCCGATGCCGGATACAATCTTTCCGTCAATAGTGACGGAAGCATCCCTGACTCTTTGAATCACCAGTCTCATCTATTATATGTATCTCTTCTGACGCATATCAGAATCCGTATGACGCCGCGCAAATTTACATAAATTCCGTTATGTGCAACTTTATTCGTTCGGAATAATGTTGTATCTTTGCGTGTGTTACATAACAATTGCCCGATTTATGCCAAGACAGGCGAGATTCTCCGAGGATGATATTGTTGCCACTCATTGATTGCATCCGCGCGACATCGGGCAGAAACGTGATACAATGATCAGCACATTCGATATAAAAGGAGAACCTGTCAACTTGGAGGAAATTCTTACCCTCCTTCCCTACTGGCGTCGTCAGAAAGCACTTTCATACCGTCTCCCCATTGACAGATTCCTCTGTGCAAAGTCGTTTCTTATGCTTGAACAGATGCTTCTCACAAACTACGGTCTGAACAAATGCCCCGAATTCTCATACGGAGAAAACGGCAAGCCCTATCTCAAAGAGTACCCGGAGGTTTTTTTCAATATAAGCCACTGCAGAAAAGGGATAGCCTGCGCCGTCTGTGACTGCCCGGTCGGCATCGATATCGAGGTGATTCAGCCGGGCGGAGAAATCAGAGACCTTGTTCTCAACCGGGAAGAAAACGCGGTTGTAGAAATGTCCGAGACCCCTGAAGTGGAGTTCACCCGTATATGGACCCGCAAGGAAAGTTTCCTGAAACTGACAGGCGAAGGAATCAGGGACAATATGAAGAATGTCCTCCTTGAAGCGCAGGGAGTCCAATTTGAAACTGTCGTCAACCGGGACTCATCCTATGTCCTTTCGGTGGCGATGAAAATGAAAGGAACACTTTGAAAGAGGAAAATCGGAATACCATTCGGCCTCACCACCAAATGACAAATCGCGGTAGTCGCGATACTTCCGGAATTATCTGCCGGCCCATTCACGCAGACGGTCGATAGTCTCGATCATCACGCCCGCTTCCCCCCTGAAGGTTCCTGAACCGCGGGGTGTGCCGTCAGGACTATACCATTCGTTGAATCCCTGATTGGCAATCACCCTGTCAAGCATAGGAGAGAATTCCTCATACGCTTCCTTGACCATTCCCCGTTCAATCAGTGCCCAGAGTACACGTACACCGTACCAGGTCCAGTCGCCTCCGTTCTGATACATATACGGCTGCATACCGGAGTTGTCGAAATATCCTTCAGGATAAGGAGGATATGCAGTTAGGCATATCGACTGCGCACCGGCCTCCCGCATATTCGCCAGGAACTGACGGTTGTTTGACGCAAGTTCCTCATCGGACATCAACCCTGCAAGCGCGGCGATGCCTGTGCCGCCGGTATACCAGATTGCATTCTCGTCAAACTCCTCGGGAAACGGAGAATCGTTCAGATAGATATGAGGTATGAACTTGCACCTTTCCTCGTCCCACAGATGTTTCCGTACATTGGCTGCTATCTCATCCCTGCGGGCAGCCCATTCCCCGTCGTCCACAACCGAAAGGTAGTCGTTTATGGCAAGGATGAACATCGCGTTGTCATAGACGTCAATGGCGAAGTGTGTATTCTTGTCAATATCCACTCCCCAACCGTGTTCAGGCTGCACGTCGCCCCAATCAACCGTGGTCGCGCCCGTGATAAGACCGTAATTCTCATCGCGCTTGCACTCCCAGAGGTACTCGAGGGCCTTGCGCATATGTTGAGCAACGGTCATTCCTGCCACATTATGAGAGAGATAGGCAGTATCTCCGGACTTCTTCACATAGGCGGCTACGGCCTGCACGAAAGAGGATTCCTGGTCGGTCTCGACTCTGTTCTTGTGGGCAAAATATTCCGGAGCGTATTCCGATGATATGAAATCATAATCCACGGCATCACCGGCATCGACAATTTCCCTGGGAGTGTAACCGTCCACGATATTGCCGTCAGCCCCCTGGAACTTGCAGAAATTGTCAAGAGCATCGCGGATGACGGAATGGTCATTGACGGTCATTGCGGGTTTGATGAAGGTGTTGAAATCCCTTATCCAGACCTCAACGTACGAAGAACCTGCATTCAGGCCCGAAGATAGAGTCTCCAGTCCGAGGGCATAGACCCGATCCATTCTTGAGTCGCTGAGAATTTCTTTCTTGAGAGCCTTGTCTTCAGAATTGCAGGCCGCAAATGCAAAAGCCGCTGCAGCGCAAAGGCCGATGAGTCTTACTATTTTCATATTCCATTGGTTTGATTCAGATTGCAATCATTTCATCCTTACGACGCGCAGGCCGTCGTGGGACTTTATTCCGCGGGTATATTCGAGCAGAGGCACGGCATTGACAATCACTTTTCCGGCTTTTGAAGATGCGTGGATGAAAGTGAGTTTGTCTCCTTCCCAAAGGGTAAACGCGACGTGGGCTATGTCAAGGCCAGCGGTATTCTGGTCAAAACAGACGATATCCCCGGTCTTTATTCCGGAGACCGCCTTCCCCAACTTGTCTTTCGGAATCACTCGATATTCATACTTCTCGAGATTCTTCTCGGCCTCCCTGATGCGTGCGATTTCAGCGGGATTGGCCTTCAGTTGCCTGTAATATTGGGGATGCGCGGACATAAAATTGAATTTCTGGATGTATGGCGCCCCTCCCAGATCTCCGGTTATCTCTTCAAAGACTCCCCTGCTCTCCCCCTGCCTTATCCATTCGGAAGTGTAGTGCAGTCTTGAAGCATATCCGTCCACCACTCCGTCACGGTACCTGAGTTTCCGCAGGTTGTCGCAGTACGATGCGAAATCCCGGGAATCCCCCTTTGCCGTAAGGCTCATTGCCAGACACATTTCAACGAATAGCATACAGTCCGTTTCAGTGGTGCTGACGGTCAGCATTTCCGGTTCGATTTCTATCGACGATGCCACATACTCCGTACCGATGAAATGACGGGCGACGACAATGACAAGTTCGCTCAGGGAGGCATCCCGCATCGGAGTGAGAATCTCCATCACTTCATTGAAATTCCGCACGTCATCCTCAGAATACCTGACATCGTCGGTCCCTCCGGCAAGACAGACGGTTGACAGCAGAAAAAGGAAGAGAAAAGCCTCAAGTCGGATAAAAGCAGACATAACCTTCAAGATATAATGTGCAAATATAACGATTATGGTTATCTTTGTGAATATGCCAGTCAAAACAGGACAGAATCAACAAACCAATAAATCACATAAAAATGAAACGAACGACAATTGCGGCACTGTGTGCCATTTTTATGCTGTCGGGTGCCCTTCAAGCCGGGCAGAAGATAACCATCGGTACGATTGTTTATAACCTGGACAACATCGACAGCAGTTTCAAGCAACTCCACGACAACGGATTCACCTCCTGCGAAATAAATTACAATCGCTCAAAGTGCACTCCGGAACTTGCAAAGCAGATAAGAACAGCGTCTGCGAAGTACAACATTCCCGTCACCACCGTTGTCGGTGTTCCCGGCTCGGACTGCAGATGGAATTTCACTGAAGGACCCTCTACAATCGGTCTTGTGCCTGAAAAAGAGAGAAAGGAAAAAGTGCAGGTATATCACGAGATGATTGAATTCTGCGTCCAGTGCGGCAGCCCCGCAATGCACTCCCATTTCGGATTCATACCTGAAGACTGCGCTTCAAAGCAGTACAAGGATTTCGTGAAGGTTATGAGAGATCTGGGAAATTATGCGAAGGAGCGCGGAATAATGATCTATTTCGAAACCGGCCAGGAGACCCCCATCACACTGATACGCGCCATCAAGGATATAGGAACGGGCAATCTCTTCATCAACTGCGACCTTGCCAACCTCCTTATGTACGGGAAGTCCAATTCACTGGATGCCGTCAAACTTTTCGGTCCCCTTGTCAAGGAATTCCACGCCAAGGACGGCAAATATCCCGATCCTGAGGACCCCTACCATCTTGGTTCCGAAGTTCCGATTCCGACAGGTGACGTTGATTTCCCGGCAGTGATGGCTGAACTCAAAAGGAACGGTTTTTCAGGAGGCGTGACAATCGAGTGTGAACTGAGCGGTGACAATGTAGAATATCTTGCCAGGACAAGGCAATATCTTCAGGACCTCTTCGACAATGCCGGAGAGAACGGAGAAACTCCAGTCAACACCCTCACCAAAGCCGAAATGGAAGAAGGCTGGGAACTCCTATGGGACGGCAGGACCACTGAAGGATGGAAAAGCGCAAGGGGCGAATCATTCCCCGAAAAAGGATGGGAAATCAAAGACGGCGTTCTTACAGTCCAGAAAGCCGACGGTGCCGAGTCCGGTGGAGGCGGCGACATAATAACTGTCAGGAAATACTCCGACTTCATTCTGACCGTCGAATTCCTAATCACGGAAGGAGCCAACAGCGGAATCAAATATTTCGTCAATCCCGACATAAATGACAGCGGTGCAGGCGCCTCTTCAATAGGATGTGAATTCCAGATTCTGGATGACGAGCTCCATCCGGACGCAAAACTCGGAGTCAAGGGAAACCGCAAGCTCGGTTCGCTGTATGACCTGATTCCCGCGCCTGCAGACAAACCTTTCAAGAAAGGGGTATTCAACAAAGCAACCATCATTGTCCGCGGCAATCACGTGGAGCATTGGCTCAACGATGTGAAACTCCTCGAATATGAACGCAACACTCAGGAATGGAACGCCCTTGTGGCATACAGCAAATACAGGGACTGGGTGAATTTCGGAAACCAGGTTTCAGGGCATATCCTGCTCCAGGACCACGGCGACCGGGTAAGTTACAGAAATATCAAAATCAAGGTTCTCGACTGAGAACCTTGATTTTTTTTCGGCCCTCAAGGTTTTCGGCCAGTACCGAGATGAGACAGTATGCTCCGGTCTGGATAGCCATTGCGTTCAACAGACTCCCAACCTGTGAGAGTTCACATCCCGCAGTGTTCAGATTGATGAACGCCGGGCAGGCAAACGATGTCGGGAATATATACGAGAAGAGTCTCCAGAATTTCGGGAATGCCGATGCCGGCCAGGAAAATCCGGTCAGGAACATTACAATCGGCGAAATGAAGAGCAGAGTCACCAGCACCGTCTCACGCTTGTGGAAGAGAGAACTCCACGCAGTTGCAAAGAAAACACAATCGGTGACATAGATAAGCAACAGCACCAGTATGTCAGCAAAACTGCCTCTTTGCGGCAATCCGAACATAGCCGGCACAAGGCAGGCGATATATACGCCGATGGCCATAAAAATCAGCCAATATGCCGCCGCCTTCCCGGCGACGACGCTTCCCGCAAAAGGCCCTCCGGCACGGCCGCATAAAAGAAAATAGCTGCTCCCCTCCTCTCGTGCCGTTCCCGCCAACAGGCACACGCCGTAGAACATAACCTGCTGTATGATGAGCAGCAAGGCTGCGGAAAGGAAGAAGATGGAGTACGAGAAAGTCTTGTTGTACGGATTGTTCTCTTCGTATGGTATAGCCTCAATCAGCTGGGAAATCTCCTGGTCGGACATTCCGCCTGTACCATACCGTTCAATCTTTATCTTCTCCATCTCATCGAGCATCACAAAGTTTGCCCCGAGCATCAGGTTTTTGTAATAGAGAAAACTGCTCATATCGGCATAGATGGAAAGCGTCGCCGTGCGGCATTCGTCTATATTGCGTCCGAAATCTTTAGGGAAATACAGGACGCCTTTTACCTTGCGCTGACGCATAAATTCTTCCGCCTCCGCCATTGTCGTGCACTTCTGAGCCACGCGCAGTTCCCGGGTGGCATCCACCTTCCGGATATACCTGCGGCTGTGGACGCTGTGGGACTCATCGACCACGGCAACAGGGGTGTCCTCTAGTATTCCGTTATGATACACGCAGTTGTACAGGAGCGGATATCCCAGACCTGCAACGAAGAATATGAGCATTACCCCTCCGTCGCCTACAATCCTTTTCAACTCACGCCGGCATATCAGCACGGCGTCACCGAACCATTTCTTCAATCCTCCCATATCAGTTCTTTGGATAATCTAGTTTCACATAAGCTGACTTCAGCCTTGGCAGCACGAAAACAGGCGGTATCAGGAACGCCAGCTGCCATATCACCTCCGGCCACCATCCGGCGAAACCGCTTCCGTACATTATCTCCTGAACTCCGAACAGGTAGTAATGGCGCAGCGGGAACATATACGGGAATCCCTGAAGTATCCTCTGCATCACTTCCACAGGAAGGGTGAATCCTGTGAAACTGAGGGACAGCACACTGAATATGGCCCCGAGACTCAGGGCGAACCGGCATATCGGGCAGATACCGATGATGAACACTGCACAGGCCTCGCTGGCGAGCACCAGAAGCAGCATATCAAGCATCATATTCCATATCGAGCCGACAAGGGGGAAATGCATCCAGGAGTACAGCAGCACTTCAACAAGCATCCCGAGCAATGTAAAGAAAACAGTGTAGAGAATGATCTTTCCTCCCACCGCCACGCAAATGGAGCCGCCGCTTGTCTCCAGCAGTTCCCTTGACTTGTTGTATTTCAGTTCTATGCCGAGAGAATAGATTAGAATCAGGATTATCATCATCTGCAACGTCCCTGGAAGTATATTGGAGGAAAGGCATTCATTGTAGCTGGTCAACGGATTGCCAATCTTGTGAAGGTCTATGTTGACAGGACGCAGCAGCCCCTGCATCTGCGATGCCGGGACCCCCCTGGCTTCTAGCATCTGTTTCTGCACGGCACCCGAGGTCAGGTAAATCATTGTCAGCAGATCCTGATAGGACAGTGCCCCGCCAACGAAATACAGGCCGTTGATATAAATGGTAATCTTAGGCTGCCTGCTGGCCTGCAGGTCGCTGTTGAATCCTGACGGGATGAGACATACGGAGGTAATCTTCCCGGTCTGCATATCATTCCTTGCGTCAGCGAACGTGTCGTAACGGATGACCTTGCCAAGCTGCGTCGCATCAAGTTGGCGGACGAAGTTGCGCGAAAGGGACGAATTGTCATTATCCACCACTCCGATGGGAAGGTCGGAAGGAAGCCCGTCCCCGAGAAAGGTCAGATAGAAGACCGAGCAGAATGTCATTACCGCCAGAGGAGCAATCACAAAGATCGGCCGCTTCCTCCAGATTCCGAGTTCCCTCAGGATTACGTCCTTTAGATTCTTCCTGGACATCACTGTTCAATTAATGCAGTCATCCCGGGAAGGACACCTTCGATATGCTCCTGCGGGACGGCGCGCACCTCGAATGTCCTGGCATCATACTGCCCTATTTCCTTGGTTGCCTTCCAGGTGGCATATGAATCGCGTACTGCGATGTAGTTGACAATGGCCTGGCATCTCTTCCCGTCGAGTGCGGGAATGGTCAGGGCAATCCTGTCCCCTATCTTCATCCCGTGGAGATAGTCTTCCCGTATGTTGAAGGTAAACCATATATCGGACAGGTCAGTGACTGTCATAACCGGAGCGCCCTGACCCACAAGTTCTCCCGCTTTAGGATATACTGACGATATGACGCCATCGGCAGGAGATGTCAGATAGAGTTCGCTCATATAGCCCTGGACCTCCTGTATTGCCCCTTCCGCCTGGTGCACAAGCGCCAGGGCGGCATCCTTATCTTCCTGGCGGGCTCCGGCTACAGCCATATCATACTGGCTCTTTGCGGCCAGCGTTTGGCTGACAGCAGCATCGTATTTTGCCTTGACCTCATCATACTTCTGAGCGGAGACAACATTCTGCTCGAAGAGGCGCCTGGTGCGTTCAAATGATTTCTTCATCACATCTTCCTGGACAATGGCCTGCTGCCAAAGTTGGTACGCACCGGTAATCTGCTCCCGGCGTGCTCCGTTCGTGGCCTTCCGGCTCTGGGCCATTGCCGCGTCCCGTGCAGCCGAAGCCTGGGCAAGTTTGGCCCTTACCTCAGGGGAATCTATAAATGCAAGAGTATCACCCTTGTGCACCATAGACCCCTCCCGTACATAGATTTCCTCAACTCTTCCGGGGACCTTGCCTGACACGCGGTATTCCGTTGCCTCGGCCTCGCCCTGAAGCGTCATTGCCTTGGGTTTGTTTGCCAAGAATCCTGCCAGAGCTATCACTGCGAGCAGGGCGATAAGGACGGTTAGTCCTATAATTACATTGTAATGCTTTTTCATATCTGGTTCTTTTTTTTTATTTGTCCGATGAATATTGTCCTTCTGCACGATTGAGATTTGTATCCGTCATCAGCAGTTCGATGCCGGCATCTATACACTCCGTATGAGCCTGGAGCCAGGCAGACTGGGCGGCCAGAGCCACATTGGATTCCACCACACCTTCCTCGAAACCGACGGTGGCGGCACGCAGATTCTCCTCAGCGCTGTCGAGGTTGCTCTTTGCCATCCGAAGACGCTCCAGAGCCTCGTCACGCTGCGCATGAAGCCGTGATACTTCAAGATTCACAAGATTGATACTGTCATCATACTTCGATCTGTAAAGGTCCGCCTCCAGTTTGGCCTTCTGTGTCTTCTTGAGAGCTTCCAATCCGTGAAAGATGGGTATCCTTAAGGAAACTCCTGCCGAAAAGAAGCCGCGGAAATCCTTCCGGAAACCGTCGGCCATACTTGGATTGGTCAGAAAGTAATTGCCGGTCAGAGCGATTTGCGGCATCATATCCGCACGCGCGACCTTTATTTTCTCACTATATATCCGTGATGCCAGGTCAAGGCTCCTGAGTTCCGGCCTACTTGCTGTAATCTCTTCCATTGAGAGAACTGTGCGATCCCCGGGCAGCGCGATGTCAGCACAGCCTTCATCGGCAAGCATCACATTCGTATCGAGAGGAAGTCCTATCTGCTTGCAGAGGAGCATCTTCGCCAGTTTGAGGCCATTGGCGGCCCTTGTCAGCATCATATCCGCCTCGTTGGCCTTTACCTTAATAGTCAGCACATCGCCTTGAGTGGCAACACCTTCATCGGCCGATATCTGCACGTCGCGCTCCATTGTTTTCAGGAGATTGGAGTAATTCTCCGCCAATTCCTTCTTGGCGGCGATGGAGACAATCTGCCAGTATGCCTGGTCAATGTCCACAATTGTCCGTGCATACTCAGCGTCATATTTGCTTTCGGCGAGTTCTTCGGCAAGGGCGGCAATCCTGTTTGCAGCGATGATCTTACCTCCCACGAAAACAGGCTGCTGCAAGGAAACCCCGGCAAGGACCACGTTATGAAGGTCAGGATGCAGCAGGTCATCGATACTGGAGCCGATTCCGTTTATCGCCTGCGAAATGTCGGTCTGCGAAAGCATACCGAGAACGGTCTGCCACATGGGACTTTGCATATATTCCATGGCAAGCGCAGGATTGGTCATAATCGCCTGAGTGAGAGCATCCATCTTATCGGCAATGCTTCCCTGGATTGCGGTTCCCGCATTTTGGAGTGCGGCGGATTTTTCACTGTCAATCAACGACACATCCAAGGTGTTGTACAGATATGTACCGGATGCCGAAATGTTCGGAAAAAAGTTTGCTCTTGCTATGGCCCTGTCGTAATGAGCCATCCCGGAACTGATTCTCGCCTGTTCAAGAGCCTTGTTGTTTGAAACGGCCATAGACCTGCACTCTTCCAGGCTTAGACGCTCCTGTCCGTATGAGCTTGACACGATGGCAAGGGCTGCCACGGACATAATGAATCCTGCAATTTTCATGTATTATTCTTTAAATTTTCGGGTGAAAAGTTACAAAAACAAGTCCCAAATCAACCATAATTATACTATATTTGCCATATTAATTATCCATTTGGCTCTTTTATAGCATAATTGATAATAAAATATGCAATAAAGACTAGAAATAGTCTGGCCTGATATTATGACAGAAAGACACAACTTTGACATACCGGACCTCCTGAAACAGATGCCTGAATTTTCCTACCGCAAACTGGGTAATGATTTTTTCATCGCGAAACTGGGATACAACGAATCTCTCGAGTTTATGAAATATCCCGTGCGGTTCAACGGATTTCTGGCTTTTTTCTGCATAAATGGCAGTTTTTCACTGGACATCAACCTCAAATCCTATAAAGTTTCAGCCGGCTCGTTGATTATATATACTCCAGGAAACATTGCCAAAGTCGAAGCAATGGACCAATCCGAACTGTCAAAACTGCAGTTCGTGCTTGTGGCATCGACAGAAGCCTTTATCACAGGAGTGAGAATGGACTTCAGCAAATTGTACGAAGACAGTCTCCTGGCTCTGGAAAACCCGTGCATCCGCCTGAACGAAGATGAGAGAGGTCTTTTCAAACAATATCTTGATCTCGCAGAGACTCTGCTGTCCCTTGATATCCCGAACAAAGTGGAGGCGGTCAAGTCACTCGGCACCTCCATTTTCTACCTGCTCGGGACAATGTGGAGGAACCGGCTGGATGTCGCCCACCTCTCCCTTCCGGCCAGGACAAAGAGAGCGAACACGGTATTCGAGAACTTTCTCAAACTGGTCGCTGACCATCACAAAGAGGAACACGAAATCGGATTCTATGCCGACAGACTGCTGCTGACCTCGAAGTATCTGTCCAAGTTCATCAAGGAAGTGAGCGGAAGAACGGCCCCTGAATGGATAGACTCCTTCATCATTCTGGATGCTAAGAACCTGCTGAAATATTCAGATATGAGCATCAAGGAGATTGCGTACGATATGCATTTCTCCAGCGTTCCGGCTTTCTACAAGTTCTTCCGGAAGAAGACAGGAATTACCCCGGCGGCTTACAGGTCCGTTTAATGACACAATGCCGTCCCATTTGACAATTATCGGCTCTATTTTGCTTGGAAATGGCCGAAAAAGCATCTTTCGATCTCCTCCTCCGAACTTCGAAAGTTGTTCCAGAAGGACTTCCCAGAGATTTATGAACTTGTTTCAAGTAATGATTTCAAGGGGGAGGTAATTGTATTAATTAATCAGTTAGACACTTAGAAGTTGTTTTGAAATGGTTCACGAAAATTATTATAGGTTATTTTTCAGTAGATTTTTTGATGATTTGATGGCGCAATGGGGTCGCGAGTGGTTAAAAGCAGGCATTTTGATGCCTGCGACCCGAGCAGCAGGGCTTTAGCCCGCCGGGTAGCGGCTGAAAAGCATCGGAAAATATGCGAAAAAGAAGCATAAGTATTGAAGTTAATCATTTCAAAACAACTTCTTAAGCAAAAGGTTTCTTTTGAGACTCGAATACTTTGTCTTCGTATCCTTGACAGTGAACCCTTCGGCAAGGAAATTCAGTCGGCTCGGAGCATTGTCCGGTGATACGGTAGCAAGTATGTTCCCGATACCAGCGGACTCTGAAAGTTCCACGGTCCATTTGATGAACTGCCTGTGGAAACCATAGCCGCGCCACTCCGGATCAGAGCATACAGCATCAAAAGTGAAGCACTTGTTTGGTGCAAGCCCGAAATCGACCGCGAGACTTCTGCCTCCGGTCCTGTTACTTACTATCACGGCAAATGCAACCATTTCATCATCCTCATTGAAAATGCCTGCCACATAGTCCATCTGGACGGATTCAAGGATTTCCGCACGTGAAAGAGCGTAATATGAATCTTTGTCCTCAATGTTATCCACCACCTTGTCTTGAAGGCGTATTATTGTGCTGATGCTGTCAAATCCGAGCTGGCGCATCTCGAACCTCTTCCCTTTAGCCTCAAAGACTCTCAAAGACTTGTTATAAGTCTCGGTGCCATAATCATACAGATAAAGCTTCCCGTCGAGATATTCATACGGAATGATGTAATCCGAACAAGGAATATGACGCTGCCATCCCTTGGCTCCGTTGTTCTCCTGACAGCGGTGCCTGATCCAGACTTTGTACAGTTCGAAAATCTCGGCATAGGACGAAGATGTCGGGAAGATGTATTTCTCCTGAATGTAAGGATTGTTTACGAAGCTGAAGAATCTGTATCCGAACAGATCATCCAGATCATCGATGCTGGCGATGTGATGTCTGTAAAGAAGGAAGAGATTCTCGAAGAATGTACAGTACTGGGCAACCTCGACACTGGAAACATCTTTCCACTGGCCGGCAGTATAGTCTTTCTCGTCATTGCACTTCTCCAGCACTTCATACACTTTCATCAGACGGTCACTGTCATGGAAGTAATTGTTCAGATCTATCAACATCTCACTGCAGGTGACTTCCGAACTGTTTTTCAGCTCTATGGCAATGAAGATGGTTCCAATAAGTGTTGCGGCCAAGGAAAAAATGCCGACGACGGCCTCTTCTCCAGGGCTGAAGATACGTATGACCATCAAGCAAATAAGTATGCATACAAGACTGGCCAGGACGACCAGAAGAGTTACACTGGTTTTATATTTAATCTTCTTCATTTTGGATAGTTTAATCGAACATTACACCCGGGTTCATTACAGACGGACTATTCCACTGAATACCGTGCTTGGCCAGGACGGCTTTCTTGGCGCTCCAGTATGAATAACAGAACCCCATACCTTTTCTCTCGCCTTCAAGAATCCTTTCACATTTCTGCTCCACATCATAGATACAGTCCTCCCATTCCTGAGTTCTTTCCACCGGATCAAACTTGAGTCTGGCATCATACTTATTGCACCATTCTTCCATAGCTATTCCAGGATTGAGATAGTCCTGTATCCTCTTCATACTTTGCTTATGCTCATTCTCACCATATTCCCTGACATACTTCTCGGGGGTCCCTTCATACTCGTCAATCTCCATATCTTCCGGAAGATCCTCATTACATATCAGGCAGAAAAGACCCATCTGATATTCCTGCACTTTACTGATGAATCTGGCACAGTCCCTTTCCGGCATACAGCCCATCATTTTGTTAAGCAGAACAATTCGTGTATAAGGTGTCAGTTCCCCTTTGACGCGGAGCGGCAATCCTTCCTTCATCAGCTCAAATGCCTGATGCCCGAGAGGTATGTTTTTCCAGAGTGCGCCGAGAGTGTTGCTGTTTTCCACCATCTCGGCGAAATAGCCTCCAAGTTTTTTCAGATTATCCATAATTTCTGTTTCAGTAAAATTATCAGCAGGAATAGAGACAACCGACTGTCCTCTGCCAGTCTCTCCCGAGCAACTGCGATTTGCGCAGGAGCAGGAACAACATACCACAATCATAAAAGCGAAGGCCCCAATCTTCATTCTCGTCAATCTGGAGCAGGGAGACATAATCGTCATCATATTCTTCATTAATATCTATAATATACGGTCTTCCAAGCAGTTTGAAGCCCTCGTCGCAAGCACCGCAGGCTTCGAAGTCCAACTTCTCGGCCGGCAGGAATACATCTGTGCCGTCATCCCAGTGCATCTCGTAAGGCTCGAGTCCATCACAGGTCGGACTATATATGACCCGGACGATTTCTGAAGACCACGGACCGATAGGTGTATGCAGGGGGCATCCGTCATATCCCAGAAAATAATCCACAGCAGCGAAAAAATAGAGCATACCCTCGTGCGGCAACAGCCCGTCCGGATCCAGGGCTGCGATATCCTCACAACGAATCTGGCAAAGGAAAGTCAGAGGTTCATCCCACTCATCTCTATCATCCGTAACATGTACGACAGGATATGGTGAGGCTGACGGCAAATCAGGAGCGCCCCACCACTTGCTACATCCTTCAAGAGACTCAGAAGTCTTTGAGAATAAAAGTTTTATTGAATACATACCTGATGAATTTCAAACCCATGCGTCGAATCGTCCGTCATCGTCAGGAAATTCGTCAGAATCTCCGAATTCCCCGCCGCCAACGCGTGCTGCTATTACGCTGACATTGTCAGTTGAACCATTTTCCATTGCCCATTCAGCCAATTCTTCAGCTGGAAAAGCAGAGTTCATCAGGAAATGCTCCAGATAGTCCTCGTTGACCACATTCCCAAGACCGTCAGAACAGATCAGGATGATATCCCCATCCTGCAAATCTTTTGTAATCTCCATGACTGCAAGTGCCGTGTCGCATCCACCTCCAACGCAGTTGGTCAAAAGGCCATCTTCATTCTCTTCATCCATGGTAAGCTGTTTTATGACGCCATCCCTGAAAAGATAGGTTCTGCTATCTCCTGCATTCACGAGCCATGCCCTGTTTTCCAACCACACAACTCCGGTAAGCGTGCACCCCATAGGGTGCTCCTGTTTCTCGTATCCGGCTATCGCGTTGATCTTGTTACTTATATACCGAACAGAGAGGGTGATGTCATCAGCAAAAGTTTCCACCTCAATATCTCCCATCGAGAAGCAGTCTCTAAGATGCTCCAATGTCATCGAACTGGCTTGTTCACCTTTCTCGTGACCTCCCATCCCGTCCGCGAGCAGCAGATAGTAAGCCGGAACACCTGTGAACTCCACTTCTTCGGTGAACTTCCCGTCCCGCAACATTATTCCACCGAGTGTTACGAGGTCTTCATTATCATCACGAGTTGTCCCGCAGTCGCTTATTGCATTGACGTTCAATATCATACACTCAGTATATATTCTTGTGTCGCAATCTTCAGCGTCATTCCAGTGGCCAGGTTCGTCCATTGGTCTTTGTCAAGCCGGCGGACGCCGACAAAAGTTCCGTTCGTGCTGCCGAGATCCCGGATCTGCCATACACCATCGCTGAAGCGGAATTCACCGTGCCTCCCGGACACATATCTGTCTTCCGCAAATTCCGGATACACGCCCTGAGTGCGGCCGAAAACTCCCTCGCGCAACTTGATTTTTACGCCTTCAGCAACCAAATACAGTTCCCCGACAGAACCAACAGTTTCGCAGAAGAAGTCCTCCGCACTCACAAGGTCCGAACCGCAGGCTGCGCACTGTGTGCCACGTTTAGGCTTGCGGCAGACAGGGCAGAAATGCAGTTCTTTGCCGCACTGATCGCAAAACCAGCTGTCATCCGGGATATCCGCCCGGCAGAATGGACAAGTCATACTCATATTACGTCCTCCGGTCTAATAGTCTTGAGTTCCTGCAGATCGCTGCAGTTCTCATCAAACTGGCGAATTGCCATATTGTTCTTGATATCATCCATAAGGTTGCGAACCTCACGCGCATTCGCGAAATCCAATCCGCGATTGTCGTAAATCTGCTGCAGCTTGCGTTCTACCGCATCTCGGGATTCCTCAGGCAATATCAGTTCCTGTTTCCTGCACATTCCTTCAAAGATTCCAAGCATCTGCTCCGGGTTGTAGTCTTCGAAATCTATGTGGTTGAGGAATCGTGATTTGAGCCCGGAATTAGCATCCAGAAAGTCCTGCATCTCACGTCTGTATCCGGCCGCAATGCAAACGAAATTTCCCTTGTAATTCTCAAGAAGAGGAACCAGAGTATTGATGCACTCCTGACCGAAGGTATCATTGGAACCGCTGCTGAGCGAATACGCCTCGTCTATGAAAAGTACTCCACCCATCGCGCCCATCACCGCCTCCTTGGTCCGCTGCGCAGTCTGGCCCATATAACCGGCCACGAGGTCATCCCTAAGTACCTCAGTAACATCCGGGCGAGGTAGCAGTTTCATTGCGTGAAGCATCTTTCCCATCAGCCTCGCGACGGTTGTTTTGCCGGTGCCGGGATTGCCCAGGAACAGGTAGTGTCCCACGTTCACGTCGGGAGTGCGTCCTTCTGCCTGCGCCAGTTTCAGTTCCCTATTCACTGATGCAGCCAGCCTGCGGATGCTCGCCTTCACGTCGTCCAGTCCTGTCAACGCATCGAGTTCGGCCATCACGTCCTTCACGCTCACTTCCTTGTTGGCGTCCTTCCCGGCAATATCGGAATAGACCAGTGTCTTTGTGCCTGTGGCAAAGGTATCACCGTTCTCACGGATTCTTTCCCTGCGACGCTGTTCAGCCAAAGACAGGAAATTGCGCACGTCACGGGCATTCCCAAAGTTTTCACTCCGCCGGTTGTACATCTTCTCCATCTCAATATGGAGATTCACGTCAGCATCGGCATCCAGAGAATATCCCTTATTCGCGGCCATCATTCTGAATATTTTCTCCAGTTCGGATGCATCATAGTCCGGAAAATCAATCACTTTGTTGAAGCGAGACTCCAGGCCTGAATTCGCCTTCATGAAATCGCGCATCTCGCGGCTGTATCCAGCCAGAATGCACACGAACTCACCTCGCCTGTTCTCTACTATCGGCAGCAGTTTGTCTATCGCAGCCTGCCCGAATTCGCCTTGGTTGAGGCCGTAAGCCTCATCAATGAACAGAATGCCACCCATAGCCTTGTCAACGGCGTCTTGGACATTCCTCTCGCTTCCTCCAACTATGTCGGCAATGAGATCTTTACCCGCCACTTCGACGAACTGGCCTTTCGGCAATATTCCAAGCGCGCCGAGTATGTCGGCGAATATGCGGGCGACTGTGGTCTTGCCAGTACCAGGGTTTCCGGTGAAGACATAATGATCCTCTATCTTCATCTTTTCTCCGGTCAATTCGGCTTCTCGGATGCTGTCGATGATGGAATGTATCTCTTTCTTGACGTTCTCCAGGCCGATGAAGCCCTCCAGCTCCTTCCATATTTCAGCCTCGGAACGAGGTTCGAACACTTTGCCCTTTATGTCTTCGGGAGCCACCGAAACTCTGCCGCACGAAACGGCACTCACAGCCAGTTCCTGAGCCAGCGCATCCGCGACATGGCCGTTACCGTATGTCCCTTCACCTTCGCGATTCAGCCATTCCAGATGTTTCAGCAGCCTGGCAACAGCTTCATCGCTGATGCCTACCCGGAAAGTCTCTTTCAGTTTTTTGATGCAGAGACCGCAGATATCCTGCTCTGTCATTGGGCAAAGATTGAAACGGAATTCAAACAAAGACGCTATATCAGGATTACCTGCGAGGAATTTCTCCAGTCCCTTCGTGATTCCACAAAGAATGACCACAGGTGTGGATGTCGGAGAGGATTTCATCCTGGCAAAGAGCTTGTCCAGCGTGCCTACGCTGGTCGAATACTCTCCCGGAACGAGTTTCTGGGCGTTCGTGATGACAAGCACACCGTTGGAAATCTTGCTGATATTAGTGTCGAAAGCCCCCATCCACTTACCCATATCTGCAGCATCGACCACCGTCGGTGCAACATCATCGGTGAGTTTCTCTCTCAGAAGGATTTCAAACAGTTGGTCTGCGACTAATCTCTTGCCGGTGCCGGCATCACCCAGGATAAGAGAATCCATCCCGATTTTGGTACTTCCTCCCATCTGGTGGAGCTTTGCCGCAACAGCGGCGCGCCCTTCAAACTGGTCGAACAGCGGTTCCAGATTCTTTTTTCCAAAGAATCCCTCGAACCTATCCTCTACCGGCAGAGCATTTCCGCAATGCTTGCAGAACTTCGCTTCCGGCCTGTTTTCTGCACTGCAGTTATTGCACTTCTTCGACTGTTTCATCAGGTGTGGTATTGTTGGTGTCTGGTTTAAAAAGGAATATGTTCGCAGCGACTACGAGTGCAAGACAGCAGAAGCAGATTATGATTCTCGTACGGTTCTTTTTCAAGTGACCATTCCACCTGTCCAAGCGGCCGTCGGTGAGGAACCCATTCAAAGAAGAATCGAAATTATCGTCTTCATTGAACGTATAGTCGAGGCATTCCAATACGGATTCCTCATCATCTAGATAAACATCTGAAGGAGACATGGCGTTGGCGTTCTTCTTCAAGGACAAAATGAAGATTACCAAGGCGAAGACCCCGATCGCGGCAGCCAGTGCAGCCATTACCCACATCATCTGTTCAGTGGCGAGTTTAGTGATGAAGATAGAGCCTATCCACGCGAATCCGAACGAAACAAGACCGACGAGGAATCTGCTGCTGATCAACCACAAGAGCAAGCCTGCGAGGGCTCCTATCACGACGAATATCCACATATGCTCGAAGATGCCGGCACCTGCGGCAGGATTAATTTTAGCCATATCCACGAAAGACTTGACGATAGGGACCGAAACGACCAGCGGTATGAGTGACAGGATGCGTTGCAGCCATTGCTGAATGACTTTCCCTCGAATCACCCTCTTGACTCGTGTCTCAGTTTCCGCCTGTTCATTGCAAGCGTGAGAGTAATAGCCTCCTTCATCGACTTCCGGATCACAATCTATCAGAGCCTCGATATAGTTCATAAGTTCATACTCATAGGACAATTTCTCAGAGAAATCCGTGTAAGGATTTTCCTGGTACTGCACGGCAATCCAGCCGCGCAGCCCTCCCTCTTCGAGAGCCTGTTTCTTGTCTGCTTTAACTTTCTTCAAGCCATCAATGTCGGTAATGGTCTCACCAGTATCGCTGAACGTATAGTATGGTTCGAATCCCAGTCCTTTGATGGCCTTCATCATGCATATCTGGAACCGCTGACTCGGGTCGGACGGAGCTATCTTGCCTCCCTCGAAATAGTCATCTTCATCGACACATTCCTTGATCCAATCCGAATAGTTTCTGAAAAAATCGCCTTTGCTGTCGAAATATGTCTGCAGATATGAATCCTCGTACTCCACGAAGCTGTCCAGAACCATGTCGCAAAGTTTCTCGTCGGCCGGAGCCTTCGCACCAGTGAAACCCCAAAGATACACTTCATTTAGGAACCTTCCCATCTGCTCACCGGTGGCCAGATAGTCCGGACTGTCCATATTGGAATTGAGGCGCATATCACACAGAGGGCTCAAGAACAGCCTCACGCCATAGTCGCCAAGTGCCTCCGGGACGACCATGTCCTTGATTTCCTTGTAGCCCCAGCGCTTCTTGGGATCAGTCTGGAGGAGGCCCTCCACAAACGGTGTGAGGGTCTCCGGCATATCATCCGGGGCCTTGATTCCACCCTTGAGCTTGGCCACTGCCAGCTCCTTTTCCTTGCGGAGAAATGCCTTCTCACCATACCAGAGACAGAGTATGGTCATACCGAGAGAATAGAAATCAGCGGCATGTGTTATCTCGAACAGGTCCTGTCCGTCCAGACGTGCGACGACGTTTTTCGGATCATAGAGTTCTGGAGCGGCGTAGATTGGTGTCCTGGTCTGCTTGGTGATCACTTTTCCTCCCGAGGTTATTTCCGCTATTCCGAAATCACATATCACGACATCCCAGCTTGTTTCGTCTGTGATGAGCAGATTAGCCGGTTTGATATCCTTATGGATGACATGTGCCTTGTGCATCGAATCGAGAGCCATCGCCGTCTTGACGACAATGTGTACGATATCAATATCCTTGCCTCGGAAATCATAACCGGCGGCGGAGCCATGAGGAAAGTATGGCATAATTTCGTACATTCTTCCTTCCCTTGTGCCGCTTGACAATATCTCCGTAACAAACCCTTTCCCGTACAGTTTGCGCAGGGCTCTGTTCACATCTTCGTTCGGCCCGAACCCCGGCTTGTACAGCCTCATGGCGCATTGTTTCCCATTATATTGAGTCAGCAATATATCCGCCTGTGAGCCTGAACTGACCATTTTCCCCAGTACGGCTTTCGACAGCACAGATTTCTTAGGGTGAGGTTGGGATTTCAAGGCTGCAGAGGCATCCTGCGGAGCGACTGCAGTACCCTGAGGCGCGACAGCCGTACCTTGCGGGGCTACAGCTGTGCCTTGCGGGGCTACAGCTGTGCCCTGAGGTGCGACCATCGTTCCTTGTATGTTATCTGCAACGGTTTTCATCTGTATGTTGTGTATTCGGTTTCCTTGTCTTCGTATATCCAATGCCCGCCAAGCTGCGGCTTCGCGCACTCCACCGGCTTCTTATGCGTGCATCCGCAGAAATTACAAACCCATCCAATCTTCTCCCTTGTTATGCTCTTGACTTTCACAGCCACCTTACGGGCGGAATAGAATATCAGCTGCTCCTTTGGGGTGCTTCCCGGTGGAGGAAGCATCATGGCGAGCCGCTCATTCAGGCTGTGCACCAGCTTCTTTTGCTCTGTCTTAAGTATCTCAGCCTCTTCCGGAGGCGCCGCTACTATCTCCTCTTCCATTGCCGACAACTTATCGGCAATGTCTTCGCACTCCCGGAACAGCGGGTCCAATTTGGCCTTTTCCACCGCCTTAGCCGCTGCTCTGGTGAGAGGAGCATTGCAACTGCGGCAGAATGCACGGTGATTCAGCGTGCCACACTCAGGGCATCTCACTCCTCCGACCGACATCCCGCATTCAGGGCATTCGCTTTCGCCTGGCAGAAGTGGAGCACCGCAGAAAGTGCAGTCGGAAGTCAGTCGTGCGCCGCAGTGAGGACATATTTCATCATCGGCTGTTACAGCTCTGCTGCAATAAGGGCACTTCACCCCAGTATCCGCGATTTTCGCCGATGTGTTCTGCGCTGCTTCCTCACGGACGCGTACATTGGTATTTGAGGTATTTGATATGTTGGTCATCAGTTTACCTGTCTGGTAGTGGTTTTTTCTTCCGTGTCGTGGAGATCGATGGCTCTTTTGCAATGCTGGCAGTGAAGGTGATCCACTGTCGAACGAACACGGTAAGTGTCAATGTATTTGTTGGTTTTGGTATGAATGGTCGTCTCCTTGATATGTTCATAGCCGTATCCTGCAGGACGGTCATATTCACGAACATCGTGTCCGACTTCCACTTTCTCCGAACGCGCGTAGTCTTTTGATGTCCAGTTTCCTTTCTTTGTGCCGTCATAGCTAAGGCCGAGCTTGTGGCAGTATGGACAGCGGTTGAAGTCTATCTCAATCTTGACGTATGACTTTATGCCGAACCCTGCGAACAGGATCCAGAATATATATCCCCAACTGTCCACTCCAAGAAATGCAGCAAATAGTATGAAATATATTGCCGCGAGGATGAAAGCCAGGAATTTGACCATTCCGTTCGACAGGAAAGGAATACGCCACACCGTCCTGACTGCAAGCCATGGGACAGCGAAAGCCAGCACGAGGAACAAAAGTATGCCGCTAAGAATCAGTTGGACCAGTCTTCCGACCATGTCAGACATCATTATGACCGGGTGATATCTATAGAACACTCCATCATTGTAGAGGGTGTGTCTGGCTCTGTGGCTGGACAGGAAGTCAATAGGTCCGCCAAGTTTGTAAAGGGCCTTGGACCACCATTTCTCGCAATCCTCGTATTTTTGGTCTCCGACAAACGGCTTGAAATGTCTAATAGGAAAATATACTGCAACATCCTGCTTTGCAGCGTATTCTATGGCCGGATCCTCGGTCCACTCCTCACTTGCTGTCGTCTTGTACAGATAGAGCAGTGAATTCGGCTGGTCCTTCACATCTGTCACCATTTCTCCATTCTTCCCCTTTACGCCGATGGCCATTTCCGGAACCTCCATAAAAGCTCTGGAGCCGTCCGGGAGAAGGACAAGCCAGACATCGACCCGTGGAGTATAGTTTTCTCTGAAAAAGTGTGGAGCGAACTTCTTGCTTCCAATATATCTGTGCACGAAGCCCTGCACTGTAATCTCTGTACCCTTCCTGACATTCCTGTTCTCAATGATGTTGTCCTGATCATCAATCAAAGCTGCCTTCCTGTCGAACTTAAGCTGCACTTTTTTCTCCAACATCTCGGCTTTCTGGTTCCCAATCTGGCTATAATCTATCAGATCGGTGAAATTTGTAGTCTGGCATGAAACAAGGAGAGCCGAAGCCAGAATCAGAAGAATATTAAAATGTTTCATAATTCTTATTAAGTAGCTTAGAATCTGTTTTGAAATGATTAACTTCAATTCTTATGCTATCAGAAGAAAAATAATTTCGCTTTACCTTAACTTGGATGCAATATCCATCCTCTTATGCAGGACTCTTACAATCTCAATATCATTTTCAACCAGCCGATAGAATACCAAATGCTGATGACAGTTTCTGCAATAGAGACCGGTATGAACATCAACATACTCCTTGTCAAGATGGCAAGGGCGTTTTGCGATTGCAGCAAATGTCTCCACAAGTGCTGAATAGTACTCGTCAGCCTTTTTCTCCGACCATGTTTTGAGCGTGTAGGCCCATATCGAATCCAGATCCTGAACAGCTTTCTTTGTGAGATGGTACTTAGCCATTGGAGTGTGCAGCTTTGAGTTCTTTGAGATGTTTTACAGGATCGAAATCCTCATACCTGCCGCTTTCTTCGCCCTCGCGGATTGCTGCAGAAAGTTCAAGGACTCGTTTTTCATTCTCTTCAAGCATACGAAGGCCCGCTCGGATAACCTCGCTGGCGTTATTGTAGCGGCCCGTCTCAATGGTTGTGGCAATAAAGTTCTCAAAATAAGAGCCAAGTGCAACTGATGTGGTTTTCATATTTTTTTTATTTGCACAAAGTTACCAATATTTGGTAAAGCACAAAATAATAAAAGAAGAAATTTCATTTATCCGCGAATGAAACTGATTTGGGTATGCGAATGTAAAAAATCAAGTTTATGAAAAAAGTCGTATCTTCGTGTTATAAACAATCGGCAAAGCCGCCCGGCTCAAATTCTTCTCCCCGATTGCGTTTCGTGTTTGAACTCAGGAGGATGATTAAATTTGCATACAAAAAAAATGACCAGTCCGGATATTGACGACAAGTGGAATGATATCCTGTTGGTAGGATATACAGCGGATGCAGTGAACAACTTCAATGACTATCCGCAGGCGACTCAGGATCTTCTTCGCCACGAAGCGATAGAAACCGGATCGGAATTCGGCTTTTACATACTGATACGCTGTTACACTGCCCTTTTCCGAATCGGTGCCTCTCTTGAACTCCACAGGCTGGGCTATAAAAAAACAGCACAATAACAACAGTCGTGAAAATTCTGCATACATCAGACTGGCATCTTGGGGATGCCCTCTACAATATCGAGCGCACAAAGGAACACGAAGCATTCCTTCAGCAGCTCAAGGAGATTGTTTCCGGGCAGAAACCGGACGTCCTTGTCATTTCAGGAGACGTATTTGATTCCCCTCAGCCTTCGTTGGCCGCACAGCGTCTATACAACAGGATGATGATTGAGATTGCCCAGTCGAACCCGGAAACAATGATTGTTGTCACCGCCGGCAATCACGACAGCGCATCCAAGATGGAACTCAACTCGGAACTATGGGACAAGGCCCTTGGCGTCAAGGTCATATCCAAGATTATGAAATCGACGGAGGCACCTTTCGACTGGGAAAGGCACATTGTGGAAATTACGGGCAAAGGTTATGTGGTAGCAGTCCCCTATGCCTCCGGCGACCTGTATCCGGAGGTTGATGGAGACGACGGGACAGAACCTGTAACGAAATTTCACCAGAGGCTTCTCGATATGGTCTCAGAGCGGAATACAGAGAATCTGCCGGTTGTTATGATGGACCACATCGCAGTCGCAAACTGTGACGCGGCCGGGCACGATTTGTCCCGGGAGCGGCTCATCTTCGAAGACCTGAGCCTTCTGGGACAAGGATACGACTATCTGGCTCTCGGGCACATCCACAAGCCTCAGACTCTCGCTCACGACAAGACCAGGACAAGCCGGGCCAGATACTGCGGTTCCCCTGTCCCCGTCAGTTTTGATGAGGATTATGACCACTCCGTGACTGTCGTTTCCATCGAAAAGCACGGGCAGGTCCCCAGGATAGATACCATCCCTGTAAGAAACGTGATGCCTTTATACAATCTTCCGAAGAAAGCCGGGAATCTGGAAGATGTCCTTGCCGCCATTGACGCGATTCCCGCCGGAGCCCGGGGCTATGCCCGGGTCAACATCAAGGTGGACAGCATCCTTCCGATGGAGGAGAAACTGGAGATAGAGTCAAGGATGAGCGGCCATACAGGCGTGAGGCTCTGCACTTTCAACCTCTCAAGGGATATATCTTCGACTGCGAAAGGGCTGAAGACATACACACCTGAGGAATTGAAGCGGTCCGTGGACCCGGTACGGATTGCCAGGGACTACTATGCCGCCACACATAACGGTGAGGAGATGGGCGACACGCTCATCAGCATCCTCGAAGGAATAGTCAGGGAAGTTGAAGACAAAAACGGACAGGAGGAGTGACTATGGGGCTCAAAAGACTTACAATCAAGAATATCGGATCCATCACAAGCAAGACGATAGATTTTGAGGCGGAGCCGCTGAATTCTGCTTCCCTGTTCCTTATTACAGGACCAACCGGTAGCGGGAAAAGCATCATCCTGGACTGCATATGCCTCGCCCTGTACGGCAAGGCCGCACGTCTGGAAAAGATCAGGAGTCAGGACAAATACTATGACTCAGGTTTCAACTGCTCCCAGGACGGAAGCATATCTCTCGACGATCCGCGCCAACTGGTACGTCGCGGCACCGTGGAAGCTCTTGCGGAACTTGTCTTCACCGGTACGGATGGGGTCGAGTACACTGCCTCCTGGTCCGTATCCCGTGGAGAAAGAGCAAAGGTGACCCAGCGTCTCTCCCCTGAAAAACGGAGGATTTCATCCGCCGACGGCAGTGTACTCTTCACGAAAGTGGCTGAGGTGAATCAGTTCATCCAATCTCCGGGTGTCGTGGGGATGAAGTTCGAGGAATTCTGCCGCACGTGCCTTCTGGCCCAGGGAGATTTCACCAAGTTTCTTGACAGCAAAACCGAGGAGAAAGCGAACATACTTGAAAAAGTCACCGGGACGGAGAAATTTTCCAAAATCGGAAAGGCGATAAACGAAAAATACGTGGCAATCAGAAAGGATGCCGACAAGCTGAGGGAAAACCTGGCAGACAAGGCGAAGATTCCTATGAATCCTGAGGATAGAGCATCCATCGAGCAGGAACTCGTCCAAAAGGAGAATGACAGGGAGAGGCTCCTGGAACAAAAGAAGAGTCTTTCGGCAAAGAAAATCATCCTTGACAGAAAAGATATTCTTGATGCCAAGGAGAAGAGAGCACACGAGCGATTTGGGGCGGCAACCGCCTCCCAAAAATCGGAGGGATACCTGAACGCCCGGAAGACCTCCGCAGATTGGAAAGTATCGGCAGAGGCAAGGGCCGACCTGAAGAAGAAACAGAGAGCCCTGGCGGACAAAGAGAACTCCGAAATAAAAATGGCGGGATACACGGGCACATTCAGGAAATTGTGCGGAGAGTTTGACTGGCTGAAGGATTCCATTGGAATCTACAGAGACATCGATGCCGAAATAATTGCGAAAAAAGCCGGAATTGACAAGAAGGAAACTCAGAAAAGAGCACTCCATCCGGAAGTTCTTGCCGCCGAAGGGGATGCCCTGTCAAAAGACAAGAAAGTTCTCGAGAGGATTCTTCGGCAGGCCGTATTATGGAAAAGCAGCAGAAACAGCACTGTTCCGCAAGTGGAAGTCTCCGCGTTCAGTCCGGATAAGAAAAAGTTGTACGATGACGCTTTCGCCCTGGCCTCAACAGCCTGGACTGCCCAGGACAGGCTCGCCTTGTCACAGAGCAAGTACAATGAGGTCTTCAGCCGTTTCCAAGACCACGCCGAAGCCATACGTTCGACTCTCAAGAAGGGCGACACCTGCCCTGTCTGCGGCAATATTGTCAAGAGCATCCTGACAAGCGAGAGGATAACGGAGATACTCCGGCCTCTACAGGATGACATCACTATGTGCCAGACAGAGGTAAAGAGAGCCTGGGAAGAGTACGAGAAAGCCATAGAGGCCATATCCACGGCATACGGAAAAGCAAATGATGCCATAACTGACTGGCAGAAGCGGAACGGCCAGGTGACGGATATTGCAAACGCCATCACGGAAATGACCCGCGAGTTGGGAGAACTGAATGCCAGGCTGACGGAGAAGACCAGGATTGAAGAAGCCATAAAACGTATCGGTATGGTCAGGGACGATATCATCCTGAAGCTCAAGGCTGAAGCACCGGAATCAGTTCCCGGAAAGGAAAACAGGATGCTTGAGTCAGACTGGAACACGCTAAGGGACAACATCAACAACACCGGGGCACAGATTTCCACAGCGCAGAAGGAATTCACCGAGGCGTCCTCATCCCTGGGCAAGTTCTTCGAAGAAAACCCCGGCTTCACTCCTGAACTCCTTGTTTCCCTGTCCGCTAAAAAGCAGACGGACATAGATCTTCTTGACATCAATATCAAGAAAGTTGATGATGCTGTAGTCGCCGCCGCCGCCATTATCGAAAGTTGCGGGACCGAACGGAAGGATTTGGAAAAAGAGATATTCTCCGGCAAATACACATTTTCGGAAGAAGATACATCGGAGTCTCTCGAAAAGGAAATCAAGGCACTGGAGAATTGCATCAGTGATATTGACAGGCGCCGCGGAGAGATTAAAAATGAAATTGCCGGAGACAATGACAAAATCGCCGCCGCCGCGGAAGAGCAGAAAAAACTTGATGCCATCACCCCCGAACTGAAGAACTATGAGACCTTGAACAGTCTTTTCGGACAAAGTGACGGAGCTCTTTTCAAGAGGATTGCACAGAGCCACCTTCTCGGAGTCCTGCTGGAAAACGCCAACTACTATATGTCACAGTTCAACGACAGGTATGAACTCACACGCCAGGAAGGGTCACTTGTAGTCCTCATCAGAGACAAGGAGCAGGACGGAATCCCCCGCCCCGTCAATACGCTCAGCGGCGGAGAGGGCTTTATGGCATCCCTTGCGCTGGCACTTGGCCTGAGCAGTCTGAGCAGCAACAATCTTACACTCGAGACCCTGTTCATTGACGAAGGATTCGGAACGCTGAGCCCGAACTGCCTGACAAAAGTCCACCAGACCTTGTCTTCCCTGAAAAAGGTCGTAGGCAAGAAAGTGGGCATCATCAGTCACGTGGAGGAACTCAAGGAACAGATTCACCCTCAGATAGCGGTTGAACCTGTCGGAAATGGAATAAGCGTAATCCACGACCCGGCCTGAAATCAGCGGCCGGATTTGACTTTCAGACCCAGGCCCGGACGGTCAGGAAGGGTGATTTTTCCGTCAATGACCTTCATCCCTTCAAAACGGTCGTTTGAAATCAGGAGATTTCCGTCAAGGTCGGCAAAGTCGCAGAGCGGCGAGAGCATCGCCGCGGCTGTAACTGCGCAGGATGTCTCGGTCATACAGCCTAGCATCACCTTCATTCCTGACGCGGAAGCATAGATGCACATTTTCCAGGCTTCACGCATTCCCGTACATTTCATAAGTTTGATGTTGATGCCGTGGAACGCCCCCTTGACGGAATCAATGTCCCTGAGCCTCTGGATAGATTCGTCGGCATATATCGGGAGTGGGCTCCGTTCGGTAATCCAGGCTATGTCATCAAGCCTCTCCTTGGACATAGGCTGCTCCACCATCCTGACACCCATCTCCTTGAGCCAGAAAATCTCGTCGAGAGCCTGCTGACGGTCCTTCCATCCCTGGTTGGCATCAACCACAAGAGGGACGTCGGTCACACTGCGGATGGTCTTTATCATCTCTTCGTCATTCTGAAGTCCTACCTTGACCTTCAATATGTTGTATTTTCCGGCACATTCCAGGGTCTTCTGCCTGACCACCTCCGGGGTATCGATGCCGATGGTGAAAGAGGTGGAAGGGCACTTCGCGGCATCAAGCCCCCAGATTCGGTACCAGGGCTGACCGATGAGTTTCCCGACAAGATCGTGCAGAGCAATGTCGATTGCAGCCTTTGCAGGGCCGTTCCCCTCATCTATCCCATCCACGTATGCCAGAATATCCTCAAGGGAGAAAGGATCGCTGAACTGTTCCAGATTGACCTTTTTCAGGAATGCGCACACGCTGTCCACGGTATGTCCCAGGTACGGAGGCATCGAAGCCTCTCCATATCCGATGATGCCGTCATACTCAATCTCCACCTGCACGTCAGGGGTAGTTGTCCTTGAATTTGAGGCTACGGTGAAGGTGTGCTCAAGTTTGAGTTCGTACGGGAACCAGGAAAGCTTCATACGAGCCTTTCCAGAAGTGTTGACATTGAACGGATGAGCACTTGCCCGAGGAATCGCGGCAGATGAAACTGCCGTCCCTGCAGCAAGGAACGCGGAAGTCCTGAAAAAATCTCTTCTTTTCATATATTGCAATATATCAATACTATAACGTCTCTATTTACACCAACGGTTCAGCCAATCATAAACCTCACGATGCCAGAACAGAGAGTTCTGAGGCTGGAGAATCCAATGGTTCTCGTCAGGGAAAACAAGCAGTTTGGACGGCACTCCCATCATCTGCGCGCAGTTGAATGCGGCCATCCCCTGAGTATATGGAATACGGAAATCCAGCATTCCGTGGATGCAGAGTATCGGGGTATGCCATTGCTGGACTTTTGTAAGGGGAGAGTTGGCGTAATGCCTCACCGGTTCCGGATATTTGCTCCAGGGAGAGCCGCTGAGATATCCGCGACCCAGACCGCCGTTGTCCCAATCGGCGAACCACATCTCTTCGGTGGTATAGTAAAGAGCCGCCTCATCGAAAATTCCGGCGTGTGCGATGAAACAGTCGTAAAGGTCTCCGTGAAGGCCTTCGAGCATATACGCCGAGTATCCGCCGTATGAGGCACCCACGCAGGCAAGTTTGCCCACATAGGGCTTGCTCTTGAGCCAGCGTCCGGCGCTGAGATAGTCCTGCATATTCAAGCCGCAGTAGTCTCCTGAGATTTCCTCTTTCCAGGCCTGTCCGAATGCGGTGGTACCGCGACGGTTGGGCAGAATCACAATATATCCCTGCTGAGCCATCAGCCTGTAGCACCATCTGTAGCTCCACCCCTGGGAGTTGGTACCCTGAGGTCCGCCCAGAACTATTTCCACCGCGGGATAGACTTTGGTCGGGTCGAAATGAGGCGGATAGAGGACCCAGCACTGCATCTGCTGGCGATCGACTGTCTCTACAAGCACGCTCTGCTGACTTATCTCGTCAAGCTGGCTGATAATGTGCCCGTTCTCATCGGAAATCTGACTGAAGGAGGCGGTACCGTCTGCCTTCACAATGATTGAGACCATCTCCACAGGGAAATTGTTGCAGTCGTACGTTGCCAGAAGTCTGTAGCCCTCGCCATCAGGAATATACGCGAACGGTGAACGGAAATCGTACCACCAGTCTTCCCGAGTCAGGCGCTTTACGGCCGGCTCTCCGTTGACATTCACTGAGAAAAGAGCCTGAACCCCATCTGTCAGGGCATTGAAGATTATGTTCCCGTTATCGGGAGTCCAGAAAATTCCGGCCGCATCCCTGTCCAGACTTGCGGCAAGTTCCCTGATACCGCTCACCTGAACCGGAGAACCGTCGGCATATGCAACGTCTGCGACAAAAAGCCGCTGCTGGTCAGCTTCATATCCGTCACGGGCCATCGAGATCCAGGCAATGCGCTTTCCGTCGGGGCTCCATACAGGGTCGGTGTCATAACCCCCACCCATAGGGATAACCGAGGTCTTTCCGGTGGAAACCTCATACAGATATATTTCCGTATCCGTGGAGAATGCATAGTCCTTCCCCACCTTCTTACGGCAGCTGTAAGCTATGTATTTCCCGTCGGGAGAGAAATCCAGCTGCTCGATGCCGCTGAACGGCTCTGTGGGAAGTTCGTACGGTTCCTCGCCGAGAATGTCGGTGCTGTTTTCAGCAGTAATCATCCCATCGCCAGGGAAGGCCACATAAGTTCTTGGCGTTTCGGTCACCCAGTGGTCCCAATGGCGATACATAAGGTCCTCGGTGGCATAAGCCCTGGCCTTGTCCAATGCAGGGTCGGTCTGATGAGGCTGCACGACGGCCTTGTTCGGCACAGAGCTGATATAGATGATTGCAGTCTCGTCGGCAGAGAATTTGAATTCGTTCACCCCGTTTTTCACGTCGCTGAGCTGCACCTTCTTTCCGAGTTTGTTGCCCTTGAGCGGGGCTTTCCATATCTGGCCTCCCTGGATGAAGAAAATGCTTTCTCCGTCACTGCTCCAACGGGCATTGGAGACACTTTTGGCATATTTTGTCAGTTGCACGGGATTCCCCCCGTCAGCATCACACAGGAAAAGATTGCGGCAGGAACGGTTTTCCTCCACAGAGGTATAACTCACTCCGTAGAGGATACGGCTGCCGTCAGGAGAAATCTGAGGGTCGCTGAGACGTCCCAGCGACAGCAGAACTTCAGGGGTCATCACTCCGTTTTCTATCCGGATATCGGAACGTCCGATATAGCCGGAAGTGTCATCTTTACATCCATTCATAACAAGCAGGCAGATTATTGCCGGAAAAAGAACTGTTTTTCTCATATATCGTAAATTATATCATATTTCATCGGGCCATGGGCAAGGTTTTCCAGTTGACCTGAAAGAGGGTCTGTCCGCTCCCACTTCCCGCAGAAAACGGCCTAATTCGACGGAAAGCCCCTGAACCACAGACGGGTATATACCGGAAAGGTCATTCTTCTCCCCGATATCTTCCGGGATGCGGAAAAGTTCCTTCCGCCCTGTTTCATAGTAATATACCAGTTTCCACTCCCCTTTGCGGACGGCACAGTTCAAATTGATGCCGGGCCCTTCATTCCCCCATATATTCGGGAAATTCCAGAAAAGGGCGCGCCCCTGCGAAGGGTCTCCAGTCCCGTCGAGCAGCGGCACGAAACTGATTCCATCTACTGTGGAGACAGAATCGGGCATCTCAAGGCCCGCCATCTCCAGAATGGAGGGGCAGAAATCCTCAATCATAAGGTAGCTGTCACAGACTGAAGAAGGATTCGTCACTCCCGGCCACTTGACCGTCATCGGCACCCTTATTCCCCCTTCATACAGGGAACCTTTGCCGCTGAATAGAGGCGCGTTCTGAGTGAAGGGATCCCCGTCCCGCCAGTATGGCTGGGTGGCAAGACCTCCGTTGTCACTCATAAAAATCACAATGGTATTGTCGCTCTCACCGTTCTCCTCCAACCAGTCCAGAATGTCTCCCAAGCTCTTGTCCACACCCTTTACAAGGGATGCGTAGGCAGCCTCCCTTTCTGTTAAGCCTTTCTTTAGATAATCGTCGAAAAACCTTGTATCTCTATCGATTGGAATATGCACAGCATAGTGGGACATATAGAGGAAGAACGGCCTGTCCCCACGTTTTGCACTGTCAAGTGCCGCAAGAGCCTCAAGGGTGAGGGCTTCGGTGACGAACACCCCGCTCCCCCAATACTTTTCCAACCCCGGAACCGACATAAGGGAGGTAGGCTTTCCATCCTGCGTGTGTCCGTAATTGAGTTCGCTCAGATATGTGGCAAGCCCTCCGGCTGCGTGGCCGGCTATGTTGACCTCAAAACCGAAATGGCAGGGGTCCGCCCCAGGGGTACCCTCTGCGCCGAAATGAGCCTTGCCGCAATGAATCGTATGATATCCGCCCTGCCTCAGAACCTCAACGAAGGAAGGTCCTGCAAAAGTACGGGGAATGTCGGGCAGCATCGCAATGCCGTTCACGTTCCAGTCAGGAAGTATCAGGGAATCGCTCTCCATATCGGTGGAGACATCCTTTTCCAAAGTCCAGTTCGTGACCCTGTGCCTGGCGTTGTTCGCACCGGTGAGCAGGCTGCATCTGGAGGGGGAACTGATACTGCAGGCGTATGCCTGGGTAAACTTCATCCCCTGATTTGCAAGACGTTCCATATTGGGGGTGTCATATGTCCTGTTGTAGGCGGTGGTATCACTCCAGAAAGGCACTGAGGTGTCCTGCCAGCCCATATCATCCACCATAAAGAGGATAATGTTCGGGCGGGGTGCCTGCGCACAGACATCTCCGGCCACAGCGGCGGCGGCAAGAGAGAGAAGCATCTTGACTTTCATGGGGTAAATATAGGAAATAATACGTACCTTTGGGCAGAAATCGCATTGAAATGAAAAGAAGTCTGTTATCAATAATAGCTGCCATATCCTCCCTGGCGCTGTATGCTCAGGGCAATCCCGTCTCCTGGAACTGGTCACTCCAACAGGAGGGGGACAGCCTTAAAGTTCTGATTCTTGACGCCACTATCGGGGATGGTTTCCATCTGTATGACCTGGGGCCATATCCCGGAGGCCCCACCCCCACCTCATTCACATTCGAGACCGGAGGTGACGCGACCCTTGAAGGGAGCGTGGAATACGGCACGGCCCCGCAAAAAGGGTTCGACGAACTTTTCGGAATGGAAATCGGCAGTTTCAAGGACAAAGCCCGGTTCATACAGAAATTCAGATGCTCCGGAGATGCTTCAGTCAAAGTGACGGTAGAATGGATGTGCTGCAATGAGGTCAGTTGCATCCCCCCTGCAGAAGAAGAGTTCAACGTAAACCTTTCCTCCGGCAAAGCGGAGGTGGCCGCCCCCGCGGCGGAACCGATTCCGGCAGAAAGTTCAAAAGCCCTGTGGTCCCTCATTCTGGAAGCCATTCTATGGGGTCTGGCGGCACTGTTGACACCCTGCGTGTTCCCTATGATTCCAATGACCGTCTCCTACTTCCTGAAAGGGTCGGGAAATGCAACCTCCGGCAGATTCCGGGCAATGGCATACGGACTGTTCATAGTACTGCTCTACACCATCCCCATCGCGCTGATAATCTTCATAACCAGAATCGTAGGAGGCGCATCCGTAACGGCGGACATATTCAACTGGCTTTCAACGCACTGGCTGCCAAACATCATCTTCTTTGCAGTCTTTATGGTCTTTGCGGCCTCCTTCTTCGGAGCCTTCGAGATAGTCCTTCCCGGCTCCGTAGTCAACGGGTCCGACCGCAAATCCGACCGGAAAGGTCTGGCAGGAGTGTTCTTTATGGCTCTTACGCTTGTGCTTGTATCGTTCTCGTGCACCGGCCCCATAGTGGGGACCGTCCTGATAAAATCCACTTCAGGCGAGTTCTGGGCTCCGATGGTCACAATGCTGGCCTTCTCAGTGGCCTTTGCCCTCCCCTTCACCCTTTTTGCGCTATTCCCGTCACTGATGACGAAACTTCCCAAGAGCGGAGGTTGGCTCAACAGCGTGAAGGTTGTCCTCGGATTCATTGAAGTAGCGCTCGGGCTCAAGTTCCTCAGCACCGCCGATCAGACATATCAGTGGGGAATCCTCGACAGGGAGACCTATCTCGCAATCTGGATTGTCTGCTTCACCCTGCTGGGATTCTACCTTCTGGGCAAGTTGCGTTTCAAGCACGACTCCCCCGTCGAATACATCTCAGTGACCAGACTCACTCTTGCCATAGCCACTTTCTCTTTTGTCGTATATATGATTCCCGGAATGTGGGGCGCACCCCTGAAAGCCATTTCAGGCTATCTTCCTCCCATCCAGACACAGGATTTCGTACTAGAGAAATATGCCGGCCCGTCGGCGGTACAGTTCAAGGAGGACGGATTTCCCGAGAAGGTGAAATACGGCGACAGCGGACTGGAACTGCCTCACAATCTTCAGGGATTCTTTGATCTCAAGGAGGCCGAAGCTTATGCGGAAAAGGTGGGCAAACCTCTCTTCATTGACTTTACCGGCCTTGGATGCATGAACTGCCGCGAGATGGAGGCAAGGGTTCTTTCCGACCCCGAAATCCTGAAGATGCTCCGGGAGGATTATGTGGTGGTAGCCCTCTTCGGGGATGACAAGAAGACCGAAGTGTCCCCGGAGGACTGGGTGGTCAACGATGCCGGAAAGACGCTCAAGACCCTTGGGAAACTCAACAGTTATTATCTCCTGAAGGAATACGGAGTCAACGCCCAGCCCTGCTACATTCTGAAAGGGAAAGGCAGACTGCTGGCTCCGCCCCGCAGCTACGACCTGGACGTGGAGGCATTCAGGCTTTTCCTCCGCAAAGGAATCGATGAATATCGCCGGAATTGAAAGGAAACGAATTTTTATTATCTTTGTGGGTTATGAAGAAAGTTATCAAGACCGCAGCGCTGGCCGTCGCCATATTGATGCCCGCGCTTATCACAGCACAGATAAAAGTCAGTCCGGTGGTCGGATATGACTACCAGATAAGATACAGCACCACCGAAAAGGTCGCGAGCAATTTCAACGGAATCGCGGCCGGAGCACAGGTCAACTTCCCCACCTCCAGGCTCTTTTCCCTTACGGGAGGCCTGCAGTACCGACTCTCTTTTACAAGCGGTACCGTGGCATACTACAACCTCCAGAAAGGCGACGCCTCGATTTACGAGCACAGCCTGGAGGCGCCGGTAACCTTCGGAATACGCTTCCCCATAGGAAAAGCTGGACGGAATTTTATGATTGACCTCGGGCCTACCGCAAGTTTCAATATGTTCTCCTCGATGAAACCCTCCACCAACGTAATGGGATACATCACGGGAGAAAGTTACGACCTGCATAAGGCCGGCCTTGCGCAACGCTGGAACCTTTTCGGATGCCTTACTCTCGGATATGCATTCACCGATTTCCTGACATTCAAGGCAGGATACCGTTACGGCTTCCTCAATCAGGGTTCGGAGACAAATACAATCAAGATAAACAGCATCACAGCAGCCATTGCGATTAATTTCTAAACAGGAAAACAGATGGAACTACCTGACAAATACGACCCTTCCCTAGCAGAGGACAAGTGGTACAAATACTGGATTGACAACAGATTCTTCCACTCCGAACCGGACGGAAGAGATTCCTACACCATAGTCATACCCCCTCCCAATGTCACGGGAGTGCTTCATATGGGGCATATGATGAACAACACCCTTCAGGACGTTCTGGTAAGAAGAGCAAGGATGAAGGGTAAGAACGCGCTGTGGGTACCGGGCACGGACCACGCCTCCATCGCCACCGAGGCCAAGGTTGTGGGACGTCTGTCCGAAAAAGGCATCCGCAAGCAGGATCTCACCAGAGAGCAGTTCCTTCAGCACGCCTGGGATTGGACGAACGAACACGGAGGGATTATCCTCAAACAGCTCAGACGCCTGGGAGCAAGCTGCGACTGGGACCGCACAGCATTCACGATGGACGCGCCCCGCAGCGAGAGCGTACTCAAGGTTTTCTGCGACCTCTATGAAAAAGGGCTTATCTACAGAGGGTTGAGAATGGTCAACTGGGACCCCAAGGCTATGACGGCCCTCTCCAATATCGAAGTTATCTACAGGGAGGAAAAATCGCATCTGTATCACCTCAAGTATTATGTAGCCGACGCTGATGTAAACCCAGTGGTTCCGACCGGAGCGGAAGGAGAAGTGCTGCATCAGGACGAAAAGGGATGGTATGCAGTGGTGGCCACCACCCGCCCGGAAACCATTATGGGAGACACCGCTATGTGCATCAACCCCAAGGACCCGAAGAACGGGTGGCTCAAGGGGCACAAGGTGACCGTTCCACTTGTCGGAAGGGTTGTCCCTGTCATCGAGGACAGATACGTCGACATCGAATTCGGTACCGGCTGTCTCAAGGTGACACCCGCTCACGACGTGAACGACTACAACCTGGGCAAGACCCACAATCTCGAGACAATCGACATATTCAATCCTGACGGCACCCTCTCCCCCGCAGCGGGTCTGTATGTGGGGATGGACAGGATGTCCTGCCGCAAACAGATTGCAAAGGACCTGCAGGAAGCCGGCCTGATGGAGAAAATCGAGGATTACGTCAACAAGGTCGGATATTCCGAGAGGAATCAGGACACTGCAGTCGAGCCCCGTCTGTGCAAGCAGTGGTATCTCAAGATGGACCATCTTGCCAAAATAGCCCTGGAGCCTGTCCTTGAGGGGAAAATCAAATTCCACCCCGAAAAATTCGTCAACACATACCGCAACTGGCTGGAAAACATTGACGACTGGTGCATCAGCCGCCAGCTCTGGTGGGGTCATAGGATTCCCGCCTGGTATCTCCCGCAGACCGAAGAAAACCGGGAGAATTTCGTGGTTGCGCTTACCGAAGAGGAGGCTCTCGAAAAGGCCCGCCGCATAAAGGGATTCGAGAATATAACCGCAGGTGAACTGAAGCACGACGAAGACGCACTCGACACCTGGTTCTCAAGCTGGCTCTGGCCCATCAGCCTTTTCGACGGGATAAACAACCCCGGCAATAATGAAATCAGATATTATTATCCCACAAGCGACCTGGTTACCGGTCCGGACATCATTTTCTTCTGGGTTGCAAGGATGATTATGGCCGGAGAGGAATATATGGGTGACGTGCCTTTCCGGAACGTCTATTTCACCGGCATCGTGAGAGACAAGCTCGGCAGGAAGATGAGCAAGCAGTTGGGCAACTCCCCCGACCCTATCGGGCTCATAGAGAAATACGGAGCCGACGGTGTCCGGCTTGGCATCCTGCTCTGCACCTCCGCCGGAAACGACATTCTCTTCGACGAGAGCCAGGTTGAGCAAGGGCGTAACTTCTCCAACAAGGTCTGGAACGCATTCCGGCTTGTCCAGGGATGGAAGGAGGCCGAAGTGCCCCAGAGTCCCGCCAACAAGGCGGCAGTGGAGTGGTTCAGCGCCAAACTGAACGCCACTCTTGCTCAGATAGATTCCGACTACGACAAATTCCGCATCAACGATGCGGTTATGGCAACATACAAGCTTTTCTGGGATGATTTCTGCGCCTGGTATCTGGAGACAGTCAAACCGGCCTACCGGGATGGAGTCCAGGATGCGCTTGACAGCAGGACCTACAGGGCCACCATCGGATTCTTCGATGCGCTTCTGAAGATGCTTCATCCGGTGATGCCTTTCATCACTGAAGAACTGTGGCAGAATCTGGAGCCCAGGAAGGTTGGCCAGACCATTATGCTTCAGCAGATGCCGCAGGCCTGCGGTTTCGACCAGGCCGTAATTGACCGTTTCGAGATTGCACAGCAAGCCGTCGCATCTGTCAGGGCCGTCCGGCAGCAGAAGAACATATCCCCCAGGGAGCCCCTGAAACTGCAGGTAGTGTCAGGCCTGTACCCTGAAGAGATGAACCCGGTGATTCAGAAACTGGCCAACGTGTCCGAGTTGAAAATCGGCGGCGACCAGGATACTTCCGTGGCCGGACAAAGTTTTCTCGTGGGCACGATCAACTTCTTCATTCCTCTCGAAGGTATGATTGACAAAGAAGACCAGCGCAAGAAAATCCTTGCCGACATAGCCCGCTACGAAGGCTTCCTCAAGGGCGTCAACGCCAAACTCGGCAATGCGCGCTTCGTGGAGAACGCTCCCGCCGCAGTCGTGGAACTTGAAAGGAAAAAGCAGAGCGACGCGACCGAAAAAATCGCGAACCTCAAAGCAGAGTTGGAAAAACTTTAAAAACTGATTAAACAATATTCATAGCTATGACTACACTATTTTTTATGCCGCTGGCCATCCAGGGATGGGAGTGGATCATTATCGGACTGGTTGTGCTCCTTCTTTTCGGAGGAAAGAAAATTCCAGAGCTTATGCGCGGACTCGGAAAGGGAATGAAGAGTTTCAAGCAGGGAATGAAGGATGTCGAGGACGACGTTCAGGAAATCAGGAAAGAACTTGATGCAGCAGAGCCCGCTCCCAAGAAGGTCAAGAAGGTCGTCGAAGCGGAAGAGGTGAAGCCGGAAGAGTAAGGGATGTCACAGAAAGGGAACGACGAAAAAGAGATGACCTTCTGGGATCATCTCGAGGATTTGCGTGGAGGGTTGATACGTTCGATATCAGTCCTGCTGGTAGTGAGCATCGTCCTGTTCTTCTTCAAGGATTTTATATTTGACGGCCTGATTCTGGCCCCCACCAGGAGCGACTTCTTCCTGTATCAGTGGCTCGGGGTTGACGTCAGCCTGAAACTGGTCAACATCGAAGTTGCCGCGCAGTTTATGATCCATATAAAGGCAACCTTTATATGCGCCATCATAATATGCTGTCCTTATTTGATTTACGAAATCTGGCGATTTATTTCTCCCGCGCTCTACAAGCACGAAATCAAGGCGACTAGGAAGGCATTCCTCTTTTCATCGGTGCTATTCTACGCCGGACTGTTCGTCGGCTATACGGTAGTGTTGCCGCTTATGGTCAATTTCTTCCACAGCTACAGTGTGAGTGGAACTGTCGAAAACACTATCTCGCTGACTTCCTATATGGGGACTGTGACCTCCACCGTTCTGCTCTTCGGTCTGGTGTTCGAGTTCCCTACCCTGATTGCTATTCTGTCCCAATTGGGTCTGGTGACAAAACAGATGCTCAAGAAAGGATGGAGATACGCCGTATGCATCGTTGTAGTGCTGGCGGCCCTGATCACTCCATCCGGAGACCCTTTCTCCCTTTGCGTGGTTTCAGTGCCGTTGTTCATCCTCTACTGGATAAGCATTCTTGTCTGCAAGAGCGAAGTGCCTGAAGAAGTTGAAGAATAACAATGATTTCTCTCAATTCCATAACCCTTTCCTTCGGTTCGTTCACACTTCTGGACGAAGTGAGTCTCCATATCGGCGACAAGGAGAAAATCGGGCTGGTTGGCAAGAACGGAGCAGGCAAATCCACTATTCTTAAGATGATTATGGGCCTGCAGAGCCCCACCTCCGGTCAGGTTATGATAAGTTCCGGACAACGGATCGGATATCTGCCTCAGATTATGGAGCACGCCAAGGGCCGCACGGTGCTGGAGGAGACGATGACAGTCTTCGACGGGCTGAAGGCTCTCGAAAAGAGAATGGACGAAATCTCCGCGGAACTCGCAGAAAGGACCGATTATGAATCCGACAGTTATAACAAACTTCTCGTGGAGTTGAACGAAACCAGCGATGCCCTGAGCCTGGGCCAAAGCGAAGCTCCGCTGCAGAGTGCTCAGAAGACTCTTCTCGGACTCGGGTTCAGAAAAAACGAACTGGACAGAATGACCGACACATTCTCCCAAGGGTGGAATATGAGAATCGAACTTGCAAAAATCCTGCTGCGCAAGCCTGACGCACTTCTTCTCGACGAGCCCACAAACCACCTGGACATCGAGTCAATCCAGTGGCTTGAGGAGTATATCCGGAGTTACAACGGTTCTCTGGTGCTGATTTCGCACGACAGGAGATTCCTCGACAACTGTACTGAAAGAACCGTGGAGGTTATGCTCGGGCATCTTTACGACTACAAGGTCCCCTACTCCAAATACGTTGAACTCCGCAAGGAACGTATAGAGCAGCAGAAAGCCGCATACGCCAACCAGCAGAGGATGATAGAGAAGACGGAAGAGTTCATCGAGAAATTCCGTTACAAGCCCACGAAAAGCAACCAGGTGCAGTCACGTGTGAAACAACTGCAGAAACTGGACCGCGTAGAAATTGATGAGGAAGACCTTGTAACCCTGTCAGTGAAGTTCCCGCCCGCACCCCGCAGCGGGGACGTGGCTTTCGAGGCCAAAGACGCCGTCATCGGGTATGACAGGAGCAAGATAATCCTCAATGGAGCCAATATGATTGTCAAACGCGGCGAGAAGGTGGCTTTCGTGGGAAGGAACGGTGAAGGCAAGACCACGATGATGAGGGTCCTTATGGGGGAACTCGAACCATTTGAGGGCTCCGCAGCGAAGGGATATAACGTAGATGTGGGTTATTATGCCCAGAATCAGGAGGATGTCCTTGACAAGAAGCAGACTGTCTTCGAGACCCTCGACAGAATAGCCGTAGGGGAAATCAGGACCAGACTCAGGGATATACTTGCGGCATTCCTCTTCCGTGGAGATGATGTTGACAAGAAAGTAGCCGTCCTCAGCGGAGGCGAACGGTCCAGACTGGCAATGGCCAAACTGATGCTCCGTTCCCACAACCTGCTTGCTCTCGACGAACCGACCAACCATATGGACATCCGTTCAAAAGATGTACTCAAGCAGGCCTTGCAGGCATACGACGGGACCCTTATCATAGTCTCGCACGACAGGGATTTTCAGAACGGACTGGTTGACAAAGTTTATGAGTTCAACGAGGGGAAAGTGAAAGAATTCCTCGGAGGAGTGGATGATTTCCTGCGCTCGAAGAAGCTGGAATCCCTCCACCAGCTGGAAAGTTCCAAACCGGCAAAGGAGGTGAAGCCCGGGAAACAGGAAACTCAGGCATCCGGAACCAAGCAGGAATACAGAGAGCAGAGGGCACTCTCCAGAGAGGCGAAAAAAATCAAGAACCGTTCCGACTTCCTGGAAAAGCAGATAACACAGCTGGAGGCCGGTATGAAAGAGATTGAAAGCCAATTGTCGGCACCGACTTCTCAGACCGACATTATGGAATTGACACGCAAATATCTGGATCTCAAACGGGATCTGGATGCAAAAATGGACGAATGGGCGTCCCTCAATTGACATTGGAATGGAAAAGAATCAACATTATCTGTTCGGAATGCACCCTGTGGAAGAAGCGGTGCTGCAAGGAAGAAAGATTGAAAAGGTACTGTTCAAGCAGGGACTTGAAGGAGAGAGGTTCCGCAATCTTCTGAAGGAAGTCGAAAGCAGGGGTATTCCCTGTCAGTTCGTTCCCGGCGAGAAACTGAACTCTCTGGTCAAAGGATCTCATCAGGGAGTTGTGGCATATTTTTCACAGATAGACTACGTAGAATTCGAAACTATGGTGGACAAGGCCCTTTCCAAACGGAAGAATCCGGTATTCATAATGCTCGACGGAGTGAGCGACGTCAGAAATCTCGGTGCAATTGCAAGAAGTGCTGAATGTGCCGGCATAGACGGGCTTATCCTTCCTGCCAAAGGGGGCGCGGCAATCAATGCGGACGCCATCAAGACATCGGCAGGAGCACTGCTCCGAATCCCCGCCAGCAGAGTGACCAATCTACGGATTCCGATATATTACCTGAAAGAGATGGGGTTCAAGATCGTGGCTGCCACGGAAAAATGTGACACCTACCTGTATGACGTTGATTTCACCGGCCCTACAGCCATCATAATGGGGTCCGAGGGGACAGGCATCTCCCCTGCAATCCTGCAGTTGTGCGACTCCGCGGCAAAAATTCCTCTTAACGGAGAAATCGGTTCCCTGAATGTTTCCGTGGCAGCCGCGGTGATGATGTATGAATCAGTAAGACAAAGAACCATTAATAAAAAATAGTATGAAACGAATGCTTCTGACCGTCATTGCGGCCCTCGCTGTCACAACGGCATTTGCGGCAGACCGCACGACATCAATCAAAAATTATGACGTGAAGGAATTCACCGGCATAGAGGTATCTCACCACACAAAAATAAAACTTGTCAAATCGGAAAAATGCGGACTTACCATCGAAGTTGACCAGGAATGCATAGATTTCATTAGACTGACCTATCTGGAAGACGGTACGCTTAAGATTGCTTACGACAAACTCCCGTTCAAATACAAGAACACCAAACGAAGCCATATGAAGGTGACCGCCTATATGCCCAATCTCAACAGCATCAGCATCAGCGGAGCGAGCGAGTTGACCGCGCAAGGCGATTTTTCCACCTCCACGGCAATGAAAACCTTCAATTTTCAATGCGAAAATGCATCCAGCGTGGATTCCCTGAAGATCAGCGCGCCCAGGGCAAACATCCATATATCCGGTGCGGCGAAGGCAAATCTGGAAGGGGATTTCGGAGAATTGATTGCGGACATATCTGGCGCATCCAAATCCAGCATTGCCGGTACTGCAGAAGAACTTGACCTTGAAGTTTCCGGCGCATCCGGCTTCAACGGCGAAAATCTTGATGCAAAGAACGTCAAAGTAGATCTGTCCGGAGCCAGCAAGGCCGGCGTAAAATGTCTCAAAAGCCTTGAGGTGAAGGCGTCAGGAGCTTCAGCCTGCACATATATCGCTCCCAACCCAATCGCCCTTGAGGTAAAAGGAATCACCGGAGCGTCATCTTTCAAGAAGAAGAACTAGCATCGCCCACCCTTCACGCTCCAGATGGAGCGTCATTTTAAAGCCGAGCGATTCAGCCTTCTCAATCAGACACGGAATATCCTCCTCAAAGAAGCCGCTAAGCATAAGAGTTCCTCCTTCGGGCCTGAGAGCACGTGCGTATGACGGCATATCCTGCAGAAGGATATTTCTGTTTATGTTCGCAAGTATCAGGTCATACCTTCCTTTCTGAAGAAGCGATGCATCCCCGCAACGGCTGGTAATCTTGTGCCCTACCCTGTTCCTTTTTGCATTGGCCACTGCAGAACGGACACATATCGGGTCGATGTCTATGGCGTGGACAGGCACTGCCGCTCCGAATTTGGCGGCCACGATTGAAAGAATACCTGTCCCGCATCCCATATCGAGCACCGACTTGCCTTTTATTCTTTTCCCTTCGGAAAGAAGGCCCTCTATCATCAAGCAGGTTGTCTGATGATGACCGCTTCCGAAGGACATCTGCGGGTTGATCACAATATTGTACTTCGTACGCGGAAGATCCCGGTGGTAAGGAGCCCTGACCGTAACCGTCCCCGCTACGACAACGGGGTCGAAATCGCTCTCCCACACTGCATTCCAATTCTGCTCCGGGATGTATTCGGTGGAAAATGAGACATCGTGTCCTTCACCCTGATATCCGGAAAGGACTACCTTCAATGAAGATGCGCTGAATCTTTCCTTGGGGATGAAGGCATTGAGGCAGGGCTCCTCTATCGTAAAACTATCGAAGCCGAGGTCTTCCACCCCGGCTTCAATTATCTCTGCAAACTCCTCACTGAAAGGAGTGAGCGTTATGTGAACGGCTATGTAGTCCATCAATATGACTGTGCGATTGCAACGAAGTCAGCAGCCTTGAGGGAAGCGCCTCCGATAAGGCCACCGTCAATGTCGGGGCAGGCGAAAAGTTCCTTCGCATTTGAAGGCTTGCAGCTTCCACCGTAAAGAATGGTGGTATCCTGAGCCACTTTCTCACCGAATTTGCCTGCAACGGCCTTGCGGATGAACGCGTGGATTTCCTGTGCCTGCGCGCTTGTCGCAGTAACGCCTGTTCCGATTGCCCAGACAGGCTCGTATGCTATGACTACATTTGCCATCTGCTCTGCAGTGAGAGTGAAGAGAACCTCTTCAATCTGCTTGCCCACTACGTCGAACTGCTTGCCGGCGTTGCGTTCGTCAAGTTTCTCACCGACACAAAAGATAACCTTCAGACCTGATTCGAAGGCAAGATTGATTTTCTTTACGAGAGTCTCGGAAGTCTCACCGTAGTATTCCCTGCGCTCTGAATGGCCGAGGATGGTATAGTCGCATCCGGCATCCTTGAGCATTGCAGCAGCAACCTCGCCGGTGTATGCGCCTTTGGGCTGGTCAGCGCAGTTCTGAGCGCTGAGTGCGATTGCAGTTCCGCCGATTGCGTCGCCAACCTTTGTCAGATGGGTGAAGGGAGGTGCCACGACCAGCTGGACGTCTGAGGGAACCTCTTTGATTTTTGCAACGATTTCATTGGCAAGAGCCACACCTTCGGTAACGGTAGTGTTCATTTTCCAGTTACCTGCAACAATTTTCTTTCTCATATTTTTTCCGTGTTTGATTAGCATTACTCTATCTTGCAAAAATAGAAATTATTCGTTTATTTTGCGAAAAAAGATGGCATAAATGATCGACCTAAAAGAAATACTCTACACTTTCGCCGCTCTCTTTGCAATCATCGACGTGACAGGCTCCATCCCGATTGTAATCAACATCAAGCATCACGGTATGGCAGTGAAGCCCCTTCAGATTTCAGTCATCTGCTTTCTCGTGATGGCCCTGTTCCTCATCGGAGGAGAAAAGTTTCTTTCAGGCGCGAATATCGATATGCACGGATTCGCAGTGGCCGGCGCCATAATTCTTCTGGTTTATGCTTTCGAGATGACCCTTGGCGTCCACATCATCAAGAACGACGAATGTCCGCAGGGAACTTCCGCCATAATCCCGCTTGTGTTCCCGCTCTATGCGGGGGCCGGCGCCCTTACGACCGTGATTGCAATGCGGACCGAATATGCGATGGTCAACATTCTCATCGCGGTTGCGCTCAATACGGCAATCATCTATTTCTTCCTGAAATATATTGACAAACTCGAGAAAATCATCGGTCCCCAGATCATCTACATAATCACGAAGATTCTGGGCATCGTCCTTCTGGCAATGGCGTCCAAGATGTTTGTCGTAAACCTCAAGGCCCTGCTGTAGCCTATGGACAAGCTCTTTCTCATTGACGGGCACTCGCTCATCTTCAGGATGTATTATGCCTTCCTCAGGAGGCCTATGATCAATTCGAAAGGCGAGGATACATCCATACTGTTCGGTTTTACAAAATATCTTCTTGAACTGATAAAAAGGGAACGTCCCACACATCTTGCCATTGCATTCGACCCTCCCGCAAAGACCTTCCGGCACGAACTTTCACCTGAGTACAAAGCCAACAGAGATGCCGCCCCGGAACTTGTCAAAGAAGCTCTGGAGCCCCTTTGCGCCATAGCTCAGGCTCTTCGGATACCTGTAGTGATGATTCCTGGCTACGAGGCCGATGACGTGATAGGCACACTTGCAAAACGGTTCTCCGGTCCGGGGTGCGACGTCTATATGGTGACCCCCGACAAGGATCTGGGCCAGATTGTCGATGACCATATCTTCCAGTACAAACCCGGGAAAAGCGGATCTGAAAGCGAGACAATCTCAAAAGATAATATTTGCGAACATTACGGCATCTCCCACCCTTCCGGAATAATAGATATCCTCGCACTTTGGGGCGATGCCTCGGACAACGTCAAAGGAGTTCCCGGAGTCGGAAAAGTCGGTGCCGGGAAACTGATAAATAAATATGGCAGCATCGAGAACATCTACCGCAATCTGGCTGAACTGACGCCGAAGATGCAGGAGGCATTCCGTGCTGCAGAATCATATATAGCTCTGAGCAAGGAGCTTGTAACCATAAAGACTGACGTTCCCATTGAAGTGACCCTTTCATCAATGGCTCTGGACGGCCCCGACCCTGAGGCAAGCGCGGAGTTCATCGGCAGATACGAATTCGGCTCCCTCAAATCCCTGTTGCCCGAAGCCGCAATCAGGGAGGTCCCGGCATCCCCCGTCATAGAGTGCACAGAGGCCGATTTCAATACCGTCCTCACTCTTGCAAAGGAGTACGGGATGGTTGTCGTCCGCCACGCAGGCCAATCTGTCCTGGGAGTAGCCGACCGCTATTGCATCTGCGAAAACAGTCAGGCGGCAGTTCTTCTCAATGAAGGGAACATCATAAAAGCCGGCCATTCGATGAAAGGCATCAAAGCGGCAGGAGAGTTGTATGATGTCGAACTGATGCACTATCTGGCCGCCCCCGAGAGGACTCACAAACTTGATATACTTGCAAAGAGTTATCTTGGCACAGATATAGACTCCCCCACTGCGGACAGCCATATCCAGACTCCGGCACAGGCAACTCTGTTTGAGCCGGACCTCTTCTCCGCCCCCGCCGCAGGCCAGGAAAGAAAAGGGCCTGATACGGATAAGGCCGGAAGGGAATGCGCCGCCATATGGAAACTTGTCCCGATGCTCAGGAAAGAGCTGGAAACCGCAGGACTCTGGCATCTCTACTCATCCGTTGAGATGCCGCTCATCACGGTGCTTGATGATATGGAACGGACAGGTGTCAGGCTTGAGCTCGCCGCACTTCGTCAACTGGGTATGTCCCTGTCATCGGAACTTGCAGAACTGGAGACACAGGCCAGGGAGTCGGCCGGCGAACCGGAACTTAATCTCTCATCCCCCCGGCAGGTCGGCAATGTCATATTCGAAAAACTCGCTCTCAACCCGAAGGTGAAGAAATCGGGGCAGAACTATCCCACAGACGAAGAGACTCTCCGCGAGTTGGAGGGATTGCACCCATTCGTAGGACTCCTTTTGAAATTCAGAGAGTTGAAGAAACTGCTCTCCACATATGTAGAGCCCCTACCCAACCTTGTAGACCCGACGACAGGAAATATCCACACAACCTTCAACCAGACGCTTACAGCCACGGGCAGACTGAGTTCCGCCCATCCCAACTTGCAGAACATCCCCATCCGTACGGAACGCGGGAGCCTTATACGGGAAGCCTTTGTCAGCAGTTATCCGGACGGTTGCATCATATCGGCCGACTACTCTCAGATAGAACTCCGGTTGATGGCGCATCTGAGCGGGGACAGTGCGATGCTGGAGGGATTCCTCCACGGAGCGGACATCCACACGGCAACCGCCGCCCGAATCTTCGGAAAAAGCCGGGAAGAGGTCACATCTCAGGAGCGCAGAAGGGCCAAGGCAGCCAATTTCGGCATTATCTACGGAATGTCGGCATTCGGTCTGGCCCAGAGGATGGAAATCCCCAGAAGCGAAGCCAAGCGCTTCATCGAGGAGTATTTCCGCAGCTATCCCGGAGTGAAGGCCTATATTGAGAATGCCGTCAGCCAGGCACACGAAAGAGGTTACGTCGAAACTTTATTCGGCCGGCGAAGGTATCTGCCCGATATCAACTCCCGCAATCACAACGTCAGTTCGCTGGCTGAGAGGAATGCGGTGAACGCTCCCATTCAGGGCAGCGCCGCCGATATCATAAAAATGGCAATGATAAAGGTGTGGAAAAGGCTCCGCAGGGAGGGATTCAAAAGCAAGATGGTTCTTCAGGTTCACGATGAACTGATTTTCGACGTGGCACCCGGAGAAAGGGATGCCGTGCTCGCTTTGGTGAAGGAAGAAATGGAGAATGTCTGCACACTTAAAGTGCCTTTGACGGTGGAGTGCAATTATGGCAGAAACTGGAGAGAAGCGCATTAACGGAATCTGTTCCGAGTTGACCGACAAGGAGTTGGTTGAGCTGGCAATACGGCAGGACAGGGATGCCTTCTCGGTATTGCTCGCCCGCTACCGCGAGGCGCTCATCTCCCACATCCTTAAATATGTGTCGGTTGCGGAAGACGCGGAGGACATCTGCCAGAGAAGCCTTGAGAAAGCGTTCGTCAACATCAGGCAGTATGACTGCAGATATGCTTTCTCCACCTGGATATACAGCATAGCGCAGAACGAAGCGAAGGATCATCTGCGCAGGACCAGAAATATACTGGCTTCCGTGCCACTGAGCCCCGACAACGAAGAGTCCGGCATTCCCGCCGGCCCCACTCCGGAAGAGAACTACATCATAACCCAAGCCGTGTCGGATATGACAGCCCGTATAGAAAGTCTTCCGGAGAGGTACAGATGCGTGGCAAAGCTACGGTTCATAAAAGATTACGCATACGAGGACATAGCGGCAGAGCTTCGCCTGCCCATAGGCACTGTCAAGACACGGCTGAACCGTGCCAGAAAGATGCTCACTCCCCACAATCTTGACAACGATGGAAAGACTGAATGAATATTTCCCGCACTTGACCCCAAGCCAGATGGACTCCTTCAGGAAGATGGAGAGTCTATACAGGCAGTGGAACGAGGCCATCAACGTAATTTCCAGAAAGGATATGGAAAACTTCGTTGAGCATCACCTGCTTCACAGCCTGGCAATCGCAAAGGTCGTTGACTTCCCCGCCGGGAGCACTATTCTCGATGCAGGGACTGGAGGAGGCTTCCCGGGCATTCCTCTCGCCGTGGCTTTCCCGCAGTGTCACTTTACACTTTGCGACTCAATCGGCAAAAAGATAAAGGTGGCTTCCGCAGTGGCTGAAGGGATTGGTCTGGACAACGTTGAAACTGTCAATGCCCGCGTGGAGAGCCTCGGCAATGAATTCGACTATGTAGTATCCAGAGCGGTCACTTCGCTGGACAACTTCTACCCATGGATCAGAAATTCCTTCTCAAAAGCCGTCATCTGCCTCAAGGGCGGAGAACTTGAAGGAGAAATTGAGGACTGCGCCCGCAAATGCAGGATTGACAAGGCAAAGTTCTTCCAGACAGAGATATCCTCGTTCTTTGACGGAGAATATTTCAGTACGAAGAAGATAGTCATTATTTCAAAATAAATTTTGCAATTAGGAGCGAAAAACACTATCTTTGCCGTCCATTGTGGAAAATATAAAAAACTAAAGATATGAAACGTACATTTCAACCCTCTCAGCTCAAACGTCGTCACAAACACGGTTTCCGTGAGCGTATGAGCACCCCCAACGGCCGCCGCGTTCTCGCCGCCCGCCGTCGTCACGGACGCAAGAAACTGACTGTCTCTTCAGAGGATCTCTGGTAGTGACAGCCCGCCATACGGCACATTTGCGGGCGTGTTGTAATTGGTAGCCAAGCTAGACTTAGGATCTAGTGCCTAGTGCGTATGGGTTCGAGTCCCTTCGCCCGCACGAATAAAAGAGTTAAAGTATTGATTTTTAATACTTTAACTCTTTTGCTTTTCTAAAATTGGCGACTTTTTGGCGAGATAAACCCTGTTTTTGCGCACGACAGAGAGGACTATGGGGGAATTTCCTTTGTTTTCTCCCCCGATTTAGCAAGGATCTGTCATTTCGGGGGAATTTTATCCCGATATTCCCCCGGTTTCAGCATCAAGAGTCGAACCGGATTACCCTTGCGAACCGAAAATTGATTGCAGTATCCCCTGATCCAATCGCAGCATTCTCTGAATTTGCTTCAGTGTCGCATTGTACTCATAGCGCATCACCTTTGCCATAGCGATTTTTGCATCCGCCGGAATCTGGGCCGGGTTCGCCGTACCGTATTCATTCCTGCATTTCGTACAGACTGCCGCATAAAGTTCATCTTCGGTATATGAAACACTCTCCCCTATTTCCTTCGCTATCTCCTTGTTGCTCTCGATATTTTTGCCAAGAAGATAGAAGTAGTGCACGGCATCGCGGAAGAGCCCTTCCCCCGTTTCGATATCACAGTAAGAAAACGGAGAGAAACATCCGTCCAACAATTTCAAGTCTCTGATTTCATCTGAAATATGAGAATGGGTTATTGAACGGCGCTCCCTGATGGTGGACGAAACAGATGTCTCCCAAAATCTCTTTTTCGCGTCAGGATTGAAGTAACAGGTATTCGATCCCCAGGGATATGAAAACGGAGTATAGTTGTCGTGCACAAGGAATCCGTTCCTATTGTCATATATAAGAACGTTTCTTGCATCTGCAAGGTCTTTCAGCAAACGTAGCCCGGGTTTGAATGAGGCCCAGTCTATTGTCCTCCCCGAATCTCCGGCCATTCGCATCAGGAGTTTCTTTATCTGCTCGAACATCCTGGTCAATCCGGACTCATCGCCTGCAGCCATAATATGAAGATGATTTGTCATCAACTCAAAAGTGATGATCCGTATATCCGGAAAGCACTTTGCTACAATGGCTATAATCCCCATCCCGATGCGGAACTCTTCCGCGTCCCTGAATATTATTTCAAAATTCTCTGGAGTCCACAGATGGTAACAGGGACCCAATTCGCTGAAACGAAGAAGGCATCGCCCTTCCTTATGTGAAAAATCGCTCATAGCAGCCCATTTGCGGAATGATACGGCCTCGTCGGGCCAATACCTATTCCTGGTAAAACAAAAAATGCATACTGATGCACAAGAGCGAGAAAAGGGTGTCAGATACCCGGCCAGAGCGACCTGCAGAGCTTGCAAATACATAAATCAGAGCCACTGCGCATCGATAGTGACTGCAAGTTAAGAAAAGTTTTCCAATCATTCGCCTTCCATCAGATAGCCCATAACCTCTGATGCAACGGCAGGCTCGATGATTCTCATTGTATTGTCATCGAGATAGTTTCCTCCCGTGAAGTTGATGTTGCCATACCATAGAATTCTCCTGTCAATGACAGCCGCCAGAATATGCAGGTCTTCCCTCAAAACCACTTCGATTCCGTCATTTATAAATTGAGCATCTTGTCCGGAACTCTCCCGCACGAATATTTTGCACTCTACGCCTCTCTTGGTGATATCATTCATTGTTTGAACGAATGTTCTCTTTACCATACGAAGGCTTCTGACAGACAGGATAACGGTTTTCTTTGCCGCCCTGATATCAGAAATGAGCGGTTGGAAGAAATTTTCCCTGTCAAAAATAATATCCTGCGGATTTTCTTCCAGGATGTTTGATGTTTGCTGCGTGTAACCAATCGGCGCATAACTCTTCATTCTCTTTCCGTACATTCGGGCAAGAACCGGCACATGTATGTCAATGTAGTCGTAAACCTGCACTTCCCGCTTGCCTGCATATTCACGATGCAACCGTCCCGTATATTGATGGACAATATTGGCATACGCAACAGGAAGAGCAATGAACAACGTATCAAGTCTCGGAAAATCAAATCCTTCCCCGACATATTTTCCGATGGCCACAACGACAAGAGGCTCTTCCGCTGGAATTGACATCAGTCGTTCCATCGCTTCCTTCTTTTCCCTTGCCGGAGCAGTTCCAACAAGCCTTATTACATTCGGGCAGAGTCGCTCCAACATTTCAGCAAGAATAGTCACATGCTCCTTTCTCTTTGTGAGAATGATTGGCGTCCTTCCATTCTTCAATGCCAACGTCACATCATCTACAATCAACCGATTTCTTGCCTCATCGCTTGCCAGATCCTCGAAATATAGCGTCGGGGTGCTTTTCTCTTCTGCTGACCTGAATGCAGTGAACCGGGGAATCAAGGTACGCCCGAATGACTGTTTCGCAATCTGAGCCTTTGCATCATACCTGTACCGAACAGGACCGCATTGCATAAACATTATGGGCTCCATCCCGTCAGGCCTCGACAATGTCGCGGTAAGGCCATACACATATCTGGCATTGGCATATTTCATCAGACGTTCATATCCCACAGAAGCCACGTGATGGCATTCGTCAACAATAATCATCCCGTAGTTTCTAGTGAAATCTTTTACCCCGGTGTCAGTCAATGCCGAATTATATACCGCAATATCTATGTTGCCGTGCAAGCTGTTCCTGGCACCGTCAAGCAGACCGATTTGAGAAAAACTTTTTCTTACACCTCGTTTCGTTCTTGCGGAATCGGGAACAGGTTCGTTAATCTCAAGGAACTGTTCCAATTTCATTTTCCATTGTCCCTGCAAAGCGCGCGTCGGTACAAGCACGAGAGTGTTCACCTTTCTTGAGGCTATGATTGCCGCTGCCGCCACAGTTTTCCCGAACGCGGTGGTGGCATTGAGGATACCGGTATTGTGTGAGAGCATTGACTGCACTGCCTCTGCCTGATGCGGATAAAGATTCCCTTTGAACGAAACATCGACGGAATGTCCGGCATTCGTCTTGTTCTCTATTTCATACGGGACCAGATTTGATTGCAGAAGTTCGATCACAGCATCTTCGCATCCTCTCGGCATACAAAGATATTCGTCAGTTACCTCGGAGCAGGAGATGATGGAGGGGATGTTATACACAGACATCCTGCTGCCCAGTTTCCGCCAATATTCTTTGTTGCTGAATGCGGCAATACGCTTCAAATGGTTCAAAGCCTTGCCCGATATTCCTTTGAGTGGAATATATATCATATTGGCTTTGGTAACTACAACCTTCTCCTGGAAATCCTCAAAGGAAATATTCACCGGTTTCGGAGTCTCCCACGGTTTGGATTCGCTTGATTTTGACAAATCAAGAATTCCGGAATGTGATTGGAGCACTTCATCCAGCAAGGTGGAACTTACACGTTTTATTTCATCCAGGTATTTCCACTGGTCGGAAATCTCGACAAAGTCAGTATCAACGAAAACACTGTTTCCATTGTCACGGGCCAGACGTTGTAAAGGTAAAGCGACGAGATTTCCGAGGCCGCCTTGAGGAAGGACGTCTTGATTGGGAAAGAACCTGTCATAGGATTTGAACTCAATATTCGGGTTGCTTTCCATTGCGGCTTGAAGTATGGCATATCCCAATCTCCGCGCTTTTGCCGCTGACACAGCTGTTTCAAAGAATATCCACACGTGTGCTCCATTGCCGGAACGGGACCTTTCTATATAAGCGGGAATATTCCATTTTGAGCAAATATCCTTGAAGGCCAGTACTTCTTGCTTATATCCGTGAGTGCAGTTCTTGTCATCAAAGTCCGTGCAAAGGAGATATGTCGTATTCTCTTGCAAAAGCGGGTACAATCCGATTACTACCTCTTTCTTCCGCCTTTCCTCAGGATTATTTCTCATTGCTTTCAGGACGGAGCCATTGCATCCTTTCTTCTCGCCGGCAAGATGTTGATATAGAATATCGTCGTTCAGCGGAATCCATTTCTTCACTTTGCAATCAGAGCATTGTACCTTAGGCCGGCCACAGCCGAGTTCTTTTCTGAACGCAATTTCACATACAGGAGAATATCCGCTGCCTCCGGATTTATTTGTCCACCTTCTGGCATACACATCATCACGTCCCCTGAAAAGGCTTCTGAAAAGTTCAATCCTTGAGTCGATTGTTTCCTGTCTTGTTTTTGGCTTTGTGTCTGGAACTTCAGGGATAGACGTTTCTGCTACTGTATCTTCGGATTGATCGTTCGGAATCATTGACCTGAGATGACGATTTTCTGCACGCAATGATTCAACCTCATCGTGCAACCGCCAGTTCTCGGCCAGTAATTCCTCGTATGTCATCATAAATGAAAGGTTTGCCGCAAAAAAGTTACTGAATATTTTGACAGTATATCTCCTTTTTCATCCAATTCAATCGCATTTGATGCGATTCTGTCGGAAATGTAAGGAATAATTCCGAGAAGGTCTTCTCAAAGATGCCGATGCCATCTACAATCACATTTTCTGCCATATCTTATCGAACATTGATTTGTTTTCTTTTTCAACTCTGGGGTCTTCGTTATCCTCCAGGCTCAGGAACAGGGACAGTCTGTCCACGGCATCGGATTCCATATCCAATGCGGGATAGCGCCAGATTTCAATCTTGACATCACCGTCAAAGTCATTAAGTCCCTGGAAGGCTCCATCTTTGAACTCGCCGGAATAGACTGCAACAGTCGGATTCTCATCCGGAGAAATCATAGTGTATGATGCCAAAGCGCTGATTCCGGAGTATTGAAATCTGTCAGCGGGAACGGCATCGCAATATTTGACCGCTTTTACCGGACTGGCCATAAACGGTTTGGCCTTTTCCCAAAGCGCAAGTCCTTCCGCAATAAACTTGAGTCTTTTGCTTCGCTCCATATCTTTTATGCATTCACACAAACCGAGTGCCTCCAGATTCTCCACCGCCTTGGCAATGCTCACGTATGAGTACTGTGGTATCATATCGGCAATTTCCGAGATTGAAAGTCCTCCAAGCCCACTCTGCTGAAGATGATAAAGCAGAAGGAACTGAGCTGCTGCAGAAAGTTTGGATGCCTCTTTTTTCTTCGAGGCCTTGGACGACAGAATCATATTCGGAAGGAATGCATCCCCGCGGCCTGTTATGAAAAACACTTGTTTCTCAATGAAACGTTGCCTTTCATAGAATTTCAGCGTCGGGAAATAAAAGGCTATCGGAAGGCTTAGGCCGGATGAAAGTCTGGTGCGGATCTTCGCGCAGTTTGCCGGAGTTTCATTGGCTCCGACTTTAGATACAAGAAGTGCGATCTCATTCCCGGCCATCGTAGCCCGGTAGAATTTGAATCGGGCGATATCGTCCACGATAGCCCCCTTCAATTCTTTTCTTTGAAGTTCTGCCAGGGTAACACTCATCCCGGCTACAGATATGTTTTCCAATCCAGTTTGCATTATTATATGCTATATGTATAACAGTGCAAAAATAATATATAATAAGTGATTTTACAAAATTTTAGATTAAATCACATCCAAGTTCTTATCCACCCTGTAATCCTCCTGGTCGAAGGCGAGGTTCATCAGTTTGAAGCGGTCGGCGAATTCGAGCATGGTGTAGGGGGTGACTGCGCCGCTGCCCTGGCGATGGAGACCGGCGGCGTATATGTCCACTCCTCGCGCGCGCTGCAGTCCACTCCTCGCGCGCGCTGCAAGTTGCTGCTCTCGTAAAAGTGGACACGGAAGGGTAGAAAAAGATTGAATGTTGTATCTTTGTTGTTGCATAGGAAGTTGCTCGCGTAGGGAGGGGCGTAGCCCCGATCAGAGCGAGCAACTTCCGGCGGCCGGGAGACAGCCCCAGTCTGATTCTACCGAAAAGGAGAAACTTTTATGGCAAAACATCTCAATCCTCTTGAAAAAGAGCTCCTCATCCACAGGTTCAAAGAGAACCAACGGATCAAGCTGTCAGACTTCTGCACAGCAAACGGCATCTCGGACGCGGCATTCCGCCGATGGCTGAAAGACTATGAAGAAGGTGGTCTGGAAGGCCTTGCAAGGGCCGATTCCCAGGTGCCCAATGTGCTCCCGGAAGGCTTTGACCGGACGGAAGAATCCTACAAGCGTGAAATCATGCGCCTACGCATCGAGAACGAACGCTTAAAAAAAAACTATACAGTTCGGACGAACGAAGCTGGGGAACGGGTGTATGTACGTTTAAAAGAGAAGAGTACGAAATAATCGACATGCTATCCCGAGACTATTCAGTACAGGATCTGTGCGATATGATGGGTGTGAGCCGTTCCGGCTACTATAAGTGGAAAAAGCACACCCCTTCCGCCATAGACAACAAACGTGAGGAAATCATAGCCAGGGTTGCCGAAGTTCACGAGCAGCACAAGACACACGGCTACAGATGGACCGCTGCGTTCATCCGCATCAACTTCCTGATCGTTATCAGCGACAGCTATGCCTACAAGTGCTTCCGGTACCTTGGCATAAAAGCAGAAACAAGGCATCAAGTGCACTACAAGCCGCGCAAGGAGAAAGACAGATATCCTAACCTTATATACTCGACATGGGAGACAGTTGACCGTCCACGGCAGGTAATCGTATCAGACATGACGGCTTTCAGGTTCTGCTGTTATTACTATGAGGTTACGTTCTATTTTGATGTGTTCACCAAGGAGATACTCTCGTGGCGCGTTGGCCGCAGACGTGGCTCCAGAGACCAGTACATTGAGGGCCTGGAAGATATAGTGAAACTGCTGAAAGGGTGTAAGGAACCGACAATCGTACACACTGATCAAGGTAGCGTGTATGCCTCCCTGGCATACAACGAACTTATCAAGGACACAAATATAATCCGCTCAATGTCAAGGG
>JAZUIV010000060.1:0-2690 GCA_045642485.1 Bacteroidales bacterium | reverse complement strand
ATTCATTGCTACTTTCCATACCCAGGTTCCGGGAGAACTTTTCCCCTTGAAGCCGTCATAACCTTGCCAGAGGTTGATGAGGGTCTGCTGTACCAGGTCGTCTACAGGAATGCCGTCTTCGGCGAACATCATGCACACTGTATAGATGTTATTCTTCTGTTCCTTTACCATCCTGGTGAATTCCAATTCCTTTCTGCCCATTTTGCGTTCCTTTTTTGAAAGCCTTCGTCTATTAGACTCCGAAGTGAATAAATAATTACAGAATTTCCCGGAAAAATAGGAAAAAAACTGAACTTGTGTTTTACATCGCTAACCAAATCTGGTTCATCTGTCTGTATGGATGAACCTTGAACAGACGCAGTGACTCGCGGGTGTTCAATCAATGTTTTGAGCCGAGATGGGTGAGACGGGCCCAGACCTCCTCAAGAGGTCCGCGGCGATGATTGGAGGCCCACCACCTGCACAGGAAATAAAGGACAAAGAGGAAGGCTATCGCTATGCAGAAGCTCATCGTGTGGCCGCTGACACGGTAGAGGCCGAGTCCCCAGTTGTAAAACAGGAATCCCCCGACAATAGATTGGAAAAGGTAGTCGGTCAAGCTCATTTTCCCTATCGCGGCCAGACGTGATATGGCTCTTGGGGCGCGTGTCCTGTAGTACAGCAGCACAATACCTGATACATAGAAGGCCATCATTGAGAAATTCCTCCACATATTGAGCTGGACATCCAGGCTGTGGGCAACTGTTTTGTTGCCGACAAGCCAGGGTACAATCTTCCACAGCGGGAAAAATACGGCGAATGATATGATGGAGGCCACAAGAATCCTCTTCCACGTCTCCAAGTTGCCGCCCTCATCCAGAAACAGGCTTCTGCGGCCGATAAGCATTCCGATGATGAACAGCAAGTAGGTCTGAGTCAGACGACCGTTCTCGAGAGCCCATCCGAAGTTGATCTGCAGTCCGTATCTGACACCGGCATGCCCCACGTCCAGAAGTGAGCCGCCTGCGCAGACATCGGACAGCGTTGCCCATAAGGGGCCGATTCCGACATCCATAGGTGGTACGGAAGGATTGAGGGCACCGATAATTCCATAGGCGATTTCAACGGGCTGGAGAAACAGGAATATCGCCAGAGCCACGAGAACCTTGTCGGGCGCCTTGACCAAGGGGATGAGCAGAAGACCGATTACTGCATAGGTGCATAGAATATCCCCGTTGTAGAAGAAAAGGTCTATGATTCCCCAAATGAACAACAGAAACATTCTCCAGGCGAAACGGCCTCTGAAATCAGAGCCCCTCTTCTGGGCGTTGTGATGCTGGATGTAGCAGCTGAAACCGAAAAGCAGGGCGAATATGGCGTACATCTTGGAGGCTCCCAGAAAGAATACAGTATCCCAGATACCCTGATCCAATGCGGTAGGTTCCGGGAAATTGTAGAAATTCATATGCTCCAGAAAGTGGATGATTATAATGCCGCAGACGGCAAAGCCGCGCAAGCAGTCCACAACGTTTATCCGGGTGCTTTGAAGTGGAGTCTCCATAATTCCGTTGAATTGATTGATGATTGCGTGCCGTTTTCAAAGGTAAATATTTTTCCATAACCAGTCAAATGTACATAGGGACATTGCCTTCGTATGCAGGTCTCTTGTGTTGTTTGTCGTATTGCAGAAAAATCGTATATTTACGGATTGTAGCCCTTAAACAGTTGAATATTATGATTTGTTCTAAATGTGGCGCGGAAGTCGCCGAGAATGACGTGTTCTGCAGAGTTTGCGGATGTGCACTTAAAGAAGGCCACGCATGTGGTACAACCCATCCCGTCAGCCCCAAAAGCAGGCTGGTGGCGGCTATTCTGGCCTGGTACCTTGGCGTATTCGGCGTTCACCGTTTCTATGCGGGCCGCATTGTTTCCGGCATCTTTATGATTCTGACCTTAGGTGGTCTGGGACTCTGGGCGCTTGTTGACGCCATCGTCATCCTCTGCGGAGAGTTCAAGGACAGCGACGGACTGAAGATCAAGACCTGGATCGACTAGGCGGGGAGGTTCTGGAAAGTCGGCCTACTGCAGGATTATCCTGATTCCTATGATGACAAGGACGATGCCGGCGGCGAATTTGGACTTCTGTCCGAATTTGCGGCCGATTGCCGTTCCGCACACCATTCCCAGCGTGGAAAACAGCGCTGTGGCGAGCAGGGTGGTGGAACGTGAACAGGGGACAGGTTCCGTTCATCCGTCTGGACGGATGACAGAACGTACATCGGTATTGGGATGATATCGATCCTGTTTGATCCATCCGTCTGTACGGATGCATCATATATGTTAATGTCCGCTAAGTCTATAAGTTTGGTGTCGGATGAAAGATGGGCTTTCTGCAGATAATGCAATGTATTTAGTCATTATTAAAAAATAACTTGGTAATCTTTATGAATCTTGTTTCGTCTTTTGAATATGTCATTCAGTCGAGTAGCCCGCTACACTCCTTCTTTCCATATCCAAAATCCATAAACAATCTTTCATAAATCTTTACCAACTTATTTTTTAACCATTCCTTAAGGGATTATTTGCTATCTTTATCCAGATAAATTGTAATTTGAAGTATATGAAAAAAGCCATTATCTATTCCTTTTGTGTCTGTCTGTTTTCATGGGCGGTATTTGGTTTGGTTTGGCTGATAGCTTTGAAAGGCCAGC
>JAZUIV010000059.1:0-77307 GCA_045642485.1 Bacteroidales bacterium | reverse complement strand
AGCACCAGCATTGTGGAATATGTTGACAAAAAGAGCAACACGGCCAACATAAGGGCGCTATCTGAGGCTATCAAGAATAAGCAGAAAGTCAGGCTTATAGGCTATGAGTCTGCCAGAAGCGAGTCTGTTAAAGACCGGCTCATTGAGCCGTTTGCCTTCTCCACAAACCTTATCGATGTCTGGGCCTATGATGTCCAGGACCTGCACAACAAGGTCTTCAAAATTTCCCGCATCAGCGAAGTGGAAGTTCTTGATGAAGACTGGGAATTCGAGGGCAGTCACCGCCGCTACAGCACTGACGTCTTCCGGATGTCCGGAAAGTCAGCGAAGCACATCAAGCTGCGCCTCGGCCTAAGGGCAAAGAACCTCCTGCTGGAGGAATATCCGTTGGCCTCAAAAGACCTCACAAGGAATGGCAGGCACTGGATTCTGGAGACAGATGTCTATGATTATGCCGGCGTCTGCAGATTCTATCTCGGACTGGCGGACGAAAATGGTTTTCTTGCAATATCCTCATCAATCATCCTGTAGCGATTGAAGGCCTTTGAATTTTCAACATGCCCGGACAACAAAGTTTCCTGTTTCCCGGTCTTGCAGGGTTCAAGGCTTTGTCGTATCTTTGTGCTGGAAACCAAGATGTAATTTAATTTTTATCGATTGCAGTTTTTATGGGAACGACAGCTATTGTCTCTGCAATCCTGACCCTTCTGGCCGGAATCGGCATATTCCTCGTAGCGTGCCAGATGATGAGCTCCAATCTTGAATCGGCGAGCTCAGCCAAGTTGAAAAGCCTCTTTGCCAAGGCATCCAGAAGCAAGCTCCTCGGAGTAGGTATCGGAACGGTCGGGACCGCTGCCATCCAGAGCTCCGGAGCGACAACCGTGATGACGATAGGTTTCGTCAACGCCGGTATCATTTCTCTCACTCAGGCCGCCACCATCATCTACGGCGCCAACATCGGAACCACAGTAACCGCTCAAATCGTGGCCCTCGGTATGTTCGGGAGGGACACCCTCTCCACAACCGTAATCTTTTCGGCCTTCGCCGGAATAGGCGCCGCAATTGCGACTTTCGCAAAGAAGAGTTCCACAAAGACCCTCGGAGGCATTTTCACCGGATTCGGTATGCTGTTCGTGGGCCTTTCCCTGATGAGCGGTTCAATGGAGGACTTCGCGGCTCTCGAAGGAGTGAAACTTTTCCTTGCAAAAATCAGCAACCCCCTGTTGCTTGTGCTTATCGGGACAATTCTTACAGCGATTATCCAGAGTTCTTCGGTGATGACATCCATCGCTCTGGCGATGTGTGTCACCGGCCTTATTTCCCTTGACCAAGGCATCTTCCTCACGATGGGTTCCAATATCGGTTCCTGCGTGGTGGCCATCATAGCCGGTGTCACAAGCGGTACCAACGCCAGGAGAACTGCTCTCATTCACCTGCTGTTCAACTGCTCCGGTGTGATTGTATTCCTGACGGTGGGCTGGCTGCTGATTGCCTTGAGCGGGAATACCTGCGGATTCGGGGCCTTATTCGAGAAGATGTTCCCCGGTGCGCCTCAGACTCAGCTTGCGATGTTCCACACATTCTTCAATGTCCTTACGGTTCTGCTGATGTTGCCGCTGACAGACGCTCTCGTTAGACTTGTCAAAGGAATGATTAAGGAAAAGGATACGCAGGAAGAGGCGCTGCATCTCCATTTTGTCGACAACAATATGCTTAAGACCCCGCCTGTGGCCGTGGGTCAGACCAAGCGTGAGATTTTGAGAATGGCGGAGCTTTCACTGGAGAATTTCGACCGTTCCATTTCAATCATAACGACGTTGGATTTCTCCGAAATAGAGACTTTCGACCGTACCGAGGCTGAAATCAACTTCATCAACAGGACACTGGTGGATTTCGTGGTGAAGCTGTCAGACAGCAGAGGTTTGAGTTCGCACGACAAACTCTATCTTTCCACTGTCTATAGAACTGTCAGGGACATTGAGCGCATCGGTGACTATGCCGAGAACATAACGGAATACGCAGCTGCGCTGAACGAGGCTGAAGACAAGTTCTCCGACGAGGCCCTCTACGAGGTAAGCCAGTTGAAAATTCTTGTACATTCCCTGTACGACAAGGCCATTTCCGCCTACAGCTCCGAAAGCCTGGAAGACCTGGAAAAGGCCAACGCCATTGAGGAACAGATTGACGATTTCACCAAAGGCATGGAAGAGAGCCACATAGAGAGAATGGGCAAAGGCATCTGCAACGCCAATACCGGCTCCCACTATATGGCATTCTCATCCGATACCGAGCGTATCGCCGACCACCTCATAAACGTGGCCAAGACTATCCGGACTCTCCGGAAAGCATAACCTTTTCTTAGCTTCCTACATCACCCAGGTGTTCATTATCTCTGCAGGGGAGCGGCGGCGGAGAAGGAGTTCCTTCATCCCGTCCATTGCGGGAGAAACGTGCCTGAAATACATTTTAAGCCCTTCACATAGCACATTACGGCCATTGACGCGGTGCTCGGGACACTCGCCGTGGCAGGCGAAGAAATAAGGGCACTCACGGCACTCTTCGGGGAAGAGGCGGAAGTCTGATTTGTTATTTTCGGGCATAATTGGTACATTTGCCCGTCCGAAAACCCAGGTGGTGGAATAGGTACATTATGAAATCAATATTCAGAATCATTCTTGCATCAGCATTGATGCTCCTCGCAGTCTCCTGTGGGAAGAACGCGCCCGGAACAGAACACGTAATCCTCATCGGCCTTGACGGAATGTCTTCCGCAGACTTCGTCCGCGAAGAGATGCCTACAGTCAGCAAACTTATGGACGAAGGTTGCTGGACACTTGCAAAACGCAGCGTATTCAAGACATCAAGCGCTATCAACTGGGCCTCGATGTTTATGGGTGCGGGCACAGAACTCACCGGCTACACCGAGTGGTATTCACAGGTTCCGGAGCTTCCCTCCCGCGTCGTGAACGAGCACGGCATCTTCCCCACCATCCATTATCTCGTGAAGAGCCAGATCAAGGGCAGCAAGGTAGGTGCAGTATATGAGTGGGATACCATCCATCACCTTGTGGATTCTCTTGCCTGTGATTATTTCGAGCAGGCAAACGAGGGAATCCCCACCGACATCACCGACAAGGCCATCCGCTTCATAAAGAACGAGAAACCCACCCTATTCACAATATCATACGACCATCCCGACCACGAAGGTCACGTCACTGGCTGGGGCTCGAAGGCATACCACAAGGAGATGAAGTTCCTTGACGGTGAGATCAAGCGCATCCTCGACGCTATAGATGAGGCCGGAATAGCCGGAAACACTACTGTCATCGTCACTTCCGACCACGGTGGAACCGGCACCGACCACGGAGGAATCACCCCCGCTGAATATGAGACTCCGTTCATCATCACCGGAAAGGGAATCAGGCAAGGCGGTGAATTCACCGAGAGTATGATGCAGTATGATGTGGCCGCAACAATCGCAGGCCTTTTCAATCTTGAGCAACCTCAAGTCTGGGTAGGCCGCGCAATGAGCCAGTGCTTCGAGTAGCCTTCCACTCGGCGGGGGAAATATCGTCGCCCCCTGCGACATAAGCGGCGAAGGCAGCATCCAAGGGTTCAACGTCCTTTCCAACGGAGGCCGCTGGACTCTCTATTCGGACGGGTTCTATTACTACAAGAAGGCCATACGTCCGGGCCGGCAGAGTTTCGACCTGTTCACGGCTTACACCCCCGGACCCGCCCCTAACCGCCGATTCAACTACAGGATGATCTGGAAGCGATAACAGAAATATACAGTTTCGAGAATCCCGATACCATCACCGGCGACCCTCAGATTCAAAAGATAGGTGATCTCTACGTCATGTTCTACTTCAGGGCATTCGACCCTACACGTCCATATCAGGCATACAATTGCGAGTTTTCCTATAATTTGTACTAAGAAGTCTGGGTCTCGACTTTGGGCTTGGCCGGTCAAAGCATCAGTTTGTCAAACAAGAAATAATGAATAATTTTGTCCTCGGAATACATACAAGGAATAATGAAGAACACCGTAGCAAAAGTACTGGTGCTGGCTTGCACCACAATTCTTCTGGCAGGATGCCGCACAGACAAGTGTGGGCAGAAGGAACCCGTAGACTATGTAAACACCTACATCGGCCACATAAGCCATATGCTGGTGCCATGCTACCCTACCGTATCGATGCCCCACTCCATGCTGAGGGTCTTCCCCTGCAGGCGTGAGTACACCACCGAGCTGGTGGACGGACTGCCCCTCTGGGTGACCGACCACCGCTCACAGGCCACCCTCACCATAGGATTCCCCGGTCTGAGGCTAGATTGGGACAACGAGCACATCACCCCGTACAGCTATGAGACAGAACTCGCAGGCTCGACCATCAACGCAAAGTTCGCAACCTCCCACCAGTCCGCAATCTACGACCTGAAGTTCCGCAGCAAGGGTCCCGTCATCCTTACGGTGAACGCCCATAGCGGAGAGATGAACGCCAAGGGCAATGTAGTCAGGGGATTTCAGTACTGCGGAGGGCAGACCAAGGCATACATCCACGTCGAGTTCGAGACTGCACCCAGATCCGCTGAGAATATGGACAAGAGCCACGTGATGCTCACCTTCGACACTCCCGAGCTCCGCATACGCTACGGCGTTTCATTCATCAGTACCGAGCAGGCAGCGAAGAACCTTGCACGTGAAATCAGAGACTATGACGTCGACGCTCTCATGGCACAGGGTCGCAAGATATGGAACGAGGTCCTCGGCCGTCTCGAGGTCAGCGGCGGCAGCGAGGAGGACCTGACAGTGTTCTATACCTCATACTACCGCACACTTGAGCGTCCCGTCTGTATGAGCGAGGACGGCAAATACTGGAGCGGTGAGGACAACAAAGTTCACGATGATGACGGAATCGCCTACTACACAGACGATTGGCTCTGGGATACCTACCACGACGCCCATCCTCTCCGCACCATAGTCGACGTTCCCCTCGAAGAGGCGATACTCAAGTCATACCTTCGTATGTCCGAGGAGAACGCCCACGGATGGCTGCCCTGCTTCCCCGGCGTCGCAGGCGCGGGCAGAGGCATGAACTGCTGCCACGGCATCGGTTCGTTCGCAGATGCATACATAAAGGGACTCGACATTGACGTCGAGAAGGTAGCCGTGGCCGCAGCGACGAGCCTCAAGGGCCGCACCGTCGTCCCCTGGAGCAACGCTCCCGCTGGAGAGCTTGACAAGTTCTATTGGGAGAACGGATACCTCCCCGCACTCAGGGATGGCGAGAAGGAAACCGACCCTCTCGTGCACGAGTTCGAGAAACGCCAGCCCGTCCCTGTGACCACAGGAACCTCATACGACTGCTGGGCTGCATCCAAACTCCTAAGGGCAGCATTCGACCTCACTGGCAAGAAGCAGTATCTCGACGAGTCGGAGTACTTCTTCAAGCACTCTTTTGACTACCGTAACCTCTTCAACGGCAAGACCGGATTTTTCCATCCCAAGGACAAGGACGGGAAGTTCATCGAGCCATTCGACTACAACTTCCCCGGCGGAATGGGTTCAAGGGAATACTACGATGAAAACAACGGCTGGGTTTACCGCTGGGACGTCCAGCACAACGTATATGACCTCATCTCCCTTATGGGCGGTGACCGCAAGTTCGTGGCACAACTCGACAGTATGTTCGCAGAACCGCTCGGAATGGAAAAATATGACTTCTGGGCAAAGCTTCCTGACCATTCGGGCATCGTAGGACAGTTCTCGATGGGCAACGAACCTTCGCTGCACGTACCTTATCTGTATAACTTCGCCGGCGCTCCCTGGAAAACCCAGAAGCGTATACGCCAGATGCTCGACACCTGGTTCCGTGACGATCTTATGGGCGTTCCCGGCGACGAAGACGGTGGCGGAATGACCTCGTTCGTGGTCTTTTCAAGCCTCGGATTCTTCCCCGTATGTCCCGGAAAGGCCGAATACAGCATCGGAAGCCCCAGATTCGGGAGCAGCAAGATACATATGAGCAACGGCAGGACCTTCGAGGTCAAGGCTTACAACGTATCAAAAGACAACAAGTACATACAGTCGGCAAAGCTCAACGGCAAGGTATGGAACGAGCCTGCCATCAGCCACGAAGCTATTGTGAACGGAGGTGTGCTGGAACTCGAGATGGGTCCCCTGCCCAACAAGGAGTGGGGCGTCGGCTCAAGCATCAGCTATGACTCCTACAGGGGACTTGCAATGGCCGGCTATCAGGGATGGTTCCTCTCTCCCGCAAAGGGGCAGAAATACGCTGGCGGCTACACCTTTGCCGATGGAAGATACAGGGTGGATATGCTGCCGGAAATGCTGGAGTATAACGAGACCTACCCCATTCCCGGCAAGATGGCTGACGGCAGCGAGCCGAGGGTTTTCTCTTCAGCCGACTACAGCACCATTGACCTTCATTTCCGCTGGATGAAGGAGTACGGACTCGACGGCGTGTTCATGCAGAGGTTCATGTGGGATATAAACGGGGCTAACCGCGAACATTTCCTCACCGTGATGGACAATGCAATGTCCTGTGCCGAGCGCTATGACAGGGCCATCTGCATAATGTACGACATGCGCGGCGAACCGGGAAAGATGGCGGACGAGCTTTTGTCCGACATAGATGAGCTCAGCGTACGCTACAATCTGTTCGACCACGAGGCCAGGCCCTCCTACCTCTGGCACAACGGGAAGCCGCTGGTCGTCATTTGGGGCATTGGATTCGTCGACAGGCCCGAACATTTCCTTGACGAGGGTGGAAAGATGATAGACGGGCTCAAGAAGCGCGGCTACAGCGTGATGCTCGGAGTACCCACCTACTGGCGCGAGCTTGGCAGCGACACCCGCAAGGATGAAAGGGTTCACGAATACATACTCAAGTCCGACATAGTAATGCCCTGGTATGTGGGCAGGTTCACGAACGAGGACTTCGACGGGTTCAAGAAGGTCATCCCCGGCGACGTTGCGTGGTGCGAGGAACACGGCATCGACTTTGCCGGTGACGTATGGCCCGGATTCAGTTGGCTGAATATCTTCCCGGATGCTGACGACACCGTTGACAGGCGCGGAGGAGAGTTCCTACGCAGACAGATTGACGCCTGTATCGAGGCAGGATGCAAGAGTATCTACATCTCTATGTTCGACGAGATCAACGAAGGCACGGCCATTATGAAACTGGCCCGTCAGGTACCAACCCCCGGGCCAGGCACAGTCGTCACCCCTCAGGAAGACGGAGTCCCCACCGATATCAACCTCATCATCGCAGGCGAAGCGGCCAGACGGCTCAAATAGTTGACTCACTATACGGACAGGCTGCGTTCATTATGCAAAAATAGAAAAAACCGTCTATTTTCATACATTTGCAGCGCCAAGTACACAAATGTTATGATAAAATACAGTTATCCGGCCCTTATTATTCACTTTCTCAAGGCAAATCACCTTTCACAGTCCCGGCTTGAGGATATTGCAAAGCGCAGGCTGGAGGATATCGTAAGATATGCAAAATCCAGAAGTCCTTTTTTCAGAGCACTTTACAAAAATCTTCCCGAGAAGTTCACGCTGGAGGACCTGCCTCCCGTCGACAAGAAGACGATGATGTCTGACTTTGACGACTATGTCACCGACAGGAAGGTGAAACTGGCTGACGTGCAGGCCTTCATCGCCGACAAGGGAAACATCGGAAAGGATTTCCACCGCAGATATCTGGTGGCCACCACTTCCGGGTCCACCGGAGTGCCTTCAATCGTCCTTCACGACGGCAATTCCACAAGATCCGCGGCCATATTGACGATGGCCAGATATATGAAATGCCGGTTCCCGCTTGCCGCATTCTGCGTCGATGACGTGTTCCTGATAGAGAACGGCAACATACGGAACAATATACGCAAGATGCCCCTGCTTTCCAATAGCATACGGCTGGTGAACGCCAAAGATACCTATGAGGATATATGCCGTAATGTGAACCGGATACGGCCCAAGGTAATGGTGGGATATGCAGGTTCTATGGAACTTCTGGCAGATCAGGCGCTTCTGGGAAATCTTCACATAGACCCCGTGCAGGTCATAACCTCAGGCGAGTTCCTCACGCCTGCCACAAGGGACAAAATCAGGAAAGCGTTCCCGAAGGCTGAAGTCATTTCCGTGTACGGCTGCACCGAAGGCAACGTGGTGGCATACGAGTGCCCGCACCACCATATGCACCTCAACAGCGATTTCTACATTCTCGAGCCGGTCGACAATTGCAACAATCCGGTCCCTGACGGTGTCGTCTCGGACAAGGTGCTCCTGACCAACCTGGCCAACTTCGTGCAGCCCATCATAAGGTTTTCAATGACGGACAGGATAACAATGCACCACGAACCCTGTCCGTGCGGAAGACAGGGAGCCTGGTTTACGGTGGAGGGCCGCTCCAATGATGTCCTGACAATGACTGACCGTGACGGCAACCCCGTCAGGCTGGCCCCCTTGCCATTCATTTTCGTAATCGAGCCCATCGAGGGAATCAACAACTTCCAGATGGTTCTCCACGGCAGTTCCGACATAGAACTGAGAATTGACTTCCTGCCGGGGGCCGACCACGAAAAAGTCTTCGCGGAGGCAGAAAGGAAGATACGCGGGTACCTCGGAAAGTTTGGAGTCGAAGAGTTCACCGTCACATTGTCGGATCTTCCCCCGCAGCGCAGCGCAAGGACCGGCAAGTTCCGCCAGATGTATCAGGAAGACTGATCTCCTAATCAGCATTGGCTACGCCCAGACCTGCGGCGAACATCAGGTTGACATTCGCCACGGATCCTTCGACATTCCAGTCTTCACTGTACTCGTCGCTCGGCTTGTGATACCACGCGGCCATCTTCCCGGCCTTGAAGATAATTGCCGGAACTCCCTTCTTCACGAAATTCCAATGGTCGGAACGGAAGAACCATCCGTCAGAGTTGTCATCGTCAAAGATTATCCTCCTGCCCTGGGCGGCCGCGGCGGCAATCACATAATTGTCAAGAGCGCTCTCCCCTCCACCGAGAAGGGTCACTTCATCGGTGAGCGGGGCGGGTGCTATGCAGTCGAAATTGAAGCAGGCGGCTGTCTTCTCCATCGGGAAGGCCGGGTGTTCGCAATAGTACTGCGAGCCGAAGAGTCCGCTCTCCTCAGAGGTGGCCGCAAGGAAGAGGATGGAACGTCTCGGAGTCGGCATTGTCTGCAGTTTCGCGGCAATCATCAGCAGAGCGGCAAGGCCCGACCCGTTATCAGCCGCACCGTTGTAAATCGCATCTCCGGTCTCATCGGGCGTGCCGATGCCGAAGTGGTCCCAATGTGCACTATAGACAACGCACTCATCCTTCAAGTCCGTACCGGGAAGAACGGCCCCCACGTTGAAAGTCTCCCCCACTTCATATTTCACGTCCATCGAAAAAGTGCTCCGGGCTTTCAGAGGAATGGCCTTGAAGCCGGGCTTCTTAGCCGCCATAACCGCATTGTCATAATCCACGCCGGCCTTTTCGAACAATTTCCTGCAGCCCTCCTCACTTATCCATCCCCTCATACCGAGCTCGTCCATGTTACTGTCGGTTTCGTCGAAAAGGGCCAGATTGCTCTCCTGATGGCCGTTTACACAGACGTGCCAGCCGTAGCCGGCCGCCGCCTCATTGTGAAGAATGAGACATCCGGCAGCCCCGAGTTTCTGAGCCTGCTCAAGTTTGTAGGTCCATCGCCCGTAATAGGTCATATTCCTGCCCCGGAAGAGGGATTTGTCATAAAATCCGGGGTCGTTCACCATCGCTATCACTATTTTCCCCTTCACGTCGATGTCCTCGAAGTCGTTCCAGCCATATTCCGGGGCGTCGATACCGAATCCGCAGAAGACATACTCCACATTCTTAAACTCCACCCTGTCGGTTCCTCTCGTGGTCCAGACCATCAGGTCGTTCGGGGAAGATAGTCTGAGAGATCCTTTTGCCGCCTTGACGGGAATGCCTTCTTCCGGCAGCGCGACTGTAGTGGATATCTCCTTGACACTCTGGAAGTAACTGCCGTCAAACGCAGGCTTAAGGCCGAGGCTGCGGAATTCTCCGGCAAGGTACTCGATTGTCTTTGTATCGTATTCCGTCATAGGCTTGCGTCCTCCGAATTCGTCCGAGCCGATGACCTTTATCCAGTTCCTATATCTGTCGGTGTACCCGTCACCATCCCGCTGAAAAGCGGACGCACTGTCCCCCAGGCACAAAAAGGTCAGGACCGTAAATAGCATAAATCGTTTCATAATTATCATTTCAATCGAGATCAATCTCGAAACGCAATCGGAGAGTAGGATTTGTGCCGGGCGGCTTTGCCGATTGTTCCTGATACGAAGATACGACTATTATTTCGAAAACCGAAGCTTCTGCATTTCATACCGATGTGTGTTTCTCGTGCGTCTGAAGGCCTATTTCACGCACGGAACCTTCAATTTTGGCATTCCCGTGCGCGAATTACGGCATCCTGCGCACGTTAACCGCTACTATCCGCCCGGCCGGATGGCCCCTGTCAGCGTGGTTGGGCGGACTGAATTCTTTATCGGATTACATCACCCAGGTGTTCATTATCTCTGCGGGGGAGCGGCGGCGGAGAAGGAGTTCCTTCATCCCGTCCATTGCGGGAGAAACGTGCCTGAAATACATTTTAAGCCCTTCACATAGCACATTACGGCCATTGACGCGGTGTTCGGGACACTCTCCGTGACAGGCAAAGAAATAAGGGCACTCACGGCACTCTTCGGGGAGAGAGGCGGTTTTCGACCCGGAAAACGACACCCTGCCGGGAGAATCGTAAAGTTCCTTCAAACTGCTTTCCCGGATGTTTCCCAAAAGCAGGTCAGGCTTCACGAAATGGTCGCAGGAATAGACATCTCCGTTGTGCTCAATCACAAGGGAATCGTTGCAGCGATCATTGACAGTACAGACCCCGGGGGTGACCCCGTACCACCCTGCGAGCGTCGCATCGAACATCTGGACGAAATACTCCCCCACATCACGCCGCACCCATTCGTCGAAGATATCAGTCAGAAACCTTCCGTACCCTTCCGCCGACACAGCCCAGGGCAACTGCCTGTCCGCTGCAGGAAGGAACTGCATAAACCTGCTTCCGACAGTATCCCGGAAGAAGCGGTAAATCTCGACTCCCCTGCCCTCACTGAGGCTGCTCACCACGCTGAGGGTGTTGAACTCCACCCTGTAACGCTTGAACAGGGTGATGGCCCTTATTACAGCATCGAACGAGGAGACTCCGGAATGAACCTTACGGAATTTGTCGTGGATATCCTTCGGCCCGTCTATTGAAATTCCAATAAGGAAATCATTGTCACGGAAGAACCTGCACCAACTGTCATCCACAAGCAATCCGTTGGTCTGCAACGAGTTGTCGATTCTCTTACCACCCGCATATCTCTTCTGCAAACGCACGGCTTTGCGGAAAAACGGCAATCCTGCCAGCAGAGGCTCGCCTCCGTGCCAGCAAAAGCTCACACAATCCCCCTCACAGGCTTCTATGGTCTGTCTGATACTCCTTTCGAGGATGGCATCGTCCATTACGGGACCGCCACCTCCATAGAGCGAAGCGGTTCTCAAATAGTAACAATAGGCACATCCCTGGTTGCAGATGCTGCCCACAGGCTTGAGCATCGCCCCAACCATCACTCAGCCATATCGAATTGAAGTTTGCCCCCCTTGACCAGGTCGCTGTGCTCGATGAATGATGATTCAAGAGCTTTTCCCTTCAGTCTCACTGCGGAAGCCGTAACGGTCTTGCGGCTGTTGCCGGGGGCCTCGATATTGAAATCTCCGCCGGGCAGATGCAGTGTAGCTTTCTTGAAGAGAGGAATGCCAAGCGCGTACTGGCAGGATGCCGGGCAGACAGGATAAAAGCCCAGGGCGGAGAAGACATACCAGGCACTGGTCTGGCCGTTATCCTCATCCCCGCAATATCCGTCGGGAGCTGCGCTGTAGAATTTCTCCATAACCTCACGCACACGCCGCTGTGTCTTTTCCGGGCGGTCGCACCAGTCATACAGGTAAAGCATATGCTGAATCGGCTGGTTGCCGTGGGCGTAGTTGCCCATGTTCATTATCTGCATCTCCCGGATTTCGTGGATTATGCCTCCGTAATAGCTGTCGTCGAAGTCGGGTGGCATATTGAAGACTCCGTCAAGCACCGCCTCAAACTGAGCCTTTCCGCCCATCAGTTCCACAAGACCCGGAATGTCGTGGAAAACTGACCAGGTATAGTGGAGGGAGTTGCCCTCGGTGAAATCACCACCCCATTTCAGGGGATTGAAATTTTTGGGGAACGAACCGTCCTCATTGCGGCCTGACATAAGCGAAAAATCCTTGCGGAACAGATTACGATAGTTCTGCGCGGCTTTACCGTAAGGGGCAATCTCAGCCTCGGGTTTGCCGAGAGCCTTTCCGAGGGTGTATATACACCAGTCGTTGTAGGCATATTCCAAGGTGCGGGCGGCACTCTCCCTTATACCGACATTGCAGGGCACGAAGCCGAGGGAATCATAGTACTGCCATCCCAGGCGGCCTGTGGAGGAGATTTCCGGATGCACGCTGTGCGCCCCGTGAACCACGGCTTCCCAGAGGGTCTCGATGTCATACCCCCTGAGCCCCTTGAGGTAGGCTTCGGCCACTACTGAAGCGGAGTTGTTGCCCACCATACACTGTCTGTGGCCGGGGCTCGCCCATTCGGGTAGGAATCCGCTTTCAAGATATGTATTGACCAGGCCTTCCTGCATCTTTGCGGCCTGCTCGGGATAAATCAGGTCCACAAGTGCGAAAAGGCAGCGGAAAGTATCCCAAAAGCCTGTGTCTCCAAAGAGATAGCCGTCGTGAATCTGTCCGTCAAAGGGGCTGTAGTGCACCCTTTTTCCCTCGGGAGTAACCTCGCTGAGGTCTCTCGGAAAAAGGACGGAGCGGTAGAGGCAGGAGTAGAATGTCCTCAGATGGTCGATGTTCCTGTCTTCCACCTCCACACGGGAAAGGACTTCGTTCCAGCGGTCGCGGCCGACCTTTCGGATTCTGTCGAAATCCCCGTCTCCAAGCTCCGTAAGATTGTGGACAGCCTGCTCTTCGCTTATGAACGAGGCGGCAACCTTCAAATCCACCTGTGTCCCTTTTGAGGTGAGGAATGATATGAGCAGTTTGTCCTTATCTCCGGCGGACTCCTCAACTGTGAAGTCAGTGTCAACGTCTATCACGAACCAGAGTCTGAAATTGTCGCTCACACCACCGTGATTGTTGGTGGTCGATCCTATGATACGCCTTTTCTCCACGCGGAACGAGCCCTTCTCAGCATCGAAAGCATCGACCACGAGGTAGGATTTCTCCCTTTCCGGATAGGTGATGCGGAATGCGGCGGCCCTTTCGGTAGGGGTGAGTTCCAGATAGGTGTCGTGGTCGGCGAGATAGACTCCGTAGTAGTACGGGGTCGCGGTCTCGGCCTTGTGGGAGAACCAGCTGGCGCGGGCATTTCCGTCAGTTACCGGGCCTGTCGTCACGGGCATTATGCCGAACTGACCGTAATCGTTGATCCAGGGGCTCGGCTGATGGGTCATCTTGATGCCCTGAATTTTGTCATCGGTGTAAACGTAGGCCCATCCGTTGCCCATCTTTCCGGTATGGGGTGTCCAGAAGTGCGTACCCCAGGGCAGAGCCACTGCGGGATAGGTGTTTCCGGTGGAGAGCTGGTATTTGGAAAGGGTACCCACAAGGGTGCTCACATAGTCCACGGGTTCGGATTTTTGTGAATTTTGGGCGCAGGCCGCACACAGCAGCGCCGCAATGATGACGTACAGGCGTTTCATATAATGGCAGTATTTGGTTTAGAAGTTGTTTTGGTCTATTTCGTAGTTATCTCAAGTTTGTCGCCCTCTTTCATCCTCAGCCCGCTGAAAACGGCCTCCTTGAGCTCGCCACAATCGCGAAGTAACACCTCGACGGGCTTTCCGTTGAGGGCTGCACTCACGGTGCTACAGCCATCGTTCCTAAACTGGAACGTGTTGAGACTGAGCCGGCCGTAGCTGAGGCTGACAGTGTTCTTCTGGCCTCCATCACTGCGCTCCTGACCGATGTTACCCCAGCCTTCCGCTGATGTGAAGAATCCTGTTATGCTGTCCTTGCCTATCTGGGGGTCAAATGCCATGATGCCTCTGGGACCATCGTACCAGTAGCCCTCCAGGGCCCTCAGAACTCCGTACGAAGCCATAGCTCTGGCGTAGTGGTCGCCGCACTCGATTTCGTTCCAGGGGTTATGCTTGGCACCGTCGTAACGGCTGTCGACTCCACGCACGATGGCGAGTCCTTCATCCAACATACCCTTCTGTATCATACCTGTGGCCACCTGATACTCTATTCCGGTCCAGACTTCGTCGCGGTAGCGCACGCCGTCCTCTCCCGGATGGGCGGTGTGGGGCCAGGTGCAGATGAGCAGCCCCGGTTCTCCGGAATGGGCATAGTATCTTTCAGGGAGATGAGCCTCGGTCTGCTCCTTCACGTCGCGTGCCCAGTTGTACTTCCATACAGCATGGAGAGCCTTGTCTTCGGCCTCGGCGGGGTATATGTCACCGAGCCTGAGCAGTCCTGCCCAAGTCTGGCCGAAGAGCTGGTCGGAGAGACATCCCTTGCCGTACTGGAACTTGGGATATTCCTTCGCATCCACGTCCTGATAGAAGTATTCGCCGTTCCAGAGGCGGTCCATAGTGTTCCTGCTGCCTGCCTCGTAGATTTTCCTGTAGCGGCTTGCGGCCTCTGTATCGTTCATTATGAGTGCCATCCGCTCGCCTGCACGGAGAGCCGCGAGGTACAGCCCGCCCACATAGGTGTTTGCCCCGTTGAAGGCGATGTCGTAGGTGTTTGGCTGGGTCTTGACTATGAGTCCGTCGGGTTCAGGCCCGTCTTCGCCGATGATGTAGTCCAGCGACAACTTTATCTTATCCCAATTGCGGCTGAGGAAGTAGTTGTTGCGGCTCATCAGATGCTCCCTGTACATCCTGAGGATTACGGAGGCGTGTCCGTCGATGAGTATGCCGTGTTCTCCGTTCCTCGACATGATGCTGCCGTCGGGCTGTAGCGATACTGAATAGTCGGTCTTCTCGCGCAGGTTGCGTTCCAACTCGGGGAAGAGTGCCGCCATGGTCTGTGCATAGCCCCATACATGGGTGCAGGTACCCTCGCAAGACCCTACACCTTCCCATGCCCAGAACTTGTCGGTGGCCCACCACTGGCAGGTCTCGGTTGCCAGAGTGGATGCCGACATCATGATGCGGTTGGCCAGCCAGTATGGGATGGTGGTGTTGTTGTAGTATGTGTCGTGGAAGTTCTTCGTCTGCCCTGCAAGTTCGCAAAAGTTGATCTTCAGGTAGTTGGCTACGTCAAGTGACGAATCGTACCAGTTTGAATACATATTGCCTATTGCGGGAGAATTGGGAGGCAGAGGGCGGCTCCATACTGAACCCTTGTAGCTGAGAGGCCTGTTCGGGAAATACCAGGACAGTACGAAGGTGACAGTCTTCGACTCGCCCGGCGCAAGGGTCATACCGCTGGTGAGGGCTCCTTCAAGCTTGCCTCCGAGAGGAATTTCGGCGTAATCGGCATCCTTTCCAAGGTCGGCAGTTGCGCTGGCTGAAGGATCGAACACACTCAAGGCAAGGTTCCCGAAGTATGCATGGTTTTCGTCTATGCTTGTGCGTGGGCCGGCTACAGGTTCGTTGCAAAATACGATGTTGTCGACACTTATGTGGCCCCAGTCTCCTGTCTCGGAATCCACAATCTCGAGATGCGCTGTCTTGCCCAGGAACTCGCCTACGTCCCAGTTCCTGCGGACCAGGACTTCGCTGCCATCACCGGTGGCGTTTCTGACGTTGTTGCCATCGACTACGAGGTTCATGCAGGTGGTCTTGGAATATGTTCCGCCTGAAATGATGAACGATATGTATTTCCTGGTAATCTTGAAGGGCTTTGAGATGAGCTTGCCGGTAGAGATGTCCTGACGGATGTATGAGTTTGCCAGATAACGGCCGTAATCGCCCTCGAATGTGTCCTGGTTGCAGAGCTCTCCCGATGCCGGCTTTTCGCCAAAGGCATCGCCTTCTGCCGTCCAGTTGACATATTTGCCGTTTTCAAAGTCTTCGAATACGGTGACCTTCGGCTTGGGATCAACAGTTTCAGGGAATTCGGCGGGCTTCATGTCCATATAGACCGACTTGTATCCATTGCCGTCGACGACCTTGTTGCGGAGTATGCCGTATCCTCTGTCCTTGAGGTCGATGCAGACGAGGTTCTGCATTCTGCCGGTAAGTTTGACCTCGACCGGCTCATCAGAGGTGTTGCGTACAGTATAGTTCATTATGGTAGCCGGAGTGCCGGAGCGCCTGGCGTCAAGAGGGATGAAGGGCGAGAAGAATTCCGCGTTTACGCTTACAGGAAGGTCCGCTGCCTTGCGGGCGTAGTTTACGTAAGCTATGGGATACTCTCCTATGAAGGAGATGTCATCGAAGTCCTTTTTGCTGAGGTCGTACGATTTGCCGTCGATGTCAAGAGTTACGCCCTGATCGATATAGCTGAGCGGCTCGAAGGTCTGGTAACATACGTGCCAGGGACCCAGAGGGGTGTCGAAGTCCAGCAGGTAGTCGATGCCGTAGCCGGTGTTGTAGGCATTGTTGGCTATCCACCAGTTGGCGAGAGTCCCGTCGCCTCTAACATATAGTTGTCCGGCACAAATACCGCCTACGGGCATACCTATGGTATACAGTTCATCGCCCTTGTAGACCTTGCGCTCTCCTTTGCCGTCGGTGCTGCCCACGAAGGCCTTGATATCGCCTTTGTCCTCTGAAACGTAGTGGTCTGGGGATATCTGCGCTCTTGAGATTAAAGATGACAGTAAAAGTGCAGAAATCAGCAATTTTGTATGCATTTCGGTGAGTTTGAGTTAATTATTCTCAAATATAATGTTAAATTTGTGTATGAAGAAATTTTTGTTGATACCGGCGCTGTTCATTGCGCTGTCCTGCTCGACAGAGCATAATGACTACGATTCCGTTTTTCCAGAGGACATGATTGACCGCATAGCCTACCCCTTGGGCGGACTTGGTTCAGGCATGTTCACCATCGAGGGTACAGGTGCCATTTCTCACATGTCGTTGCACCACCGGCCGGCTCTCTTCAACGAGCCCTGCATGTTTGCCGCAATACATGTGGAAGGCTATGAGAAGGGCACAAAGGTCGTGGAGGCTCCGGTGCCCGAATTCAAGAAGTACGGGCGGGGAGAAGGCGGTCTGGGAAGTCCGGGATCAACCTATGGACTCCCTCGCTTCGAGCATGGAGAATTCAGTGCAAGATTCCCATTTGCCAAGGTCAGCCTGCAGGACGACGACCTGCCCCTGACGGCCACAATAGAGGCATGGAACCCTTTCATTCCCGGCGATGAGGACAACTCAGGCCTTCCCGTAGCAGGACTTGAATATACTTTCACCAACACCTCAAAGGAAGAGGTGAGCGCTGTGTTCTCATACAACTCGAAGAACATTATGTATTGTACCGACGAGGCCGATGCCGAAACCGGCGCAATGCCTTGCGGCTATGTGATGCATCAGAAGGCGATCCCGTCGAATCCTGAGCTGGAAGGACATTTTGCCATCTTCGCTCCCGAAGAGAATCCGAGCGTCGACTGCTGCTGGTTCCGTGGCGGCTGGTTCGACCCCATCACAATGGCGTGGAACAAGATTACTGCCGGTGACACCACCCCTGTGGATTCTTTGTATCAGTCGCCGGGGGCATCACTTTATGTTCCTTTCACCGTCAAGCCCGGCGAGAGCAGAACAATCAAGCTGATGATGGCCTGGTACGTGCCGGTGAGCGACATAAAGGAGGGCACCCCTGCAACGGAGGCGTCGGACTTCGGTGATTGCTATAGTCCGGAACTCTACAAGGATACCCCCAAGACCTACCGTCCTTGGTATGCCACCCGCTTTGGCTCCATTGCCGACGTGGCCGGTTATTGGGCGAAGAACTACGATACCCTCAAGGCTGCCACCCGCAGTTTCACCGAGGCGTTCTATGACACTACACTGCCGACCGAGGTTGTCCGTGCTGTTGCCGACAACCTGACTATACTCAAATCATCCACCGTCATGCGTCAGCACGACGGCCGCTTCTGGGCATACGAGGGCAGTGGCGACAGCTGGGGCAGTTGCCACGGCACTTGCAACCACGTATGGAACTATGCACAGGCTATGCCTCACCTCTTCCCCCGCATGGAAAGGACCCTGCGTGAGACAGAATTCCGTGTGGACCAGAACACCGAGGGCCACCAGACCTTCCGCTCCAATCTTCCCATCAGCCCGATAAGGCACGATTTCTATTCTGCTGCAGACGGCCAGCTTGGCGGCATCATCAAGGTATATCGCGACTGGAGGATCAGCGGTGACACCGATTGGATGATCTTCCTCTATCCTCAAATCAAGAAGAGCATGGACTGGTGCATACGCAACTGGGATCCCCGTCACGTGGGAGCTATAGAGGAACCTCACCACAACACATATGACATCGAGTTCTGGGGACCTGACGGAATGTGCACAAGTTTCTATGCCGGTGCTCTTGCCGCGTTCGTCAAGATGGCAGAGGCGGCAGGTGATGATGCTTCTTCCTACAGGGAACTGCTCGGAAAATGCCGCAATTATATGACAGACCGGCTTTGGAACGGCGAGTACTTCTACCAGAAGGTTCGCTGGAAGGATCTCGATGCTGAGGACCCGACTCTTGTGATGCAGGAGGAGGGATATGAGAACAGTCAGGAATACAAACCCGAGGCTCTGGCCATTCTTGAAAAGGAGGGACCCAAGTATCAGTATGGCACCGGCTGTCTTTCCGACGGCATCATCGGCTGCTGGATGGCGCTCTGCGCAGGTCTTGACGACCCCGTGGACCAGGCAAAGGTCAAGAGCCATCTGGAGGCCGTTTACAAGTATAATCTCAGGAAAGACCTGTTCGACGTTTCCAATCCCCAGCGTCCGGGATTTGCTTTCGGACACGAGGGTGGCCTGCTCCTTTGCAGCTGGCCCAATGGAGGAAAGCCCAGCCTGCCGTTCGTATACAGCGATGAGGTCTGGACAGGAATAGAGTTCCAGGTTGCCGCCCATCTGATGTTCGAAGGCGACGTGAAGCAGGGCCTCGACATCGTGCGCACCTGTCTCGACAGGTATGACGGCCGCGTCCGCAATCCGTTCAACGAATATGAGTGCGGTTCCTGGTATGCAAGGGCAATGTCGAGCTACAGTATGCTTCAAGCCCTCACGGGTGTACGCTACGATGCAGTGGACCGAATCCTGTACATCGACTCCCGCGTGGGAGATAACTTCCGCACCTTCCTCGCCGTCGATGGCGGCTATGCAACCGTAGGCCTTAAGGGAGGAAAGCCCTTCATCGAAATCCGCTCCGGCGAGATTCCCGTTGAGCACTGCTATGTTTCCGGCAAAGAAATGACGCAGTCAATCATTTAATGATATTCGTTTCCTTGGTGAAGCGGATGATTTCGGGGAGGTAGCCGAAAGCGAGGCCGGTGACGGTGTCGGCGCATCCGTAGTAGACGGCCACCTTGCCCGTCTCCTTCTCATAGAGGGCGGCGCAGGGGAACGTGACGTTGGGCACGTCTCCGGCGCACTCGTAAATCTCTCTCGGAGAGATGAGATATGCCCCGCTGCGGGCTATGACCTTCCAGGGCTGCTCAAGGTCAAGCAAAGCGGAACCGAAGGCATAGACATACCCGTTGCAGGAGCGCAGCACACCGTGATATATCAGCAGCCACCCCTCCGGAGTCTCGATTGGAATCGGACCGGCACCGATTTTCATACATTGCCAGGCGCTCACCTCGAAGGGGGCGGGCGACATCACGTGGCGGTGGTGGCCCCAATATTCCATGTCGGGGGATTCCGAGTAGAAGATGTCACCGAATGCGGTATGGCCCGTATCACTGGGGCGGGAGAGCATCGCATATTTGCCGTTAATCCTGCGGGGAAACATCACACCGTTCCTGTTGTAGGGCAGGAATGCGTTCTCCAACTGGTGGAAAACCTCAAAATCCTCTGTCCAGGCGACACCGATGGTCGGGCCGTGATAGCCGTTGCACCAGGTGACGTAATATCTGTCGTCTATCTTGCAGACCCTCGGGTCATAGCCGTAAACCCACTCAGCCACTTCGGGGTCGGCGCCCACGAGTTTTATGTCATCCTCGCTTATGTCCCATTTGAAACCATCAACGGAGAATCCGACGTGAATCCTCATCCGGCGGTTTGTGTCATCACAGCGGAATACCCCCGCAAAGTGGTATTTCCCCTTCTCGAAAGGGACAACTGCGGAGTTGAAAATCGAGTTTGAGGTGGAGAGCAGGTTTCTCGGAATCACCGGATTGCCTGAATATCTCCAGAGTACTTCATTGGACCCTTCGGGGCGGTCCTCCCACGGAATATTGTAAGCCATATCGCTATTATTCAAAACAGTTCTTAATTTGCAGGAGCATAATCGTGCTCGTCAAGATATTTCTTCAATCTCTCAAGGCCGGCATCATCCGGACCGTCAAAGATTGACACCCCGGCAGCCCCGTTCTGATATGCCGCATCGAGAGCTTTTTCAAAGTCATCGCCTTTCTTCAGGTCAGGGTACATTATTCCCGCATAAATCAGGGCCTTGCCTCCGACTGCCTTCACGCTTTCAGCCACCGAGCGGCCAATCCACTGCGGACCTTCATTGTAGAAGCCGTTATATATCATCGGGAAATAAGCCGGAAGAGGCCAGTTGCCCCAATCCTGACGCACCATCTTGGTTGCCATCGAAGGGCCGGGGAAGACCGCGGCGGAGAGGAACTTGCCGTCGGCGGCCAGAGTCTCGTGGATTTTCCTGACAACTTTGGTGATTGCATCGAGGCGGAAATTGAGCCAAGACTGGTCCTGAGCTGGATATTGCTCCAGCAGAGGGTCTCGGCCAGTCAGTTTCTTGAACTCCTCGCGGCACAGGTCGCAGTAGCAGAAGTCATACTCGGGAAGCTCGCTGCTCTGGTCAATCCCGTAGTTGCTCCAAAGGGAGGTGGGAAGGACCACGTCAGGGAAGCGCACATAGTCAAGCTGCATTCCGTCAACGTATTTCAGGTTGGCGCATCTGAGATAGTCGGCGGCTATTGTGTCGGCCACACCGGGATGCGTAGGACAGAGGAACCGGTAGTAATCCACGTAGGGAGGATTGTCGTATGTGGATTTGCCGCTACGGCTCACTGCTCCCCATTCCGGATGCTTCTCCAAAAGGTCCCTCCTGTTCATTGTCCAGAGCCAATAATGGGCCTCGAGCCCGGCCTCCTTGCAGAGCCGATAGACTCTCTCGTCGTACCCTTCGAAGAGAATGCCGCTGATGCCGCAGTCGTGTGCCTTCTTGAAATGAGCCGCATACTGCTCATCGCTCCATTTCTCCTTTATGCGCTCCCACATCCAGTTCTTGACAACCTTTGCGGGTGGCATAGGTGGAATCACGTTCCCATCGCAGAAACGCAGATAGCCCCACTTGGCAGGCATATGCATATCGACCTTGCCGGTGGGAGACCATACCCAGTTCTCTTCCGGACCGCCCTTGACGAGCCACTCCACGCGGGAGAAATTTATTCTCCACACCTTGCTGGCGCGAGGATCCTTGAAGTCGCGCTGGAGCGCGGCAAACGGAATTGCCATCTCCACATACCAGGCCTTGTCGGTATCCTTCGGATTGTTAAGAGTTCCGTCATAACTGACCGCAAGTTGCAGTCCCTTGCAGTCCCAATTCATAATGAACACTCCCCCTTCGCTGTAGGGCTTGTCCATCAGAAGGTCCATCACCGTCCCGAGAGCATTGTTTTCTATCTCGTAATAGAGTTTCCCATCGCTATAAGGATCGATGAATACTTCAAAATCATTGTTTTTCCAGATTATGGCATCCCTGTCCGTAATGTCTCCAGTAATGTTTTTCTCCTCAAGACGGGCTCCGATGTAAAGACATTCATTGTCCCAGAGCATCTTCACGTTGGTCTTCATTGAGGGAGTCGGGAAGTCGAAGCCTCGAATGTCGGCGAAATCGTCACTGTATTTAACGGTATTCCAGGAAGATTCGGTCAGTTTACCGTCAATCTTCATTTTCTCCTTGGTACGTTGGGCGTCATAGACGCGGGGCAGTGTCTCCGATATCGCAAGGACCGGAAGGAACAGCGCCAGAATCAAAGCAAATCTCTTCATATGTCTGAATGCTAATAATTGTTGAAACTCATCACCTGACCGGAGCCCCTGTAGAGTGTCAGAGGGCCGTCCAGTTCGAGTGCAAGGACTGTGATATGCTCGTCAAGCACATCCTTGGGCACATTGATATAGTAAACGCCGGGGACCTCGCTCCAGTCAATGTCATTGTACAGGTTCCAGTCAAGGGTACGGTCAGTGCCGACAACCCTCACCTTCTTGATATGGGTCTTGAGCCCCCTCACCTCGACGGACTCGTTAGGGGTGTAGGGCAGATAGACATAAAGCACGTCACCCGCTTGATTGAGAGTGGTATAGCCCTGAACGTGCCCTTCGGGAATGCCGGCACGGGTGGGATAGACGGCCTCCTCGTGCTTCTTTATCCACTTGCCTATAGTCTTCAGGGCATCCACTTCCTCCTGCGGAATCGTGCCGTCCGCGCGAGGGCCGATGTCAAGCAGCAGATTGCCGCCGAGCGACATACAACTCACCAGCATACGCAGAAGCGTCATATCGGACTTGTATTCGGTGTCCTGCTTGCGGAATCCCCAGGAATCGTTTATTGTCATACAGGTTTCCCACCATTTGTCAGCGGGTTTCACTACCGGAACTCCAAGTTCGGGAGTGGCATAGTCACCGTTCCCCTGGATTCGGGAATTGACAATCACCCCGGGATTGGTCTTTCTTACCATCGCCAGAAGCTCGGGGGCCCTCCACTGCTCGGAACTGAACTCCCAATCCCCGTCAAACCAGTAGAGGTCAGGGCGATAGGCATCGTTGAGCTCCTTCATCTGCGCAAAATTGAAATCGCAGAAATGCTGCCAGCGCTCCGGCTCGGCATTGATGTCGTACTTTGCGGGTCCCTCCCGGAAGATGTTGGGATAATCCTCTCTCGGCCAGTCTATCAGAGAATAATAGAGACCGAGCTTGAGGCCACCCTGACGGCGTACCTCATCGACAAAAGGGGTGAGGACGTCGCGGCCTGCCGCACAACTCTTTACCGTGCTGACATCTCCGGCCTTCGTGTCCCACAGGGCGACTCCGTCGTGGTGCTTGGTGGTGATTACGGTATATCTCGCCCCGCTTTCACGGATAAGGGAAACCCATTCCTTGGGGTCATATTTTTCTGCGGTGAAATCCTTCGTCTGGGCGAAATAATCCTCAAGGCTCACACGCTTGTTGTGGAATGCCCAGCTTTCGGACCAGTCCCCACGGGAATAGATGCCCCAATGGATGAAAATTCCCAGTTTTGCGTTGGAGAACCATTCCATACGGGCGACCTTCTGCTCCGGGGTCTCACTCTGGATAGGCTGCCCATAAGAGAGGGCGTAAACAGTCAATACGATGACAATCAATAGGTAGCGCTTCATATATCGTTACTTTTTAGTAAAAAATTCACGGACTTTGTAATATGCGTAGTACCTGTCCATCACCATAGGGTTGCTGATGTCCGCCTTGCCCATCTGAAGCATAATGCCCATAGGGTCCTTGGTGACAATCAACGGAGCGGCCGCACTTTCCTGAGGGGTGTTGTGCTTGCGCTGCGGACAGGGATTGTTCCTGAAATATTCGACAAATTCGCGGTGAGACAGGCTCCTGTCAAGTATGTCGCAATATTTGACCACCATAAGGGAGTCTCCAAGTGCGTGATTCTCCTTGACCAGCATCCTGAGTGTCCGGAAACTCGTGCAATGAGGCAAGAAATCCCCGCACTGGTGAGTTCTGTGAATGGCCTCATTGTAACATCCGAGGTTACTGTAGAGCACTGCATCGAAAAGGCTTCTTCTGTAGGATACCTCGTCTCCGAAATCCAGTCCGAAGTTCTCCATTATAGGGTATTTGTCCACTTCATCGGCCAGACGCCCCTGGGCATTGAGGGCAAGAAGGGCGAAAGGCACCACCTGTATGTCCTTCTCCGCCTCCCTGACGTTTGCAACCCCAAGAAGATATTTCCACTCTCCCTGTACTGCGGCGAATTCAATCTTGCTCCACTTCTCCCCTTCCTTTATGAAAGGGCTGAGAAAGATGTAAAGAGTTACGGCCGCAACTGCCAGGATTCCGGAGGGGATGTCGAATCGGGCCGGAATTGTCCGCTTGACCGCCCTCTTCCTGAAGAAAAGCGACACTGCGGCCAGAGCGGCCAGGAAGCAGAAGATGATTGCCATACCCATTGAGGGGTTGGAGGCCCTTGCAAGGGCTATCCAGGCGGCGCAGGCACAGGCCACGTTCAACACTTCCATCTCAAGACCGAAACGGCTGAAAAAAGCTTTCGCTATGAAATATACGGCAACTGCCATTGCCGATATGAGAGCCGCTCCCACATAGAAATTATCGTAGAACTGGACCAGGAAACTTCCCACAAGATTGGACAGGGGGAACGGGTCAAAAAGAAGGGCCCTGAAGAAATCGGGAGTAAGCAGGAACAGCCCCAGCCCCTCCTGACGAAGGATGGTGAACCTCTGGCAATAGATGCTCACAAAATAAACCGTGACGGCAAGAATCGCCGGGAATATGTACTTCTTCATCTTCATCGGCGGAAAAATTTCTTGTACTGCCGGGCCCGGTTTTCAACCTTTCCGGTGACGAATTCGGGGATATTGTATGACTGGAGCCTCAACTGATTATGCTCCGGAGATTTCTGTGGCAGAAGAAACGGCTTGCTGAAATGCCCTTCCCCGTCGAAATGGGAGATATAGAGACGTGTGTAGCGGCCGTCGATTCTCCGGCTGCTGAATACCATCCATTTCCCGTTCGTGGACCAGCTGTGATAGCTCTCTGTATCGGGACTGTTGAGTTCTTCGGCAGCACGGACATCCCCGGTCTCAAGATTCATAAGATACAGGTCGGCCTCCCTGTGCCAGATGGGAAAAGTCCCGTAAGCGGATTTGGTGAAGAGAAGCCATTTGCCGTTTACTCTCGGGAAAGAGACGGATGCGCTGTCACTGTGCCAGAGAGTGCGGATTTCATTGTCAAACTTCCCATCCCTGAAATCCACGGATTTCAAGGCATAATGGATGTTCCCCCTCTCCTCGCAGGATATCGTATCCCCTTCGGCACAGCAGAAATAGAGTCGGCTCCCGTCCGGAGACCAATGGGGGAAAGTTTCAAGCCTTCCGGCTTCGGAAAGGCCCGGTATGCACCAGGTGGAGTCGGTTGCCGTGTCCATCAGGATTATGTCGGAGGTCTCATCAAAAACCTCAATGGGCTGGCTGTCGCCGACGGAGAAGCGCTGATATGTCTTGCAGGAGGCGAAAGCCACGTAGCGGCCATCCGGATGCCAGGAGGGATATACACCCTGCTTCTCTGCTCCTATTTTCGTGAGATTCAGCAATTTCACATTGTCGCCATCGACAAATACGGTTCCTCCGCCCTCACCACGCGCGTGGAAGAGGAATCGCTCTGGAGAGGAAGCATAGAAATTGTGGCAGTTCACACAGCCACGGTTATTAATCTGGTTTGTAGCGATGGGGGTCTCCCTGTAGGAAGCAAGTTCCCGCTGGTAGAGGCCCATATCGTGCCAGTTCTCATAACCCGGTTCAATCAGTCTGTACGCTATGTAAGGGTCAATCGGGTCCTTGGATACAATCATCGGGAAAGGATCGTAGGCTACTGCATTATCCGACCCCTTTTTCCAGGCGATGACTTTTGTCCATATCGTATCGCCCTGCCGCGAACGCTCAACCCTGAACTCGCGCCCGTCGGCCATCCTGAAACTGAGGTCGGCAATGCCCTCTGGAACCGTAACGCCGATATAGTCCGGTGTTATGGGAGGGTATTCCCCGCAATGCGTGACATTTCGGGGAGTGCAGGCGACAGCCGCAATCAAGCAAAGAAATATGGCCCAACGTTTCACCAATCAGTATTTGACTTTTATTCCGGTTCGATGCCTGTGCAGATGTAGGCCAGGGTATTGAGCACCTGGTCGGCATTGTTCAGCGTATAGTTGTGCGATTTGAGGAATTTCTTGATTTCCTTCCCTCTGGCGGGGAATGCCTTTGTCAGGTCAGACGGGTGGCGAATCCTGTACTCCTTCCCCTTCCATACAAAGAAATATGTATTTTCGTTCTTTACGCTCCACACGTCCGTCTTGTCGGAATAGAGGCCGATATTGTCCGATGAGTACTCAGAATTGATGCCGGGGACCTGCATTACCTCGACCTTTCCCTGGGTGGTCGTGCCGAACGCACCCGTCTTTCCCACGAAGGAATCCCGGAACTTCCAGTTTATGAAGACATCCCCGTATTCTTTCGGGACATATTCGCAGAGGCAGTCATTTTTCCAGACGAACTTGCGCCCGTCAACATAGAGAGTATCGATATTCTGTGTGTTTGTCAGTTCCATCACCGTCCCGTCCTGAACGAAATAGACGCCCTGACCTCTCGTGTCGAAATTGAAATCCGCCCTTGTCCTGACATTCTGCTTCATCAGGAAAACCGCCGGCTTGAAGTCGTCAAAGAGAAAAATCTTCTCCTGCGCAAACAGAGCGACGGGAAGCAGCATCAGAGCCATACTGAAAAAAAGTCTTTTCATTGTCGTTGTTCATCAGTTATGCAGAAATCCCATTCTGATATATATACTCCGGTGCAATATCCAGTTCTCCATTGTTCCACTCCAGAGTATCTGTCACCTTGAAATGTTTGAGCAATTCAACATCCTTCAGTACCTTGAACACGGTATATTTTTCAATTACCGGAAGAAAGTCAAATATCTTTTTCACTCCGTTGTTGAAATAAACACAGACCTTATATTCCTGTAGGTAATCAGCCGAAGTAATCCTCAACATATCAATCTATTTTAAGGGTTCCACTTTCCCGGGCTGCTCTCCGTTTGCAGCTTTCTCCCAAGCCTTCATAATATCCTCCCGATATATTGAAAGCCACTCCAAAACCAACCTGAGAGCCCTTTCGGACATCTCTCCTTTTACTGTTCCATTCTCAATGTCAATTATCACCTCCTGATTCCCATATTTCGCGTGAAAATGAGGAGGGTTGTGATCAAGAAACCGCAGGTAAATATAAATACCGAAAAATTCAGCTACAATAGGCATACCACACAATTTTTTACAAACTTAACGAAAAATCGCAAAAAAAAGAAGAGCCGGACAAAGCCGGCTCTTCATAACAGGTATAAGATAGACTTTAGTTCTTCTTTGCCCACCAGAGAGGAGCGCAGGTCTTCTCTCCACCGCTCAGACCCATAAGTTCAAGAGCGTGCTGATATTCCTCAGGACTTGCATTGTTGAACTTGGCGGGATAGTTCATACGGCCGGGATAGAAAGTAACCTTCTGACCTGACTTGTATGCATCCTTAGTCCAGCCGTCAAGGAAGTTGTACTCGGTTGAGCTTGAAGGAATCTCCCAGAAAGGAAGACCGGTACGACGGTGGTCTGACCAGGTCTCCAGAGGCAGCCAAGGAGTGTTGGCGATGTACTTCTGGGTGATGATCTTTGTCAGGTGGTCGTTGAGAGCTACACCGTAAAGGGTCTTGCTTGCAACGGGATACTCGTATGTGGTGGTCTTCGTTGCCTTTGCAACAGCGTCATAGTACTTAATCTCGTAGTTTGCAGGTTCAGCGGTGTGAGACCACTTGACTGAAGTACCGACTCTATTGTAATTTGTACCCTCGATATAATCGGCTGCAAGGCTGCCCATACCAAGATAGTCGAAGCTGGCCTTGATACCGTCATTGTATTCCTTCTCGGCATCTCCACCGATATATCCGCGAACGATGGCCTCAGCCTTGAGGAGATGGGTCTCCCAAGGGCCGAAGAACACACGATATTCATGTCCGTTACGATACCTCTCCTGAAGTGCAGGGTAGGTTGTGCCGTAATCGTTGTTGATGATAGGTGCGTACTGGATGTTGTCATCATATCCGAAACCGCACTGGAGTCCGTTCCAAGCGTATGTAACATCAATTTCGATTTTGTCCCTGTTGGAAAGGACACTCTTGACGGGAACGCCAGCTCTCATAAACGTGCAGTATCCAGTCTCCTTGCGGTTGTCGTAGTCACCGGGGATATTGAAATATGCCAGAGCACGGGGGTCAAGATATGAAGGAAGTCCATCGAAGAAATAACCCTTGGTAGGGTTGTCAGTGCACTCTTCATAGAGATTGCCCTTTGAGTCGGCCATATGGATACCAAGATACTGGGAAGCATCCTTGATGTAAGGTCCATAGACAGAAGCTACGTCGGGAGAAGCGGGATAGAGACGTCCGTCAGCATCCTTGAGAGTCTTCTCAACAGGAGTACCACCGAAATTTGTGGTAAGGTTGGCGAAAGTTGCGGAAACTTCCTGCCAGTCCCAGGTACGGCTCATTACACCGGAAAGATCATCCCAACCGGTGCTCTCCTCAATGCGGAAAGTACCGTCAATGGTGGTTATACCTGTACCGGCAGCTGCGGCTTTTGCAAACTCAGATTTGGCGGTAGCGGCATCAACCTCTGAAAGACGCATTGCGATACGCATCCACATAGAAATACCGAAATTCTTCCATTTCAGAGGGTCGAATTTGTAAGCGGGGTCTCCGTTCTTTTCCATATCACTGGTTGCGGGAGCGTCCAGATTGATGTCAGCGACAGCCTCTGCGAGCTCTTTGAACATAAACTTGTAGCAGTCCTCAACACTCTCGTATTTAGGAGTGGCTCCCTCGAAATCAGTTGTGAAGGAACCGAAAGAGTCAACGAACTCAGTCATCAGATAGACTCTCCAGATGCGGGCGGCAGCCTTGACATTGGGGAAGAATGCAGCCTCGTGGCCTGTAAGGTTCGGCAACTGCTCATCGACAAGTTTGACGGCAGTTGTTGCTGAGGTCACACAGTTTCTTGTAAGATTGTAAAGGCAGCCTGCCCATTCGTCGTTGGAACGACCTACGCAACGTCCACCGGAACCGCTTTCACCGTCCTGACGGGCAATGTCGGCCCAATAGAGGACGAATACACGCTCAGCGTCGTTAGGGTTCTGCTGGTCGCCGATGATGGATTTGTTGAGAGCCCAGTAGGGCTTTGCATCTTGTGCGTTTACTGCCTTCGGATTGTGATTGATCTCTTCGAAGTCTGAGCAGGAAACTGCCACCATTGCTCCGAGGACAAATGCAAGTATTCTATTTGTTTTCATATTTGCGCAATATTAGAATCCGAGTGAAACATTAAATACATAGCAACGTGAGGTAGGAGCAGCACCGTACTCGAAACCGTAGGCGTTGGTGGAAGTTGCGAAGATTGACTCGGGGTCGAGTCCTCTCATCTTGCTGTAAATCATAGCTACGTTGGTGCAGGAAACACCGAATCTTACAGACTGGAATACGTTTCCTTTGCTGAGAAGTCTCTTAGGCAGGCCATAAGAGATGGATACGTTACGAAGACGGACGTTGGTTGCGTCGTAGAGGTTCTCCTCTGTGATACCGAGGTTTGAACCGGCCTCGCCGCTGACCTGTCTCCAGTATTTCTGAGCAGTGGTAGCTGTAGTGTTGGGCTTGTAGGTGTCACCGTCCTTGACAACACCGTCAACGAGCATAGACTCACGGCCGTCAACGGTCCAGGCTGCAGTACCTGCTGCTTCCATTGCTCCGAGAGTTCCGGAGAAGATCTTGCCGCCGATGCGGGCATCAAACTGGAAGCTGAAAGTGAGGTCTTTCCAGGTGAAGCTGTTGTTCCATCCGAGGTTGCACTTTGAGTTCTGGTTGCCCAGATAATACTTGTTGCCGTCAGTTGTGGGCAGACCGTCACTGTTGAGGATAAGCTTGCCGTAGTAAGGGCTGCTTTCATCTTCAACGCGGTTGTACTTGGTACCGTAGATATCACCGTACTCACCGCCTACCTTGGCAACGATACTGAGTTTGTCATAACCGCCGAGGCTGTACTCGCTTACGCCGTCAGCAAGAGCAAGAATCTTGTTCTCGTTGGTTGAGAAGTTCAAGTTGGTGTTCCACTGGAAGTTGCGCTGCTTTACAGGAACTGCGTTGAGGACAATCTCGACACCTTCGTTCTGAATGTCACCGGCGTTGATCTTCTTGCTGCTGTATGCAACGGATGCGATGGGCAGGTTGATCAGCTGGTTGGTTGCATTTGACTTGTACCAGGTGAAGTCGAAACCGAGTCTGTTGTCGAAGAAGCGGATGTCGGCACCGGCCTCCCAGGATTTGATGAGCTCATTCTTCACGTTATCATCGTAGAGAACACTTCCGGAGTTAAGAGATGGATTGGAGCCGAGAGAGCCGGAACCCTTGGGGGTAGTACCCATAGTGTAAACGTTATAGAGCTGATAGGGATCCATATCGTTACCTACCTCAGCGAATGAGGCACGTACCTTTGCATAGCTGAACCACTCGGGCATTGCGCTGTATTTGTTGACCATATCGCTGATAACCCAGGAGAGTGATACTGAAGGGTAGAGATATGAACGGTTCTTGGGGCTCAGGGTTGAAGTCCAGTCGTTACGGAAGGTTCCTTCGAGGAAAATCCAACCACCGTAGTTGAGAGAGAGCTGACCGTAGAGGGAGTTCATCTTGCGGTGTGAATAGCTTTCGGAGACTGAAGGCTTGTCACTCTTGGCGTTGTTCAGGTCGAATACGTTGGGAACAAGGAGAGTACCCTGTGATCCTGACATACCGCGGCTCTCCCTGTCGAGAAGGTTACCACCTATCTGAACGGAACCGCCGAAATCACCCCAAAGGTTGTCCTTGTGAGCCTTGAGCAGGAATGAGAAGTTGTTCTCATAGAAGCGGCTCTCACCCATACTGTATGAACCTGTGGCGCTGCCGGCAATCTTGTTGCCTGCATAGAACTTGGACTCGGTCTCGGTGAAATACATATCGGTACCGGCCTTGAGTTCGAGATCCAACCACTCTGTGAAGTCATATCTGAGGGATGCAGTCATCAGGAAACGGTTACGGACGTCCTGGTTGGTGCTGTACTTGGCATACCACCAGGGGTTTGAACCGGTTTTGTCCTTGGGGCCGAAATAGAACATCTCTCCATTGGCATCGACAGCGTCCTTGAAATCACGGATATCGACTGAAACGGGAGTGGTGTACATCTTCAGCATATAGTTGGCGTTGACGTTGGAACCGGAGATAGGACGGTTGTTGGCCTGAGTCCTGATGTACTGAACCTTGGCGTCAAAGTGCCACTTGTCGTTCTTTCCGAATGTGGAAGTACCGCGGAGCATGAAGTTGTTACGTCCGAGGGTTGCGCCGGGAACCTGGCTTGAATCCTTCATACGTGTCCAGGAAGCGTAGATGCCGGTCTTGCCGTACTGCTGTGAGAATGTTACGTTCTCGGTGTCGGTGACACCCGTTCCGAAGAAACCTTTCACGTTGTCATAAGCCGCGAGGTTGTCTTTCTCACCGTTCCACTTATCAACTCTCTGCCCTGTGATTTCAGGACCCCAGCTGAGATATGAAGTGTTGTCAAACTCTCCGAGGTTACCCTGTCCGAATCTGTTCTGCATCTGGGGACGGGTGAATTCGGTTGTGGCGGCGACAGTACCGGTGATGGTAAGACCAAGGCCTTTGTTCTGGCGACCTTTCTTGGTGGTGATCATAATGACACCGTTACCTGCACGTGAACCGTAAAGAGCGGCTGCTGACGCACCTTTGAGGACTGTCATTGACTCTACGTCCTCGGGGTTGATGTCCTGCAGACCGCTACCCATATCGGCTGAAGGGTTCCAGAAGTCGTTGTTGGTTGCACCCACGAAGTTGTCCATAGGCACACCATCGACAACGATCAACGGCTGGTTGAGACCTGTAAGGGAGTTGTTACCACGAAGGATAATCTTGGATGATGCACCGGGACCGTTGGATGAACGGACGATGTCAACACCGGCTACCTTACCGGTAAGGGCATTGGTGATGTTTGTCTCGTGAGAGGCGAGAAGGGCGTCACCCTTCACGTCCTGAATCGCGTAACCGACTGTCTTCTTCTCACGGGCTACGCCGAGAGCCGTTACGACAGCTTCTGTCAGCTGTTCAGAATCTTCGAGAACTACTGTCTGGAAAGGAGCGGATGTACCGACCTTGATGGTCTTTGTGGTATAACCCACGAAGGAGACCTCCAGATTGGAATTGGCCGGAACCTGGATTGAGAAGTTTCCGTCCACGTCTGTGACTACGCCGTTATTCGTACCAGGTACGAATACGGTTGCTCCCGGAAGGGGATTGCCATCAGGATCTTTCACGACACCCTTTACGCTGAGGCTCTGTGCGAACACTGCTGTTGTCAGCAGGAAAGCCGCAGCCGCAAGGATGGAGCGAAGACCAATCATTCTAGCATTCTTCATACGTTGATGATTTAGTTGGTTAATAGTTATTTGGTAAAAAAACACTGTTTTCGCAGTATTGTCTCACAAATATAAGATTATTTTTAAAATTCGATACTTTTTCGTCATTTTTTAAACAAGATTTTAACAGGACCCAGCAATCCAGCCCGCGGCGTACCCTTGTAAGGGGAAGGTATAGTGACATAATGATTGGCAAGAGTGCTGTAGACTGTCACCTCTATCCTGTTGTCCCCCTCGCGGACCAGCGGGGTAATGTCGAGACTGTACGGCTTCCCTATCAGGACTCCGGCAGGAGCGCCATTGACACTGACTTCGCAGGTTGCGTCAATATCCCCAAGGTCGAGAACCACTTGACCGCCAACGCCATTCAAGGCAATATCCCTGGCATACCTGACAGCCCCGGAAAAGAATTTCAATGCACCGTACTGTGTCCAGTCCCCCTCCGGCATACGGCCTCCATCACATTCCAGACTTACAGGGGTGGCGAAGAAAGCGGGACCGGGACAACCGGGATCCGGAACACCGGTCACGTTGACAACGGAAGTCCCGGGAACAGGCTCAGGGAGCGTTACTTCGACGCTCTCTCCTTCACGGATGAAAGGGACTTCAATGCCATTGACGGCTATTTTCCTGACAATACCGTTGACGGAGAACCTCAGGACTCCCGCGCCGGGGGCTGTCTCGAACTGATAGAACCACTCCCGTCCGTCCGTAAATATGTCATACTTCAGATAGTCAGTGCCGTACCACTTCGAAGCGACGATGCTGTCATACATCCCGCGGTCTTCCGGCTGCGGGGCGGAAACAGGATAAAGCATCACCATACTCCTGTCCCTGCGGTCAATGGAGGAACTTCTCATTCCGACAAGAGAATAATCGGTCCTGACCGTGTTTGCGTATGCGACCACGAGACGGTGCCAGCCCTCCCTCAGAGTGATTTCCTTTCCGGAAACGGCTTTGCCGTCAATCAGAATCCGTGCAGGAGCAACGCCTTCCAGGCAGATACGGTATTTTCCCTTGCGGGGGGACAGCACATTGGTGCGGAATATCTGATGTGCCCCTTTGTCGAGAATAAGGAAGCGGGAATCCACCCGGCTCTTGAGCCCGTGCCATCCCTGACTGCCGGGACTGTCCGGAACACCGTACTGCCAGGACCAGACGTACGGCCTCCAGGAGGCTTTCTCCATTCCGGAATCAAGGAAATGTTCCAAATCCACGGAAGAATCAACTTCGCAGCTCTCCATATAAGGGCCGTAGCCGTAAGCGTCATTCGGCACTTTGCCCCAATCGACGGAGTTGACATCGGTGAAGTATCTCATCTCCCGTGCCTCGACACCAATATACTCTTCCGTTGCCGGCAGACGGAAATCCCCCCACTTGTTGTCCATCGTGGGAATGAAGGTCACGTTCCAATCACCGGAAACACGCTGAGTCCCGACAACTTTCATCTTCTTTTCATTGCCGGCAGTGACCGGCTCGCCCGGAGAGAACACAACGAGCATTGACCCGTCGGACGGGCCGTCGTACCTGAGCCAAGTCCCCTCTTCATCCGTATCCAAAACAGGCAGAAGTTCGACTTTCCCGCTCATCGCATCCCATTTCTCGGCTTTACCGAGAGAACGGAAATAGACTTTGTCCCCGTGTTCCACATCCATCACCATATAGACATCACGGTCTCCGATACGCCTGTGCAGGACACGGCCCGTCCCCTGCCCCGTCCGGAAATCCGCGTCAATCAATGAACTTATCGCATCGGGAACGGCGGAAGCGGACCTGACAGCAACCGCACCTGCCTCCCTGACGGCGGGCATCACATACCCTGAGGCCACCACGATTCCTCCGTTCTTGAGGAACTCACGGATTTTATCAAGTGTCTCCCCGTGCATTGCGCGTGTATCCGCAAGTACAAGGACTTTGTAGCTTTCACCTGCGACGGAGAGTTTCCCATCCCTGACTTCAGCCTTCTGAAGTGACTGATAATCAATGAAGTCATAATCAAGACCGTGCGTGCTCAACTCGTCGGACACCGCGAAGGTGCTCTCCGCATCGCTCCCCGGCACAGCCTGCATAGTCTCCGTGGGGTACAGCAAGGCTATGTCGCATACGTGAGTCCCCTGACTGAGTAGGAAACACATCCTCTCGGCATACTTGAGCCACAGTTTCATATGAGGCCAGTAGGGCATCCTGAAATGGAAACAGGGGGGCGCCCATTCCCACCAGCCGCCGTGGGTGCTGTAATAAAGTCCGTGCATACAGAGCAGATTGCCGCCCGCGATGATGTGGTGGTCAAGCTGTCTTTTCAAAAGAGCGCCGTTGGCATCCCATCCCATACTGTGGAACGCCTCAAGCCAGGTTCTCGGCCTGCCGTACAGGTGTGCAATGCTGCTTGACACCTTTGTCTGGCGGAAACTGCTTCCCCTCGAAGGTGCGTCGTTTCCCGGAGCCGTAAACCAACTGGTCGCCCGGAAGTAATCCAGATATTGCAGCGGACGGAGCCCGCGGCCCTCGGGGTCGCAACCGTAAATGAGCCCCTTGGAGGCGTGCCAGTCATATATCGGCTTGAAATACCTCTCCTCTGCGAGTTGAGTGAGGACCTCCGCATAATCCAGACGATATTTTGCGGCTTGCTCATCTATCAGAGAGGCATCCTCTATGAAGAGTGCGGAGAGATGCGGCACTATATCATATCCCTTGCGGGCAAGGAACTGCTCCGGCATATCCTCGCACCACGACCTTAACTGCAGGCCGTACTGAAGTTCGTCCTGAAAGAAGTAGTTCATTCCCTTCAGAGCATCTTCATCCATATGATCCACAAAAGGTTGGAAGTATTTTTCCACTATCTGATTCCCGAAATCGGGGTGCAGCCACGGAGCGGGCTCGGTGCGGATGGCACCGGTGCTGTCCTTCGTAAGCAGTCCCTGATAGTTGCGGAAAGACGGCTGGGTGAGAATGCTGTCTATGAACTCCCCGTTCTTTGGCCAGGCGATGACATAGTCGTCCATTCCGAGCCCTATGCCTTTTTTCGCACATTCGGCGGAAAACTCATTCCAGATTTTCCACCACTGCGGGGACATCACTCTGGGCTCTCCCCCGCTGACCCTGCCGCAGGGGCCGTGGCCGGCTGCGTTGAGTTCCACCTCTACATCTGAATGGGTATGGTTGTAACTGACGTTCAGTCCGTCGGTCGAAGCGTCGGAGAGAATCTCAAGCTGCTCCTTGAGCCGCTCCATATCCAGAGGATCACCCGTCCACCAGTAGAAAGGCACGTTGCCGTAGCCTTTCGGCGGATTGCGGAAACATTGTTCCAGATTCGAGATGTCATCGTGCCCGGGCCACCCTTTGTAGGCCTGCGGTTGCGCGAAGGACGAGGATGCCATCAGCGCAATGGCGCCCAGACACAAAAAAACACGTGAAAGCCGGCAATTCATATCAGATTCAAATTTAACGTTTCACAAATAACCATCTTGGCAGAAATTGATATCTGTCACTTAAGAGGACCTAAGCACCCGCGCTTGATAGCGGGAGGGGCCCACAAGCGAAGCGATGTGGGAGGGATGAGCGAAGCGAAGTCCGAATAAGTGACAGACATCAATTTCTGCCTGAAGACAATCCTTATTATTTCACTGTCTGTGAAAGACCTATTTCGAGGGAGGTGTTATATCCCTGGGAGAAATAGAGCGCGTTCCCGGAAGCGTTGTTCAAAACTACGAAAGGAAGATATCTCACGTCACCCTTGCACTTTTCTTCAATCTCCTTCAGGACGGAATTGTCGGCATCCACCTGATATGATACATTCTTCAACTTGGATATGAAGCCTTTGTAAAAATTCAGACTGGCTTCGGTAGGTCCGTAAAGAACTATCTTCCCTCCCCAGGCGTTGAGTGTTTCGGCCGCTGACTCCATCTGGCGCAGAGCGTGGGTGGTGGGTTCCCCGTTCTCGGCGAGACGGGCGACTATGTAACTTCCCTTTCCGGCCTTCTCACCCTTGCCCTCTGCTGGCCAGACCACAAGTTTCTGGGAGACAGTCTTGTCCGCCTCCACGTTGAAAGTCTGGACGTGGCTCAGCACGCTGCCGTCTGAAAGGCGTGTGCCTGATACCGCCATATAATAGCCCTCCTCCAAGGGAATCTTGCCGGTCGGCTGGTCCTCAGAATATTCGTAATCCATAAGGTGACATACACCCTCCTCTATTTTGCTGAGGGTGAAACGTCCGAAATAGGCAGAAGCGGCGTCAAGTCCGGTATCGGAGAGGTCCAGATCGAGGAATCCCCTCGGATTCGCCTTTGCCACCTCTTCCTCAAGATTCACGTCAAGCCACTGACCTTCAGACTGAACCTGAACGTTGCCGTTGTGCCAGGAGATACGGGCGGGAACCCCGATTGAGCGGCAAACCGCCACGTAGAAGATCCCGAGAGAATTCCTGTCGCAGACCCTTCCGCGCCATACCGCCACGGGAGGAATCCTCAACTTCATAGGATTGCGGTTCTCCACGATTCTGATGTTGTCCTTGACCCAGGAGAGAGCCCCCTGATAACCGGTCACTTTTCCCTGAAGACCTTCTCGTATCTCCTTGTGGAAAGGAATCTGCTTCTCCAGTTCGATTCTGGGGGAGAGGACATTTCTGTCGGGATTTGAAATGTCGCTGACAGCATCCACAAGGACGTCATAGGGGATATCTCTCAAATCCTTGGGAGTGATGTTTTTAAGGACAATCTCCCCAGCCTTGGCAAGCTCCGGAGAGGCTTTGCAGTACTCCTTGAATGCGTCGAGAGTCTCCTGATTGACGACACCCGGGTGCAATGCGGCCCTGATGGAGTCCTCCTGCTTCAGGCGGAGAGCATTTGCGGCAATCTGCTCCTCCGTGGCATTGGACGGCAGAGGATTGTCAACCGGAGGTACGATATGGAAATCCATACTGACACTCTCTCCGAAAGTATGGTCAAGAGCGACCTGAGTACTTTCGGAACCGGCCTTGGCAAGTCCGAACTTCCCGTCCTTGTATGCCCAGACCATAATGTCACCGAGTCCTGTGCGGAGAGAGGCCTTCCCGTCAGCGCCGGTGGTATATCTCGCGACGGTGTAGAACTCGGCATAGTTGTATATCTTGAACTCGACCGTGGCGTCCTCGACCGGTTTGCCTTCGGCATCGGTTATGGTGACGGTGTTCACTCTCGACGGCACGTAATTCTCTATGAGGTTTATTTCAGTGTAGAGGTCATTCTTGCGGATGACGCCCTCAGGTCCCTGATAATCTCCATAGACGTTCGTATGGAGAAGCATCGCGCGGGAGACGGGAGAGTTGAACCACCCCATATCCAGAACCGGTTCAGGCTCGCAGGCTCCGAGGAAATGCCATTTGCCGTCAACCCAGGCCTCGACCCAGGCGTGGTTGTCGTCGGTATGCGCCCATCTCGGGGTATAGACCTGACGGGCGGGAATTCCGGCAGCCCTCAGGGCGGCCACGGTAACGACAGACTCTTCACCGCAGCGTCCGAATCCGTAACGGATTGTTGACATAGGCGCGGAGGTGCGTCCGTCCGAAGGCTGGTAGGTCACCCTCTCGTGGCACCAGTGGTTGATTTCGAGAACAGCTTCTTCCATTGTCATACCGCTGACTCTCGCGCAGAGGGAATCGGCATAGACCGTGCGGAAATCGTCAAGTCCCTCATTGTTGACACGCAGAGGAAGTACGAAATGGACGAATTCCCTCTCGGGGACTCCCCAGTTCATCTTCTGCCTGACCTCAATGGTTTTGTCAACGTTGGCCTCCCACCAGCTCTGCGGATAGACGAGGCTGTCCGGAAGCGGCATAGTGGAGTAGAGGAATTCCAGATACTTCTCCTTCGGTGTCTTCTCGGGAGCGCAGGCGGAAGCCAGCAGAAGGGCGGGCAGTACCGCATAGAGAATCAGTTTTTTCATATTGACCGAATAATAATTTTATACTTACCAGATAACAACACGTTCACTTTCAGGACGCCACATCGCATCCCCCTCCTTGATACCGAAGGCATCGAAGAAGGTCTTGAGGTTGCGTACCGAAACGTTCACCCTGTTTTCTCCGATGGAATGTACATCAACCAGAGTCCTGTGCTGAATCTCCTCGTCAGTTATGTTCTGAGCCCATACGTTTGCGTATGCCAGATAGAAACGCTGCTCCGCCGTAAACCCGTCAATGGGTTCGGGGTGTTTGCCGCCGAAAGAGTTCTGCAGTGCAGTATAGGCGATTCTCAAGCCTCCCTGGTCTGCAATGTTCTCGCCGAGAGTTGCCGCACCGTTGGCGAATACACCGGGAAGAACCTCTACCTGATTGAACTGATCCACGAGTTTTGCCGTCCTTTCGCTGAAGGCGGAAGCGTCTTCGTCAGTCCACCAGTTGTTCATATTGCCCACCTTGTCGAACAGCCGGCCCTGGTCATCGAAGCCGTGAGTCATCTCGTGGCTGATCACCACGCCGATTGCTCCGTAATTGACGGCATCATCCGCGTCGGAATTGTAGAAAGGGGGCTGCAGGATACCTGCGGGGAAGCAGATTTCGTTGGTAGTCGGGTTGTAGTAGGCATTCACGGTCTGGGGAGTCATATGCCACAGGCTTCTGTCTACCGGTTTGCCCAATTTCGACATATTGTCGGCGAAATACCATTTCGAAGCGTTGATTATGTTCTCGAAATAGCTGTATTTGCTGTTGATTCTGAGAGTGGAATAATCTTTCCATTTGTCGGGATAGCCGATTTTCACGGTAAAGGCCTCGAGTTTCTCGCGGGCTTTGGCCTTGGTCGCATCGCTCATCCATTCGAGGTTGTCGATATGTATGGCCAATGCAGCCTGTATGTTCTTGACAATCTGAAGCATCCTCTCCTTGTCAGCCTCGGGGAAATATTTCTTTACATACATCTCTCCCACAGCCTCACCGAGCAGATAATTGGGGACTCTCATTGCCCTCTTCCAGCGGGGCTTCTGCTCCTGGACACCCGACATCTGACGGGAGAAGAAATCGAAAGAGGCGGCATAGAAATCATCACTGATGCTGCCGCAGGCTCCCCTGATTACCGAAGCCTGAAGATAATGCCTCAGTTTGACAGGGTCCGTCTCCCCGACAATCCTGTTCAGAGCCTCGAAATATGAAGGCTGCTCAACTATGATTTTGTCCTGCGAGGGGATGGAGAGAGCCCCGAAGAAGACGTCAAGGTGCAGATTGGGGTAAGCAGCAACAACTTGCGCGGTAGTGAAAGGATTGTACTGGGCTTCGATGTCACGCTGCTGGACCATCGACCAGAAGGGGACTGCAATGGCCATCTCCACTTCATATGCATCTGCGGCCCTTGCATCGGCATCCTCATATCCCGCAAGGGTGAAGATTTTTACGAGAAACTCCCTGTAGCCTTTCCTCAGAGCCTCGTGCTGCTCAAGCAGATAATAGTCACGGTTACCCATAGCGAGACCGCTTTCACCCAGATAGAGAATCTGGTTGTCACTGTCCTTCATATCGGAAGAGACATAAACTCCGTAGAGGCCATCGACCTGCGCCTCCGCGCACCGGGCGCTGGCATATGCGAAATCCTTGGCGCTGGCCAGCTGCTCAAGTTGCTGAACGTATGTTTTCACGGGAGCGAAGCCTTCAGCATTGAGGCGGGTGGAATCCAGACCCATAAGGTAGAGGTCCGCAATTTTCTGCTCCACGGTTCCCTGCTCAGTCTTGAGTTTGGTCAGACCGTTGAAGAGGTCGTTCAACCTAATCTCATTGTTCTCCGCAAGGACGTCGAATGCACCGTAGCGGGAATATTCCGGCTTGAGGGGATGGTTTTTCTGCCACCCGCCGGTTGTATACTGGTAGAAATCTTCGCCGGGGGCGACGGAAAGGTCGAAATTGTCGGCATCGATAGCCGGAACTTTCTCCCGCTGACTGCAGGAGAGCAGGGTGAATGTTAGCATAGAACAGATAATCAGTTCCTTGAACAGGGTTTTCATAATAAGGTTATTGATATTTACGGTACTATCACTTTGAGAGACGACGGCCTGACGCTGTAGTACAGTTCCGTCCCGGGATGAGGGACAGGCTCGCCGTCCACGTGGGCGGGGCCCTCTTCCGTGACAGAGATTTTCACCCGTCTGGAGCGGTAGAGGTGGTACTTGCTGACCTTGTCAATCTGCCTTGCAAAAAGCAGCGCGACAAGTGCCGGAGCGCTTATGATGTTCAATATGTCGAAGCCGATTTCATCGACCACCACCACATCCAGAAGCCCGTCCTGAAGGCTGGCGTTCGGGGCAATTCTTCCGTTGTTCCCCCACTGGTTGGAGTTGGCGACAGTGACGAACATCGCGCGGCTCCTGATTGTGCAGTCGTCCATCTCGATGGTATAGGTTTCCGCCTTGTAGTTCTTCCAGGACTTGAGAGCCTCTTCCACGTATGTCTTGAATCCGCGCTTGCCCACCTGGGAGAACCTCTCGCTTACAAAAGCATCATAGCCCACCCCGCCGGTACAGAAGAACGGCCTGCCGTTGAACAGTGCAGTATCTATTGTCTGGATGGAGGCGGCATTGATCGATTCGACCGCCCTTCCGGGGATGAGGCTGTATCCAAGATGGAGAGCCAGCCCGTTTCCGCTTCCCCGGGGCACAATGCCAAGTGTCTTGCCTGTCCCCACAAGAGCACTTGCCACCTCATTCACGGTGCCATCCCCACCGACGGCCACCACTATGTCAGCGGAACTTTTACCCGCAAGTTCGTGGGCGTGACCGGGGTATTCGGTATAAACCGCAGACCAGTCGAACCGGCATTTCGAAAAGGCCGCGTTCAGATTGGCTTTTCCGATGCCTTTGCCCGCGATGGGGTTAACTATGAACAGGACACTTGTCATACCGTCACCTCAAATCTTTGAACAAATCATTTCTTATCGCCCTGTTACTGAGACGAAAAGCCCTGTCAACAGAGATTTCGCGGGCGATTCCCCCCTTCGACAGGTCGATTCCGAAACCGTCCCACACAGGGTCAGGATTGCCGAGAAGAGACATAACGGTGGGATATATATCCATCTGAAAGCACTCTTCCTCTACCCTGACATTTTCCTTGATATGAGGCGAATAGATTATAAGCGGACAATACGAACCCTCCAACCTGTAAGAGAGGCCCGCGAGGTCGCAATATCTGCTCATCGCCTTTCTCTTGTCCTTGTAGAAGATTGTATGGTCGCCCGTTATGATGACAGTTGCATTATGGAGAATACCTCCCTCCTTCGTCTGAGAAAGAATGGCCTCGATACTTCCGTCTGTATAGTTCATACACTTGACATAGTTGGACATCAGCAGCGGCATATCGGGAGGAGTGCCCAGCGAAGAGCGTTTCGAACCATAAGTGAAAGGGACGTGGGAAGAGAGGGTAAGCGCCTGGACGACCTGATAACCGTCCTTCACATACTCAAGGACACTGCCGAACACTTCCTCATCGGACTCTCCGATCCGAACCGTGCCCTGATACCCTTCGGCTGTTGACATCTGCTTCTGATTCCAGACTTCTTCGCCGTGAGGAACCAGCATCACTGTCTTCCCCGCCGCGTTTGACGCTATCGACGGATAGGTCTGCAGAGGATAGGTGAAGCATACCGCTCCGTGGTCAATCGGCAGAAGTCCGCTGTTCACGATAAACTGTCCGTCCGATGAGGTCCCGGCAAGAATCTGGGGAGTGACCTTCCCGGCGAACAGCACATTGTCTCCCCGGACGAATCTTTCGAGGTTCGGCATTATGTCCTCGTGGACAGCCCAGGATTCCAGCGACTCTACCAGAATTATTACGACAGTGTCCTTATACTGCCGTCTATCCGCCTTACGTTCAGGATGAAAGACCCGTACAATATCCCTTTCCTCATCGGGGAGCAGGTCGGTTTCAACAGCATCCCCCTTATCCGCCCATATACGGACCACGTCACTTATAGCATAAACGAAAAGGTGGGACACAGAGACTTCCCGGCAATAGTCATTGACATTTGGGAACAGTCTGTGCATCCCGGCGCTGAACGGATTGATACATCTTTCGTTCTGAGGGACATCCCTGTTGATTAGAAACATCCCGAAGCACCCCGCAACTATGGAAAGCAACGTTGTATAAAGACCGTAACGGACGTTAGGTCCGCAAGGGCCTCCACGGAAGGCAAACAGAATGCAATATACCACGGGCACACACAGATACCAGAGGTCGTACCACTCGAACAGCCCGAGGATTCCGCCCCCGAACCCCTTCAGATTGCCTATCAAAGTTGAGGAATAGCCGTCGAAACAGAGGCCGTTGGACCTCAGATAGACCTGATTGGCGCATATCCAGACAGAAAGGAGGAAAAGAAAAGGTACCGTCCATCGCCTGCCCTTGAAAAAGAACATCAGGCCGGTGAAAAAGAGCGCGGCGGAAATCTTGAGCAGGAAGAAAGGCAGAACCCGCGTGGGGAGCCAGGGCCAGTTGTGAAATGTAAAAATCAGGATGTCTGCAAGAATAGCCAGAAAGAACAGTATTGAAACTGCCCACCCGTATTTCCCGAAATTATGACTCCCTGATTTTCGCATATAACTTGCAAATATATAAATTTTTCGATTAGCCCGTCGGAAGATGCACCGTGAAGCACGCTCCTCCAAGAGAAGACTGAGAGTATGATATGCTGCCGTTCATCTGCTCTATTATATTTCGGCTTATGGCAAGGCCAAGGCCGGATCCTCCACTCTTGGTCGTGAAGTTGGGGGTGAAGAGCTTTGCCAGATTCTCCGGGTCAACCCCCGGTCCGTTGTCCTCCACCATCACCACATAGCCGCTGTCAGAATCTCCGTCAAGGGTGAGTTTCACCTGTCCGCGCTCAGTGCCGGCCCCTTCGATGGCTTGTATGGAATTGGTTATCAGATTGACGAAAACACGGGAGAGTTGGCTGCGCCTGCCTTCCGTCACCGCTCCCTCGATATTCTGGACATAGAATATCGAAATGTCCGTCCTGTTGTCAAACAGCACGGCGGCCTCTCGAATCACCTGGTCTATATCGACCGGGGCAATCTCCTCGGAGAAAGATTTGGAGAAGGAAGAGAATTCCGAAGCCGTTTCGGACAAAGTGTCAATCTGCTCTATGAGTGACCGGCTGATTTTCTCCAGTTTCTCCTCCCATCCGGGAACGTTCTCCTGCTTGAGACGCATCAGGTACTGTATGCTGAGCCGCATAGGAGTGAGAGGGTTCTTGATTTCGTGGGCAATCTGCCGGGCCATCTCCTTCCAGGCCTGCTCCCTCTCCTGCTGGGCCAGTCTTCTTGTACTCTCTTCCAGAGCGTCCACCATCTTGTTGTAGGATTGTATCAGCACCCCCAGTTCATCCTTCTGGTTGCGGTACCTGATATGCCGGTTCGTGCCGGAAAGAGCCAGCCTGTCTATCTTGTTCTTTATTTCCGCAAGAGGCCTGGCTATTGAATTGGCCATAAATGAGCCAAGAAGAATTGCGGCTATCAGCAGGACCAGATAGATGTTGGCGATTGTGGATATGGTTGAGATTGCCGTCTCCCTTACGTCACCGCTCTGCTTCGTATATGGGATGTTGACCACCGCCACCATATCCCCGTCCTCATTGAAAAGGGGAGCATAAAGGGAGTAGAAGGTCATTCCTGCAATGCTTTCAACAGTCATATAACTGGTCGACCTGTTGATGCATATTTCTTTGAACGCCTTGTGGTTCATACGCTTGCCCACAATCATCTGCTCGTGTATCTCCGGTTTTGTGGAAGCGATGAGCACTCCGTTCACATCATACAGCCCTATGTCGCATCCGCTGACTCCGGACACCTCGGATATGGCGAGGGACATCTCGGGCGTCATCACGTCATTGTAACGCAAGGCATACCGGCAATGCTCCGAAAGAGCCTTTCGGACCATCGTCAGCCTGTCCTGCGCCATCTCACGGGTATTTTCCCTGTTGAGCCTGGCCACATAGCTCACGCTACCGATACCCATACTGAGCAGGGAAACCACCATCGAGCCGATTATCAGGAAGGTGACCCGGCGCCTGATGGAGTGCTTGGGGAGGATTATCAGTTTGCTCTGACGGGCCCATCTGGTGAATATCAGCACGAAAAGCCCATAGAATATCACGAAATAGGAGAAAGAGACGATATGGGTGAAGAACGGCTGTCTGGGACGGGAAAGCACCACCACGTCATCAACGGATATTTTGTTGACGAAATGAGTGTATCCGTTCCTGTTCATCGTGTAGTAGCCCGCCTTCTCTCCGAAAGAGTCCGGAGAGACCGGATATCGGAAAGTGCCTTTGTTCGTCACGATTCTGCCGTTGTGGTATTTCGCGAAGGAGTAGAGCCGCGGCACGTAGCTGTTGCTCGGCTGCTGGATTCCCAGAATCTCCAGTGGATTGCCGGCAGTGACATTCTGGTACTTGGAGGTGAAGAGGATGAAGAGCCTGGTGACAGTATATTCCTTACCGTCCATATAGGAGAACGATCCCAGATACGTTGTCTTTCCGTCATATTTGTTGATGAACGACATCTTGGAGCCGGAAAAGAGAGGTGTGCCGTATTCGGAGTTCATATCATCGTAGAACTGGAAACAGCCCACCGGCTCCGCCCCGGTTCGAAGATCCAGAAGATTGTCCGGGGAACATATGGTCATCTCGATGTCATACTTCTGGGCAACGCTGGCAGGTATATATCTGTCCAACAGCCTGTTCTTCACAAGATCCACCGCCTTTACGCTGGTAAGCACTCCGATGAAGGAATCGTTGCTTATCAGCTGCTCCATTTCAATCAGTTCCAACTCAAGGGAGATATCCCTGTCCACAGCAAGTTTGGTGGTCCGCACCCTGTTGCTCTCGAAGACTTTTTTCGACCCGTAGTGCCCGATGATCATAACGCTCAGCAGAGATACCAGCACTATATACCCCAACATATTCTTCCAGGAGTACATACTTGTGTGCCGCCATCTCGAAGAGAAAAACAACGCCAGCTGAATCAGCTGCTGAAGCGCCAGAACCTGAAGTCCGTAGCAGAAATAGCACAGGAACGAGTAAAAGGAGAGTTCGCTCAGTTTGAAAGGCTCGAGGTTTATGTTGGAGTTAAGGACGAGCGACCTGAGGAAGAAGAATATATACACGGCAAAGAACAGGGCGAGCAGGCAGACGCCCGTCACCGTGAGAATCTCCATCCTGCGGGAAGATACCTTCAATTTGCGGAATATTCCGTACCTGAGGACAAAAAACGAATAGACGGCCAGAGAAAGAAGGGTGCTGTTGATGAGCAGATTTCCCAGTGAATTGAAAAAAGCCGTGTCCGCGTAGTAAATCGGCGAGAATATGTCCCCCGGATTCGATATGTTGCCCACATAGACCGCCGATGCGACACGGACGAACACCAGAGCGGCCATCACCTCCAGAAAACTTTTCAGGCTATGCCTGCGGTAATGATTTGCGAAGAAGGCGACAACTATCAGCATAAATGATATCCAGACCAACGGACTCCCCACTCCCGAGAAGGAACTGGGCGCATCCGTGACTATCGAGAAGAGGGGTTCACCCTCTATTCCATACACTATCGCCGAGTCGTCGTTGTGGATGCTTTCGGTCGTGAATCCCTCTCCGATGTGAAGATGTTTGTTCACACGGTCTTTCAGATAGGCTGACGGATATTCGGTCCTTACCAGTATTCCCGTCACTATCTTGGTTTTAAAATCCTTGGAAATCTGCGTATTGACAATATACCAGGAAGAGCCGAGATTCACATACTGCTCCTTGATACCCAAGTATGCAAGAGGTGTGGACCAGGTATTTCTGTCATTTGCATACTGCAGGCGGTAACTGAAGGAATATGCCCTTATGGCATCGTTGCCGACAGGGAACTGATGCGTCCAGGAACATAAAGAGTCGTTCCGATAGCAGTAAACGACCATATCCTCGGGCAGGTCATTGAAATCCCTCCACTCTCCTTCCGCTTCAAGGGCTCTGATGGCATACTGCTCGACTATTTTCTGTCTCTTGTGCAGGGAAGCCTCCACCTTCTTAACCTCATTGGAAAGCCTCTTCTCATAACTGATTGAACGGAAAGAGAAAATGAACACGACTACCGCCGCCAGAAGAAACAGCGTCGGAACGTTTTTTCCTAACCGGTCGGTCAACCCTTTCACATATGTTTCCGTCTTCCTCATTCGTGATGATACGGTTCTCCCTTGATTATCGTCATTGCACGGTATAACTGTTCCACGAATATCAGCCTGACCATCTGATGGGAGAAGGTCATCCGCGAAAGAGATATCTTTCCATCAGCCCGGTCATATACATCTTCGGAGAAACCGTAAGGTCCCCCTATGACAAATGTCAGATCCTTTGACAGGTGTGCCATCCTGTTCTCCAGTTCACGGGCCCACTCAACTGAAGTGAAAGTCCTGCCATTTTCATCCAGCAGCAGCACACATTCACCCGGGCGGACGGCCTTAAGGATTGCAAGTCCCTCTTTCTGCTTGATTTGAGCCTGCGAAAGGGATGACGTCTGACGGATATCGGGGATTTCCTCCATCTCAAAGGATATGTAATGCTTTATCCTTCCACAATAGAGTTCAAGTCCCGTCCTGATATACGGTTCGACTGTCTTTCCAACTGTAATCAGTCTGATTTTCATACTGGCTCAATTTTTGCTATATTCTTTTCCCTATATTTCAATTCATTATGAAGAAACTTCTGCTTTCGCTCTCCGTAATTCTGCTTTCAGCGGGAATTCTCTCCGCCCAGGACAAGGATCAGGACGTTTTCACCCCCATCGGGAAATACATCAACGCCGGAGATTATGAAAAACTTTCCGCCTGGTTCTCCGACAGCATCGAGTTGGACATTCTGGGGGCCATCAACAATTGTACCCGGAATCAGGCCAAGCTCATTATGAAGAATTTCTTCAACAACCACACTCCCAAGAAATTCACCATCATCCACAAAAGCGGCAAGGCTCCGATGAAGTACGCTGTGGGAGAACTTGATGCCGGTGGGGAGAATTTCAGAATCATTCTATATGTCAAATCGACCGAGACCGACAACTGCATCGAGCAAATCAAGGTCGAGAGAGATTGATTTCAAACTTCCCGACTACCACCCCCCTGCCTGAAGCCTGGACTACAGGCACCGCGATACCGTCCAGATTTTCAACTTCCTTCGCCTCTTTCAGATAGGTGTGGCTATGCCCTCCCACAATCAGGTCTATGTTCCTGGAATTTGCGGCCACCACCAGATCCGACGGGTCCTTAATATCTCCTCCGCTGTATCCCAGATGTGAAAGCAGAATCACCAGGTCGCACTTTTCCTGATTCCTGAGATATTCGGCCCACCTGTTCACCTCTTCTATAGTGTTCAACTTTTTCAATCCCTTCTGGCTGGACTTCATCACAAGACTGCTCAGCCCGGTCGGGGCGACGCCTATTATACCGATTTTCTGACCCGCACGCTTCACTATGGTGTACGGCTTGATAAAATCCTTGAGCACCGTCTCTGAAAAATCATAGTTGCAGGTCACGGTTGTGTGTCTTACATTGCCCAGACGGCGTGCCAGTTCCTCCTGCCCGTTGTCAAACTCGTGGTTGCCCAGAGTCGCCACGTCATATCCGAGAGCATTGCACAGTTCCACCTCAAGGTCGCCCTTTGCGACGGTGAAATAGGGTGTTCCCTGATTGTAATCGCCTCCGTCAAGAAGGAGGACGTTATTCTTTCCGTATTCCTTGCGGACACTGTTGATGAATTGCAGACGGCGGTCAACACCTCCAAGGCCGGCATCCCGACCTACACGCAGGGGCTCTATCTGGCTATGGGTGTCATTGGTATGCAGAATGACAAGTTTCCGGGACTGCACCTGGCAGGAACTCAGAATAATCAGCGCAAATACGATATATTTCAGTCCTTTCATTGTTCTCTTCTCCTTATTCGGTTATTTTCACTCTGCCGTCAATGGCAAGTTTCAGTTTTTCTCCCTTTGCGGTCTTGTCCTTGATGTACCCGACAAAAGCATCCCTGAGATAGACGCCGCTTGACACCTGACTCTGTGCCACCTTGGACAATGCCAGTCCGTCGCCCCCTTCCATCAGGAAGTTGATTGTCGCCATCCTGTAAATCCTGTTGTCATCCAAGGGGGCTCCGGCAACGTTCAGTCGGGTTATTTTCTTTCCTTCAACCACCAGTTCGACGTTGCTCCAGGCCTGAATCCTTCCGGATTTTGCCATTCTTTCAAAAATGGCGCGCAGGTCAGAACCCTTCACGTCAAACCAGACAATGTCGTTGTTGAAAGGGAATATCGAGTATATGTCATATACCCTGACCGCTCCCTTGGGCATTGAACTGCGTATTCCGCCGAAATTTGTCAAGGCGACATCCACGTTACCGCCCGAAAGGCTGACGGCACACTCCCGCAGGGCATCCGCCGCAAAGTTCGAAAGCGGGCTTTCCGGATAGCGTCCGCTGTATTCATCCTCGGCATAGCCGATGATTTCCTGGAGCGGGGCTACCAGAGAATCATACTTTCCTATGATTTCCGTGACAGTATAGTCCTTCCCGTTGTCAAAAGTGGAATCAATCCTGACCACTTCCCATTTGTAATCCAGCTGCGCAAATGACAGCGCAGGAAGCAAACAAGTCAGGACAAAAAGAGTTATTTTTTTCATTTTCATTTGTTTTTCATCCATTTGAACAAATCTTTGAAAGTGGATTTTTTGCCGAAGGACAATATTCCTCTCCTGTAGATTCTTGCCGACAGATATGCCGTCCCGACAAACGCAAGCAGAAGCAGTCCTATTGAAAGGGCAAGTTGCCACACCGGAACGACCCCGAAAGGAATTCTTGCCAACATAACCATAGGAGAGGTCCAAGGTATAATGGAGCCCCAGAACGCTATCGGGCTTGACGGGTGCTGGAAGACGTGCAGCATCATAAACAGTCCGACAATCATCGGGATGGTAATCGGCATCTGAAGCTGGCCTGTGTCCGCCGCATTGTCAACAGCCGCTCCCACCGCGGCGAACATCGACGCATAGAGCAGATACCCGAGGATGAAGTATATCAGGAAGCATCCGACGATGTAGAGCCAGTTCAGGTCGGAAATCTGGTGAAGGATTCTTACCATCCCGGCATTCTCACCGTCCTGGGAGGTAGCTTCGACCAGCGAAGCTATGTTGTCGATGCTTCCGCTTCCCTCCGCGGCCATAATGCCGGCAACAGCCTCCGGCTGTTTTTCAGCAAGCTTCTGGGATGCTATTGCGCCGAAGCCCACCACGATTACGAGTGTGAGAACCACCCACATCACGAACTGGGTCAGCGCGACCAGCGCAACTCCGATTATCTTGCCCATCATCAGTTCCACGCTTCTGACAGAAGATACCACAACCTCCACCACACGGCTGCTCTTTTCTTCTATAATACTTTGCATCACCGAGTTGCCGAACAGGAACACAAACATGTAGATTATGAAGCTCATCAGATAGGCCAGTATCATATAAAGTTCCGCGGAGTCCGCCTTCGCCTCTCCACCCTCTGTCATAGTCATCGTGTTGATACGGATATCGGTATGGACCGCATCCATAATCTTGTCAAGGTTGTTTATGTTGTATGCAGTCAGTTTCCGGGCTTCCACCGCCTTGCTGACAGCGTGCCTTACGTTGCCCTTCACATCCACGTTCAACGGTTCGTCGGAAAATGCATCCACGGTCACGTTGCCGTCCGCATCGAGCGCGGAAATGTGGACCACAGCATACAAATCGTTTTCCTTTAGGGATTTGCTCAAGGTCACGGCATCTTCTCCCGAGGTGATTTCATAGGTTGTGGTATCGTCATTCTCGAAGAACGGCGCGCAGATGCCGGAATCGTCAATTACCTTGACGTTGTAGTGTTCGCTTCCTCCCGCAAGCATTATCAGGGTAGGTATGCAGAAGCACAGGCCCAGCAGGAGCGGAGTGAGGAAAGTTGTGAGCAGGAATGTCTTCTTGCGGACGCGGGTAGAATATTCGTGTCCTATGATTATGCCTATTTTACTGAATTTCATCGTCATTTCCTCCTATTTGCCGCCGACAAGGCTTATGAATATGTCGTTCATTCTGGGAATCAGTTCCTTGTAAGACACGATGTCTACTTTGTCCAATAATGCCGGAAGGACATCCTTGGAACCAAAGCCGTCATTGACGTTGAGCACTGCTCTATGTCCGGCCTTGTGGTCCTCCGTCAGGAACACACCGAAAGCTTCGCTATCCTGCAGCGGGGTTTCGCCGCGGTATATCACCTCGACCTGGTTCGCGCCATATTTTCTTCTCACTTCGTCTGTCGGACCGCTGACAATCAGTTTCGATTTGTTCAGCAGCATTATGTTGTCGCACAGTTCCTCGACGGATTCCATATTGTGAGTGGAAAGGATGATGGTCGTGCCTTCGTCTCGCAGCCTGAGGATCTCGTTTCGGATGAGCTGGGCGTTCACCGGGTCGAAACCGGAGAAGGGCTCGTCCAGAATCAGGATTTGGGGTTTATGGACGACTGTGGTTATGAACTGCACCTTCTGCGCCATGCCCTTGGAGAGTTCCTCGATTTTCTTGTCCCACCAACTCTGGATTCCGAAGCGGATGAACCATTTCTTGAGTTCCGCGATGGCCTGGGCCGTGGACATTCCCCTGAGCCTGGCCAGATAGACGGCCTGTTCCCCAACTTTCAATTTTTTGAACAGACCCCTCTCTTCCGGGAGATATCCCAAAGAGCGGACATCCTCGTCCGTCATCTCCTTGCCGTTGAGGACAATCCGTCCTTCCGTGGCGGGAATGATTCTGTTTATAATTCTGATGAGGGTTGTCTTGCCAGCCCCGTTGGGCCCCAGAAGGCCGAATATGGTCCCCTCGGGAATTGTCACGGAAACACCGTCAAGCGCCTTGAAATTCCCAAAACATTTGGTAACGTTGTCACACTGAAGCATAACAGTTGCTATAAATTGTAAAATTATACAAAATTCCGTCAAATTTACAAAAACTTTCTTACACGCAGTGACAAACACTTCTTTCAGACGCGAATGATTCGCGTCTGTACGAAAGTCATTCCAGATAGGGAGAGAGGCGGGAGAATTGCTCGGGGGCGATGACGTGGTCTTTCAACAGATTGCCGATGGACCAGAGGGTGGAGTCATAGACATTTTTGAAACGTTCGATGCGGCGGACTCCCTTCTCCCCGATATAGGGATGGGACACCAGCCGGGGCAGGCTGTCACGCCAGATATCGATTTTCACTATCCGTGCCGTATCCACATATATTTCATCACAGAAGCCTGAGAATCGGGCCGAATCCAGACCCTCCACCTCCATCATCTGACGGATGTCGCAGAATCCGCCCAATTTCTCCCTGTAGGAGAGAATCCTGCCGGCATAGAACGGACCAATCCCCTTCAATCGGACAAGTGCCGCACTGTCAGCCGAATTCAGTTCAAGTTTGGGAATGTCGATGTACGGCTCAAGCCTTGCATACAGAGAATCGGAAACGACATACATCTTCGCAAAATCTTCCTTTTTTCGGAAACGCCCTCCCTTGGAACGGTAATTTCCGATGGAAGCGGCCTGTTTGGGGCTTAACCCCAGGCGGGCAAGATCCTCCTCCGACACGGTATTGGGATCGAACCGGAAACTCTCGATGCGCCGTTTCGGCGCAGAAACAGAAGTCCCCACACTCTTGTCATTCCACGTTTTTCTTCCAGAACGCCTCCCCAGACGATGACCATTATCTGTTCCCGGCTTCTTCACCTCAAACGAACCGGACTCCGGAACAACAGCATCCGGCGGGACGATTCCGGACTCCGCAATCGCTTCAGCCTCTGTGGGGCGCTGCAGAACTTTAGTCACGAACAGAGCCAGCTGGAACCCCAGAATCAAAAAAACAAGTGCCACCATTCCGGAGGCGGCACTTTCAGACAATTTCTTCCTTCCCTTCATCCTACCTTACCTCTTGAGAAAAAGAATGTCTGAAAACGCAATGTTTTCAGACATTCGGATATGTGTTTGAATTATTTCAGCATAAATGCGCGGGCAACACCGATTTCGCCCTTGAGCTCGGTGAGCTGGCTGCGGAGCTGGTCAACGCTGATGGCATTGATTACGTAAAGAGGCTCCAGAACTTCATTGAGGGGCTTGAGTTCAGGATAGAACTCAATGAGCTGGCGGAGATTCTCGTGGACAAGAATGAAGTTGTAGGTAACGTCCGAAGCGCTCTGGTCATCGAACATAGGCATAAACTTCTCGATATTTTGAGTGCAGACGAAAATCTGCTCTACAAGCATTCCGACAGTACACTCCCAGAAGTAGTTGACGCGGTTGGCCTCAACCTCGGCATCGTAGATGGAACCGAAAGCTGTGACAGCCTCACCGTCCTTGCCTGCCTGAGCCTTTGCATAATCGGTCAGCACGGAATCATTGATTTCGGCCAGGAGTTTGGAGATGGCTGTATTATACTCCGTTACCGGCATATCATAATATTCTGAAATGGCACGGTCAACGAACAGGACTCCCAATGCGCGATATTTCTGGGAAAGAGTTACGAAATTGTCAACATTGGCGGGCTTGAAAAGATAGTCGGGCTTGACCATTTTTTCCTTTTCGGTAAGAGCATACTCCTCATTGTTGACTTTTGTAACAAAGCCTGCAGGGCGCAATGCGCTGACACTCTCTGCGAGGGCCTCTGCATTGATTTTGAGCTCTCCGGTGATGTACTTCTCTTTCTGGGAGACTTCCTTTGGAGCGGGCTCCTCCGCTACGGCTTTTTTCTGATTCTTGCAAGAAGGCAGCACAACAACCGCCACCGCAAGAAGGATGATAGCTAACTTTTTCATGTTATAAGTTTATTTGATACTTTTCAAGCAGTTTATGCAAATATAGCAATTTATTTTTAATTACGCTCGCGCCTTACAAATTTTCCGGGGAAATCCTTCAAAAGAAATATAGTGAGAACCACACACATACCGAACAGCACGGCCATATTGAACCAGAAGGTCTCTATTTCATACCAACCCACAACCTTCACTCCGCTGTAGAACGGAGCCCTGCCGTTGCGGCTTTGCGGAGTAAGGAATACATATCCGCACTTCGGAACTATATGACTACCTCTGACAACATACAATTTTTCAGCATTCCTGTTGAGTACGAGGTTCTCAAGCTGCAGGTTATGGCTGCTCCGCTTGAGCGACAGCATTTTTTCGGATCCGTTCTCCGCAATGAACTCATTGACGCGCCTGTCCATCGCTAGGGTGGTGCGATTCCCTCTCTCCTTCAATATCTTCTTCGCATTTCCGATGTATTCGGACAGGGATTCGTATGAGCAATCACCCGCATAATCCTCTATCCGGCATATATCGGCAAGCTGCCCTAACCCGGCAAGGATTATCTTGAGGTGCCGCGAATCCTCCTGCCCTCCCTCTCGACGGAACATTTCGTCATATCTGGTCTCAACCTGCGACTCGAGTTCATAGAGGAATGCCTCGGAATAGTACATACAGGTATATTTGTCCCGGTCAGCCTCGTAGAACTGCCTTTCGAAATCATTCTTTGAGAAACTTGTGACAGCAAGAGCCTCGTATGCCCATCTGGAAGGAATCACGTCCCCTATCACCGGCACGTTGCCCGTCTCGCTTCCCGAATTGAGGTCATCGAAATCCACCACCAGACCACACAGCAGAATCTGCGGAATCAGCAGAAGCGGGATTGTGATGTAGATTGCCACCACGGAATTCATACACTGCGAAAGAATCAGTCCGGTAAGGCTCGCAAGGAAAGCGGATATGAAGAGTATCATCCACCACTCCCAGAAGAGACCGTGGACACCGATGATAAGATTGCCGACCACTATGAAAAGGAGTGTCTGGACAAGACATACGGCTGCCATATAGACTATCTTCGACCAGATGTATCCGGCATACGAAAGATTCAGGAACTTTTCTCTCTTGAGCAAAGCCCTGTCTCTGATGATTTCCTCCGCGCTGCCGCTCATCCCGAGGAAAATCGCCACGATGATTGCCATAAAGAGATAAGAGGTGAAATTCTTGTTCTCCATCAGGCAATATACACCGCTTTCAGGGACGTAGCGCGTAAGGATGGCACTGATTGCCGCCAAAAGAGGAGCCTCCATCAACGTCACCAGGATATACTGGAGATTCGTCAGCTTCGTGCTGCAGTTGCGGCGCAGAAATATCAGGAACTGTCTCAGAGCGGAGGGACGGCGCTGGTCCGTGGGAGGGACGTCAGACACCTTGGCAGGACCCATCTCCGGTCTGTTCTTAAGATACATATCGTGCCACTCCGCGGGCTGTATCCTCCTCTTGTCGGTCATCTGCCCCGTGGCATCAAGCGCCCGGTCGTCGATGATATTGAGAATCACCTCGGGATTGACGTTTCCGCAGGTGGGGCAGGCGGAGATGTCCGCGTCGGCGAAATTGGCGGCATTCTTGAAATATGACACGGCCTCGATGGGATTGCCGTCATAGACCGGGTATCCCCCTTTGTCAAGAAGCCACAGACGGTCGAACAACTTGTAAACGTCGGAAGAGGGCTGATGGATATTCACTATTATCAGTTTGCCCTTCCCGGTCTGCTCCTTAAGCAGGTTTATCACCTTTTCCGTGTCGGACGATGAAAGTCCGCTGGTGGGTTCGTCAAGGAACAGCACTGCCGGTTCACGGATAAGTTCAAGAGCGATGTTGAGCCTCTTTCTCTGACCGCCCGATATGAATTTGTTTATGGGAGAGCCCACCTTCAGGTCCTTTGCGGCATCCAGACCGAGCTGCGCCAGCATCTTGAGGACCCTGCGGTCAATCTCCTCGTCCGGCATATCGTCAAAACAGAGTTTTGCGGTGTACCATAGATTTTCATATACCGTAAGTTCCTCTATCAGAAGATCATCCTGAGGGACGAATCCTATCAGGGCTTTCGCGGAGGGCTCGGTGATATCGTGCCCGTTGATGGTTATCGACCCTCTCTGCGGCTTGAGACTGCCGTTGAGAAGCGACAGAAGAGTTGATTTGCCGACTCCGCTGCCCCCCATTATCGCTATCAGTTGTCCGCTGTGAAGGGTGAAACTGAGGTTGTGCATACCCACATCACTGCCCTCCTCGAAACGGAAGTCAACGTCTCGTCCGCAGAACTCCACGTAATCCCCGCTCTGCTCGTTGTCATACAGAGAAACGATTGTCGAGTAGTAATAGGGCTGAATCTGCTTGCCCTTGAGGACTCCGCTCTGAAGCCACTGCTGGAAAGACCCGCTCATCACAGGTCTGTCATTCATCCTTATGTCGGAATTTCCGCAATAAGTGAAATAGAGTATATTCTCCTCCCTCTGATACAGGGTCTTCAGCCTGCCCTGCTCTTTCCCCAGGTCGATGACCTTTACACTGTCATCCTCCCTGCCGGCCACGAAATTCACATAGTTCGAATATCTGGCATCGGATATCCCGAAGACTTCGGCCATCTCACGGAATATGGGGTAGTCGGGATTGTACTTGTCCTCATTGGTACTGCAGAATTCCAGCAGACGGAGCACCATAGCCCCCTGACCTGTCCTGTTCAGGCTTCCTTTCAACTTACCGCAAATCCCTTCCGCAATGGACTTTTTGTCAAGGTCCGGAACTTCGTCATAATAGTCCCGAAGAGCCGTATAGAGATTGATATACGACTGCAGGTCCTTCACTCCGAAATTCGTTCGTAGATAATCGGAAATCAGGAGGAGGGATTTCTCGCGGTCAAGGCCGCTGTCCGAACCGAAGATTGCGAACAGATTGAGCAGACTGGATAGTACGATGTCGTTCATTCAAAATGACTTATTTGACTGAATTCTGTATCAAAGCTATGAAATCATCCAGCGTCTTGAGGGTTCTTAGACTTTCGTTGGGGATTGATATCCCGAACTTCGTTTCAATCGATGAAACCATCGAAAGGAGCGCGAATGAATCAAGACCGGCAAACTGCAGTCCTTCCGAAGTATCAATCCTGTCGGCGGGAACATCTACATATTCGCAGACAATGTCAAGCAATTCTTTTTTTATATCCATTTCGTCAATATATTTTAATTCCATTGCCGGAACATTTCACGGGAAGATTTGTCCTTTTCACCTTTTTCGAGGATGTTTTCTGGTATTCCTCATCAGGCAGTTCCACGTAACTTATGTTCTTGTATGAAGGCAATATCTTGTTAATCATTTGAATGTCCCTGGTTATCGCATCCCTCTGACGGCGTTTTTCCTCATCTTTGATATAGAGTCCGGCACAAAGCACCTTCTTCTGGGTGTCCCCGTATTTTGCGGGATAGACCACAACATCGGTCACATAGTCGAGATGGACCTCGATTATGTTCTCCACCTCCTCGGGACTGATGTTCTTGCCACTGTCCAGAATTATGGTGTTCTTCTTCCTGCCGACAAGTATCAGCCTGCCCTGAGCATCGAGATATGCAATGTCACCTGTGTGGAAATAGCCGTCCTCGTCAAATACCTGCGCTGTTGCCTCGGCATCCTTGTAGTAACCCTTGAAAACGCTGGGACCTTTCACGCAGAGTTCTCCTACCCCGTCGGCACTATGCCCGTCTATCTTTATCTGGAATGAAGGGCAGGGTTTGCCCACACTCCTGTATTCGTCTATGGGGTCGCTGTTCATCGAAATCAGGGGGCCGCATTCGGTGATGCCGTATCCGTTCTCGATACGGACTCCCAAATCCTTCATTCCCTTGACCACAAACGGGTTGAGCATTGCGCCGCCGCATACTATCATTTCCAGGTTCCCGCCGAAAGGTTCGAACACGTCTTTGAATATTTCGTGCGTCCTGTCGATTCCGAAGAAGTTCAGGAAACGGCAGAGGCCTATTCCCTTCTTCAACTTGTCCGCTTTTCCGGCCTTCGTCGCCCCGGCCCAGATGGACTTGTAGAACATATTGGCAATCATCGGGACTATGGTGATGCAGGTAGGCTTGAATATCTTGATATTCGTCATCATATTCCTCATATTGCCGTTTATGTAGGTCAGCTGGCCGAGTCCGAGACGGACCATTATATGGCTGTTTATTTCGGTGGCGTGGTGGAAGGGCAGGACGCTCATAGCGGTATCATCCGGCTTGCCCATTATGACATCATACCCGTTGGTGATGTTCGCAGCCAGATTGGCGTTCGAAAGGACCACCCCCTTGTTGGCGCCGGTGGTGCCGCTGGTGAAGAGAATCTTCGCGGGTGCCTCCGCATCGAGTTTGATGTTGCGGTATATACTTTTCTCCCTCAGTAATTCGCCCTTCTGAAGAATATCGTCATAGAACAGATATCCGTCCACTTTGGCATCGACAGTGATGATGTCCCTCACTTTCGGGCAGCTGGCGCAAGCAGCCTTCACGTTTTCAAGACAACGAACCGCACACATAACCGCAGTAGTGTCGCTCTTCTCAAAGAGCAGAGTCAGAGTTTCTACTGGCGCATCCGCATCTATAGGGATAAAAATGCCGACCCCGCTTGAAACGGAAATGTCGGCAATGATATATTTGAGGCAGTTGTCGGACACCATTGCGATATGTGCCCCCTTCAGTCCCTGCGCGATAAGGCCGTCCCCCAGATTCATCACATCCTCATAGACCTTATGCGCGGTGTAGTATTTCAAATCATTGTTTCTTTCCAGATAACCGAACACTTTTTTGTCAGGAATCATTCTGTTGATTCTTTCCAGAAGATCCCTGATATCCTTGTACATCCCCTCTTTGAGGATGTTATCGGCAAACGCCTCACTTAATCTTATAAATTTTCCCATAGTTTCTTAAGGAATGGTTAAAAAATAAGTTGGTAAAGATTTATGAAAGATTGTTTATGGATTTTGGATATGGAATGAAGGAGTGTAGCGGGCTACTCGACTGAATGACATATTCAAAAGACGAAACAAGATTCATAAAGATTACCAAGTTATTTTTTAATAATGACTAAAACAATTCTGAGAGTTTGGAATGAGGGTTGTCCAGAACAGTCTCGATGTTATGAACCAGCTGACTCTGGAAATCTATGAGCTGTTCCGCGGAAATCATCACCTCCTGGACATCATATATGACTTCCACTTCATTGGTGACGGTATCGTGCATCAATGCAATGTATGCGGTAAGAGCGCCTTTCCTGTTGCTGTAAAGCTGCAGTTCCACACCCGGAGTGTTCAGGAAGGGAATATACGAGAAACAGAAACTGGATGTCTGCGACAGCATCGAATGGCCCCAGACCTTGTGCTGCATATCGTTCAGTTCGGTATATTTCAATTTGGTATGGCGGTACTGCTCATTCTGTTCGGCGTACATCAGCGCCACGTTGTCATTGAAAGACTTTTCATAATCAACCACCGTGTAGAGGCCGATTGACTGGACCATCGTTCCTCCGCATTTGCGCTCGGAGACCGTCGCCCTGGAGCTGAGCAGCATCAGAGGCATTGTGTAAGGCTTCCGCCCGTTGATAAGGGAACAGGTCAGGGCGTAAGAGAAGAAGAAGAACGATGCGGGAGGTATGTTCTGTCCGGCGCTCCACTCCATCACACGCTTGCCGACGGATGCCGGAATCCTGAAGCGGTAGCCCCTCGTGTCACAGCGGACAAAGAGATACGGAATAGAGAAATTCCCTTTCCTGAGGCTCTTTTGCCAGAAATCGCTTCTATTGCCGTGAAGCCCCTGATATACAGGATGCTCCGGATGTTTTTCCGTATAGAATGAATTCCAGTATTCACGGTCTTTCTGCAGTTCCTCCTCACTTGTGAGATATGCGTCATTCTTTGCGAGGACATTCTCAAAACTGGTGGGTACGGGAGGCATCGGAGTCCCCTCCTTCAAGGATTTGTAGATTCCCACAAGGTCATTGACAAGGACGCCTATGGCGAAATCATCGGCTACGAAGTGGCTTATCTTGAAGCATACGAGCTGTTTGCCCTCCGGGTCCGTGACGAACATAGGGCGCAGGACATCCCCCTTGAAGATATTGGTCGCTCCGTGTGACCACCGTTCCAGAAACTTGTCGAAAGCCTTGAAAGAGGTAAACGTTTTCTCGGGAACGGACCCGACTTTTCTTTCCGTTTCGAAGAACTGCATCGTCTTTCCGTCCTTCTTCACAAAACGGATGCGCAGGCAGTCGTTCCTTTCTATCAGAATGTTGATGGCATCGGTCATCAGCTTCCGGTCGAAGCCATCTTCAAAGGTCAGGGAGAAGAGGATGTTGACCACTCTCTTGAAGAGAGTGAAAAGCGTCTGCATCCTGACGACTTCCTGGGAGGGGTTTAGATTGTAGTATTTGGGTTCCATTGGTATTTATTTAAGATGATTCCTATTTCCAGCCTGAAATCATTTCGTTGAGCATCTTGAAGTACTTGGTGTCGTACTCCGACTTGTTTGCAGTATGCTCATAAATGCCTTTGGCGTAAGCCACAAGTGCGCGGGCCTCATCTCTGTCGGACATTGCCCCTATTGTCTTTCCTGACCAGGGGCAAATATAGTCCACCCCGAGGGAGCCGTCGAAAAAGGCATATTTGTCAAAATTGGATTTGTATTTTTTGGCAAACTTTTCAACGTCTTTTTTCTGAGCGGACGCACGCTTGTCGGCACTCCAGTTCCTGTCATACAGCATTTCGGCAAGAAGTGTATAGGTCTGCAACCAGTTTTCACCCTTTGGAATGCAGGTGATGGCTTTTCTGGTATAGTTGACCGCCGCATCGGTTGATTTGAAGGGGTGGCGGAAGTATATCTCGGCCAGTGCGTGCCAGGCGGCGGCATACTCGGTGCAATTGAGTTTGTCAAGAATCGTGGCGATATCATCCAGCATCTTGCCGACCGCTGAATTCTGCTCCATCATACTGCGGGTCTGACACTCGCGTCCCACGTTGCCGCATCTCCACATATATCCGTCAGGTTTGTTCGGGTCCAGTTTGATGGCCGCCTCGGCGTATGCAATACCTTTGTTGAAAGCTTCCCTTTTCGCCTTGACATCCGTTTCCGTCTCCCCTTCCTCAATCTGGGCCATTGCCCTCAGACACAGTTCCTCGTAGGTCTGTGCAAAAGAAATTGCCGGCAAAAGCATCAGAGCCGCCGCGATAAGTATTGTTTTTCCGAAGTTGTTTTTCATAAATCCACAATCTTGTCAAAATACATCTTTCAAAGTTAATTTATTTTTTTCAATTGCCAAAAATGATTGACGGGGCCGTGGCCGTGGCCGATTTCGTAGCCGGCACCGGACACCAAGGCCTCAGTCAGATATTTTTTGGCAAGCCTGGCTGCATCGTCAAGCCCGTATCCCTGAGCAAGATATGATGCGATGGCCGAGGAAAGAGTGCATCCCGTACCGTGGGTGTTGACAGTCCGCACATAGGGCGAGGCAAGTTCGACGAAACGGTCTTCCTCCGCATTGTAGAAGATGTCCGCAAGCACATCTTCCTCAAGATGTCCGGCCTTCATATAGACAGAGACCTTGCGTGATTCCGGGGCCGAGATCTTTTCCGATATGCTCCGCGCAAAACGGGGAAGGTCGTCCCGTGAACGGAGTTTCTCCCCCAAAATCACCTCTGCCTCAGGTATATTGGGAGTAATCACCCTCGCAAGAGGAGCCAGCCTCTCCTTAAGCATTCCGACCGCTTCATCTTCTATCAGCCTGTCCCCGGAGGTGGCGACCATAACTGGGTCAAGTACAATATCGGAAACGTGAAATTTCAGAATCGCGCCGCATACGGCGGCAACTGTATCGGCCGTGCCCAACATTCCAATCTTGACGGCATCGGCCCCTATGTCGCTGAGAACCGCCTCTATCTGACCGACGACTGTCTCGGGAGGCACAATGTGGACGGCTGACACTCCCAGCGTATTCTGCACTGTCACCGCCGTCACTGCGCTCGCCGCATAACTGCCTGTGGCACTGATTGCCTTTATGTCGGCCTGAATCCCTGCGCCACCGCCGGAATCACTGCCCGCAATGGTCAAAACCCTTGGATAACGTTTCATCTCTAAAAATGTCTGAAGCCTTGATAATTTCTGCCGGAGCCGGACCATTCCAGACGACCGGTATCTGTAATCTCACCAATGACAGTGTGTTTCACAGGAAGTTCGGAGCTGGAAGGACAGGTGAACAGCAGATGATAATCCTCCCCTCCTTCAAGCGCAAGAGAGAGAGGGTCCCAGCCGAAAAGAGAGCAGGCCTTGAGCAAATCTTCCGACAATGGAATCCTGTCAGTATGGATTTTCGCACCCACGCCTGACTCTTCCATAATATGCCGGATATCAGAAGCCACACCGTCCGATATATCCATCATCGAACTCACAAGCCCGGTGGATGCAAGAGAAAGGCCCCCTTCGACTTCAGGCACCGGGTGGTAGTGCGCATAAATGAGACTTTCCACCGCGCCGTCCCTCCGACGTCCCTCCAGGATTGCCTTAAGTCCGGCGGCGCTGTCCCCCAAAGTTCCTGTGACACAGAGTATATCCCCAGGCTTTGCACCGCTGCGGAGGATTGCCCCTCCGTGAATGCACTCACCCAGGACAGTGACACTTATGCAGATTCCGCCCGAAGAGCCGGAGGTGTCCCCACCGAGAAGGGGGACGCCGAATCTGCCGGAAATGTCACGGTAGCCATTGATGAAACCCTCAACCCAATCCCCGCTGACGGAGCCGGGTATCGCTATGGACAGAAATGAGCCCGTGGGCCTTCCACCCATAGCGGCTATATCACTCAGATTGACTGCGGCCGATTTCCAGCCCAACTGTTCCGGTGATATATCGTCAAAAAGGAAATGGACCCCTTCCATAAGCATATCGGTGCTCACAAGGGTGTCCGTCCCATCCCTCTGGGGAATCACAGAGCAGTCGTCCCCTATCCCGAGAATGCCGTCGGGAGCCGGAAACGAGGTCCTGATTTTTTTTATCAGTTCAAATTCCCCCATAGTTTTCTCAATTCAGAGGCAGCCTGACAGGGGTCCTGAGCGCCCATTATCGCACTCACAACGGCCAGACCGTCAACTCCGCAGCGGATGATGCCGGGCGCCGTTTCAATATTGACCCCACCGATTGCCACCACCGGAAGAGTTGAAATTTCCACCGCAGCGGCCAGACCATTAAGGCCGAACGGGCAGCCCGTATCCGTCTTTGTGGGGGTTGCATAGACGGGAGATACTCCGATATAGTCCGCAGGCAACTCATTTGCAATGAACACCTGTCCCATATTCTCCACCGTCAGCCCCACTATTTTATCCGGTCCGAGAATGGCACGGGCCACGTCACAGGGGATGTCGCTCCAGCCGAGATGCACCCCGTCAGCACCGGCAGCCACCGCAATGTCCACCCTGTCATTGATGACGACAGGCACTCCGTAAGGAGCGGCCAGTTCCCTTACCGCCCGGGCAAGAGATATGACATCACGGGCGGAGGCATCCTTCTCGCGGATTTGAATCATCGTCACTCCTCCTTTCAGTGCGGCGGCAACCACATCCCGGACATTCCTGCCCGCGGCAGTCATCCTGTCTGTCACAAGATACAATCTCAACGATTCCTTTTTCATCCTTCCGTTATTTCATAAAGAGAGTCTATGAAGCCTATGCTGAACGATCCGGGGAAAGAGCACCTGCTTCCTGCAAGACTCCCCGCAAGCTTCATCAGTTTCATCGCGCCGCAAAGCGCCGTATAGGGATTTTTTTCGACGGCGAGGAACGCACCGGAGAGAGCAGTGGCCGCGCAGCCCATCGCTGTCACGCGGGACATCAGGGCACAGCCCCCCTCCACCTTCTCCGTAGAGATTCCATCGGTCACGTAATCGACCTCACCGCTCAGCGCTATGACCGATTTTATACCTGAAGCCAGGACGACCGCGCTTTCAAGAGCATCCCCGCTTGCTTTTGAAGAATCAACGCCGCAACCTGCGCCGGCATATCCGGCAAGAGTCATTATCTCAGAGGCGTTTCCACGGATGGCCGCCGGCTTGCAGGACGATATGAGATCCTCGAGGAAGGAACGCCTCATTGGACTCGCGCCGACCCCTGCCGGATCCAGAATCCAGGGGATGCCACGCCTGCAGGCGGCCGGGACAGCGATTCCGATCGCTTTCATCTGAGCCCTGTCAAGGCACCCCGCATTGACGACCAAAGCCGAAGATGCGGCGACAATATCCTCCATCTCATCGGGTTCGGAACTCATCAGAGGAGAAGCCCCGATTGCCAGAAGAGCATTGGCAGTGAAGTTCATCGCCACATAATTGGTAATGTTGTGCACCAGAGGCCTGCTCTCCCGAATCCTACGGCAGACTTCCCGAAACTCCATTCCGTCCATTTCCACAACTTCTTTTACTCACAAATCCGGTGCATCGGAGAGATTCCTTTGCACCGGATCATATATTCTACGGGACGGGCCTACACCCGACCGTTCAGTTCACTAATCCTCAAACTTCTGATTGAGAAGTTCCATTATCTTGATGGCAGCCGTGGCAATCGGAGTACCGGGGCCGAAAATGGCTACGGCTCCGTCCCTGTAAAGCTCGTCATAATCCTGTGCAGGAATCACACCGCCCACGATTACGAGGATGTCTTCACGGCCAAGCTTCTTCAGTTCGGCAATAATCTGAGGGACAAGTGTCTTGTGCCCTGCAGCGAGGGATGATACGCCCACCACGTGAACGTCATTCTCCACAGCCTGTTTGGCCGCCTCTTCCGGAGTCTGGAACAGAGGGCCCATATCCACGTCGAAGCCGCAGTCTGCATAACCGGTCGCAACAACCTTGGCGCCACGGTCGTGACCGTCCTGGCCAAGTTTGGCAATCATTATACGGGGCTGACGACCTTCTTTGGCCGCAAATTCGGATACCATCTTTTTCGCCGCCTCAAAGCTTGAGTCATTCTTCACCTCTGAAGAGTAAACACCTGTATTCATACGGATAACAGCTTTATAACGTCCAACTACTTTTTCGCAGGCATCGGAAATCTCACCGAGAGTAGCCCTGACCTTCGCAGCCTCAACTGCGAGTTCCAGCAGATTGCCGGACTTGGTCTCGACTGCCTTGGTGATTGCCTCGAGAGCGGCCTTGACAGCTGCTTCGTCACGATGGGCGCGGAGCTCCTTCAGACGTGCAATCTGGCTCTCGCGGACCTTGGTGTTGTCAACGTCGAGAATTTCGATGGGATCCTCGTGGTCAAGACGATATTCGTTGATACCGATAATCTTGTCGTTGCCGGAGTCGATGCGTGCCTGCTTGCGGGCAGCAGCCTCTTCGATACGGAGTTTGGGGATTCCTGTCTCGATTGCCTTTGCCATACCGCCGAGCTTCTCGACTTCCTCGATGTGCTCCCAGGCGCGGTGTGCCAGGTCGTTTGTCAGACTCTCGATATAATATGAACCGGCCCAAGGGTCGATGGACTTGCAGACTGAAGTCTCTTCCTGAATGTAAATCTGAGTGTTACGTGCGATACGTGCTGAGAAGTCGGTAGGAAGAGCAATTGCTTCGTCGAGAGCGTTCGTGTGAAGGCTCTGGGTGTGGCCGAGAGCGGCGCCCATAGCCTCGATGCAGGTACGTGCAACGTTGTTGAAGGGATCCTGCTCGGTGAGGGACCATCCTGAAGTCTGGCAGTGTGTACGGAGAGAGAGGCTCTTCGGGTTCTTGGGGTTGAACTGGTTGACCAGTTTGGCCCAAATCATACGGGCCGCTCTCATCTTGGCTATCTCCATAAAGTGGTTCATTCCGATTGCCCAGAAGAATGACAGACGGGGAGCGAAGGCATCAACCTCGATACCTGCCTTGATACCTGTGCGGAGGTATTCAAGACCATCGGCCAAAGTGTAGGCCATCTCGATGTCGTTCGTCGCACCGGCCTCCTGCATATGGTAGCCGGAAATGGAGATGGAGTTGAACTTGGGCATATACTTGGAAGTGTATGCGAAGATATCTCCGATTATGCGCATTGAGAACTCAGGGGGATAGATGTAGGTGTTGCGTACCATAAACTCCTTGAGGATGTCGTTCTGAATGGTACCGGCCATCTCCTCAAGTTTGACGCCCTGCTCAAGTCCGGCGACGATGTAGAAGGCCATGATGGGGAGGACGGCTCCGTTCATAGTCATTGAGACGGACATCTTTCCGAGAGGAATCTGGTCGAAGAGGACTTTCATATCCTCGACTGAGCAGATGCTCACACCGGCTTTTCCGACATCACCCACCACGCGGGGATGATCAGCGTCATATCCACGGTGTGTAGCAAGGTCAAAAGCCACTGAAAGGCCCTTCTGACCTGCAGCAAGGTTGCGGCGGTAGAAAGCGTTGGACTCTTCAGCAGTGGAGAATCCGGCATACTGGCGGATTGTCCAGGGCTTGTTGACGTACATTGTTGAGTAAGGGCCACGGAGGAAGGGAGCTATACCTGCAGCATAGTTCAAATGCTCCATTCCCTCAAGATCAGCGGCTGTATAAAGAGGCTTTACAGTCACTTTTTCGGGAGTCACCCAAGGTTCCGCAGCGTTCTTGCAACCGCAGGATTCGGGGGCTGCGCCTTTGTATTCTATATCCTTAAATTCGGGTCTCATTTCTTTGCTGTTTTATAGTTCCTTTATTCCCAATGCCTTCTGGTACTCCTTGAGAGTATCGAGTACATTGCATTTAACGTGGATGTAGTTCTTGACACCTTCCGCTTCCAGTGCGGGACGGCACTCGGGATCACCGGCAACCACCACGATGGCCTTGTCTGCGACCGCCTTCGCTATAACGGGAACAGCTTCTGCATATTCATCGTCAGCGGAGCAGGCTACAATGATGTCGGCCTTTGCCGCAAGAGCGGCCTTGACACCCTCCTCGACTGTCTCGAAGCGGTTGTTGTCAACTACCTTGAACCCTGCCACTGCAAAGAAGTTGCAGCTGAACTGGGCACGGGCGCGGCACATTGCCAGATTGCCGAAAGTGAGCATAAACGCCACAGGCTGTTTGCCGCTTCTGTCAGTTGCCAGACGGAGAGCCTCGAAAGGCTGTGCTCCGCGGTATTTGGCAAGAGGCTCGGCCAGTTTCTCTCCACAGCAGGCGGGAGCTTCGCCACGGGTGACAATCTCTTTTGTGATTTCATCGGTGGCTTTCTCCAGGAAGTTGGGATACTGGTTGGAACCGAGAATGGTCTTGCGGCGGGTTGCGATGGCTTTGTCTTTCTTGTCGGCGACTGCCTTTACCTGCTCCTGAACGAAGCCGGCCTTGAACGCAGCGGCATATCCGCCCTTCTCCTCAACGGCCTTGAAGAGTTTCCACGCTTCGTTGACAATGCTCTGGGTCAGATTCTCCACATAGTATGAACCTGCAGCGGGGTCAGTGACTTTGTTGAAGCGGGCCTCCTCCTTGAGGATGCTCTGGACGTTGCGGGAGATACGGTTGGAGAATTCACCGGGCTCGCGGAAAGAGTAGTCGAAAGGAAGTACCTCGAGGGAATTGACACCTGCGATTGCGGCGCTCATTGCCTCAGTGGTGTTGCGGAGCATATTCACATAAGAGTCATAGACTGTCTGATTCCAGGTGCTGGTCACAGCGTGGATATTGATTTTCCTTGCGCAGTTGCACTCGACTCCGTATGCCTTGACGATATTCGCCCAAAGGACGCGGGCGGCGCGGAACTTGGCAATCTCCATAAAATATGTACCTCCGATTCCGAAGGTGAACTTGATGCGGCGGGCCGCCTCGGTGGCATCGATACCTTTGTCGGTGAGAGCCGCAAGATATTCATTACCGATGGCCAACGCGAAAGCAAGCTCCTGAACGCAGCTGCTGCCGGCGTCATTGAAGTCGTAAGCCTCGACATTGACGACTCTTACTTTGGGATACTCAGCTACAAGATTCACGATTTCAGCAAGATAATCGTATGCCTTGGCCTCGCAGAAACCTCCGCGGGTAGTGAGCATATGCAGAGGGCTGAAATCGAAGGATGCGCGTACGTCCTTGGGGTCAACACCCTGTTTCTTCACGTAAGCGAGGAAATTGGAGACGAGTTCCTTTCCACCTTTCACGCAGCACTCGCAGAAGTTGATTTCAACTGCGGGGATGACAACACCCTGAAGCAGTTCGGCGAAGTCGGCTTCGCTGAGACCCTTGGCGGCGTCAATGCAGAATCCGATGGATTCAACACCCTTGGCAAGACCGTCGAGAGCCTGACGGTTAGCCTCTTTCACACCCGTATGACACAGGCAGTAATCCTGGCGGGTAAGCCAGTTGTTGTCTGATTTGGTCCCCCTTACAAAAGGGAACTGACCGGGCTCAGTCCCGAGGAACTCAAGCCCTTCCAAATTTTCAGCGCGGTAGTAGGGACGCACTGAAAAACCCTCGTCGGTACGCCATACGAGCTTTTTCTCATAATCGGCGCCCTTGAGGTCCTTCGTAATTACCTCCTCCCACTGCTGTGTTGATACAGGAGGGAATTCAGTAAACAATTTGTTAGCCATTTCGTATTGTTTTTAAGTATTGTGTATTGGAATTCTTATTTATCTTCCAAAGGTATGGTTTATTTACATCTTAAAAAAAAGAAATAGTAAACATTTAATCCACCTCATCGGCAAAACCCACTTTTTCAGGGTATTTCCCGGATGCGGGAGAGTGCTTGTAGAATTTCTGTATGGCCAGCATATCCGCCTCCGCATCCCTGGTGAGAGGAAAAGGCTCGCCTCTGGTTATGTATCTGTTCTTCCAGTCGTAATATCCGAGATAGACGGGAGCACCCGTCAGACGGGCAAGAATGTGAAATCCGGATTTCCACCTCTTCACTTTTTTTCTGGTCCCCTCCGGAGCGAGAGCCACGTGAAACCGTTCCCTGCTCCTGAGTTCCTCTATGGTATGCTTGAGAGCCCCCGCTCCCCGCGAACGGTCCACCGGTATCGCACCCAGCCATTTGAGGACGGGCGCAAGGGGCCATTTGAAAAACTCCTTCTTCATCATCACGTTGGGAGTATCCCCAAGCGATTTCATATAGAGATAGAATACGAAATAGTCGGCAATACAAGTGTGGGGAAAGCCCAGAATAATGCATTTGGGATCCTCAATCGGCCTGTTGTCAATTTTCCAGCCCCAGACTTTGCAAAGCAGTAATTTTGCCACTGCCGGTCTCATCACTGCGCCTCCTCCGTGTTATCAACGTCGGACCGCAGATTGGTCCGGATGAATTTCTGCCTCACCGGCGTGTTGTTGCCCATATAGAACTCTATCAGTTCACTGATTTTGTCTTCGCCTGTCAGCCGCACCTGCTCCAGCCTGATGTCCTCTCCGATAAAGCCCTTGAATTCGTCCGGGGAAATTTCCCCAAGACCCTTGAATCGGGTGATTTCGGCATTCCTGCCCAGTTTCTTCAGCGCTGCTTCCTTCTCGGCACTGTTGTAGCAGTAGAAATTCTGTTTTTTGTCCCTTACCCTGAAAAGAGGAGTCTGGAGGATATAGAGATGTCCCGAGCGGACAACGTCGGGATAGAACTTCAGGAAGAAGGTCAGCAGTAGCAAACGTATGTGCATCCCGTCCACATCGGCATCGGTGGCAATCACTATGTTGTTGTATCTGAGACCTTCCACGCCGTCTTCTATGTTGAGTGCGGACTGAAGCAGGCACAACTCCACGTTCTTGTCCACATAGAGATCCTTCTTGGAGGCCTTGGCGCAGTTGAACGGTTTTCCCATCAGGCTGAACACAGCCTGGGTGTTGGCATCACGGCTTTTTGTGATGGAGCCGGATGCTGAATCACCCTCCGTGATGAAGATGGTTGTCTGCTCGGCAAGAGAGTTCCTGTCGCCGTAATGCACACGGCAGTCCCTGAGTTTCTTATTGTGAAGGTTGGCCTTTTTCAACCTGGCCTTTGTCTTTTTGCTTATGGATGATATGGCGTTCCTCTCCTTTTCGGAATCCTCGATCTTGGCCTTTATCACGTCGGCTACGTCAAGGTGCCTGTGGAGATAGTTGTCAAGGTCGGTGGAGAGGAAGTCAATCATTGCCTTGCTGATTGTCTGCCCGTGGGTGCCGTCCTGCTTGTTCTGCCACATATATTTACTGCCGAGCTGAACTTTTGTCTGCCCCTCGAACTCAGGCTCCTGAATTCTCACGCTCACTGCCCCGATTATGGACTGCCTTATATCCACGGGGTTGTAGTCTTTCTTGAAGAAATCTTTCAGCACCTTGGCCACAGCCTCCTTGAAAGCGGCAAGATGTGTCCCGCCCAGGGTGGTGTTCTGGCCGTTGACGAAAGAGTAGAGGTTTTCCCCGTAGCCGCTACCGTGAGTGAAGGCTATCTCTATGTCGTCTGTCTTGATATGGATGGGCTCATACAGAGGCTCTTCTTCGATGCTTTCATTGAGGAGGTCCAGCAGTCCGTTTTCGGACTTGAACTCCCGCCCGCCAAAATCGAGTTTGAGACCCACGTTCAGATAGGCGTAGTTGCGGAGCATCGTCTCGATATATTCGAGATTGTATTCGTATGGCTCGAAGAGAGTATCGTCGGGAACGAAGGAAACCAGGGTACCGTTGCGCTCCTTGGTGGGCCGTACCGTAAAATCAGGTGTGACCAGCTTCCCCTTTTCATATTCCAGACGAAGCGTCTCCCCGTTTCTGAACGATTGCACGATAAAGGATGATGAGAGCGCGTTGGCCGCCTTGAGGCCCACACCGTTCATTCCCACTGACTTCTGAAAGACTTCACTGTCATACTTGGCTCCGGTGTGCAGTTTGCTTACCGCCGCATCAAGGTTGTTCAGGCCGGTCTTCTGATTCACGCCGAACGGAATCCCGCGGCCATAGTCCCTTATCGTGATGCGTTTGTTCTCGATATTGATGTTTATCACCTTGCCGAATCCCATAGAGAATTCGTCGATTGAATTGTCGATGATTTCCTTCATCAGGACATACATTCCGTCGTTTGGAGCCGTACCGTCCCCCAGACGGCCGATATACATACCGGGCCTGAGCCTGATATGCTCGATATCTTCAAGATGGGTGATGCTGTGGTCTCCGTAATCGTTCTGCGGAATGTTCAATTCGTCGTCAATCTCTTTCATCGTGGCGGAATTTATCCTGCAAATATAATCATTTCCATTCAGAAACCGTAATTTTCACCTCGCCGTCTTCTCTACAAGGGCGTATCCTTCCATCGCTCTTTGTGCGGACAGGTTGCGAATTCAATCGTATGGATAAATGACAGTAAGGTGCCCACAAACTGAGAGGCCGTCCAGCATCATAAAGACGGCCCTCTCAGTGTTACTCTTGCCAGCACCCGGCTCACCTTCCTTTATCCACAAAATTTGTCCGACTTGTCGTGGCGGAACGAAGGGCGGACATAGAACCAGACCTTGCCCTTCTCTTTCTTGAATTCCATATTGGCGCTGACGGATTCGGCGAATCCGCGTCCGGACCGTTCCGAGGACGAGTCGAGGTTGGAGTCATCCTGATACGTGGTCCTTTCAGTACTGCTGCCGGTATTGGTGTCAGTATACTTGTAATTGGCGCCGACCGTAGTCTCCACATCCTTGATGCGCGTCGTGTTGGCGTTGACGCCAAGCTGCGCGGCTGATGAGAGTCCCATGTCCGAGCTGCTCTCCTCACCTTCTTCCGTCACAAGCACGAACACGGCATTGGAATCGTTGATATTCTGCCCGTTGGCGATCACAGTGACCTGGTCCTTCTCTCCGTATGCCGACAGCAGGGCGTTCGCGCTGTAAAGCGCGCCCCTGTCGTCACGGAGCGGATTGTCATCCTCCTTTTCTCCAAGTGTCGTTCCGCCCTTGAGGGAGACGTTCCCGAACCAGCCCTTCTCGTATTCCTTCTTCAGGCCGACGTCCAGGACTTTCTCACGGCTGCCGTCCTGGATCCCGGAAGCCCTTGTGGCCTCGGACTCCCTGTCGATCACACGTATCTTGTCCACAACGGAAGCAGGCAGATTGTTCAGGGCCGTAGACTGGTCGTTGAAGAAGAATGTCCTTCCTCCCACTGTCAGCTTGTCGATCTCCTCGCCGTTGAACTTCACCTTGCCGTCCTCCGTGATCTCCATGCCCGGCATCCTCTCGAGGAGGTCTTTGAGCATGGCGTTGGCGCCGACGCGGAAAGCGGAGGCGTTGAATTCGACCGTATCCTTCTTGACGACCATGGGATTGCCGACATCGTTCACGACAGCGGCTTGAAGGAAATTCTCGTCCGTCTGAAGCCTTATCGTCCCCATGTCGACCTCCCGTTCACGGAAATACTTTTCCTTGACAAAGGGCTTGTAGCCCATCATTTCGACATGGAATGTGTAACTTCCGAACGGGACTTCATCAAGCTTCGCCTCACCCTTTGCATCAGTCAGGGTGAAGTTGGTGATGGTGGTGTCCTTGGCGGGGATCACATATACGGACACGAACGACATCGGCTCATTGGTGAGTGAATCGACGACAGTGGCCTTGACTTCGCTCAACCGTCCTGACATCATACTGTCATTTATGATGAAGAACTGGGCCCGGGAGTTCAGTCCGAGGCAGAAAATAAAGCATATTGCAGAAAGAAGACGTTTCATATGTTCATTCAGGAGGGGCATGTCATTCGTCGGCAAGAATCTTCACAGGGCCGAGAAGTCCAGACTTCAAAAGAGGGTCTTCAGCCGAGTAAGGCCTGAACGTGGAGAACGTCGGGGTGACTCCGGGGGCTCCGGACGCGTCGCCTATCAGCCTGTTGACCCACAGGTTCGCAACTTCGACCTCCAGATCGTTCGTCCCCTGCTTCAGGGCGTGCGAGACTTCAAGCCTGAACGGACTGACCCAGGCGATGCCGCAGTCGGTGCCGTTCAGCTTGACGCGGGCCATCACCGCAACGTCTCCGAGGTCAATCCAGGATTGGCCGGGAAGTTCTCCGTCATAATTGAAGGATATCCTGTACACAGCTTTTCCGGAGTAGTATTTCACCAGAGGGTCTTCGGATGAAGTCCAGTCCGTGAGGTCCTGAGTCCGGAGCGGATCAGCCGGGCCCCATGACGGGTCGAATGAAACCGTCCAGGTGCCGGAGACAGTCATTGCTTCAGCAGGTTTTCCACTGCTGTACGGATCCGCTCCGGTCCCTTCGTCGGAGAATACGACGAAGTAGCTCTGGAATCCTTCGAATCCGAGGGTGAAGGAGGTCTGGGAGCCGTTGTCGCGGACTTCAGTGACCGAATATGCACATCCGGTCATCGGATCCCATATCTCGGCTTTCTTCCCGGACGCCCGGAATGTCAGAGTGGCGTCATGAGCATCTTCCGTACGGTTGGAGACGAAATAGATATCCGCATCCGGAGTAGTCCTGTGGGTATATCTTATCGTATTGTCCGAAGACGTGAAGTCAGGGGCGATCCCTTTTGAGGCGAGGAGGGCGGCGGTGGCGGAATAAGCCTGGTACAGGTTGTCGCTCTCCCCTTCCGGGACGACGACCTTGCCGTCAGCCCAGATCTTCGAGGCGAGTTCCCGGACGGCGGCATCGGATTCCGGATAGCCGGACAGGCCGGGGGCGCTGACGGGAGGCAGTCCGACGACCGTCGCGCCGGCGCCGACCAGCGCTCCGACTTTCTCAAGGAGCGCGGGGGAAGCGGTCTTCCATTCGGGAAGGACCAGGACTGCATAGCTTGCTCCCGAAGGGAAGACTATGCGCCCGTCTTTCACCTCCGCCCTGCCGAGCATTCCCGGAGGGCAGGCGTCGAAGTTGTAGCCCTTGCGGTCGGGCAGCCAGGTGTCTGCGTTGTCATATGCTGATGTGGGAGCCTTGAATACGTGGGGGATGCTTTCGGGGGTGAGATACAGGATGTCGGCCACGGTACGGCCCTGCTGGAGCATGTACTGGCATCTGGACACATAGGTATGGAAGCCGGAGCTCATGTCCCACCAGGTCTGGTGACGGTCCCAGTGGACTCCGTAAGGTCCCATAGTCATACCGGGAAGCAGGTTCTCATCAAGGGGCTGATGCTGGAAAGTGTGGAAGAGGAACCTGCTGATGCCGGCTCCGAAAGCCCAGTCGGCTTGGTTCTTCATTCTTCCGGGATACTGTTTCCAATTCTCGCCATGGGCGGTGAATGCTTCCGCAGGCACGACGCTGATGCCGAGCAGATGCGCGGCGGAAGTTCCCTCCGCCGCCGCGAATGAGGTGTTGAATCCGAAGCCCTCGCTCCAGAATTCGGCCATGGGCACGTCAACCGTGCAGGCGAATTCAAGGTCTGCGGCGGGCATCATGTCATACGGCTCGGTGGATGACAGCATGCCGTGGGCGTGGGCGTATTCCGTGACCGCGCCGGCGTGGTTCTCGAGGATCAGTTCCTGAGTCGTGAGGCGGAGGTCATACAGGAACCTCTCGCTGATGCCGCGGTCACCTACGATGACTCCGGCATAGACGGGATAGTACGGGAGAGGGTCATACCCCCTTCTCATCATGAATTCCTCCCTGAAAGCGGGTGACCAGTTCTGCGCGCCCATCTCCCAACTGTCCATATGGATGTATTTTATGCCGCCGAAGCAGTCGGGACGCTTTCCGAGAGCGGCGAAGATCTTCTCGGTGAAGCGATCAAGATGGGCCTGAAGGGCCTCCCTGCTGAATTTGTCACATTCCATTCCGACACCGGGAAGAGGTGCGGGACGGGTGACGGCGCCGTTGTTTCTCGCGCCGAAGCGCATCACCGTCCAGTCGCCTTTGGGGGCATCCCACTCCAGGTGGCCCTCGCCGTCCATCAATTCAGTGATGTCCATTATTTCCGAAGGGGCTACTGCGGAGGAGCCTGACAGACCTTCCGATTCAAGGGTTTCCACCACATTGGGGAGATACTGCTTCACGCCGGGCTGCGAGCTGAATGGAGCCCTGATGAAGACGCCCTTTTCCTGGATGTCAGTGATGCGGTCCTGCCCCTTGGGTGTCGGGAAAGCGAGCACGGCCACATCCTCATAGTATTCCTCCCAGTCATTCATCAGCTCCGGTGTGAATGAGCCGGTCCCGAAGAACGGAGGGTTGGGACGGGGCACCTCAAGGTCGAGAGAGACCTTCCTCCCGCCCCTGACGGCGACAGCGGAGCTCATGAGGTGCTGCATGCTGAGACCGCCCTTGACCCAGGGACCGCCGCTTCCTGTCCAACCCGGACCTATGCCGAGGATCATCTGTATGCCGAGCCTTTCGCATTCGCTGACGGCGTGGCAGAAAATATCAGTCCATTCGTCGCTCATGAAGTCGACATCACCCCTCGGGACACCGACATTTACTTCAAGGAAAACGACATATCCTATCCCCGCTGCATCCATCGCCTCCAGGTCTTTCGTCATGCCCTCCTTGGACAGATTGCCATCCATGAAGTACCAGTAGACGCCAGGACGGGCCTCGGGAGGCGGCGTCTGGAAGCCCTCTTTGAGGGCGGCGACGCCGTCCCCCGAGGGATGACATGATACGAGAGGAAGCAGCAGCGGCAGCACAACCGCGAGCAGACGAAAAAATCTGTTCATATAATTGAGAATTATAATTACAAATTTAGAGTTTATTCCTTCATTTCATACAACGGATTTGCCGGGACCGCCATCATAATTTTCCTTTGCACCGTTTAACAGTTTGCACGGCGCAAGCGGAAAAGCCGTGCCGGAAGTTGACGGAGCCTGCAACACAGGGTGAAAAATCCGAATAAGCATTATTAACCAACAACGGGATGCGAGCCTCACCCGTCCGCATCCCTTTAACAAAAAGCAACTATGGCACAATTCAAATCGATAATCAGTTCAATCCTCAAGGACTGCATCTCCACCCAGCACGAAGCGGACATCTTCTCGGTGTCAATGTCCGAAGAATATGCGGGAAACGGCAGAACTGGCAGCTTTCCCTTGCCAGGAGTGAAGTTCACGGAATTATGGACTCGCAAGGAAAGTTTCCTGAAACTTACCGGAGAAGGGCTGAAAGATAATCTGAAAGATGTACTTTCAAATGCGAATGATGTTACCTTCACCACTGGAATCAACCGTTCTGCATGTCATATTCATTCAGTAGCCATCTGGGAGGAGAAGCATCCTACAAGACTCTATGACGAACATCAAAAGAACATAAAATCCAACTTGTAGTTTGTGGGCACGTTACTGTCATTCATATGTGCGGATGAACAGAACGTACATGGATATGGGAATGTTTCAGATCCGGTTTGTTGGTTCCGTAATAAAAGAGGCACTTACGCAATTGCACCTGAGTACAACTGCTCAATAGGAAAAATCAGGTCCCAATCTTCTCCCCACACGATATTGCCATCATCAATGGTAAATTTCTCGAATTCGGCTTCATCAAGATATTTGTTGTATTGGGGGTGCGGGTGAGAGCGTATGAACTGCCCGACATTGATGATCTGGCAGGTGTTGTCATTGAACACCAGCTCGACACAAAGATTTCCCTTTGCCTTTGCTGTTATGATTTTCAATTTGCCCATTCTACTTGATTTTTTTGTTGACTTTGGTATTTGAAATCGCCTGTCTGTAGACGAAAAACGTCACCCACTTTTCAACTATTTCCTTCCAATATGCCTTGATGAAATCAACGGCGGTCGATTCATCTTTGCTGTTCAGGGGATCTGCACCCGTCTTTTCTCTTCTTTCAACTCCAATTAGTTGCCCGTTTTCAATAATCAAATCAAAAATACATTCTTCGCCACCTTTCTTGACGTGAACGTGTATGGGTTCATGCTCATTTGAGAAGAAATAGAAGATAAAGCCGAAGTATTCGAAGATTTTTCCCATATGGCAGCATTCAGCATCAATTGCAAATATAATATTTTACCTGACCAAATAAAACAATGGTGGGAAAATACTATTGCTCAAACAGAGTTGGTTATGAAATGTTCCCAATCTTGTTTGCTTTTCGTCTTCAATCGTGTATCACTTCTGAGATAGAATAGCATCAGAATCCTTTAGAATTTCATCCACAAGAGCAGCAATCACGTCCTTGTGGCGATTGCGGTATATCAGATGAGCATATAAATCCCCGGTTTCCATATTTTCAATTATGATCTCCCTATCTTCCCATTCATCTTCTGAGTCTTGATAAAATTTCTGGAAGAGCAATTTGAAAACCTGTTACGGTAACTCTGACTTGAAATATCCCTCCCTTGCCGCATGCAGGGAATATCGGTAATATAGTCGCAGAAATATAACAAGAAGAGAGACATTTTACCCCGCTATTGCAAAATAATTCGCAGGCGCGCTATCAAAACACGCGCAAGAAGCCTGTAAAAATAAAAAAGGCCTCATCAGAGGCCTTCGGGTTACAGGGCAGCGCCCTGTATCTAGTGGAGATAGTCGGAGTCGAACCGACGACCCCCTGCTTGCAAAGCAGGTGCTCTAGCCAACTGAGCTATACCCCCATTTTTGACAATGCAGTAGTCCCTACTGGAGTTGAACCAGTGACCTCTACATTATCAGTGTAGCGCTCTAACCAACTGAGCTAAGAGACTATATATAAAAAGGAAAACAAAGTCCAAGCAAGAGGCGAAGCTCGAGTCTCAAGGTGAGCTCCAAAAAGGAGGTGTTCCAGCCACACCTTCCGGTACGGCTACCTTGTTACGACTTAGCCCCAATTACCAGTTTTGCCCTAGGTCGCTCCTTGCGGTCACGAACTTCAAGCACCCCCGGCTTTCATGGCTTGACGGGCGGTGTGTACAAGGCCCGGGAACGTATTCACCGCGCCATGGCTGATGCGCGATTACTAGCGAATCCAACTTCATGGAGTCGAGTTGCAGACTCCAATCCGAACTGAGATGGGTTTTCGAGATTTGC